>CAYFSW010000118.1:0-31911 GCA_964345885.1 uncultured Gemmatimonadota bacterium | reverse complement strand
TTCGAACCCACCGCCCACTGCTCACCGCTCACTGCTCACCGGCTTGTCCGGTGGCCATAGCGAGGGAGAAACACCCGATCCCATCCCGAACTCGGTAGTTAAGCCCCTCAGCGCCGATGGTACTGCGGGCGCGAGCCCGTGGGAGAGTAGGACGCCGCCGGCCCTATCATCCGCAACGCCGCTAGACGCCCTCGCGTGTAGCGGCGTTTCTCGTATCGAACCTTGAACGTCGAACCTCGAGCCTATCCCTCGGAGTTCAAGGTCCGATGTCCGATGTTCAATTGACACCTCAGGGCTGCCCCCCCTATCCTTATTTCTGGCAATAGCTTACAGCAGGAGACGTTATTGGACAGCAACCTCGACCAAGAGGCGCGCGCTCGGTTCCGCTGCGGCTACGTCGCCCTGGCCGGACGTCCCAACGTCGGCAAGTCGACCCTGCTCAACGCGCTGGTCGGCGAGCACCTGAGCATCGTCTCGTCGAAGGCACAGACGACGCGGGAACGCGTCTCGGGCATCTTGACCACGGAAGACTACCAGGTCCTCTTCATCGACGCGCCCGGTCTCATTGAGCCACGCTACGAGCTGCAGGAGGCGATGCGCTGGGCTGCCGGTGCGGCGCTCGACGAAGCTGATGTCGTAGCCTTCATCGTCGATGGCACGAAACCCGACACGATCCCGGACGCGGAGAGCAGCGATCTGATCGGCCTACGTTCGGTACCGACGATCGTCGCCATCAACAAGAGAGACCTGCTCGATGCAGCAAGCGAGGCACGACTAATCGAAGAGGTCGAGGTGCGGGGTTGGAATGCGATTTCAGTGTCGGCAAAGACGGGAGAGGGGCTGGATGATCTGTTGGGATATGTCGTCCCACTCCTGCCGGAATCACCGGCCCTCTTCCCCGAGGACGATAGCGCCACTCAGTCGCTAAGGTTCTTCGCCGAAGAGTACGTGCGAGAAACCTGCATGGAAACGTACAGGGAAGAGATCCCGTATAGCGTCATGTGCAGGGTCGACGAGTTCCGCGAGGAACGGGACCCGGTCTTCATAAGAATCGTCATTTACGTGGAGAAGGAGAGCCAAAAGGGGATAATCATCGGTCGCGGCGGCTCGGCGATCAAGAAAATCGGCGAGCTGTCGCGCAGGAAGATCGAGAACCTCATAGGCCGCCAAGTCTATCTCGAGCTGCGAGTAAAGGTCCTCGCAGGGTGGCGGCGCAAGCGGGCCAGCTTGCGCCAACTGGGCTTCGCGCTGCCACCGCCCTCAAAAGGTGGACACAACTCGAACCAGGGTTAAGATAAGTAGACATGGGAAACGAAACGTTCGACGAGTCGTTGCTGGAGATACTGGCCTGCCCGAAGTGCGTTGGCAAACTGGAATACCGGCCGGAGGAAGCCGTCTTTCTGTGCAATGCCTGCCGGCTCCGGTACAGAATTGACGACGGTATCCCGGTGCTGTTGATAGATGAGGCTGAACCTTTCTAACGCCGCTGCACTCGCCACTCTGGCAGCACTGGCTGGCCCGTCCTTCTCGGCGGCCCAGGAGCCGCCGACCGGAGGCGCTCCGTCCGAGGGTGCGGAGTTCCTTCTGCTGCCCGTTGGGGCCCGTGCCGTCGGTATGGGTGGCGCCGTAACCGGAATGCGCGGAATCGGTGAGCTCGTACTCTGGAACCCCGCCGGCGTAGCGAGCATGGCAGACCGTCGGCTGCTGTTTAACCACAGCGAGTCGGCGTTCGACACCAGAAGTGATGTACTCTCGCTTGCCTGGCCGATGCGTTCCATAGGCACGTTCGGTCTCACCTACTACCTGGTCGACTACGGAGAGCTTACGAGCACCGACCCCGGCGGCTCAGTGACCGGCACGATCAACTTCCGCAATCAAGAATTCCTGGTCACCTATGCGACCCGGATCGCAGGGCCGTTAGAGTTTGGCATTAACTACAAGCTGATCCAGCTGATTTTCCGCTGCGACGGCGTATGCGCCGGAACGCAGTCGTTTACGCGCACGACCCATGCGTTCGATTTTGGGCTGATTTGGGACGGGGTCGCAGGCGTGCCGCTGTCACTAGGCGGATCGCTACGCCACCTCGGGTTTCCACTGCAGGGCGAGGACGAAGACGATCCGTTGCCGACCCGTGTGCGCGTGGGAATTGCCTACCAGGCGCTTTCTGCGTTTACTGCAGATTCCTTAGTAACGCTCGTCCTGACCTTGGACCTCGAAGACCAGACGAGGGACCTCGGCGCCCCCGAGGTGATGATCGGATCGGAATTCGGAGTTACCGATCTCTTCTTCATAAGGGCGGGTTACGCCTTCCTGGACACCGGATTCGGTGGGCCGACGCTCGGCTTGGGAGTCACCTACGATTGGTTCTACCTCGATCTCAGTCGTGGGTTCGACGAGATTAGTTCGGCGACCGGTGAAGACGCCGTGCAGGTGAGTTTCGGCATAATCTTCTAGCGCCCTGGCGGACGGCGACGAAGTCGCCGCCCTCTCCGCTGGGCCATTTCTTCATGCTCGAGAAAGAGTCCATCATCCGCTATCTGCGCGAGCGCGCCCAACGGCCCGTGCGGCTGAAGGAGATTGCCCGAGCGCTGGAGGTCGATGCCCGCGAGTACCGCCGGCTCAAGCGGTTACTTCGTCAGCTGGAAGAAGCCGGCGAGGTCTATCGCGTGCGGCGTCGCCGCTATGCGCTTCCCGATCGCATCAACCTAGCCGTGGGACGCCTGCAGGTGATTCGTGCCGGGCACGGGTTCGTGATCCGCGAGGATGGCGGCGAAGACGTGTTCGTCGCGTCTTCACAGCTGAAGGACGCCTACGACGGCGACCGCGTCGTAGTACGTGTCGAGCGCCGGCGGCGCGGCCGCAAACCGGAGGGAACTATCGTCAGGGTCCTGGAACGCGCTCGCACTAAGGTGGTCGGTGTGTACCACCGGTCGGGTCGCTATTCCTACCTCGTGCCGCTCGAAAGCGCTATCCACCGCGACGTCTTCATACCAGCGAGGGCCGGCGGCAAAGCGGGAGACGGCTTCATCGTGGTGGCGCGTATCGTCGATTGGGGCAGCGACCATCACGACCCGGTGGGCGAGGTCGTCGAGATCCTCGGTCGACCAGGTGAGCCCGGCGTCGATGTGCTGGCGATCGTTCACTCCCACGAGTTGCCGGCCGAATTCCCTCGAGATGTGCTGGACGAGGCCGAGAAAGTGAGAGCAGAATTCGCTGGCCGAATCGCACTAGGAGAGCGAACCGACTTCCGCGGGACGCTGACCTTCACCATCGACCCCGCCGACGCCAAGGACCACGACGACGCAATCTCCATCGAGCGCCTGGCCTCGGATCGCTGGCGCGTTGGCGTTCACATCGCCGACGTCTCGCACTTCGTCCCCGACGGCTCACGCGTCGACAAGGAAGCGCTCAACCGAGGAACCAGCGTGTACCTCGTCGATCGCGTATTGCCGATGCTGCCAGAGCCGCTCTCCAGCGACCTCTGTTCGCTAATGCCCGACCAGGACCGCATCACGCTGTCGGTTTCTCTCGAACTGAGCTCGGCGGCCGAGGTCACTTCGGTCAAGTTCACCGACGGTGTGATACGCAGCCGCTACGCGTTGACCTACGAAGAAGCGCAGCAGATAATCGATGGCGAGCGCACGGCCGATGAGGAGCTGCGCGAATCACTTCGAGACCTGCGTAGCCTGGCGCTCCGCCTCCGCGAGCGACGGCAGGCACGTGGAGGCCTCGACTTCGATCTGCCGGAAGCACGCGTGATAGTCAACTCGGCCGGTGAACCGACCACCGTGCAGCGTATCCTGCGACTCGACAGTCACCGGCTGATCGAGGAGTTCATGATCCTCGTTAACGAGTCGGTGGCGCGATCCGTGGAGAGCAGGGGAGCGCCCTTCATCTACAGAGTGCACGAGGCGCCCGAGCCCGACCGGCTCGAACGGTTGCGCGAGTTCATAGCCGGTTTGGGGCTCAAGCTGGCGCGAGACGCAGACACGACGCCCCGCGCCCTGCAACGCCTACTCACCAGCGTCGAAGGCCGGCCCGAGGAGCCCGTCGTCTCGACCCTCGTGCTGAGGAGCATGAAGCAGGCGCGCTACAGCGCCGAGCGGGCAGGACACTTCGGTCTCGGGTCCCCGGCGTACACCCATTTCACCTCGCCGATCCGCCGCTACCCAGACCTCGTGGCACACCGGATCGTCCGCCTGGCGCTACTGGAAGGGCGTGCCGTACCCGAAGAACTGGCGGATCAGCTGGGTGCGACGGCCCGACACTCGTCGGCCCGGGAACGTCAGGCGATGGAGGCCGAGCGAGAGTCGGTGGAGCTCAAGAAGATGGAGTACCTCGAGCGGCACCTGGGCGACGTGTTCGATGGAACAATAAGCGGTGTAACATCTTATGGTATGTTCGTGCTGCTCGACGACGTCCTCGCCGAAGGGCTGGTCCACGTCAGCCAACTGGCAGACGACTACTACCATTTCCTCGAGGAAGAGTACGCCCTGGTCGGTGAGCTCAAACGGCGGCGCTTCCGGCTAGGCGACCGGGTCAAGGTCCAGGTAGTCAAGGTGAATCGCGCGGTCCGAGAGCTGGACCTGGGCCTCCACGAGTGACGTTGGAACAGGTCGATCCCCCGGGGTTACAGAGCCCTAGACGGGGTAATCAGGCCCTAGTAAGTTCAGCAGGTTAGTGTTGGGTAGGCGACTAATCACTTCGCGATCATGCCGCTACCACCGGTAATCGTATACTATTCCTCCGCCGAATCACCACCGCCACAGGGCCTATCGGACCATGTGGCCGGACGGGAGTCTAGGGTGGTAACGGCCCGGTCCGCAGTTGACGTGCTGGCCACGGTCAACCGGGGGCATCCGGCGCTAGTGGTCCTGGACGGCGATGGAGAGATCGCGGAAATCTGCGAGCTGATACGCAGCCTCAGGTCGGACCCGTTCAGCGCCATCGTGCCGGTAATAGTGTGGTCGGATAAAGCGGGGATCGAGATCATCGAGCGGGTCCTCGATGCCGGGGCCGACGACTTCCTTCAGCACACCATGGACCAGCGCGAGAAGCTTCTGCGGTTGAACACGGTCGTCCGACGTGCGGAGCGGGACGTGGGAGTCCACCCAACGACACGCCTGCCAGGTACCGCGATGATCGAACGGGACATCGGAGCCCGCCTGGCTGCGGAAGAAGATTTTGCGGTCTGCTACGCCGACATAGACAATTTCAAGGAATTCAACGACCGTTACGGCTACCACCACGGCGATCGCGTGATCTTCTTGGTCTCGAAGATCCTCCGCGATGTGGTGAAGGCTTTCGCTCCGTCGGGCTTCATCGGCCATATCGGTGGTGATGACTTCATCTTCAACGTATCGCTGGATATTTTCGAAGTGTGTTGCCGAGAGACCATCTCGATCTTCGATACGCTCATACCCTTCCAGTATTCCGAAGAAGACAGACGCGCTGGCTTTTTCTGGGGTAAGGACCGTCGCGGACAACTGCACCGCATCCCCCTGATGACGCTTTCAATCGGTGTCGTCACGAATTCCGACAAGTGCTTCACCCATACTGCCCAAGTCGGTGAGCTGGCAACAGAGATGAAGGCCTACGCGAAGACCAAGCAGGGCTCGATCTTCGTAGTCGATCGTCGTCACGGTCAACGTGACCCCCTTGGCGGCCAGTCGACGGAGCTGACGACGGAAGCCATGAAGGAAGGACCATGAACGTCTCCTGCCCACAGTGCAAAACCGTATTCCGAGTCGACCCCCGCAAGGTGCCAGCCGAAGGCGTCCGCGCACGCTGCTCGGTATGTGGAGGCGTTTTCGAGGTCGTAGCGGAAGGGAAGCAGGTGGCCGTCGCCGCCCAGCCCGCCGTCGCAGCTCCCGGGCCGGCAGCCGCTCCGCCACCTCCTCAGGCGGCAGTTCCCGATACGCCGGCTGCGCCTCCACCGCCTGCACCCGAGCCGGCCCCGGAACCGGCGATCGCGGCTCCACCGCCTCCGCCGCCAGAACCGCCGCCGCCGGCACCGCAAGCGGAAGCTCCGGCTACCGGTAAGCCGTTCGGGCAGCCTGATCCGGAGTCACGCGCCCGCCGCCTGGCCCGTGCGCTGATCTCAGACGTCGCCGCCTATCACCCGGAGCGACTCGAGATCGGGTTGCGTGAGGGGCGCTTGAAAGAGCTCTTCCAGGAAGAGCTCAGAAAGTCGTGGCAGGAGTACGTTGAGCAGGTCGGAATCGAGGTCGCTAAGAGCACACCCTACTTCCGGGATGCGCTCAACGAGATCCTCGCCAAGGGCAAGAAGGTCTTCTGACCAGGGGCCACCGGGCAGTCGCACGTGGCTCGACGCGCCGCAGTGCCTGATGCGGCCACGACGGGCCGACAGGTTGACCGCGCCTGGGTCGGTCGGATATCTTTCACAGGGAGCTGGGGCCGTCCGCTCGGGCGGCCTTATCGTTTGTGGTGAATGAACTTAGAACGATTACTGACAGTAGATCGTCAAGAGGAAAGGTAAGGTCATGGCGGTAGCGACTGAGCTGGGCCTACTCAAGGAGCTGCGAGAGCGACTCGAGGAGCTCAGGGGGTATCTTTGACGTAGAGGGTAAGCGGCGCCAAGCTCGCGCTCTGGAAGGGCAAACGACAGCACCCGGCTTCTGGGAGGATGCCGACGCGGCGCGCACGGTGATGCAAGAGCTCAACGAGCTCAAGAGCTGGATCGAACCGTGGGATGGGCTCCATCAGAAGTCCGGCGAACTGGTCGAGCTCGGCGAACTCATCGACGCCGAGGGCGACTCCGAGATGGAGGAGGAATTCCGCGGCGAGGTAGAGCGATTAGCTAAGCAGGTCGAAGATCTCGAATTCCGCAACATGCTCCGCGGATCCGACGCAGAGCGCGATGCCCTTCTTACCATCCACCCGGGTGCTGGCGGCACCGATTCACAAGACTGGGCCGAGATGCTCATGCGCATGTATACGCGCTGGGCCGAGTCTCATGACTTCCAAGTCGCCATCCTCGACCTGGTCCCGGCCGAAGAGGCAGGGATCAAATCGGTCGCCCTCGAGATCACCGGCCGCTACGCCTACGGGTACCTGCAGGCGGAAAAAGGGGTACACCGCCTCGTTCGCATTTCACCCTTTGACCAGCAGGCTCGACGTCACACCTCTTTCGCTTCCGTCTTCGTCTATCCGGTTATCGACGACGCCGTCGAGGTCGATATCGCTCCCGAGGACCTGCGCGTCGATACCTACCGCGCATCGGGGAAGGGTGGCCAGCACGTAAACAAGACGGACTCTGCGGTGCGAATTACCCATGTCCCAACCGGGATTGTCGTCTCGTGCCAGCAGGAGCGCAGTCAGCATCGAAACAAGAACACCGCAATGAAGATGCTGAGGGCAGCGCTCTACGAGCGGGCGCTCGAGGAGCGGCGGAAAGAACGCGAGAAGATAGACGAGGCGAAGACCGAGATCGCTTGGGGAAACCAGATCCGCTCCTACGTGTTCCAGCCTTACACGTTGGTCAAGGATCATCGCACCAACGTCGAGCAACCGGACGTGCAACGTGTTATGCAGGGTGATCTCGACGGGTTCATCATCGGCTACTTGAAGCGACACGGGGCTAGATCAGAATGACTGAAACGGGTGAGGCGCAGCACGTCATAAAGGCGCGGCAAGAAAAGCTGCAACGCCTGCAGGAACTGGGAATCGAGCCGTACGCCTATCGCTACGAGCCGACGACCTCGGCCGCGGCGGCGCTGCGCGACTACGAAGCCATGTCCGGCGAAAGCGCCGTTAAGTCGCGACTCGCGGGCCGTGTCCGCTCACTGCGACCACACGGCAAAACGACTTTCGCCCACCTGGAGGACCGTACTGGTAAGTTGCAGGTCTACTTCCGCCAGGACACACTGGGCGACGAGGGTTACGAGTTGGTCAAGCTTCTTGACCTCGGCGATTGGATCGGAGTAGAAGGCCCAATGTTTCAGACGCGTACCGGCGAGATCACGCTGCGGGCCGACGACCTACAACTGCTGGCCAAGACGGTCAGGCCCCTGCCGTACGGGAAAGAGGAGACGGACGAGTCGGGCGAATTGATCGAGCACGGCGGCTTCGGCGATGTGGAGAGCCGTTATCGCCAGCGCTATGCCGACCTGGCGGTGCATTCCGAGGTGCGGGACCTGTTCGTCATCCGCACGAAAGCGCTGCGCGAGATACGACGCTTTCTCGACGATCGTGGCTTCCTGCACGTCGAGACACCCATTCTGCAGCCGGTGTACGGCGGCGCAACTGCGCAGCCCTTCACGACCTTTCACCGGGCGCTCGACCGCGAGCTGTACCTGCGGATCGCCGATGAGCTTTACTTGAAGCGGCTCATCGTCGGCGGCCTGGAGCGTGTCTATGAGATCGGGCAGGTGTTTCGCAACGAAGGCATCGATCGTACGCACAACCCCGAGTTCTCGATGCTGGAGCTATACCAGGCGTACGCGGATTACCACGACATGATGGACCTGACCGAGGCGCTGGTCCACCACGTTGTGCAAGAGGTGAAGGGCACCAGCGTCATCACCTATGAAGGGAAGCAGCTCGACTTCGAGCCGCCCTGGCCGCGACTGGCCTGGTACGAGGCCCTCGAGCGGCATGGGAAGTTGAGCGCGGCGGACCTGGGCGTGGAGGGGCTGCGCGAGGCGGCGCGCGAGGCGGGTGTAGAGGACGTCGACGAGAAGGGTAGGACCGCTCTGCTCGATGGCCTGTTCAAGGCTCTGGTGGAAGATGAGCTGAGTGGACCGATCATCATCTACGACTACCCGGTGGAGCTGAGCCCGCTGGCCAAGCACAAACGCGGTGGCGATACGACGCTGACCGAGCGCTTCGAGGTCTTCGTCGCCGGCCGCGAGCTGGCCAACGCGTTCAGTGAGCTGAACGATCCGTTCGAGCAGCGAGAGCGCTTCGAGGCTCAGGTCCGCATGCGCGAGGAGGAAGGGTGGGAGGAGGCCCACCAGGTCGATGAGGATTACATCACAGCGCTCGAGTACGGCCTGCCACCCACCGGTGGCATGGGGCTCGGGATCGACCGGCTGGTGATGGTCCTCACCGATCGTTCCTCGATTCGCGAGGTGATCCTGTTCCCAACACTCAGGCCGGAGTGAGCCATGCCGCTGGAGCTCTACCTGGCAGCCCGAAATCTGAAGGCGCGGAGCAGATCGCGCTTCCTGAACCTGATAACGATCATCGCCATCGGCGGCATCTGTGTGGGTGTGATGGCGCTGATCGTGGTGATCGGCGTCATGTCCGGGTTGCAGACCGAGGTCCGTGATCGCATTCTCGGCACCAACCCGCACATAATGGTCCTCACCTTTGGGGAAGGGCTGAGGCTGGACGACTGGGAGCAGCCTCTCGAGCACGTCCGCCAGGACGCCGCGGTAACGATCGCCGAACCGTTCGTGTACACCGAGTCGCTGATTTTCCAGGACGTGAATTACCAGCAGGGTGTGGCGCTGCGCGGCATAAAGGCCGATGCGACGCAACGGCTCGCGGAACAACTCTTGACTGGCTCATGGGACTTCGAGAACACTGAGTCCGGGCTGCCGGGGATCGTGCTCGGTTTCCGCCTGGCCGACCGTCTCCTCGTCTATCCCGGGGACACGGTAAGCCTGATCTCGGCCCACGGCGCCGAGCTCACAGCCGCCGGCTTCATACCCAAATTCAAGAAGTTCGAGGTCGTCGGTCTCTTCAAGAGCGGGATGTTCGAGTACGACAACCAGATGGGTTACGTGCCTCTGGCCGCGGCTCAAGATCTTCTGGGTATGGAGAACGCGGTGACCGGGTTGGCGCTTTGGGTCACCGATCCGTGGCAGGCGGACGCCGATGCGCGCCGCATGCAGACCGAGCTGGGCTACCCCTACACGCTCAGAGATTGGAAGCGGATGAACGAGGGGCTCTTCTCGGCACTCAAGCTCGAGAAGATGGGCATGGCACTGGTCTTGGCCCTCATCGTCCTCGGCGCCGCCTTCAACATCGTCTCCACCCTCATCATGGTGGTGGCCGACAAGACAAGAGAGATCGGGATCCTGCGCTCGATGGGCCTTACCTCTCGCAGGATCTTGAGGACCTTCATGCTGCAGGGGCTGATTATCGGAGTCGCCGGCACCTTGCTGGGTTTGTTCGGCGGGCTGACCCTAGCCTGGGCCATCGATTACTTCGGGCTGATCTCGCTGCCCGGAGACGTCTATCTGATCAGCCGGATCCCTGTAATACTCAACCCGTTCGACGTCGCGTTGATCGTCGTGGTTAGCATCCTGATCTCTTTTACCGCCACCATCTACCCGTCGCGACAGGCCGCGCGCCTGACACCGGTGGAGGCGATTCGTCATGAATAGCGCGGCCATCGCCACTCACGACCTCTTCAAGTCCTTCCGGGACAGCGACGGATCGGAACTCCCGATCCTGAAAGGGGTCGACTTAGAGGTGAAGGCCGGTGAAGTGGTGGCAGTGGTCGGTGCCAGCGGTGCAGGGAAAAGCACCCTGCTTCACCTCCTGGGCGGACTCGACCGGCCAACGGCCGGCGAAGTCTACCTGGCAGGCCAGCCCCTCTCCGGACTGGCCGAACAACAGCTGGCCGAAGCCCGCAACCAGCGCATTGGCTTCGTTTTCCAGTTCCACCACCTGTTGCGGGAGTTCAGCGCACTTGAGAATATTATGATGCCCCTGCTTATTGGTGACGTCGAGGGCTCGCAGGCAGAGGCCCGGGCCAAGGCCCTGCTGCAGGCGGTGGGGATGGAGCGGCGAGCCGGACACAAGCCGCCCCAGCTGTCGGGAGGCGAGCGGCAGCGTGTGGCTGTGGCACGGGCGCTGGCCAACAACCCGCTGGTCCTCCTGGCCGACGAACCTTCCGGCAATCTGGACAACCAAACGGCCGAGGGGCTGCACGACCTGTTGTTCCGGCTCCGCGACGAGCGCAAATTCGCCGTGGTGCTGGTCACGCACAACCTCGAATTCGCGGGGCGGGCGGACCGGGTACTTCGACTTCAAGACGGGAAATTGCATGCCGTTTCCGATTCTTTGGCAGAACACGAGACCATTACCTGATGCTGTGCGATAACTGCGGCCAAAACGAGGCGGAAGTCCACCTGACGCAGATCGTCGACAACGAGATGACGACGGTCCACCTCTGTCCCTCCTGCGCGGCCGAGAAAGGACTCGATGCCGGGAGCGCCAAGAACCTGCCGCTCTCAGACTTCCTCGCGCAGATGGGGCAGGCGGCGGTCACCGAGGAGGAGCGGGTCGTCGCCGGTCCGTGCACCTATTGCCACACGACCGTCGATGACTTCCGGCGAAGCGGACGCCTGGGCTGCCCTCACTGCTACTCGGTTTACGAGTCGCAGCTGCGGGCGATCCTGCGGCGAATCCACGGCTCGACTTACCACCTCGGCAAAGTCTACGTTCCGCCGGCCAGCGAGGCGGCAGACCGCGCCGCCCGCCTCGCAGGACTGCGCCGCAAGCTGCAACAAGCGGTGGAAGCCGAGGATTTCGAGCGTGCCGCGATGATCCGCGACCAGATCCGAGAGCTGGAGGCGGCGATCGACGCATGATTCCACTCGACTTTCGCTCCATTCCCGACTTCGGACTCGCCTGGCTCGATGCCAGCGGGCCTGACTGTGACATTGTCCTCTCGACTCGGGTTCGTATCGCCCGCAACCTGCAAGGCTATCCGTTCTCCGTGCGCGCGAAACCGGCCGATAGGGAAGCCATACTGTCGACTGTTCAAGATGTGCTCGATCGAACACCACCCGTCGCCAACGGCATCTTCGTCAACATCGACCGCCTCGACTCACGGGGACGTCAACTGCTCCTCGAACGCCATCTCGTCAGTCGTGAGCTCGTCGGTCAGGACGGCAGCGAGGCTCCTTCCTCCTCGGCACTCGTCGCTTCCAGCGACGAGCCCGTCGGCTTGATGATCAACGAGGAGGATCACCTGCGCCTGCAGAGCCTCACCAGCGGCTTCAGCCCCCGGCGGACCTGGGAACTGGTCGACTCGCTGGACGAGGAACTCGGCAGCCAGTTGCCCTACGCGTTCCATCATGAGTTCGGTCACCTGACGTCCTGCCCGACAAACTGCGGCACGGGGTTGCGCGCGTCGGTTCTCATCCACCTCCCGGGGCTCGTCCTCACCAAGGAGATCAACAAAGTCCTGCAGGGCATCTCTCAAGTCGGCTTGACCTTCAGGGGATTGTACGGCGAAGGATCCGAGGTCGTCGGCAACCTCTTCCAGATCTCGAACCAGACCACGCTTGGCAAGAGCGAGGAGGATCTGATCGATCACCTCCAGAAGATCGTCGGCCAAGTCGTCGAGTACGAACGTCAAGCCCGCGCCGTTCTCGTCCGCGACGCGCCAAACGTCATTGAGGACAAGGTCTGGCGGGCTTTCGGGCTCCTTTGCCACGCCCGCTCCCTTGGCTTCGACGAATTGATGAACCTCCTCTCCGGCGTCCGCCTCGGCCTCTCCCTGAAACTAATTGCTGGGCCTAGGGTATACGTGTTGAACCGCATTATGATCTTTGCCCAGAACGCTCACCTGGAGGAGGCCGGCGGCGCAGGTACGCTTTCAGGTCCGGAGCTTGACATCCAGCGCGCAATCTACGTGCGTTCAGCACTGGCGGAGGCCGAGCCCTCCCCTGGTAGCTGATAACCAAGATCAACCGTGTGGTGGTGCCCGATCCTGGGCGCGATGAGGGTTAAATGAACTACAATTTCACCGATCGGGTTCGCAAGGTTCTCGCTATGGCGCGCGAGGAGGCCGTCCGGCTCCAGCACGACTATGTCGGCACCGAGCATATCCTGCTGGGGCTGATCCGTGAAGGCGAGGGCGTGGCGGCGGCCGTGCTGATGAACTTGAACGTCGACCTAGACCAGATACAGGAGCGGACCGAGGAGCAAGTCAGGAAGGGCAAGGCCGGGGCGACGATGGGAGAGCTGCCTTACACATCCCGGGCCAAGAAGGTCCTCGAATTCGCAGTGGCTGAGGCCCGCGACCTGAACCATAGCTATGTCGGCACCGAGCATCTGCTGCTGGGCCTGCTCAGGGAAGAGAAGGGGGTCGCGGCCCAGGTGCTGGAGTCGTTGGGCGTGACGCTGGAGCAGGCGCGCGAGCAGACGTTGAAGCTGTTGGGAACCGATATGCCGAGCCCCGGTCCGGGTGCCGCGGCGGGGCCGAGCACCAAGGAAAAGAAGTCGAAGACGCCTGCTCTGGACCATTTTTGCCGGGACCTGACAGAGCTAGCACGGGCCGGTGAGCTCGACCCAACGATCGGCCGCGAGAAGGAGATCGAGCGTGTGATGGAGATCCTCTCGCGACGCAAGAAGAACAACCCGGTATTGATCGGCGAGCCCGGCGTAGGTAAGACGGCGATCGTGGAAGGACTGGCGCAGCTCATCTCGCGAGGCGAAGTGGCGGACAGCCTCAAGGGCCACCGGGTACTGGCGCTCGACATGGCGGCAGTGATCGCTGGCACAAAGTATCGGGGTCAGTTCGAGGAACGGTTGAAGGCCGTAATGAACGAGATCGCACAGAACCGCGACGTCATCCTGTTCATCGATGAGGTTCATACGCTGGTCGGAGCCGGAGCCGCCGAGGGTGCGATCGACGCCTCGAACATGCTGAAGCCGGCACTGGCGCGCGGTGAGCTGCAATGCATTGGCGCCTCGACGCTCAACGAGTACCGCAAGCACATCGAGAAAGACGGGGCACTGGAGCGCCGCTTCCAGACCGTGATGGTCGACCCACCGACGGTTGATGAGACGATCGAGATCCTCGACGGCCTCAAAAAGCACTACGAAGACCACCACACGGTCAGGCTGCCGCAGGATACCCTGGTAACAGCGGCGAAACTCTCCGAACGCTACATCACAGACCGGCACCTGCCCGACAAGGCGATCGACGTGATCGATGAGGCATGTGCCCGAATTCACCTGTCGACTCAGGTGCCGCCCCCCGAGGTCGCTGATTTGCAGGAAGAGCTGAAGAAGATCGGGGACCTCAAGGACGAGGCGATTCGCGATCAGGACTTCGAGCGGGCGGCAGAGTTGCGCGACAAGGAGCGTGACCTGCAAGCCGAGATCCGGCGTCGCCGCGAGGAATGGGAGGAGGAGCGCCGTACCTTTCGCCCGCTGATCACCGAAGAAGACGTTGCCTTCATCGTCTCGCGCTGGACCGGCATTCCCGTCACGCGCCTACAGGAGGCCGAGACGGACCGCCTGCTCCGCATGGAAGAGGAGATGCACAAGCACGTCGTCGGCCAAGACGACGCGATCACCGCTATCAGCCGGGCCATCCGGCGCAGTCGAGCGGGCCTCAAGGACCCGAACCGACCCATCGGCTCCTTCATCTTCAGCGGCCCCACGGGCGTAGGAAAGACGGAGCTGGCCCGAGCGCTGGCCCGCTTCCTGTTCGCCGATGAGACGGCGCTGATCCGCGTCGACATGTCCGAGTACATGGAGAAGTTCTCGGTCAGTCGGCTGATCGGTGCGCCTCCCGGGTACGTCGGCTACGAGGACAGCGGCGCCCTGACCAAAGCGGTGCGTCACAAGCCGTACAGCGTGGTGCTATTCGACGAGATCGAGAAGGCGCACCCGGACGTGTTTAACATACTGCTGCAAATACTCGACGACGGACGCATCACCGACAACTACGGCCGTGTCATCGATTTCAAGAACACGATCCTGATCATGACTTCGAACGTCGGCGCTCGGGACATCGTTAAGGGTGGTGGTGTGGGATTCCACTCGCCGGACGCTCAGGCCAGTTACGAGGACATGGCGGAGCGCGTCAAGGATGAGATCCAGAGGGTGTTTAACCCCGAGTTCCTCAATCGCCTCGACGAGGTAATCGTATTCCATCCGCTGTCCAGGGACCACATCAGGGAGATCGTCTCCGTACTGATGCGCGACGTGCGGTCCCGGCTCGAGGAGGAGGCCTTAAAGCTCCAGCTCAGCGAAGCGGCCGTCGACTTCCTGGTGGAACGCGGATTCGACGCCACGTACGGCGCGCGGCCGCTGAAGCGGGCGATCCAGCGCTACGTCGAGGACCCGCTGTCAGAGAAGATCCTGATGGCGGAGCTGGCACCGGGCGACGTCATCGAGGTCGGGGTCGCAGCAGACGGAGAGCAACTGGAATTCAGCGTTCTCTCTTCCTCTTCCTTTACGACGTGAGGCAGTACGTACTTCTCCCCGCCCTCTTGACCCTCGCTAGCTTCGGTGCGAGGGCCGAGCCCTTGCTGGGCCAGGACGAGCAGCCCAGAGTGCAACTCGTCCGCGTCGATTCCATCGCTGTCACCGGCAACACTCGCCTCGCCACGGCCGCCGTGCTCTCCGAGCTCGGCTTCCGTACGGGAGACGAGATCACCCGTACCGTCTTGCAGCGCGGTGTCCAGCGCCTCATGGCCACCGGCGAGTACGACGATGTGCGGGTGTACGCCAGCGACGATGCGTTGGGCAGGACGACGTTGATCGTCAATCTCGTCGAACGGCCGACGATCATCTCTTATCGCTTCGAGGGCCTCGAGCACATCGGCAGCGGCGCAATCCGTGATACGGTGGGCTTGGAATCGGGCCGTCCGCTCAGTCCGGCGGCGGTACACGAGGTGGGTTATCTCGTCCGGGCCGAGCTTGCCGAGCAGGGTTACATGGCGGCGACGGTGGACACTTCGCTGATCCCTGGGGATCGGCCGGGCCTCTACCGTCTGGTCTTCAACGTCAGTGAAGGTAGCCGCATCGTCGTGACCGCCCTCGACTTCGAGGGCAATGAAGCGCTGAGCGACGGGGAACTGACCTCGGCGATGTCCGTGCGCCCGGAGGGCTTCTTCTGGTGGCAGACCGGCGAGTTCCGGGACGAGGACTACCGCGAGGACCTCGCGGTGAACCTGCTCGAGCACTACGGCCAGCACGGATACCTCGACTTCCAGGTTCTCGGCGACACGATGATCGTCGATCCCACGACCGGGAAGGCGAAACTTGTGGTCCGGGTCGAGGAGGGTCGCCAATACCGAATAGCGGACTTCCAGATCGAGGGCAACGAAGCCTTCCCGACCGAGCTTCTCCAGGCGCGCTTTAACCCGAAAGGCCGCTCGCTGCTACAGCGACTTCCGCTGATCGGCAGACCTGCCGAGAAGGGCGACCCCATCTTCGACACGCACCAGTGGCGGGACGCAACCGACGAGATAATGCAGCTGTATAGAAACAGCGGCTTCCTATACGCTCAGATCGATCCGATCGTCGAGAAACTACCCGAGGGCGATGATGGCGATCCCCGAATTCGGCTTACCTGGAAGATCGAGGAGCGCAACCAGGCCTACATCAAGCTGGTCGATATCACCGGCAACACGACCACACACGAGCGCGTTGTGCGCGACAGACTCATATTGCTGCCCGGTGATGTGTATGGCGACGACCGAATCGTCTCCAGCTATCAGGCCATACAGGGACTTGGCTTCTTCGACCCGGTTCCGCCTAACGAGGCCCTCGCGGTCAACCCCGACGACCAGGGTGACATCAACGTAACCTTCAAGGTCAAGGAAAAGAGTACCGGCAGCATTCAGTTTGGCGCTTCGTTGGCACCCACCATAGGATTGGCCGGATTCGTCGGCTACGAGCAGCCGAACCTCTTCGGCCGCGCCAAGTCCGGTCGCTTCCGCTGGCTCTTCGGTAGCAGGTCCAACGATATCGAGCTCGCTTACAGCGATCCCGCAGTCCTTGGAAGCCGGAACTCATTCGGCGTTTCCTTGAGGAACTCCCGCGATCAGTTCAGCTTCCTCGGTCTCGGTCGCCGCCGCCAGACCGGCGGTACCTTGAGCTTCGGCACGCCTTTCTTCGGCTCGCGCTGGACCCGCATTTCCGTTCGCTACTCGCTGTTCCGGGACCGGTACGACTCCGACGTAGGCGACCTCGATCTCAAGCAGCGCGAGCTGTTAGGTGTGGGGACCCGGAGCTCGATCGAGCTTCGCCTATCCCGCGACACCCGCAACCATCCGCTGTTCCCGACCAGTGGAAGCCGCAACTCCGCTGGCATCGAGTTTACCGGCGGCTTCCTCGGCGGCGACGGCGACTACCGCAAGATTACGTTCGAGAGCAGCTGGCATACACCCATCGCCCGCCTCGTTTCCGATCCGATGAAGACGCCCATCGACTTGACCCTGGGATTAGGGGTCATCGGTGGTTTCATCGACGGGAACAACCCCTTCTATCTCGAGCGCTTCTTCGCCGGCGGCGTCCGCTACGGCCCAAAGCTCCGCGGCTACGACGAGCTGACGATCACGCCGGTCGGCCACGTGCCACGAGACGCGGCGGGGTTCAGTCAACTCGACCGTGTCGGCGAAGCTTACTTCATTCTCAACGGCAGTGTCGGGATCAGGCTCGGCGGTAGCTTCTTCGTCAACGCTTTCTACGACGCCGGCAACGTCTGGGCAACGTCGCATGGCCTCAACCCGACCGACCTGTTGCGAGGCTTCGGCATCGGTGTAAGCTTAGTCACACCCATGGGACCCCTGGGGATCGACTATGCCTACGGCATCGACCGACGCGATTTCTTGGGCAACCCTGATCCGGGGTGGAAACTGCACTTCAGATTCGGGCAGGTGTTCTGAGGTGCTTGATGGACAGGTGTCTGGGACGGGCAGCTGCCCGTCCTGGGCACATTAGCAGAGGGGAGCAAGAGAGTGCAGTACAAAGTTAGCGCAATTGTGGTAGCGACGGCTTTGGCCGCGCTCGGCTATGCCGGCTTCAACGGGCCGCAGGGCTCGCAGATCAAACTGGCATACATTAATTCGAACGAGATCATCTCCCAAGCCCCAGGCGCCGCGGAGGCTCAGGCCACATTTGAACGCGAGATGGCGGGTTGGAACGCACAAGTCGAGGCGATGGGCGACTCGCTCCAGACAATGATCACGCAGTACGAGCAGCAGCAGGTCATGCTGTCGCCGGAAGCGCGAACCCAGCGGCAGCAGGAGATCAATCAGAAGCGGCTGGAGTTCCAGCAACGGACCGCCGATCTAGAGAACAGGGCACAGAGCCGGCAGCAGGAGCTGGTCGCCCCGATCTACGAGGCGGTGTCCAACGTGCTGGTCACGTTGCGAGAAGAAGAGCAGTACACGATGATCTTCGATGCCGCGGCCGGGGCTCTGATCGCCGCCGACACGGCCTTGGACATCACCGCCCAGGTCCTGCAGCGGTTGCAGGCCCAGAGCGCTGAACCGGGAGGGACGCCGAACTAGCGTCGCGAGCCCGGCCGGCCTCAGGCCCCGGGCTCATGCGCCCACGGTCTCCAGCCGGCACCGTGGGCGCTATTGCTGTAGCGTCGCTGGCTCGTGTCATCTACGCATCCACGGGAGTCCCGATGTCAACGAGTGTAACGGTTGGCCAGCTCGCCGAGCATCTCGGCGCCGAGCTGGCCGGAGATCCTGCTGGCGAGCTCTTTCGAGCTGCGCCCCTCGAGGCGGCGAGTGAAGGGGAGGTCAGCTTTCTTGCTAGGCGAAAATACCTCCCATATCTTGGCGCCACCCGCGCCACCGCCGTCATAATCGGTCGCGACCTGGGCAAGCTCGAGGACGTGCCTCGATCGACCGCCCTGTTGTGGGTCGATGACGCCCACGCCGCTCTGGCCGAGACGCTGACACTCCTCTATCCGGAGGACCAGCGAAAAGGCGAAATCGCCCCCACCGCTGTGCTCGCGCCCGACGTACAGCTGGGTGAGGGCGTAAGCATTGGGCACCACGCGGTCGTGGGCAGCGGCGCAAAACTCGACGACCGCGTCTGCGTCGGTGCCAACAGCGTGATCGGCGAGCGGTGCGAGTTGGGAGCCGACACCGAGATCAAAGACCTCGTCTGCCTCTATCCCGGCACGGTCGTCGGGGCCCGCTGCATCATCCATAGCGGCGCGCAGATCGGAGTAGACGGCTTCGGCTACGTGTTCGAGAAGGACCGCCATCGGAAGATCCCGCAGGTGGGGCGCTGCGTGCTCGAGGACGAGGTGGAGATCGGCGCCAACACCTGCATCGACCGCGGCTCGGTGGGCGAAACGCGAATCGGCGCGGGCACCAAGATTGATAACTTGGTGCACATCGCACATAACGTCTCTATCGGACGCGGCTGCGTAATCGTCGCGCAGGTTGGCATCGCCGGCAGCACAACCGTTGGTGACGGTGTGGCCATGGCCGGGCAGGTCGGAATCATCGGCCACCTGAACGTGGGCGATGGCGCCAGAGTCGCGGCCCAGTCCGGCGTCAGCCACGATATCCCGGCCGGGGAGACATGGTTCGGATACCCGGCCCGCGAGCGCAGCCAAGTGATGCGCGCGAGCGCAGCCTTTCTCAAGCTGCCCGAACTCATTCGCCGGGTAGGACGGATCGAGCGGCGACTAAACACAGAGGACCAAGCCTGAGGGCCCGGAGGTTATTGCCTTTGAAGCAACAGACGTTGGCAGGCACCGCCCAGCTCGCCGGCAGGGGCCTCCATTCCGGCGTCGCGGTGCGGATGACGCTGCGCCCGGCGCCACCGGACCACGGGATAGCGTTCCTCAGGACGGATCTAGAGGACGCCCCGCCGGTCCCGGCGCACATCGAGCGGGTAAGCGAGGTGGAGCGCGGAACGGTATTGGAGGCTGAAGGGGTGCGCGTGCGCACGGTCGAACATCTCTTGTCGGCCGCGTCGGCACTGCGCATAGACAACATGACCGTCGAGCTGGAAGGCGAAGAGCCGCCGGCTACGGACGGCAGCGCCGAGCCGTTCATGTCCCTCATGCTCGACGCAGGAATCGAGGAACAGAACGCTGACGCCGTCGTCTGGCGATGCATGGAGCCGTTCACCGTGCAAGAGGGCGATTCCCGCTACGCGGTGGTGCCAGACGAGCGGTTCGTGCTATCGGCATCGATCGAGTTCAACCATCCGCTGATCCACCGGCAGCATATCTCACTGGTTATCGAGCCGCGTAGTTTCCGCCAGCAGATCGGCTCCGCCCGCACTTTCGGTTTCTTCGAGGACGCCGAAAAACTACGGGCCATCGGACTCGCCCACGGCGCCGATACGAGCAACACTGTGGTCCTGACTACCGAGGGGCTCTACGAGGGGGTCGAGCTGCGGTTCGGCGACGAGTTCGTCCGCCACAAGATACTCGACCTGGTCGGCGACCTGGCGCTCACCGGCCACCGCATCCAGGCGCAGATCGTGGCGGAGCGACCCGGGCACCGCGGCAATATCGCGCTCGCCCGGGCCATCGTAGAGCGGGCAAAGCGCCAGAATGCCGCCCGGCGTGTCGATATCGATCAGATCGTTCGCTTGCTCCCACACCGCTTCCCCTTCTTGCTTGTCGACCGGATAATCGAATACGAGAAGGGCAAGCGGATCGTCGGCATCAAGAACGTCACGATCAACGAGGAGTTCTTCGTCGGGCATTTCCCGGGTATGCCGATTATGCCCGGCGTCTTGATTGTCGAGGCCATGGCACAGGTCGGCGGGCTTCTTCTGATGGACAGCGTGGAGAACCCGGAGGACAAAGTCGTATATTTCATGTCGCTGGACAAAGTCAAGTTCAGGCGCCCGGTCATTCCGGGCGACCAGCTCGTCTTCGAGTTGGAAATGGTGCAAATGCGCCGGACGGTGTGCCGAATGAAGGGAATCGGCCGCGTGGACGGCAGTGTTGTGGCGGAGGCGGAATTGATGGCACAGGTGGTGGACAGATGACAACACGAACCATGGCGGATAAGGGACAAACGCCCCCCAGCGTTCACCAATCGGCGATCGTCGATCCGGGCGCCGAGTTGGGTAACGGCGTGGAGGTCGGGCCCTACGCAATGATCGGCCCGAACGTGCAGGTGGGCGACGGAACGATCGTCGGGCCCCACGCTTACATCGAGAAAGACACCAGAGTAGGGCGCGAGTGCTTCATCGCCAAAGGAGCGGTGCTCGGGACCGACCCCCAGGACCTGAAGTACGAAGGCGAGAAAGCCCTGCTCATCGTCGGTGACCGCACCACGATACGCGAGTTTGCAACCTTGAACCGGGGGACACGCGCTTCGGGCTCTACAGTAGTGGGGAATGACTGCCTGCTGATGGCTTACTCCCACGTACCCCACGACACGCGCATCGGTGATCACGTGATTCTCGCCAACGCCGTCCAGATGGGCGGCCACGTCGTCATCGAGGACTGGGCCACGATAGGCGGCCTCACGGCAGTCCATCAGTTCGTCCGCGTCGGCACCCACGCATTCATCGGTGGTGCCTCGCGCGTGTCGAAAGACATCCCACCCTATACGCGGGCCGCCGGGAGCCCCTGCGCGCTCTATGGCCTTAACACAGTAGGACTCGAACGGCGCGGCCTCACCAAGGACAAGCGGTTGGCTCTGAAGCGGGCTTACAGGACCCTCTTCAGCTCGAGCATGAATCTCAGCCAGGCGATCGCGGATCTCCGCTCGCAGGGCGAGTTGACCGAAGAAGTCGAGAAGCTCGTCGCCTTCATCGAGGCGAGCGAACGTGGAGTCACGGTCTGACACTTCAGTGGATCCCGTCGCAGTAGGTGTGCTGGGCGTTGGAAGCCTCGGCTTCCATCACGCCCGTATCCTGCAGCAGCTGCCCGAAGCGCAACTCGTGGGGATCTGCGACACCGATCCCGAACGGGCGGCGACCGTGGCTTCCGAACTGGAAACCCGCGCGTTTGATGATGCCGCCGAGCTGCTGGATCGGGTCGAGGCCGCTACGATAGTCGTGCCGACCAGCAGTCACTTCGAGGTAGGAAAGCTGGCGCTGGAGCACGGCTGTGACTTGCTGATCGAGAAACCAATCACGCCGACCACCGCCGAGGCCGATGAGCTTATCCGGCTCGCCGCGGAACAGGGCCGGGTTATCCAGGTGGGCCACATTGAACGCTTCAACGGCGCGGTGCGAGCCTGCGAGCCTTACCTGGAGAACCCTCTCTTCGTCGAATCACACCGCCTGGCGCCCTTCGTTCGGCGCGGAACAGACGTCCCCGTTGTCCTCGACCTGATGATCCACGACATCGACCTCGTCTTGAGTCTGGTACGCGGCTCGGTGGCCGACGTCCGCGCCGTCGGCGTTTCCGTACTCAGCGGAAGTGTGGACATCGCTAACGCTCGTCTCGAGTTCGATGGCGGCGCCGTCGCTAACATCACAGCCAGCCGTGTCTCCATTCAGCGCCAGAGAAAGATCCGATTCTTCCAGCCTAGCGGCTACGTCAGCCTGGACTTGGGAAACAGCACCGGCGAATTCTACCGGCGAAAGGGGAGCGCCTCTCATGTCGACGAGGCAACGGCCCTGACCGACTTGGTCGAGCATATCCCGCTGCGCGGTGACGGCGAAGAGCCCCTGAAGCTGGAGTTACAGAAGTTCACCAGGGCCGTGCGTCGCGAGGAGCCGGTAGCCGTCAGCGCCGAAGATGGTCGTACGGCTCTTGCCGTCGCTCTGGATATCGTCGAACACATCGAGAGGCACCGGGACAATGTCTTTGATAAAGGTTAGGCGCGAGCGGAAGGTCCAGGGATCGCGCGAAAGGGTAGGGATGCGCACCCGGACGCTGGTCATCCTCTTGGCCGCGGTTCTCGTAGCGATCTGGTATCTGAGCTCGCGTGTCTAAGCCCCGCATCTTCTTCTCGGCGGGCGAGGCTTCAGGAGATCTTCACGGCGCCAGCCTGGCCAGAGCACTGCGTCGGAGATACCCCGATGCCGAACTGAGCGGGTTGGCCGGTCCCCGCATGGAAGCGGAAGGCGTGCGGCCCATCGTCGACTTCGAACGCTTGGCCGTCATGGGACTGGCAGAGGTCGTCGCTCGACTGCCTTTCTTCTTCTCGCTGCGCCGCCGCGTCCGTCGCCTACTCGACCAGACGCGACCGGATCTTGTCATACCGATTGACTATCCAGGCTTCAATCTGCGGCTCTGCGGCGAAGCACACGACCGGGGTATCCCGGTCCTCTACTACATCGCCCCCCAACTGTGGGCCTGGCGTCAGCAGCGGGCCCGAGTGCTGGCCGAGAAGACGGATCGCGTGGCCGTCGTCTTCCCTCACGAGGAACCGTTTTTGCGAGAATTCGGCGTGGAGGCCGTTTTCGTTGGCCACCCTCTACTCGAATCCTTGGACCGCCGAGAGGCGCCCAGGGACTCGATTGCGGCGCTGGGAGCCGATCCACAGCGCCCTGTCCTTGGCCTGCTCCCCGGCTCCCGGCCACAGGAAGTGCGCCAACTCCTGGGCCCCTTCCTGTCCGCCGCCGCCGAGGTCAAGCGTCGGCGCCCCGAAGTGCAGGTTATCGTGTCCAGCGCGCCGCAAGTGCCCGCCGAGCTCTACGCAGCGGCTTCCAGCTTGAGGCTCGTTGACGATTCTGCCCGAGTGCTGCGCGCCTCTACGGCTGTGTTGACCAAGTCGGGCACCTCGACGCTGGAGGCGGCCCTCAACGGGACGCCCCTCGTGATCGCCTATCGGGTGAATCCGCTGAGCTACCTGCTGGCCAAGCGATTGGTTCGTGTCGACAGCGTCGGCATGGTGAACATTCTGGCCGGACGCCCCATCGCTCCCGAGTTCCTGCAGCGACTTCCTGCCGAGGCGATGGCCGAGGCGCTGTTGCCGCTGCTCGACGAGAGCTCGCACGAGAGAGGTGAGATGGTCGAGGCGCTGCGCGCGGTCCGAGACCAGCTGGGCGAGCCGGGGGCGGCGGAGCGCGTGGTGGATCTGGCGGCTGAATTTCTGGACGGACAAGAGTGAGAGCGCGCGACCGGATCGCCTTGGGACTGGTCGGCAACTTTGGCGCGCTGCTGTTCCGCGGGCTATACTCGAGCCTCGCCTTCGACGTCGAAGGTGTAGAGCATCAGGAAGCGACCTGGGGAACCGGCGAGCCTGTGGTATTCGTCACCTGGCACGGGCGCCTCATTCCGTTGTTGTACCTTTATCGCGGCAAGGGGATCGTGATGCTGGTCAGCGAGCATCGCGACGGCGAGTACCTGACGCGCGTCGGAAAGGCCCTCGGTTACGACGCCGTTCGCGGCTCCAGCACACACGGCGGCTTCCCGGCGCTGCGCGACCTGGTCCGCAAGCTCAGGGCGGGCCGCTCGCTGGCGATCACCCCGGATGGGCCCCAGGGGCCACGCGAGAAGTTGAAGCCAGGGGCGCTGCAGGCCGCGCGGATGACAGGCGCGCCGGTGATCCCCGTGATGGCCGGGACGCCACGTGCCTGGTGGTTCGAGGGCTGGGATAGTTTCATGGTGCCGAAACCGTTCGCGAGGATTCGCGTCGCTATCGGCGAGTCGCGGCGCGTGCCACGTGATTGCTCGTTGCGCGACCTCGAGGAGCACGCACGGGCCCTAGAGTCCCAGCTTCATGACCTGAAGGCACGAGTCGACCTGCCAACGGCGCAGCGACCATGAGCGAGTGGCACGAGCGCCTCTGGACGCCCGACACTGCGGCTTATCGCGCGGCCTCAACGCTGCTGATACCAGCGGAGCTAGCTTATCGGGCAGCCGTGGCCGCCCGCGCCTGGATGTACGACCGGGGCATCCTGAGCTCGGTGGTCGCACCGATCCCGGCGCTGGGGGTCGGCAACCTGACGGTAGGCGGCACCGGAAAGACTCCCATGACCGCCTGGTTCACGAAGACGCTAGGCGCCCGCGGTCGCGTTCCCGCGGTCGTGATGCGCGGCTATGGAGGCGACGAGGTCGAGGTTCACAGGCTCCTCAATCCTGAGGTACCGGTGCACGCCACAGCCGACAGGATCGAAGGAGTCAGACGAGCCGAGCGGGGCGGGGCAGACGTCGTCGTTCTGGACGACGCGTTTCAACACCGTGCACTACGGGCGGACGCCTACGTCGTTCTGCTGGCCGCCGAGGAGTGGAGCGACTCGCCGCGCCTGTTGCCCCGAGGCCCCTGGCGCGAGCCGCCCTCGGCGTTGGAGCGGGCGTCATTGATTGTCACGACGCGCAAGGTCGCGACCCGAGACGACGCGCAGCGCGTCAGCGGGGAGCTGGCCGAAATTTGTCCGGCGGCCGAAATAGCGGAAGCGTACATTGGCCTCGCGGGGCTCGCCCGTTACGATGGGGCCAGCGGCAGGCTGACCGAACCGGCGCCGCCAGCAGGATTCCGTTGCGCCCTGGCCGTGGCCGGCGTGGCCCGGCCGAGCACCGTCTTCGCGCAACTGGAAGCGGCGGGCGCAACTGCAGACGAGTGGTGGGGTTTCTCCGACCACCATCGTTATAGCCGGGAAGAGGTCGCCCGGATCGCACAACGGATTCGGAGCGGGCCGCTCATCGCCACCCTGAAGGATGCCGTGAAGTTGGGTGCTGGCCTGGGACCGGCGACCGAGCTATACGTTCCGCTGCAAAAGGTCGAGTGGGAGAGCGGCCGGGAGGCGGTGGACCTTCTCCTCACGGGCTTGGAGCGCCAGGGATGAGCGCCATCGACACGGACATCCTTGTCATCGGTTCCGGGATCGCAGGCCTGACGTTCGCGCTGCGCGTCGCCGAGCACGCCGATGTCGTCCTGGTGACCAAGAAAGCCAGTCTCGAGTCGAACACGAACTACGCCCAGGGCGGGATCGCCGCAGTCGTGGATCGTGGCGATTCCTTCGCCGATCACGTTCACGACACGTTGCAGGCCGGCGCCGGTCTCTGTCACTTCGATCGGGTCGATACGCTGGTACGCAGCGGGCCACAGGCCGTCGCCGACCTGATCGACTGGGGTGTCCGTTTCTCGCAGTCGGAAGGGCATCTCGCTCTCGGCATCGAAGGCGGCCATTCACACGCCCGCATCGTGCATAGCAAGGACAAGACGGGCGCCGCGATCGAGGACGCGCTCGATCGTGCCGTCGCCGGCCACCCCCGTATACGGTTGCTCGAAGATCACATGGTCCTGTCGCTCCAGGCCGAATGCCAGGTCGGCCGCCGTCGCTGTGTCGGCGCCTGGGTCCTCGATGTCGATTCCAACCAGACGGTCGCCGTGCGCGCCCGCGCTACCATGCTGGCGGCGGGCGGCAGCGCAGCACTCTACTGCCACACCACCAATCCGGCCATCGCCACCGGCGACGGCGTCGCACTGGCGTACCGCGCCGGCGCCGTCTGTGCGAACCTGGAGTTCATCCAGTTCCACCCCACCGCGCTCTACCCGGCCGAGCAGCACGCTTTCTTGATCTCCGAGGCCCTGCGCGGCGAAGGGGCCGTGCTGCGAAACTGGGAGGGCGATGCCTTCATGGGCAGCTACGACCCGCGCCAGGATCTGGCACCCCGGGATATCGTGGCGCGTGCCGTGGATAGCGAGATGCGTGAGAGTGGCAAGGAGCACGTCTGGCTCGACGCGACAGGTATCCCAGCAGAACGACTCGAAGATCGATTCCCTGCCATACTCGCAGGGTGTCGAGAAAAGGGCGTCGACGCCAGCAAAGAGCCGATCCCCGTCGTGCCGGCTGCACACTACATGTGCGGCGGCGTTTGGACCGATATCGATGGCGCGACCTCGCTGCCCGGCCTCTTCGCCGCCGGCGAGTGCGCCTGTACCGGCGTCCACGGCGCCAACCGCCTCGCCTCGAACTCTTTGCTCGAGGCCGTCGTTTACGCCGAACGCGCCGCCTCACGGATGATTTGGGAACTGCCCTTCGTGCCGGCGCCGGGCGGCGAGGATTGGCAGCCACCCGATGACCTGTCCGGCGTTCCGGGCGACGACCTGGTAGCGTTGCGCGAGGGCCTGAGGCGGCTCATGTGGGAACGCCTGGGGATCGTGCGCAGCGTCGCCGAGATGAAGGAGGGAGCGCACCAGCTTCACGGGCTGCGGCGCGAATGGTCGAGCCTGACGGCCAACTCCAGCGGCGCCGACGACGGCGTCCGCTGGGCGGATGCCGCGGAGATCCTCAACATGCTCGACGTCGCCGGGCTGATAGTCCGCTGCGCACTCTGGCGGCGCGAGAGCCGAGGACTACACTACGTGATCGACTTCCCCTACAAGGACAACGAGTGCTTCCTACGGGATAGCCTGGTGGTCCCGCCCGAGTGACATGAAGGTGATGATCGTTTCCGTGGGCACTCCGAGAATGCCGGGCCTGGCCGAGGCCATCCGCGACTACGAGTCGCGTATCTCCCACTACTTCAGGTTCGAATCGGCCGAGGTACGCCAACAGCGAATCGGGCCGGGTGCGGATTCCGGCGCCATTATAGAGAAAGAATCGCGAGCCCTGCTCGATAAGGTCCAACCCGACCTCGAAACCGTCGCCATCGATGAGCGCGGTGTGACCTGGTCCTCCGAACAGCTGGCGGCATACCTTGGCGAGTTGGCCATCGGTGGCGGCGCCGGCGTCGCCTTCCTGGTCGGCGGGCCTCTCGGGTTGAGCGACGAGTTGCGCGGAAACGCCCGGCGCGTGCTGTCGCTATCGTCCTTCACTCTGCCCCACGAGCTCGCGCGCCTGGTGCTGGCTGAGCAGATCTACCGCGCGGGGACCATCCTGCGCGGCGAACCTTACCACAAGGGCGGGTAAACGTGCCGCAGAGACCGCCGGAGTGGTATCGCGACTGGTTCGGCGAAGAGTATCTCGCCCTATACCCTCACCGCGACGAGGAGGAGGCCAAGGCCGCCATCGATCTCGTTTGCCAGGGTTGTGCTCCGCCCGAAGGGCTGATACTCGACCTGGCCTGCGGCGCCGGGCGTCACATGCTGGAATTCGAGCGCCGCGGCCTCAAAGCTGTCGGCCTCGATCTGTCGGCCGCCCTTCTCGAGCAGGCCCACGACAGTAATAGCGACCTGCGACTGGTTCGCGGCGACATGCGACATCTGCCCTTCGCCGACGACAGCTTCCAGTTCGTCGCCAATTTCTTCACCTCGTTCGGCTACTTCGCCGACCCGGAGGAGGATGCCCAGGTGTTGGGCGAGATCCGCCGGGTCATGAAGCTCGGTGGCTGCTTTGCACTCGACTTCCTCAACGCCGAGCGCGTTCGCGCCCGCCTGGTTGAGGGTGATGAACGCTTGCACGACGGCCGTCGCGTCGTGCAGAAACGGCGCCTGGAAGAGAACGGGAATGTCGTCGTCAAAGAGATCCGTATCTTCGAGGCGAACGCCGACCGACCGCTCGGCACATACTACGAGCGAGTACGGCTCTATACGCCGACCGAGCTGGAAGCGATGCTACGCGACGCGGGCCTCGAGCCGGAGAGAAGCTACGGCGACTACAGCGGCGCGCCGCCCGGACCCGAAGCGCCCCGCTTCATTCTGTTTGGTCATGCCGTATGAGCCTTAGCATCGAACGCATCCCGCTCCAGGGCCCGGCACTAGCCCGCACCTACGTCGACGACTACCCGCGGGTTGCACCCTTCTACCTCGCCGGCGACCCTGGGGCGATCGATAGCTACCGCGGCGTGGCCGAGCGGGTCCGTGCCGGCTATCCCGAGTCACGTTGGGAGGCCCTCGCGCGTCTGCTCCCCGAGCTCGACGGTAGCCCGAAAGAGCGACTCCAGAAGCTCATTGCGGGCAGGGGACTGTTTGTCACCACCGGACAGCAGGCCGGACTCTTCGTCAGCCCGCTCTTCACCCTCTATAAGGCTTTCACCGCCGCCCGTCTCGCCGCGCAACTGGAAGGACAGCTCGGACTACCCGTCATGCCACTCTTCAGCGTGGCGTCGGAGGACCACGACTGGGCCGAGGTAAATCACACCCACCTGATCGACCTGGAAAACCGGCTTACAAGACTGTCCGTCGCCACGCCGCACGGGATGGAGCAGGGTGGACCGACCCCACCGGTGGAATTCATAGAGCTGGGGCCCGATGCAGAACAGGCATTAAGTGTTCTTACACAATCGACACCAGAATCGGAGTTTAGGGCAAGTGTCCTCGAGCCACTTCGAAAGGCTTATCGCCCGGGGCGTCGCGTCGCCGAGGCCTTCCAGGATGCTCTCGGCCACCTACTCAGGAATCACAGCTTCCTGCTCTCGCGGACCGCGCAACCTTATGTGAAGAGCGAGACCCGAGAAGTCCTCTGGGCCGAGTGGGAACGGCGAGGGGAGAGCGAGGCGCGACTGCTAGAGCGTGCCGAGCAGATCTCGCGGGCGGGGTTCGATCCCCAGGTGGGGGTGGCAGCAGGCATGACACAGCTCTTCCTGGAAGCGGAGCTCGGCCGCGATCGGATCATGCACGACGCGGGCGGGCCATACCTGAGGCGCTCGAAAGAACGCCTGGACGAAGCTCAGCTTCGGACGATCCTCGAGAAGACCCCTGAGCTGGTGAGCCCCGGTGCCTTACTGAGACCGGTCACCGAGGCACGGGCATTCCCCGTAGTGGCGTATGTAGGAGGACCGGGTGAGATCGCCTACTTGGCGCAGAGCCAGATGCTATTCGGGCTCCACGAGATCCCGGCTCCGGTCGTTGTCCCGCGGGCGGCGTTCCGGATCATCGAGCCGAAAGTCGCCAGGGTACTCGAGAAGTACGATATCCGGCCCGACGAACTGGCAGGCGACGCGGCGCGGGCGATCAGGCGGCTTCTGAACGAGCGTATCCCGCCTGAGCTGCAGGAATCGCTCGACGCGCTACGGCGCGCGATAGAGGGCGCGTTGCAGAAGGTTGAGGCCGCGGCACTCGAATTCGACCCGGGGGCCCGCAGTGCGGTCGATAGCGGAAAGAAGGCGGTCTCAGGGAGCATTCGGTCGCTGGAGTCGCGGCTGCAGGCGCGGGTGCGGGAAAAGCACGAGGTCATGAAGGGCCAGCTGGAAAAGGCCGCGGTCAACCTGTTCCCGGGCGGCAAGCCGCAGGAGCGGGTCCTGAACGTCTTCCCCTACCTGGTGCGCTACGGCGAGGGGTTGCTCGACGACATTTTCGCGAAGGTGGTAACTCCGCTCGATTAGCTTACTTGCCCCGGAAGGCGCCGCGGCCTACGTTTCGCTGGTCCGGAGCTACAATACAGGCGGTTCTTAGTTATGGTTTGGGTTCTCGGCGTTGTCGTTCTTCTGCTGATGATGATCCCGCTCACGGCGATCGTACTCGATTCGGAAGTGGGCCGAGCGTTGGCGCGCCGCCTCGGCTCGGGCGAACCGCCCGGCGAGGGCGAGGAGCGCCTCAAGCAGTTGGAGAAAGAGGTGCAGTACCTCGGCGAATCGGTTCAGTCGCTCCAAGAAGAGTCGCGCTTCATCAGGCAGCTGCTCGAGAAGCCCAAGGAACAGGAGGCTTTGCCGCCTGGTGACGAGTGAGGGCGCGGACAGAATAGGTCGCAGACCCCGCCCCGCTTTGGCAGTGGGAGCGGGGATTTTTCTTAGTCGCCTGGCCGGGTTCGGTCGCGACGTGGCGATAGCCGCGTTCTTTGGGACCACCGTGGCAGCCGACGCCTACGCCGCCGCCCTGCGGATCCCCAACATCATCCGCAACCTCCTGGGGGAGGGAACGCTCTCCGCCTCGTTCATACCGGTCTACAGCGGCCTGTTGGGACGCGGCGCTACCTCGGACGCCCGCCGACTGGCCGGTAGCGTCCTCGGCCTGTTGCTTTTCCTCGCCGCCGGCCTCAGCGGCCTCGGCATCTTGCTGGCACCGTGGCTCACGCGCCTGCTCGTGCCCGGCTGGCCCGCCGAGTCGGTGGTCCTCACAACCTGGCTCGTACGCATCCTATTTCCGATGGCCGGGTTCATGATCCTGGCCGCCTGGTGCCTGGGCGTTCTCAACAGCCATCGTCGCTTCTTTCTTTCCTTCGCGGCGCCTGTCATCTGGAACCTCTCGCAGATCATCGGCCTGCTCGTCGCCTGGAACGCCGGCTGGGAGCCGCTCGTCGTCGCCCTCGCCTGGTCGACCCTCATCGGCGGGGTTCTGCAGTTCCTGGTGCAGCTACCGTCGGCACGCCGATTGTCGGGTAAGATCAAGCTCTCTTTCGACACCGCCTGGGAACCGGTGCGGCGCGTCATCCGCAACTTCGGGCCCGTCGTCGTGGGACAGGGCGTGGCGCAAATCGCCAGCCTGGTGGACGTGTTTCTGGCCAGCTTTCTGGTGCACGGCGCGGTGGCGGCGTTGTATTACAGCCAGCGCCTCTATTTCCTACCGGTGAGCCTGTTCGGCATCGCCGTGGCGGCCTCTTCGCTGCCCGAGCTCTCCCGCGAGGCCGATGCCGCCGCCTTCGACGCCCTGCGTCTACGCATCAGACGCGGCTTCCGAAACGTTGCGTTCATGGTGCTGCCGTCGGCCGTCGCCTTCATCCTGTTCGGCGACTGGATCGTCGCGCTTCTATTTCAGCGGGGTGACTTCCTGGCCGAGGACACAGCGGTCATTCACGGGACGCTGGCCGCCTATGCGGTCGGCCTGCTGGCGGCCTCCTCGGTCAAGCTCTTCGCCTCCGGCTTCCACGCCATGCTGGATACCAGGACACCGGTGCGCTTCGCCGTCGTCGGTCTCGTGGTCCAGGTGGCAATCGCCGCATCGCTCATGCGGTCACTCTACGCTCCCGGCCTGGCCATCGGCGCAGCGCTGGGCTCCACCTGCTACCTGCTGCTCCTCTGGAACGGCCTCAGCAAGCGGATCGGCGACCTCTTCACCTCGGGCGACATCCTTTACATGATAAAGGTGGCGGTGGGTGTCGCGGCCGCCGCGGCGGCGGGACTCGCCGTGGTGACCTGGCTAGCGCCGGGGCCGGCCAGCGCCGCGGCACTACTTACCCGGCTCTGGGTGACCGGTGCGACGCTCGGGGCCTTTGGGCTGGTGTACCTCGGCGTCGCAAGGCTGCTCGACACGCTGCCCGCCGGGGGCCTGAGGGTCTGGTCGGAGGAGGCTGGCTCGTAATCGATGTCACAGACCACATCCATTGAAGAGAAGCTGGCGACTCTACCCGCCGCCACCGGCGTCTACATCCTCAAGAACGCGAAGGGTAAGCCGATCTACGTCGGCAAGGCAAAGTCGCTTCGCGACCGGGTGCGCTCGTATTTTCGCGATGACGCGTCTTCCCATCACA
>CAYFSW010000117.1:0-21277 GCA_964345885.1 uncultured Gemmatimonadota bacterium | reverse complement strand
CCGGCGGGCCTCAGCTTTCCACCGGTCCGACCCGCGGCGCGGGCGTGAGCTCGGTGACGGCGGCCTCAGGGTTCCTTACAATGAGGAAGTAGGCGAACAGCAAGCTGGGCCAGCAGTGGAGCGCCAATCGATGCATCGAAGTGGCCACATGCCAGGCAAGGTCGTACGGGGTCACGACGTAAACAAAAATGTAGGCTGCCAGAACCAGGCCCAGGGTGACCAGCATGGTGCCCAGACTCTCTCGCTCGACCCCCTCTTTTCTCCAGCCGACCACCAACAGGTAGAGCGCCAGGGCCAGGGGCGCTGCGGCCAACCAGCCGCTGAGTGCCAGGAATCGCTCGCCGAACGAGTGTAGCACGAACCAGAGCCTCCAGGGGTTAGTCAGCCGGTCGAGGATGTCGGTCGGCTGCAGCGACGCCAGTAGATCGTTGGCCGGTGCGATCCCCCACTTGAAGGCGCAGATCAGCAGGAGCATCGGTGCCAACCCGAGGACCATGACGCCCTGGCACCGAAGGGCCTGCCTCCCACCTCGCAGGCGGGCGATCACCAGCAGGCGGGCGACGAACAGGGCGAGCACGAAGAGCAGGCCCTCGTTCTTCGTCCAGGCGGCGAGACCGGCGGTCAGCCCCGCCAGTACGACGAGCCCGTCACCTCCTTCCTTCACCGTATCGGCGAGCGCCAGCGCAACGAACGACCCCAGCATGAAGAAGGCCAAAGGGACGTCGGCGTACTGATTCGCCCCCTGGTAGACCAGCGAGTTGCAGCAGAGAAGTACGACACCGGCCAGTAAGCCCTGTCCGCGGCTGCGCAACGACGTGAGCGCTCCCCAAAGCAGGAGGGCCGTCGCGAGGGTGAAGACCAGGCCCAGCAGGATCGGCACGGCCTGCGGCTCGGAGCCGATGAAACTCCACGCACGTGCGACAGCGCCGGGAACGAGTAGTGGATAGTCGGCGTGTGCCCAGGTTCCCAGCAGATTCGAGAAGGCATCCCTCCAATGATCTGCCCCGCGGAACAGGAAACGGGCGCGCAGGTTCCAGATAGTCGTCGCGTCCCAGGCGCCGTGCGGGTAAGTGGCCGATCGGTAGCCGAACCTGACGAGCGCTGCGATGAGCGAACCGGCGAACGCCGGGGCCAGCAGCCAGGAGACGAACGGTGCGCCGGTCGGGTGGCCGACGGGCCTGCGGGGGCCCGTCAGCGCTTCGCTTCGGACCCGACGGAGTGCCAACCCAAGCAGGACCGCCAGGCCCATCGCCTCCAGGGCGAAGAACGCCTTCGAAGAGCCGAAGCCGACCAGGCCGATGAAGAAACCCGCCGAAGAAAGCCCCAGTCCCAACCCGGCGCCCAGCGCCAGGATCAGAGGCAGATCTCCTCTCAAGCCTCGTTCCCGTGGCCAAAACACACAGAGTAGCAGTGAACCGCCGATGACGGGGATAATGAACGCAATCGCCAGCGTCGCTGTCATCGCTGCGCCCCCTCGAGCAGTAGGACGCCTTCACCAAGGTTGCGTCTCACAACAAGTCCCGCGGGGTAGGTTCTGCCAGCCGCCTGCTCGGCCGCCGAGTCGGCGGGGTAGTTGCCGACCACGATTGGAAAATCTGCCCCTCTCAGCACGATGACTGGGGCGAGCGCGTACTGGGTGAGGAAATAGTCCTGAAGTGCCTCGACGGTAGTGAACGCGTTGCCGCTCCACCCGTCGCTCGCGTAGCCCACGACCCCGCGCGGCGGCAGATGCTCCCTCAACGGCCGGAGGCGCTGGTCTTGACTGCCCGTCCGCCGGGCGCCGACCGCCGGGGTCGCGGCACGCGAGTCGCGATGCAGCTCGACGGTTTGGTAGAGCGCCTCAACGCTACCGGCCAGCGCCAGGAAGACGGTAGCTGCCAGCGCCGCTCGGGCCAGCAGAGGCCGGTGGGTCCGCATACCCGCCAAGATACCGGCCTAACCACGTTTCAGCTACGAAAGGGCCGAGGTGGAACCGGGCGCCGCGGCGCGGGCGTTGACTTGGGGTGGGCCAGAGCGCATGCTGATGTGGTTGTGGCCCAACCCTGGAGGGATTCCAATGATAGCTCCGACTTTGCCATGGAAGCGGCGTCTCGTTGGCCCGACGCAGACAGTGGCTCGGCGGAAGGGGTGGCGCTGCGTTGTCCTGCTTGCGGTCCTCCCGGTGGTCCTCAGCACGCCGCCGGACTGCCTCGGCCAGCAGCAGAACATCTTCCTGCCCGTCGACTCGATCGAGCACCTGTTCCGCTACGGGGAGATGCGCGTCCTACAGATCAGGGACACGCGCTTCGAGGGGGACAGGACGCAGATGGCTGTGCTGGCCTTTCCCGAGACTATGGCGTTACGCGTCAAGTGGGCGGCGGCTCCCAGGGGCGCCGACTCGTTCAACAACCGCCCGCGATTCGAGATCGCGGTCTACGAGCTGCAGAAGCTCTTCCTGGACGAGGAGGACTACGTTGTGCCGCCGACGGTCGTCCGCGCCGTCACGTTGGCCGAGTACCCCATGAAAGATGAAGTGCGCACGACATTCCGCGGCATAGAATCCGTGGTGGTACTCATGCAGTACTGGCTCAGCAACGTCACCAGCCAGGATGTCTACGACAAGGACCGGGCCAAGGACGATTCGCTGTATGCTCGGCACCTGGCCAACCTGAATATCCTCACGTATCTGGTCAGGCACGCGGATGCCAACCCGGGCAACTTCTTGATCTCGACGGCGGGGAACGCGCGGGTCTTCGCGGTGGACAACGGCGTATCCTTCGGCGACATAAGCGATCGGCCCGACGACTGGCGGAAGATGCGCACCGACCGTTTGCCGCAGGCTACGGTCGAGAGGTTGCGCGGCATTAGCGAAGAAGATCTGCACCAGGCACTGGGCGTGCTGGCCCAATTCGAGGTGCGGGACGAGTTACTGGTGCAGGTGGAGCCTACGGAGAACCTGAACCCGGGGAGGGGCGTGCGCCGGGAGGACGACGTCGTTCAGTTTGGACTGACCACCCGCGAGATCGGGAGAGTCCATGGACGCCTGCAGGATCTGCTGGAGGATATAGACGAGGATAAGTACGAGATCTTTTGAATGCGATGCGCGTTAGCAGAAAGACCCTGACGACGATCGGTCTCGCCGCCTTGGCCATCCCGCTGCTGGCGGCCGCCGGGTCGGCCGTGATGTTCGATTGCGGGCCGGTGCGGCCTGCTCCCCAGGAGGATGCCGGGCAGGCGGAGGTCCGTTTCGACGGCGAGTACGGCCTCTGGGTGCGGGAGAGCGGCGACTCGCTGGTGGTGCAATGGCTGACCCGGGAAGCCGGTGCAGGCTACCTGGAGGTGCTCGTCGACGGCGGCGCCGTTTTCAAGTTCGAGACCGAGCCCGACACAGCCCACGCCGTGTCCTTTCCCAGGCCGGCAGCCCCGGAGCTGATGCTGCGTTACGGTGGCCGCAGCGATCCACAGGACGCGCACGAGACGGTCATCTACTTCGACCTGCAGCGGCGCCCGATCCAGACCGAGTTCGAAGACGTCGACACGTTGTTCGTGGTCGGTGATGTCCACGGCAAGTACGACGAGCTCAGCGAGCTGTTCCGCAACGCCGGCCTCATAGATGAAGATGATCGCTGGACCGGCGGCCGCAAATGGATCGTGTTGCTCGGTGACCTGTTGGATCGCGGGCCGGACGTCCATAAGATCTTGTGGTTCTTGTATGAGTTGGAGCGTGACGCAGCGCGGCACGGCGGCCGCGTCCAGGTCCTGCTGGGCAATCACGAGATCATGGCAATGACCGACGACCCCCGCTACGTGTCACCGAAGGAGCTGCTGGTCGCCCAGAGGCATGGGGTCGCCTACTGGCAGCTGTTTGATCCGCGCAGTTCGATCCTCGGGAAATGGCTCGCCGCGAAGCCGGCGCTGATCAGGGTCGACCGGGTGCTCTTGGCCCACGGTGGTGTCGGTCCCGAGTACATGGACTATACGATCCCCGAGTTCGACGACTCGCTGGCGACCTTCATGAGCGAGCAGTGGTTCTCCCGTATGGCCGATTCCACGGCCCCCTACACCCCGCTGGACTCGGTCACGCTTTTCCGGCGCTTCGACTTCTTCTTCGACGATAACAGCGTCTTCTGGTATCGGAGCTACGTGTATACCGATACGCTTGGGCATGTGCTCCAGCAGGTTCTCGAGCGGCACGACAGCGATATTCACGTGGTCGCACACACGCCGGTTGACCGTATCCAACAGATGTACGATGGTGATTTGATCGCCGTGGACCTCGAGGACGCAGCGACAGAGATGCTCCTGTTGATCCACAGCACCGCAAGTTACGAGCGGTTTCGCTACACCCTCTCGGGGCCGCCGCAGCCGCTGGAGATCGCCGTCCCGACCGGCGGGGGGTAGCTCTCCTACTCCGGCCGACCTGCTCACCGCCTGGGAGCCGAGTAGTGAACGGGAAGGCTCACTGGGAACGGATTTACGCGACGAATGCGCCGGATGAGGTCTCCTGGTTTCAAGCCAAACCCGAGACCTCGCTGCGGATGATCGAGGCATCGGGCGTCGGACCCGACGGGCTGATCATCGATGTCGGCGGCGGCGCTTCGACCCTCGTCGACTATCTTCTCGACGCTGGCTACAAGAACGTGAGCGTCCTGGACTGGGCACCTCGTGGCCCGGAACAGGCCCGGGCACGGCTGGGGTCGCGTGCCGATGAGGTGAAGTGGATCGAGGCCGACATCACCCGGTTCGAAGCGCCCCACAGGTGGGATCTCTGGCACGACCGGGCGGTCTTTCATTTTCTCACCGACGGCGCCGACCGGGCGGCCTATCGTGCCAGCTTGTTCCGCTGCGTGGCGTCGGGTGGTCAGGTGATTATCGCGACGTTCGGGCTGGAGGGACCGAGGCGCTGCTCCGGGCTCGACGTGGTTCGTTACAGCCCGGACTCTCTGGCGGCCGAGCTCGGTGCCGGGTTCACGCTGGTCGAGAGCGAGGCCGAGCTACACCGAACACCCAAGGGCGCGGTCCAGACGTTCAACTACTGCCGCTTCCGCCTGGCGTAGTAGGGAGGGGACGCACCACGAACCGCCCAAGAGATCCTCCACTACCCCATCGCCAGGGGAAAGCTGACCCACCGGTTCAGTCAATACCTCTTCCTGACCTCTTCCTGCGCGTCATCAGCCGCCAACCCTGGCCGCCGACCGACTATCCAACAGTGCGGGAGGGCCCGGCGTGCGACCCGGCCCGGGGCGGCCAGCAGGTAGCTTGACCCACAGTTCAAGGTGTCCGATTTTGGGACTGACAGATCCCACAGGCAGACACCGGGCGGCGAGCCCGGGGCCCCGGGTATCCCGGAATCTGTTGCGGTTCTGGGCGCTCCGGGGCGGCCCCGTCGTGGCACGGATCTTCCCCCTACGAATCCGGGCGAGGGTTTGATCCGTATAAGAGACTGAGGGTATAGTCTCACCTCACAGGGGTGATTTCATTGGATATTAAGCGGGAGCCGCGGCCGAAAACCAAGCGCTGGGTCTACCTCGGCGTCGGGATCGCCGCGGTCGTCGTGATCACGGTAGCTCTGGGCCGGTTGGGGCCCGCCGCCCCCGGCGTTGACCGGTCGAACGTCTGGACCGACGTGGTCAAGCGGGGCGAGATGGTGCGGCAGGTCCGTGGCCCGGGGAACCTGGTCTCGGAGCAGGTGCGCTATATCGCATCGCTGACGGCCGGGCGCGTCGAGCGCCGGCTGGTGGAGCCCGGAGCCGAGGTGGATAGCGCCACCGTGCTGCTGGAGCTCAGTAACCCCGACGTCGAGATCCAGGCGCTGGACGCGCAGCGCCAGCTGACGGCGGAAGAGGCGCGCCTCGTCGATCTGAGGACCCAGCTGGAAAACCAGCGACTGAGCCAGGAAGGGCTGGTGGCGACGGTACGCACCCAGTACCTGGAGGCGATGCGGAATGTCTCCCGGGATGAAGAACTGGCGGAACGCGGCCTGCTCTCGGACATCGACCTGCAGAACTCCCGCGACAGGGCGGAGGAACTGGAGAAGCGGCTGGAGGTCGAGCGGCAGCGGCTATCCGTGATGACGAACGCCCAGGAGACCCAGCTGGCGGCGCAGCGCGCTCAGGTCGAGCGACTGCGCTCGATCGCCGTGTTCAAAGAGAACCTCGTCGAATCGATGAAGGTGGTGGCCGGCGTGTCGGGCGTGCTGGCCGACCTTCCGTTGGAACCAGGCCAGTGGGTGAGGCCCGGGGACGAACTCGCCCGAATCGTCCAGCCCGGGCGGCTGCGGGCGGAAGTGCGGATCCCCGAGACCCAGGCACGCGACGTGGCGATCGGGCAGCTGGCGCTAATCGACACGCGCCCCGACACCGTTCGGGGGCGAGTGATCCGCATCGATCCCGCGGTGGCGGGCGGCAGTGTGACCGTCGATGTACGCCTTGAGGGCGAGTTGCCGAAAGAAGCACGTCCAGACCTGAGCATTGACGGGACTATCGAGATCGAGCGACTGACCGACGTGCTTTACGTGTCGCGGCCGACCTATGGGCAGCCGAACAGCTTGGTTGGGCTGTTCAAGGTCGTCGAGGATGGAAACGCCGCCGTGCGCGTCCCCGTGCGGTTGGGCCGCGCATCGGTGAATACGATAGAGATCATTGATGGCTTGATGGAGGGTGACGAAGTAATCGTGAGCGACATGTCCAATTGGGACGAGTACGACCGCGTACGACTCCGGGGATGAACTCGAAACGAGAGCGGAAACAGAACAATGGCTAGTCAGAACGGCAGTTCCTTGATCCGGCTTGACGGAGTGGGCAAGGTCTTCTATACCGAAGAGCTGGAGACGCACGCACTGGACGACATTCACCTGGATATCCAGAATGGGGAGTACGTGGCCATCGCGGGCCCTTCGGGCTGCGGCAAGACTACGTTGCTATCGATCCTCGGACTTCTGGATACACCGACGTCCGGTGACTATATGCTCGACGGCGAGCCGGTGGCGAGCCTAACAGCATCGCAGCGCGCACGGATCCGCAACCAGCACATCGGTTTCATCTTCCAGGCGTTTAACCTAATCGGCGATCTGACGGTCTACGAGAACGTCGAGCTGCCGCTGACTTATCGTGGCATGCCGTCGGCCGAGCGGAAGCAACGGGTCCACGATGCGTTGGAACGCGTTGGGATGGCGCACCGGATCAATCACTACCCAGCTCAGCTCTCGGGCGGCCAGCAGCAGCGCGTGGCGGTCGCGCGGGCACTCGTCGGCCAGCCCTCCATTCTGCTTGCCGACGAGCCGACCGGTAACCTGGACTCGAAGAACGGCAATGCGGTGATGGAGCTGCTGCGCGAGCTGCACCGGGAGGGCTCGACGATCTGCATGGTGACGCACGATCCACGTTACGCGCACTTCGCCGATCGGACACTCAATCTCTTCGACGGCCAGATCGTCAGCGAGGCGAACGGCGAGAAGCTGAGGGAGCTGGAAGAGAGCGGCTTTGACGTATAATTAGCGCGACATTCGACAGCCTACAGCCATCGGCCGATGTCCGGCTTTCTCTCAACGATCGACCCCCGACGTCCGAGATTCGACCTTCAACACCGGGCGTCGGGGGTCGAACCTAGGACGTCGAGCGCCGAGAAGTGAGCCGACATCGATGGAACCATTGCCTAGCTACCGCGTCCTCATCGCCGACGACCAGCCAGACGTGCTGCAGGCTCTCCGCCTGCTGCTGAAATGCGAGGGTTTCGAAATCGAGAGCGCTACCTCGCCGGCCGGCGTGCTGTCGGCAATCGAGGCGCAGGACTTCGACGCCGTACTCCTCGACCTCAACTACAGCCGCGATACGACTTCGGGCCGCGAAGGTCTCGATCTGCTGGCCTCGATCCAACTGCTCGACGACACCTTACCCGTAATCGTGATGACCGCCTGGGCTAGCGTGGAAACGGCGGTGGAGGCGATGCAACGCGGCGCCCGCGACTACGTGCAGAAACCGTGGGACAACGCGCGGTTGCTCGCCACACTACGTACGCAGGTGGAGCTGGGCCGGGCGCTGCGCAAGGGTCAACGTCTGGAGCATGAGAACCTGCGGTTGCGAGAGCAGGAGCTACCCGGGCTGATCGCCGAGTCGCGGGCCATGCAGCCGGTGCTGGAAATCATGGAGCGGGTCGCCGCCTCGGATGCCAACGTTTTGATCAGCGGCGAACATGGGACCGGCAAGGATGTGGTGGCGCGCTGCCTGCACGCCGCCTCCGATCGGGCGGCCAAGCCGCTGGTTACGGTAAACGCCGGCGGCATCTCGGAGACTCTATTCGCGAGCGAATTGTTCGGGCATGTAAAGGGTGCGTTTACCGACGCCAAGTCCGACCGCATCGGCTGTTTCGAGCTGGCACATAGCGGAACGCTCTTTCTGGATGAAATCGCCAACGTACCCGTCCAGCAGCAGGCTAAGCTGTTGCGTGTGCTCGAGACCGGCGAACTACAGCGAGTCGGTTCATCGAAGACACGACAGGTAGATGTCCGGCTCCTATCAGCCACGAACGCGAACATCTTCGAAGAGGTTGCCGAGGGGCGGTTCCGAGAGGACCTTCTGTATCGGCTCAACACGGTGGAGATCGAGCTTCCACCGCTGCGCGATCGGCGCGAGGATATTCCCCTGCTGGCCAACAACTTTCTCCTGCGGATGGCCGAGCGGTATCGCAAGCCCGTCGAGCGTTTTGAGGCGGACGCGATGCAGGCTTTGCTGGAGCACACGTGGCCGGGCAACGTGCGTGAGCTCGAGCATGTGATCGAGCGTGCTGTCCTGATGGCACGCGGAGCGTCGATCCGTGCTGCGGATCTGGGGCTGCGGTCTAGAAGCGATGGGACCGCGCCGCTCGAGGAGATGAAATTGGAGGAAGCGGAGCGTTATCTTATCCAGAGGGCGCTCGAGCGTCACGGCGGCAATGTGAGCCAGGCGGCAGCGGCGCTCGGACTCAGCCGCAGCGCTCTATACCGGCGCCTCCAGCGCTACGACCTGCCACACTAGACTAGAAACGGCGGATGAGCAGAATGCGCCACGAACAGCGCATACTCGTTATGACGCTGATCGCTGGGCTGCCCGGTACGCTCGTGGCGACGATCTTGCTCTGGATCGGCGACTTCTCGACCAAGGTCCAATGGACCTTCACGCTGTTGGTCGCGTCGATCTGGCTGGGCTATGCGTTCGCGGTGAGGGAGCGCGTCATCCGTCCTCTGCAGACACTGTCAAACATGCTCGCCGGTTTGCGCGAGGGCGACTACTCCATCAGGGCGAGACGCAGTAGTCCGAGAGGCCCGCTGGGCCTCGCCATGCTGGAGGCGAACATCCTCGGCGAAACGCTTCGCGAGCAGCGGCTCGACGCGCTTGAGGCGACGGCGCTCTTGCGCCGCGTGATGGAAGAGATCGATGTGGCGGTCTTCGCCTTCGACGCGGCAGGCCGACTGCGGCTCGCGAATAGAGCCGCCGAGCGCCTGCTGGACCGACCGCTGGAAGGGTTGATCGGCCGCGACGCGGCCTCGCTCGGCCTCGCGCGCCCCCTGGAGGAGAGTCCCGGGACGATGGATCTGACCTTCCAGGGGCGCCTGGGGCGTTGGGACGTGCGGCAGACGACGTTCCGACAGGGCGGCGTGCCTCACCGGCTGTTGGTGCTGGCCGACCTCAGCCAGGCGCTGCGTCAGGAGGAGCGCCAGGCTTGGAAGCGCCTGATCCGCGTGTTGAGCCACGAGATCAATAACTCGCTGGCCCCGATCAAGTCGACGGCGGATAGCCTGCTGAACCTGACGCGGCGCCGGCCGCGACCCGCCGACCTGGACGAGGACGTGGAACAGGGCCTCAAGGTGATCGCCGGCCGCTCGGAGGCGTTGAGCCGCTTCATGGCATCGTACGCCGACCTGGCGCGGCTGCCGCCGCCGGTGCCCGGTCCGGTGGAGGTCGGGGCCTGGGTGCGACGAGTCGCCGAGCTGGAGACGCGACTGCCAGTCGCAGTGTGTGACGGCCCCGACGTGACGGTCGTCGCCGATGGAGATCAGCTAGACCAGCTGCTGATCAACCTCGTTCGCAACGGGGTCGATGCGGCGCTCGAGACGGGCGGCGGCGTGGAGGTCGGCTGGCAACGTGATGATGGTAAGCTGGAGGTTTGGGTGCGGGATGAAGGTCCCGGGCTCTCCGACACCAAGAACCTCTTCGTCCCCTTCTACAGCACGCGGCCCGGTGGCTCGGGGATCGGCCTCGTACTCAGCCGTCAGATCGCCGAGGGCCATGGCGGCACCCTGGAGTTGCGGAATCGTAGCGACCGCAGTGGCTGCGTCGCCACATTGACGTTGCCGGACCGCAGCTAGCCCGTCAGTACTTCCTCCCCGTCCAGCTTGGCCACGATCACCGAACCGCAGGAATCGCTGAGCACGTTCACTGTGGTGCGGAACATGTCGAGGACCCGGTCCACCGCGAGGATGATCGCCACGCCCTCCAGCGGCAGTCCCACTGCGGCCAATATGATCGACATCATCACAAGTCCGGACATCGGAACACTGGCGGCGCCGATCGACGCCAGCAGCGCCGTGACGACGATGACAAGCTGCTGGTCGAAGGAGAGCGCGAAACCGTAGACCTGCGCGATGAAAATCACGGCGACGCATTCGTAGAGCGCCGTACCGTCCATGTTGACCGTCGCGCCGATCGGGAGCACGAAAGAGGCGATCTTTTCTGAGACCTTCGAGTTATCGGTCACCGCCTCCATCGTGAGCGGCAGCGTCACTATGGTCGAACAAGTGGAGAAGGCGGTCACCAGCGGCGGTGGCATCCCCTTGTAGTGTCGCCAAGGATTCTTACGCGTCACGAGGTATACGAGCAGCGGCAGGGTGACGCTGGCGTGGATGAACAGCCCGACTAGGACGACGATAAAGTAGAAGCCGAGCGATCGGAAAGCCTCGAAGCCCGTCGTCGCCACTATCGTGGCGTTAATTCCGAACACGCCCAGCGGTGCCGACCAGATCACCAGCCGGGTCATCTTCATCATCGCCTGGAATGCCGCCTGGAAAAAGTCGCCCAGCTGTGTCCTGTGCGGCTCTTTGAGCTGCGTGATGAAGTAGCCGAACAGAATGCAGAAGAAGATGACCGGGAGAACGTCACCCTCGGCCAGCGACTGGAACGGGTTTTCCGGAATGATCCGCAGTATGAGGTCCTTGACGCTCTGTTGCGCCGCCGGAATCTCTGTAACCGTCTCCTCCAGCCGGATCGCCGACCCGACGCCGGGCCTGAGGATGTTCACCAGGATCTGGCCCGTCAGTATCGCCATCAGGCTGCTGGTGATGTAGTATGCGAGAGTTCTGGCGCCAAGCAGACCCAGGTTCTTCCGCTCGCCGACACTGACGACGGCCGCGGTGAGGGAGGTGATTATCAGCGGCATGATCGCCATGCGGAGGAGCCTGAGAAACACCTCGGACAGCGGCTCGGCGACCGGTACGATCGCGTCGCCGAACAGCTTGCCGGCGAGCATCCCGGCGAACAGGCCGACGAATATCCAAAATGTCAGCGATCTGTAAGGGATCCTCATAGCCGCATAATCTGGAGTGCCGTGGCCAGTTAGGAAACCACCGGCGCTTCGAACCCACCGGGAGGCCAGCCGTGCGCAACGCAGTCATCGCGACAGCCTCGGTTTTCGTCGTTTGGACCGCCATCGGGCCGCCTCCGGGCTTGGCGCAGTGGGCCGAACCGGATAGTGCCGCAATCGCACCGCGCGTCGACAGCGTGTTCAGCGAGTACGACCGGACCGATTCGCCGGGCTGTGCGTTGGGCGTGATTCGGGACGGCGAGCTGATCAACGCCCGCGGCTACGGGATGGCGAACCTCGACCTGGGTGTCGCGATAACGCCGGCCAGTGTGTTCCGGATCGGGTCGACGTCGAAGCAGTTCACGGCGGCGGCGGTTGTGCTGGCGGCGCAGAACGGGGAACTGTCGCTGGACGACGACATCCGGGGATACCTGCCGGAGATGCCCGACTACGGTAAGACGGTCACGATTCGTGACCTGCTGCATCACACGAGCGGCATCCGCGACTACATAAGACTCATGTACCTATCGGGTCTCCGCGAAGACGACTGGTACACTGACGATGAGGTCTTAGTGATGCTGGCACGGCAGCAGGCGACGAACTTCGAGCCGGGCTCCGAGTATCTCTACAGTAACTCGGGCTACTTCTTGATCTCACAGATAATCGAGCGCGCCACCGGGCTAACGCTTCGCGAGTACGCGCAGCAGCACATCTTCCGGCCGCTGGGGATGACCCACACCCACTTCCACGACGACCACAAGGAGATCGTCGCCAACCGCGCGAGCGGCTACCAACCGGTACGCGGCGGCGGCTTCCGGATCAGCATGACCACCCTCGACATGGTGGGCGACGGCGGCGTGTTCACGACGGTCGAGGACCTTCTGATGTGGGACAGGAACTTCTATGAGCCGCGGGTCGGTGGTGACGTTTTCCTGCGAACGATGCTCCGGCGTGGCGTCCTGACGGGCGGTGACACTCTGAGCTATGCGCTGGGGCTGGGACACGCGACCTACAGGGGACTACCCACCGTGCGACATGGGGGGGCGTGGGTCGGGTTCCGTGCGCAGATGATCCGCTTCCCGGAACAGCGCTTCTCGGTGATCTGCCTGTGCAACCTGGCCACGGCGAACCCGACGGACCTGGCCGAGCGCGTGGCGGATGTCTACCTGGCCGACCTGCTGGCGCCGGTGGAGGAGCGCGAGAGGCGCGGCGACCGGAGGCCTGAGTCGGAGGCGGCGGAGGCGCCGGAGTACAGTGCGGCCGAGCTGGTGGCGTTCGCCGGAACGTACTACAGCGAGGAGCTCGACGCGGATTACCGGATCTACCTCGAGGAGGAGGAGCTGAGGGTTCAGCGGGGCCGCGGCGAACCGATTGCGCTCCAACCCACGGGCGTGGATGAATTCGAAGTGGAGGGTGCTCGTGTAATGTTCGGGCGAGACGGTCGCGGCCGACCCGAGAGCTTCGTGCTCGATGCGGGCCGTGTCAGGGGCATTCGCTTCGTTCGGATTAATGGGGATTGAGACGGTGGCGGGAAGTAAGAGACTGCTGTGGACCTGCCCGAGGTGCGGGCTGCGATTCGCCAGCGTCGCCCCCAAGAAGCGCTGGCCGGATGTGGGCCTCTGGCTGACCCGGCGCGTCGAGCGCCCCGAGATTCGCCGTGTCGAGGAGATCGTGCCGCGCACTTACACCCAGGGCTTCCGGTTCGAACATCCGGCAGAGATAGATGAAGAGTTTGCAGCGATCCTTGGCGAGGCCTACACCGTTGGTTGCCAGGAGCATCTGACCGGTTGAGCAACCAGGAGATTCCATGTCTCTCAGGAGAATCGAAGGCATCGAGTGGTACGTGGATCGCAAGGCCGAAGAACACGGCGAACCCGGCATCTACCATTCGTACATGGCGAGCCTGGCGACAGCCATCAATCACGTCGCCGGATCGCTCGACCCGGCGTGGCTTATGGGGAGTAGCGGCTTCGCTTTCAGGAGCTTCATCAGCCAGGTCTTCTGCCCCAGCGCGATGAGCATCTTCAAGTGGGCCGACGTCCTACCCGAGGCGATGGAGCAGGCGGGCTACGAGTGCGAGTACATCAGTCGCATGTGGGACGACGGCCACCTGGAAGATCAGAGGAGGGAGGAGGCTCACGTCGCTTTAGTCGAGGCGGTCGGCCGCGGCGTCCCGGCCATCGTCTGGGACGTCGCCGATGTGGAATGGGGACTGATAGTCGGCTACGACGACGACAAACGGTTGTACGATGTTCTGTCGTATGTGGGCAAGTCGACATCGCTTCCGTACAAGAAGCTGGGGAAGAATGGCATAGACGTACTCTCGGTGGCGATCCCGGGTCGGGCGAACGGCAGGAATTGCGAGGAGATCGTGCTCAACTCGTTGAGAGTGGCGATCGCGCACGCCGACGGGGAAGAGTGGACCGAGCGGCCCGACTACCAGAACGGGCTCGCCGGGCTCGACCTGTGGGCGACCATGTACGACCGCTGGGCCATGCTGGTCGGCGCCGGCAAAGGCGAGAACCTTCCGTTGGACCTTGTCGATTGGGCCGCCTACTACGCCGGACATCACTACTCGGCCCGCTGCTATGCCCGGGATTACCTGGAGGCCGTCGCCGGTGAGAGCGAGCCGCTGCGGCAGGCCGCGTCCTCGTACGCGACGGTTGCCTGCCACCTGCGGCCGGTCTGGGAACACGCCTGCGAGAAGCGCCCCCCCGAAAGCGTCGTACTGTCCTCTCTGGCGGATCACATAAGAGACGCGCTGCTCTCCGAGGCGCGGGCGATCGACTACATCAGGGAGCACGTCGAGGATCGCTAGAGGCTCAACCAGTAGTTGAACTTCACCAGCAGGGTGTTCTGGGCCGGGTCGTCGAAAAGCCTGTCGAGCTCCTTCAAACCCCTGAAGGTGGGGTCGCTCACCCAGTTCCCGCGGTCGTGGTTCCAGACCAGAAACAGAGTCGATCCGGGCATGTACTCCCAGCGCAGCACCAGGTTCGTGCGCAGCGAACGGGTGGAGAAGTCGGGGTTGGGGAAGTCGAACGGCTCGGCCGGGCCGTCGCCGTCCGGATCGGCTGTGTAGGTGTTGGATTCCTCGTCGTACGAGATCCTCGAACCGCCGTCCACTCCATAGCGAAGGTGGTTGAACGTACCGGGTTCCGCCAGCTCCTTGAAGCCGAAGTAATCTCCGCTGGCGATGTACGGCTGTGCCCAAAGCTGCAGTGACAGGTTCGGCGTAACGGCCATATCGAGCCGCAAGGTGAGATCCAGGCTCGTCTGCTTGAGTTCGCTGAACACGTAACGCCCGCCGTACGTCGCCGTCGCCAGGGAGTCCTGGCGTTGCGTAACGTAGAAACCCATCGCGTGTGACTTATCGAAGCCGGGCGAGAGCACGAGGCTCAGTGATCCGCTCGGCCGGATCCGTATGTTGAAGCCGCTGCCAATGCCCGAGCCGCCGTATTCGTTTCCGGCGTAGTACGTGAAAAAGCTGAGCGAGACGGGTTTGCGGCTGTCGGTGCTGACGAACCCCTCCGCGTTCCAGATCTGCGGGCTCTCCCTCAAAGGACCGCCGCGGGTCGCCTTGTCGCTCTGCGCTCTAAAGCTGTAGCTGGCGCCGAGGTTGAAGTTCCAATAGTTGAGGAACTGCCCACCGATGCCGAGGTAGGGTGAGCGCCCCAGAGACGTACCGCCGAAGTTCCACGATTGCGCGAACGTCGCGTTTATCCGGAAGTTGCGGAACACCTTCCCGGGGTCGAGCCAGCGCCGCTGCAGACGCACACCCCAAAAGATCCGGTCGACGACGCTCTCGAACCCGGCATCGTTGATCTCGAACCCCGGTGAGTAGGCGAAGAAGTCCGTCGCATAGGTCCAGTTGCCGCTTACCTTGCCCGCCTGGATCGAGGTGGCGTAACCGGACAGGTTCGTCGCGGTCGTGTCGACCGAGACGTAGTCCTGGTCGGGCCGCTGGTAATAGCGGGCCGATGAACGCTGCGTGCGAGTGATCGCCAGCGGATCGCCCCGGACGTGCGACGCGGCAAATGAGCCGTTCAACACGAACCGGTCGCCTCCGAAGCGGTGGAAGAAATCGACTCCACCCGAGAAAGCTGAGGAACGCAAGTAGTCGAAGGCCGGGTCGTTAAGATCGCGCAGCACGCTCGTACCGAGCAGACCCATACCGCTCGCACCGTCGCGGAAGTCCCTCCTGAGGCTGAGAACGGCGTAGTTGGCCAGCGGTTCGACCTGGGTGGAGCTCTCACTGCCGCCCGCGCTCACGACCTGCGCGTATTCCCGGGAGGTGAGGGCATCCATCACGCCGATCGACCAACGACCCGTCTTGCCTGACAGTTTCGTTGCGCCGATGATCTTCGTCGCGCTGGGGTAGTCGACGTACCCTCCGGGCTCGGACACGGGTCGGGTGGGCGTGCGCCCGACGCGGCGCGAGTAGAACAGCTGTGGTGCTCCGAAAACGAAGCCACCACTGCCGGCACCGAAACGAAAGAGGTCCGCCCCTTCGACGAAGAAGGGGCGACGCTCCTGGAAGTACGTTTCGAAGGCGCTCAGGTTCACGACCGCCGGGTCCGCCTCGACTTGGCCGAAGTCGGGGTTGACCGTGGCATCGAGCGTGAGACCGCTGGTCAGACCGTACTTCAGGTCGAAGCCGGCCGACAGGTCGTAGATACCTCCCTGGGTGAACGGGTTGTCCGGGTCGATGCCTTCTCTGTAGTCAGCCGTGCCGACTGTGTACGGTAGCAGCTCCAGCCGCCGCGGCGCCGGGATGTTCTGTAACCCGTTCAGATGCCCGAAGTTGGAAGCGTAACCCTGTTCGGTGTTTGGGACCCAGCTCCAGCGCACCCTCTCGTTCTTGCGGAAGATCCTACGCGCGAAGTTGATCCCCCAGACCTGATCGTCGCCGCCCGGGAAACGGAGCTGCGAGAAGGGGATCCGCATCTCGGCGACCCAGCCCAACGAGTCTACCTGGGTAGCCACGGCCCACACCGGCTCCCAGGAATTGTCACCGTGCATATCGTCGTTCGTCGCCAGTTCATCGTTCCGCACGCCGGCCGGGTTGACCGAGAAGCGGAAGGCCGTGCGGTGATCATGATACGAGTCGATGATGACCCAAAACTCATCACTCGACGTGTGGGTGTCGCGCCTGCCGAGGCGGCGGACGATCGCCTCGGGCGCGCTGTCGTACAGCCGGGCACCGATGTAGAGGGCGCTCCCGTCGTAGACGATGCAGACTTCGGTGCGCTCGCTCGGCGCCGTCCCGTCCTGCGGTTCGACCTGGGTGAAGTCCGAGACGATCATGGCGCCTTGCCAGGCCGCGTCGTCCAGCCGCCCGTCCAGGTCCGGCGCCTGGTCCACGTAGGTTGCGGTGATCTGCGGCGGCACACGCCCGTCCATGTGCGTCAGTACCGCCCCGGGGGCCTGGCCGGTCGTCTGGGCCTGTGGTGGTGTTACCTGGATGACGAGTGCGAAAGCGAGTATGGTCATGGATACACGGTCCGTAGGGTGTTGCCGACCCTGGGACGGACAAAACCGCCAGATGGTTGTGGGCAATAAGCCGCCGCCGTGACCGGCGAGCGTCATGATATTGGATGTGCGGTAGGCGCTGAAGGTTGGCTGGGGGCCTTTTCGACATTGAACAGCCGACAGCCGACTGCCGATTTTCGGCTTCACTTCAACGACCGACGTCCGACGCCCAACCCTCGACGTCGAACGTCGTGGGTTGGGCGTCGGTTGTTGAAGGCAAGCTGAAAACTCGGTTGTCGAATGTCCGCTGTCGAATGTCGCGTTTCTCACCACACCCGCGACTAGTAACTCGCCTGAGCCAATAGTTCCATCGAGTTGACCGCCTCGACCAGTCGGATGAACTCGGCTCTGTAGCCTTGCGAATCTTCACCGATCGCGCCGCGTGCCAGCTCTAGTGCATCGGCCAGCGTCCAGTCGTCGCCGCAGTATTCGGACTCTCTGAGGATCATTCCGAACCCGGCAACCGCGGCGGCGAAGCGTAGGTCGGTCGACGCTTCGTCGGGCGAGTCGAGCAACGGCTGCTCGATGAGCCGGCTATGCTCGCCGTCGGGCTCCTTGTAGCGGAGCTTGACGAACATGAGTTCGGGGGAATCCGAGGTCGGGGTCGTGGCACCCGGCGTCTGATAGCGCAGCGAATCGACACCGCGGATTTCGAAGGGGCTGTCGACGCCTACCGGGATCACCTCGTAGAGTGCGGTCACCGAGTGACCGGCACCCAACTCGCCGGCGTCCTTCGTGTCGTCGTTGAAGTCCTCGTTCGCCAGCAGGCGGTTCTCGTAACCGATCAGGCGATAGGCCGCCACACGGCTCGGGTTGAACTCGACCTGGATCTTCACGTCTTTCGCGATAGTGAGCAGCGTGCCGCCCATCTCGGTCACCAGCACCTTACGAGCTTCCATCAGGTTGTCGATGTAGGCGAAGTTGCCGTTACCATGATCGGCTAGCTGCTCCATCTTCGAGTCCTTCAGATTGCCCGTACCGAAACCGAGCACGGTGAGGAAGGTACCCTGCTCGCGCTTCTCCTCGATGAGCCGGACCATCTCAGCGTCGCTCGAGGCGCCCACGTTGAAGTCGCCATCGGTCGCCAGGATGACACGGTTGTTGCCGTCCTCGATGTGGTTCTCGTGCGCGATCCTGTAGGCGAGGATGATCCCTTCGCCGCCCGCCGTCGAGCCGCCCGCCTCGAGCGCCTCGATAGCGCTGAGGATCGTGTCCTTCTCATCGCCTGGCGTCGACGGGAGCACGAGGCCGGCGGCGCCGGCGTAGACCACTATGGCGACCCGGTCCTCAGGACGAAGCTCGTTCACCAGCATCCGGAACGAAGCCTTCAAAAGCGGCAGCTTGTCGGGCGACTGCATCGAGCCGGAAACGTCGAGCAAGAACACGAGGTTGCTGGGCGGCAGGTTTTCCGTATCGACCCGCTCTCCCTGAATGCCGATGCGCACCAGCTTGTGGAGCGGGTTCCAGGGCGCGTCCGTCAGCTCGGTGGTGATCGAGAACGGGTGCTCGCCGTCGGGGTCCGGGTAGTCGTAGTGGAAGTAGTTGATCAGCTCCTCGATGCGGACGGCGTCGATCGGCGGCCGCTGACCCTGGTTGATGAACCGCCGCACGTTGCTGTACGACGCCCGGTCGACATCGATCGAGAAGGTCGACAGCGGGTTGGCGGCGGCGCTTAGGAACACGTTCTCGACGATACGAGCGTACGACTCGGTGTTGAAGTTGGGGTTGTAGCGGCCCTGTAGCTCGTAGCTCACGCCGCCTACGGCGTCGGCGGCGACCTTGCCGCGCTCGCGCAGTTCGGTGGCCGAGGCCGGCACGGCCTGTGGCGTGGCGACTGTGGGGTCCTGCTCGGACTCATCGGCCTCTTGCCGTAGGGCGGGTGCTGTGCAGGAGAATAAGCCCAGTACCACAAGGGCAATCAATGTGATCGGTTGGCGTTTCATGATTTCGCTCCCTCTCTAGCCCGGGCCGGGCCCGGTGCCGGTTGGCATAGCCTCTCCTTCCAAAAGGGGGACGATCCAGGCCCCACGGCTTGCACAGGTAGGTCTAGGGGTCTGTTGTGGGCTTGGGCCGTCGCGGCCCCTGGTCGGTGAATCGGCGAGCCCTCATACTGCGTAGTGTACGCTATAGCCGAATCTCGTCCGGAGGGCGTTATGAGACGACCGACCGAAGACCCCGAATCCCGGGACCGGGAGCTCAGTCGCAGGGACTTCGTCCGCCTGTCGGCCATGGCGGTAGGGGGGGCGGCGGTGGGAGGGTGCGGAACTGCCGGCTCACAAGGGCCGACCACGCCGGATCCCGAGGTCCCGGTTGAACCGACGGCCAGCGTGGCGGCGGTTCGTGGCACCGATCTCTACAGCATGACCCGCGACGTCCTTGAGGGGGTTGGCGGGATCGAGAGCGTCGTCCACGAAGGCGAGACGGTCTTCATCAAGCCCAACATGGTGACCCTGCCCTGGGCGTCGAACGGCAATGTCTTCCACAACGGAGAATGCACGAAACCGGAGATCCTCATAGCGACGGCCGAGGAATGCCTGAGGGTCGGCGCCGCCGAAGTCGTCATCGGCGACGGCTCACAGATGGCGTCCTTCGACTGGACCGAAGCCACGACCCTGGACGGCTCGACGAATCTCGTCGTCGAGGCAGAGCGCTTGAGCACGGAGTACGCAGGAAACTGCTGGGTGGCTTGTCTCGAGGCCGACTCACCCGCCTGGGACGAGGTCCCCTCTAGCACCTACCTAGGCACGATCGCGACCTCCAGCCTGGTTACCCGAGCCGACCACGTAATTACGGTTCCCGTCGCCAAGACTCATTGTTGGGCCCAGCTGACGCTGGGGCTGAAGAACTTCGTCGGCGTCACGTCGCTGGCGCGCTACGCGGGAACCGCCAACGATCGCGGTGTTGTGTTCGATCACGGCAGCACCCGGTCGATCGCCGAGATCTATCTCGATGTCGTGCGCGGTGCGCAGGTAGACCTTTCGATCATCGATTTTTCCATTGGCATCGAGGGCGATGGCCCGACCACGGGCCACAGCGGCCGGACGGTGGACATGAGGGACCGGCTCGGCTCCTGGCTGTTGCTCGCCAGCACCGATGTTGTGGCGGCCGACGCGATGGCGGCCCAGGTCATGAACCACAACCCCCACTCGATAACGCAGCTGTACATGGCGAGCTCGCTGGGTTTGGGCGAGTATCGTCCGGACTACATCGAGCTCGTCGGCGCGGATCTCGACGATCTGCGCGTCGCCTGGGCACCGGCCGTACTCAGGAACCGGATCGCCAGTTGTCCCTTCTCGGGCCCGCACTTCGCGGCCAGATCTCATAACAGGCCTACCGGGCACATGGTATAGGATGACCGCTTGTCTCACCCGAATCGGAGGACGCAGATGATTCGCAAGTCTCTCGTGGGTCTCGTTCTCACCCTCCTTTCAGCTCAGGCCGCGCAGGCGCAGCGGCCCGGAGAAATCACCTATCACGATGAGTCGGTGATGCCTACCGGGGTCGTCGGCGAGCGGATAAGCTCCGTCATCAAGACCTTGAACGCGGGCGGTCCGGCGGCTGTACGCCGTTTCATAGAAGAAGAGTGCAGCGAGCGGTTCGCGAACTTCGCGCCGATGGAGGAGCATATCAGCGTGTTCCTCGGCGTGCGGCGCCAGACGGGCGGCGTAGACTTTCACAGCATTCGCACCTACGTGCCGGAGCGAGTCGGCGAGACGGTGGTCATCCTCAAGGACCGCAACTTCGGCGCCTGGCGCGCTTTCACCCTGCGGTTGGACGGCGACGGCCGCGTGGCCGGGCTCGGCTTCAACGATGCCCGCACCCCGACGAACGTCGACGAGTCGCCGCTCAGCGAGGCGCAGGTCGTCGAGATAATCGAGGAAACGGTCGAGCGGATCTGCGCAAACGACGTGTTCTCGGGCACGGTGCTGCTTGCCAAGGAGGATGAAATCCTCTTCTCGCACGCCTGCGGCGAGGCCAGCAAGCGCTTCCATGTGCCGAACAACTTCGACACCAAGTTCAACATCGGGTCGATGAACAAGATGTTCACGGCGACGGCGATAGCGCAGCTAGTCGAGCGCGGCGATCTGTCGTATGACGAGACCATCGACAAGTACGTCGACGAATCTTGGCTACCGTCGGAGATCACGAGTAAGATCACTGTTCACCATCTGCTATCCCATACGTCGGGGCTCGGCAGCTACTTCAGCGAGAAGTT
>CAYFSW010000116.1:0-5779 GCA_964345885.1 uncultured Gemmatimonadota bacterium | reverse complement strand
TCCAGCTGCGGCCGGCGTCCATCGACTTGAAGACGCCGTAGCCGGTGCCCGAGACACTGTTCCGCGGGTTGCCCTCGCCGGTACCCACCCAGACGATGTCCGGGCTGGCCTGGAACACCCGGACGGCGCCGACCGCATGGACCGGCTGGTCGTCGAAGATCGGATCGAATGTCATCCCGCCGTTCACCGACTTCCAGACGCCGCCGGTGGCAGTGCCCACGTAGATGATGTTGGGGTTCGAGACGACCGCATCGACGCTGGCGATCCGGCCGCTCATCCCGGCGGGCCCGATAGAGCGGGCTCGCATGCCGGCGAGCAGATCGGGGTCGACCTGTGCGTGAAGCGGCGCGGCCAAGCTGGCGGCCAACACAGCGGCCACGCCTCCGATGATCATGCGACGGAGCATAGTCTCCCTCCAGCGTTGGGGATCAAAGGCTGGTGGTTGGGCAGATTGACAAACTAGGGGGTGGCGGTTTGCTCGGCCAGCGCTGCCAGTCGCAGCTCGGCCTCCTCCACCAATGGCCACAGTTCCGGGTCACAATGCTGCCAGAGCTCGACCACGCGGGCGTAGTGCGCCGCTGCACTCTCGCGCTCGCCGAGTCGCTCATAGATCTCGGCCTGGCTGAAATGCGCGGGCGCCATGTAGATCACATCGAACGGCGAGAAGCCCCCGGGCAACGAGCTGTACCAACCTAGAGCTTCCTCATCGCGCCCCAGCGACTCGAGCGCCTCTGCGCGCAGGAATCGCTCGTGACCGTGCGAGAAGAACGGCGAGGGCCAGGTCAGGTCCGTCGGCACCGCCATCCGGGCCTGCTCCAGGATCCGAACCGTCTCCGCAGGGTCCCCCCGCTCCCAAGCAATCCTGGCCCGGATCCCTTTTGCCAGGTCGCGTGGTGCCGCCGGAGCCAACTCCGGACCCGTGTCCGCTTCGAGCCGCGCCGCAAAGTCGAGCGCAGCTTCGGATTCCCCCAGCCGGGCAGACAGGATTCCCAGCAGGTAAGTGCGCAGCGATCCGTGGAAGCCGCGGTGCGGGGCCAGGAACGACCCGAGGGCCACGGTCGACTCGGCGTCGCGAAGCGGCTCACGAAACATCATGAGCACTTCCTCGAGCTCCTCCCGAGATACTGGCAGGAAGGGCGCCGCAGCAAACAACGCCCGGTTCTCGAGGGCGGCGACAGGATCGAACCGCGCCGCCGTCTCAAGCTCCTGCAAGGCCGCCGCCCTGCGCCCGCGCGACAGCTCGATGCAGGCCCGGTACACGTGACCCAGCGCGCGTATTCCAGCCGGATAGTCGGGCTCGGTCAGCAGACCCGAGAACCGCATCGCATAGGAATGATCGCCGGTGACGACCGCGAGCGGCCATGCCGTGTTGAAGACCATGGCGTCGATCGCGCCGGCCGCCTCGTCGAGCAACCGCTCTTGAGCGACCGGATCATCGTGAGCGGCGGCCTGCACGGCGTTTATCATCAGCGCCCGCGGGCCGTCCGGGTCGACGGCGAGGTAGCGCCCGGCCAGCGAGTCGAGGACCGCGACCGACGTGTCCGCCATGGTCGCCTCGAGCGCGGCGAACGACCAGAGGTGCTCGAGCGCGCCAACATGATCCGGGTCCACCGCAAGCATCCGTTGCCATGCCTCACGCGACTCGGTGATCGGGCGCCCGCGAAGCGGATTATGATGGTAAAGCGTCTCGCCCAGCAGGAACCAGGCGGCTATGTCCTCGGGATAAGCACGCACGACGGCCCGCAGCAGCCGCTCCGGCTCCTCCGCCTCTCCCCGTAGCCACGCCGCGAGAGCATCGACGATGTGCCGCTCGTGCTCGCCCAGTCGCTCACGATGATCGAGCGCCCGGCCGACCTCTTCGCGAGTGAGCTTGAAATCCAACACGTAGGCGGCCGCGATCGCGCGCCAGTAGTAGGCGAGCGCATACCCCGTGTCCGCGGCCACGGCCCGACCCAGCGCCTCGAGGCTATGGAGGTGGTCGCCGCGCCTGAACGCCGTCTCGCCTTCCACGTACTCCTTGAAGGCCGTCACGGAGCTCGTCGTCAACGCCGCGACCCCGGTCAGCCGCTCGCCCCGCGCCGCGAACTCCCGGGCTAGCAGCTGGCGGGCGAGTTCGTCGACGACGTCGAAGATCTCCGACTCATCGGCCGCCGTCGCCGTCGCCTCGACTTCCACGTTGCCCGCGTCGTCGTACAGGGTGGCGCTGACCTCGAGACGGCCGCCCGCCTCGACGACGTTCCCCAGAACGTAGAGCCCGGCGCCGAAACGCTCCGCCACCACGCGTCCCTCGTCCGGGCCGGGACTCCTGTAGCCCTGCCGCCCCACGAAGCCGAGCAGCGTGTGGGGATCGATCTTCCGATACTCGCCGGCACCGTCCAGTTTGCGGCTCAGCAGATCCACCATGCCGCTGCTCAGGTAGGCGAACTCGTCGCCACCGTGGACCGAGAACGGCAGGACGGCGATGGCCGTCGGCTCGCGCTCGACTCGCGGACCCGTGTCCCGGCTGATCACCCACCAGGCACCGACCGCGACGACGATGAGGACGACGACCACAAGGGCGAGCCGGCCAGCTCGAGCTTCGGAGCCAGCAGGCCTTCCTTCAGCAGGCAGCGGTTCGGTCCGCTTCACACCCTCGGGCGTGATCTCGAACGCCCAGGCGAGGACGAGGGCTATGGGGAAGCCGATGAGCGTGAGAACAACCACCAGGGTCGATATCCAGTCGGGGAGTCTCAGCGCCGGGAGCGCGAAGTCCGCCGCCTGCCAGATGACGAAGGCGACGGCGGCGTAGACTGCGGCTACGCGGTAGACGCGGCGGCGTTTCAGCTCGGCTAAGAACGTGCGAAGATCGGAACCCATGGGCGTGGCTTCCCCTTACTCTCAGGTCTGCTCGCGCAGCTGCGCCAGCCGTGCCTCGGCGTCCTCGACCAGTGGTCGCAGCTCCGGGTCGCACTCCCGCCACAGCTCGATGAAGCGGGCGTAGTGTTCCGCGGCCTGCTCGGGCTCGCCCAGGCGTTCGTGGATCTGAGCACGGCGCAGATGCGCCGGCGCGACATACGCGATCTCGTAAGCCTGCAGGTCACCCAAAGAAGCGAGCCAGCCAAGCGCCTCCCGGCTTCGGCCGGCCGCATCGAGCAGCTCGGCCATCAGGTAGCGCTCAGCGGCCATCGAGATCACCGGCGAGGTGTAGACCTCCTCGTAGTGACCCCTGAACGGGGCAGTCTCCAGAAGGCGCAGCGCCTCTTCCAGCTCACCATGGGCGGCTGCCAGCGCCGCACGAATCCCCGGGGCCAGCGTCGCCGACAGGTCGCCGCCGCCCGCCAACTCCAACTGCTCGAGACGATCGGCGTAGGCCAGCGCCGCCGAGTCCCGGCCGAGACGCGCGCTCAGAGCCCCAAGTAGATAGAGGCGGATTGCCGGTTGAACCTCCACCGGCGGGATCATCAAGGCGGTAGTGCTGGTGGGCAGGCTTGCGACGTCCCAGGCCTCCACCTCGCGGAGTCGTTCTTCCAGCATGCTCCGATCAGATGGCGCCAGCGGAAGCAGGCTGAGGTACGCCCGGTGGCTCGCGCCTAGGGGATACAGACGGTCAACCTCGACCAGTTCCCGATCCACCTGCGACGGTCGCCCGCGTGCCGCCTCGTAGTAAGCGAGCAGGGCGTGTCCGGCGGCCCGCAGCTGGGTGGCCCGGTGCGGCGCTGTCAGTGCCTCCACTACCCAGCGCGCGTCGGCTGGATCTTTAAAGATCCAGGTCGACGTCATCATCGAACAGAACAAGCCCAAGTTCTCAACAGTAGGCAGGTCATTCTGCACCGCAGTCCGCAAGTCTGGATCGCCACTCGCCATCGCCCGGTTCGTACGAAGACAGACGACGAGCCAGCGTTCGGGCTCCGTCGCCAAGGCACGCTCTATCAGCGAGTCCGCCACGACGTACTCGCCGCGCATGAGAGCCAGCACCGCCAGATGGTGAAGACTGTAGAGGTGGTCGGGATCTACGTTAAGCACACGCTCGAACGGCGCCCGCGCACGCTGCATGGACTGCCCGTGTGTAGAGCTCAGATGAAAGAGGGTTTCCCCCAGCATGTAGTTCGCTTCCAACTCGTCGGGGTACTCCCCCAGCACCCTGCGGTAAGAATCCGCAGCCCGCTGCAAGTCACCACGGAGAAAGGCGTCGAGCCCCACCAGCAGGCGTCGTTCACGAGCGGGAAGGCTCGCGCTGTCCTGCACGGCCCGCACGACCGCCTGGCGCGCCGGCACCCCGTGCCCTTCCCACGCCGCGGTCAGGGCAAGCTCGTAGCGCGCCAGCACAAAGGCGCTGTCCAGCGCCAGCGAGTTTTCGAACGCCTCGATCGCGCCCAGCATGTCGCCACGGTGGAGAGCACGATGCCCCGCCAGGTAGGCCTTCAAGGCAGGGATGGACCGCGTCGTGCGCGCGGCGAGACTGGCGAGCCGGTCGCCCGGCCGGCCGGCCAGGTCCGCAACCAGGCCACGGGCGAGCTCATCCACCAGATCCTGGATATCCGTCTCACGCCCGGGCACGGCCTCCGCTGTGGTTCTGGCACCACGCGGGGCACCGTACAGCGACGCCGTTACCTCTATCCGCTCCGCAGACCCAACGACGCTTCCCAACACATAGAGACCTGCGCCGTAGCGAGCGGCGACCGCAGCCGCCGTCCCCGGGTCCGGCGCGTCCCCCTCGTCCAGCGAAAGACCGCTTAGCAGCGCATGCGGGTCCACCGTACGCAGCTCACCGGCACCGTCCAGCGCGCTACTCAACAGGTGGACCATCCCCTCGTGTAGGTACAACAGGTCTTCCCCGCCGCGAACCGCGAACGGGAAGACGGCGATACGATTGGGCGACAGTTGTGAGGCCGGCGAAGGCCGTCGCCCCCAGATCCACCACGCAGCGACGATCACGAGCACGACGACGGCTGCCGCAGCTGCGAGTCGCCGCGCACGAACCGCCGACCGCACCATCACTGCAGGGCTGGCCGCCGCCGGCGTTGTTCGGCGTACACCTTCCGGCGTGATGTCGAACGCCCAGGCAAAGACGACCGCGATGGGAAACCCGGCGAGTGTGAGAACGACAACCAGCGTAAGGGCCCAGTCGGGAAGGTTCAGTGCCGGGAAGGCGATCTCGGCCGCCTGCCAGATGACGAAGGCGACGGCTGCGTAGACCACCGCCACACGGTAGACCCGGCGCCGTTTGAGCTCGGAGAAGAACGCGCCCAGTGCTTTCACTCGATGAGCTCCGATAGGCCGATGGATCGGAGCAGCTCCCTGTATCTCGGATCCGACTGCAGCGAATCGATTACCGGGTCCACCGGAAAGAAGAGCGGCCAATCGGTCCGCGCCTCGGTGGCCCGGTACAGCCATTCGATCGCCTCGTCGTTCTCGCCGAGGCCGATATAGATGATCGCGATGTAGTCAGGGTTAACGAACCGTTTGGCTGACAACTCCTGAAGCTCACGTATCACTCGCTCCGCATCGCTTCTTCTACCGGCACGCGCGTAGGCAAAGCCCAGGTAGGCGGCGGGGACCAGGTTTCGCTCGCCAAGCATCTCCGCAACGAACTCGAGATCCGCTATGCCCTCTTCGAATCTTCCAAGTTGCACGTAGACGGAGCCTCGCAGTGCGCGCACAATAGCATTGGAGTCGGCCCGTATGGCATCGCTGTATAGCTCGAGCGCCCGGTCGTATTGCCGAGACACGTAAAGGAGGTACCCCACGTTCATCCTGACGTAGGGTGACTGGGGATCCAGCGCGAGAGCCTGCTGGACCG
>CAYFSW010000115.1:0-16917 GCA_964345885.1 uncultured Gemmatimonadota bacterium | reverse complement strand
GCCTCGAAGTAAAGCCGGTTCCGCGCGCTCAGCTCGGCCAACGTATTGTGCAGACCCGCAAACCGGGGGTTGAGCGCCAGCGCCCGATCTCGCGCTTCCTCGTAACCATCGTGATCGCCCCGCAGGTAGCGCGCCGCCGCCAGCACGGCGAGGGCTTCCAGCGAGTTGGGGTTCACAGCGAGCGCGCGCTCGGCTTCCCGCGCCGCCGCCTCGTAGCCCTCCGCCTCGAGCAACAACTCGGCGCGGAATGCGCGTGCCGGAACGAAATTCGGGTTGACCGCGAGGCTGCGGTCCACGAGCTGCAACGCTCCGGGCCGGCCATCGAAGCGCAGCGTGCGCGCCCGCCCAAGCAGCGCCCTCGGGTGTGAGGGATTGAGCTCGAGGACGTCCGCGAAGGCCGGTGCCGCCTCAGCGCTGTTGTATTTCTCAAGTAGTAGCTCGCCGATCTTGATTCGCGGCTCCAGGTTGCGGGGATCTCGCGCGATCGCCTCTTCGTAAGCCCGCAACGCGTCCCTGGAGTAATCGTAGTCGATGATCCCGAGATACTGCACGGCGCTACCGACGGTGGCGAGCTCCTCGGAAGAGAGATCCTGGCCCCGGCTCCGGTTGTAGACATCGATGAAGCCGTCGAACTCGCGCAGCGCCGCCTCACGCTCCCCACGCTCCCAGCGCAGCACGGCGAGGTTGAGGCGCGCGTCGAGTGAATCGCTGGCGCCTTCGTTCATCGCCCTGGCGAACGCGTCGGCCGCTTGCTCTATCCTGCCCACCAGGTAGAGCACCTCGCCCAGGGCGTTCCAGACCTCCGGCGAACTCGGAGCCGATTCGAGGTACCGACGCGCCGCATCTTCCGCCTCACCGTAGCGCCCGACCTCGGCTAAAGCGCCGATCAGGCCCCGCGCGCTCCGCGGAGCAGCCGGATCGCGGCGGACCAGACCCCTGAAGGCGGAGATCGCATCGTCGTAGCGCCCGGTACGTAGCGCCGTCTCGGCGTCTGCCATCGTTCCTTGGGCGAAGCCGCCGTTGTAGCCGACCGAGACCAGCACGGCCAAAGACAGTGTGACGCCAAGCACGGTGCGGATCACTGACCTTTCTCCTCCAGCTCGCGGATCGACCTCGTATTCAGCGCCAGCTCTACCAGCAGCTCTTCCAACTCGCGCTCGTAGACCTCCGGGTCCAACTCGTCCTTTCGCAGCCGCAGCGCTGCGACCTGTTCCTCGAGCCGCCGCTTCTCCTCGTAGAGGGCAACCAGCCTGGGGTCCGACGGCAGCGCACCCGAGGCCACGCTCGCCGTCCCGCCACTCAGGAACAGGGTGCGCGCCAGGCGTCCGTCCGCCTCCTGTGGGCCGGGCTCGCTGCTCCCCTCCCCGTCGCCGTTGTCATCGAGCAGAGCGTGCTCGGTCAGCAGGCGTCCGTCCGACTCGTAGACGCGGGCGACCTCACGTCGAGCGTAGTTGAACGCCTCAAGAGCCGAAACGCGCTCATTCTTGTCGACGTCGGCCCCATCGCCGGCGAACGCCTCGACGAAATAGGCCGCGAAGGTGGTCTGGTTGCGTTCTGACCCGCTACGTGTGGCGGTGATGATAGTGCGCCGCTCGCCCGAGAGCTGTGTGATGAACTCGCCGCTCGCGCTCGCCGCGTTAACGAAGACGATCCCCTGAGTCGGGAAGGCTGCGAGAAGCGCGTCAAAGTCGGCCGGCGTCATGTCGGGGCCCGGCAGGTTGAAGCGAGACTCGCCGTCCCGCATACTGCCGTGCCCGATGAGCAGAACGAAGATCTTATCGTCGGGCCCGGCGCGACCCGCCAAATCCCTGAGCGTGTTCTCGATGTTCTCGCGCGTCGAGCGCGCCGAGATCCGACTCGGATCGGTCTCGACCCTCTCGGCCAAGTAGAACACGTTCGACTCCGGCACGCCCCAACGCCCTGAGGCCGCGTCGATCAGAGTCGTCGCCCACTCGTGAAAGATAGCTGCGTAACGCGGTTCGCCGCTCAACCCGGTGATAACGATCAGATGGGTCTGTGCCGCTGCGGGAACGGCAAGCCAGGCCAACCCGAGGAGCACGGCGATCGACCTCACACCAGCCCCCTGTACTTCCGGTAAGCCCACTCGCTGCCCACGACGGCGAGCAGCAGCAGGAAGATGATGGGCATATCCCAGAGCTCTCGCTCCTCGATCACGGTAGTGCCGCTCTCCGTGAAGCTCACGTCCTCCGGCAACATGGCCACATTCGCGGGGGTGTAGAACCGGCCGCCCGTTTCCTCGGCGATCCGCTGCAGGGTCGGCGCGCGCATCTCTGCATCGAAATACTCGGTGGGCAGCTCTTCGGCGCTCACGTAGGCTGTATGCTCGCCGAGGAACTCGCCGTCCTCGAGCGCGACTACGTTTATCTCGTGGATTCCCCGCTCATCGGGGACGAAGCTGGCCGCGTACTCGCCGTCGGCGTCGACCGCCCATTCCATCGGGATCTCGCTCAGGGCACCCGACGGCGCCGTCACCCGGGCCACGACCTCGGCGTTGTTCACGCTCAAATAGGTCTGATCCTCGACTTCCGCGGTGAGCGCCACCGGTTCGCCGGGGTTAACACGATCCTGTGCGGTGGTGACACTGACCGGATCGGGCACGTAGCTCACCAACCAGCGCAAGAGCTGTCGCCAGAAGATCTCGTGCGTCATGTCGTCGAGTGGGACGTCGGCATGCATCTGCCACATCCAGGAATCCTGGACCGGCAGCGCCAAAGCCTTGCCGCGCCCGTAGCGCTGATAGGCCAGCACGATCGCCGGGTCTTCCAGGTCAGGCGATCTGCCGGTAAGCAGATTGCTGGCTCCGGGCTTCAACTCGTTGATCGGGTTCACAGCCGACACGGGAGGCAGCCCGCGCCAGCGCTCGGCCGATTCCTCGGCGGTGTCGGCGATCCGCGTCGCAGGGTGCGTAAGGCCGAAGCGGGTGGGCTCGACCTGGAGCTCGGCGTAGAACGACTCTGTGCTCGGGCCTCCGGCGGCGGGCAGTACGACCGGGAGGACGTCGGCCAGCGGGGTCCCGGAATAGCCGCCGCGCCCGAACGAGTGGCGGCTTCCGAGTACCAGGAGGCCGCCTCCGCGTTGGCCGACGAACTCCTCGATCATGCGCAGCTGGTCGTGGGAGAAGAAGCTCGCTTCGACGCTGCCGAGTATCAGGCCCCGGTAGGCGAAAAGCTCTTCCCGCGTCCTCGGGAACCCAGCGGCAAGCTCTTCCGAATCGTCGACGTCGAGTCGCAGGAACTTGTTCTCCGCTGTGCGCAGCAGTGTGACCACCTGAACGTTCTCATCGTCGCTCACCGCACGGCGCAGGAACTTCACCTCGAAGCGCGGCTCGCCCTCGAAGTAGAGGATCCGCTCGCGCTTATCCTCCACCACGATCAGGGCTTCCTGCTCGTTGTTCCGGTCAACCTGCTCGCCTGGCTGCGGCGGCACTCGGAACCGGAACTTGCGCACTCCGCTCTCGGTCGTCGTGAATTGCACACGCACGGTCGCCGACTCGCCGTCAGCGGGAAACCTCACCTCCTCCGAGGCGACGATCCGGCCGTCATCCTCCACCTGGACCTCGACCGTCTGACGGCCGAAGCCAACCTGCTCGAGAACCACGTCGACGACCAGCGTAGAGCCGAGCAGTACGCTGCGCGGCGCCACGACCCGGCTCAGCTGGATGTCCCTAGCGAAGCGCTCCTGGCCCAGCCCCACCGTGTAGACGGGGACCGAATTCGCCTCGAGCGATAACAGCGCCTCCGTCAAAGAGCTCTCCGAGTTGTCCGCCCCATCGGTCACCAGGACCAGGCCGGCCAGCGGCACCGCTGCCAGCTCACGACGCGCCAGGTCCAGTGCTTGCCCCAGGTCCGTGCGATCGCCGACGCCGGTAAGCCGAGACAGATCGTCTATGCGCTCGGCGCTTCCGGAGAAGCGGAAGAATCGCAACAGGAAGCGATCGGCCAGCGCCGCTCGCAGCGTGCTGTCCGGGGCGCCGAAAGCCTCCGCGACGAACCGATTGCGCGGCACCTCGTCGCGGTCGGCAATCTGCATGCTCCTCGAATCGTCGATAAGTATCCCGAGGAAGTTGCGTTGCGGGACGACGGTCGGGATGAGCAGGCTGGGTCTCGAGAGTGAGAAGAGGAGCAGCCCCAGGACCAGAACTCGGAGCGCGGCCAGCACTACGGCGTCGCGCCGACCGCCGGAGGTGGCGCGGGTGTACGTATAGAAAGTCAGACCGACGGCGATCGCGATTCCCAGAACCAGGGCCCACGTCGGCCACGGCGTGGCGAACGCGAGATCTCCCCTCTCAAAGACCAGCAGGCGATACTTGAACAGGAATTCGAACACCGACTCGAAGATCGCGGCCATTTAGTGGCTCATACCGTAGATGATCATGTTGATCCCCAACTGGTAGGCGTAGTTCGAGAACCTCAGCGGATAGTACGGATGATCGGCCCACTCCCAGGCATCACCGAGGTCCGTATTCCAGTTGATGACCACCATCAGACGGCCCGCCTCGTCGAAGATCCCCTTCAGCATTGGCACGTAGCCGTCCCGTTCGAACGTCGGACCGCCCCGGACCCCCTGCCCCACGTTTGGCACCTGAACGATCTCATCCACCTCGTAGAACGTGCTCAGCAACGGATGATCTCGCGGCAGGTCGACGATCCCGTGGTCCGGCAGCACCCGTCGCATCTGCGCCTCGAAGTTCCGCCACTCGTATGTTCCCCAAAAGTCGTCGATAACCAGAAAACCGCCGGCCAGTAGGTAGTCGCGCAGACCCCGCACCTCCGACGGGGTGAGCGACATATAGCCCACTTCGAGCGCGTAGAGAAACGGATAACGGCGCAAGTTCGGGTCATCGAGCTGGATCGGGTTCTCGAACTCGTACGCATCGATGTTGGTTAGCCGCCGGACCCCGATGATGAACTGACGATCAGCCTTTGGGAAATCGACGCTCCAACTGCTATACCAACCCGAGCGGTTTCCCGAGTACACGGCTCGCGTGAAATAGAACGGCCAGCCCGGTGGCGCCTCTCGAATCGCATAACCACTATCCACACGCTGGCGCTGCAGCGCGTCCGCACGTGCTGGCGAACCACGCCTGCTCAGATGAACCGACACCTGCGTCGCACCGAGCACGAGACCCGAGATAGTCAGGATCGGAACCGCCACGCCGCGCGACAGGATCGACAACCCTTCACCCCTGTCTTCCATCCAGAATTCGTGCACCGCACTGGAGGCCTCTCGGAATACCCCCCGGAAGCCTCTCTCCCCCGCACTAACTCCAGATGGCGGCCGAGCAGTTCCCGCCGCCCGGCCCAGCCAAACCCCTAAATCCCTGCAGCCAAAGCACGTTACCTGTTAGACGCTTCGACCAACACAGAGCGTTCTGAAGCCACCGGGCCTAACCGCTGAAACCTCCTGCCTCTTTTTTTGTTGGTCCTAGGGGGCCGCCGAAGTCCCGGGCCCCAATCGCAGTCTGTGCAAGACGTTCACTCCAGCAGAGATAACAGGATGCCCAGATACGCAACTCACATCGCATTGTTGGCGGCTCCCTGGCTCGCGCTCGCCGCAGCTGGCTGCGGAGGTGGCCTGACCGACCCGGACGGCGGCGAGCCACCATCCGATATCGCCAGCGTGACGATCTCGGAGGGGTCGCCAGCGCCGCGCCAGGGCGACGTGGTGGGATTCGTGGCGGAGATCCGCGATACCACCGGTGGCCCGGTTGGCGGGGTCACGGTGAACTGGTCGGTCCTCCCCCCTTCAGCAGGCGCGATAACCGCCGCAGGTCGGTTCGTCGGCTACACGCCGGGCACGGCGCGTATCGTGGCGAGCCTGGGGCGGCTGGCCGACACGCTGACGATTGCGATTGCCGAGCGGGGAGCCGGCAGCGGGCACGGCCCTGATGCAAGGTTCGAGGTCGTTGGGTCGGGGACCCCGCTAAGCCGTTTTACATCTGACCTCTGGGTGCACGGGACCTTCGCCTATACGGGTACGTGGCAATGCCGGGGCAGCATCTGCGGAGACCGCCTGCACGTGTGGGACCTGACGGCACCCGGCGCGCCCGCGCTGGTGGAGTCTGTCGTGGTGGACGCCATCGTCGTGAACGACGTGAAGGTCCGCGACGATGGAATGATCGCTGTGATCACCCATGAGGGGTCATCCGACGGGCTTAACGGAATCACCCTACTCGACCTCAGTAATCCGGCCCACCCGAATGTGATTACGCGCTTCACGAGTGAGTTGGAATCGGGGGTCCACAACGTCTGGATCGATGGCGACTACGTCTACGCGGCCGTTGATGGATCGGGGAACGGCCTGCGCGTCATAGACATCTCCAACCCGAGTGCCCCTCGCCTCGTCGGACGCTATTACGCCGGATCGAGTTTCCTGCACGACATCTACGTTCGCGCTGGGCTCGCATTCTTGTCGCACTGGGACGCCGGCCTGGTGATCCTCGATGTGGGGAACGGGATCAGCGGCGGTTCGCCGTCAAACCCTGTGGAGGTAAGTCGAATCCGGACCGCAGGCGGTCAGACGCACAACGCCTGGTACTGGCCCGCCACAGGGTATGTCTTCGTTGGTGAGGAGGACTTTCAGGCGCCAGGAATAGTGCACGTAGTGGATGCAAGTGATCTCGAGAACCCGACCGAGATCGCGACTTTCCGTGTCTCGGGAGCAACGCCCCACAATTTCTGGGTCGATGAGGAGCAGACGATTCTCTACGCCGCGTGGTACGAGGCTGGACTCCGCGCGTTAGACGTGAGTGGCGAGCTGCTGGGCGAACTCGACCGACAAGGACGCGAGATCACAGGCATACAGTACGGAGCGGGAGCGCGCTGTGTCGCCAGCACAGAAACCTGTACTTGGGCACCGCAGCTAGACGAGGGCCTGATTTACGTCTCGGACATGAACACCGGACTCTGGGTGCTTCGGCCGGATTTCTAGCTCGATGCGGGTCTACCAGCGTCCCTCCGCTGCCGAGCGCACGCTCCACGACCCATCTTGCCGGGCATCGATTACCAGCGTCCCTTCCCGGTCGGTGCGGCGCGTTGGGATGCCGCGAGCCGCGAGCCGTAATAGTACGCGGGGCGACGGGTGGCCGTAGAGGTTGCGGCGGCCGACGGAGATAACGGCCAACTCGGGCTGAACGCTCGCGAGGAAGTGGCGTGACGTGGAAGAGCCACTGCCGTGGTGAGAAACCTTCAGAACCTGAGCGCGAACAGCGTCGGCATCTTCGTCGCTGAGCCGATCTTCGACCTGACCCGGCGCATCACCGGTGAACAGCATGCGGAAGTCGCCGTACTCGAGCCGAAAGACGAGGCTATAAGCATTGGACGCCTCCTCCTTATCCGGCTCGACCCGTCCGGGGTGAAGGAAGATGAGCCTCACTTCATCGACGCTCAGCGTGTCGCCCGCGTCGGCGGCGAGCCAACCGCTGCCGTGGTCCGCGAGCCAGCGCAGTACGTCGAGTTGTCCCCGCTGGCCGGTTATCCGAGCCGAGCCAATAACGCGATCGACTTCGGTCGAAGTTAACAGCGCCGGCGCTCCACCCACGTGATCGAGATCGGGATGGCTCGCCAGCCAGGCGACCAGCCGACGTGCGCCCTGCTCGCGCAAAAAGGGCACGACGCGTCGTGCTCCTGCGTCGAACTTGCCCGACCTCGGGCCTGCATCAACCAGCAGCCAGTGACGTCGCGGCGTCGCGATGGCGATGGCGTCCCCCTGCCCCACATCCAGGACGTAAACGCTCAGATGGTCCATCGGAATACGCGCCCGGACCGCGGGCCAGGCCAAGGCGATTGCTGCCAAGAGCCCCAGCGCCAGGATGAAGCGACGGCGCTGCCAGGCGCCGTACAGGGCGTGCGCCCCGAGCACCAGCAGGCAGACGTAGGCCAGCGACGGCAGCAGTGCAGGCCGCGCGATCTCCAGCGACCCCCACCGGATCTCGCTCAGCACCCGGGCCAGCGCATCGATCGCATGCAGAGCCGTCACTGCTGCGTACCCCGGCCAAGACGCTAGCGCCGGCCACGGAGATAGAAGCGCTGACAGGAAGAGTGCCGGCATTGCCAGCATCAGCAGCGGCACTGCGGCGAGATTGCCGACTATTGCCGCCGGCGTGACGCGCCCGAAGTAGGCCGCGGTAATCGGCGCGATGAGCAGCACGGTCGCCGCGCTGGCGAATACACCCATGACGATGCCCCTCACGACGCCGGACCGCTCCCTGAGCCACTCCAATCGTCGCGACTCGGCGCGTACGTAGCCGACTGCTGCGGCGCCGGCGAAGGAGAGCTGGAAGCCGGGCTCCAGAGCGCTCCACGGCCGCACCAACAGCAAGAGCAGCGCGGCCAGCCCCAGGACATCGAACGCCGATGAGGCGCGCGCGGCGAGCCGCGTGAGCGTCCAGAGGAAGACCATGAGCCCCGCACGCACCGCAGACGCCGGCGCACCGATGAGCAGCACGTAGGCGAAGCTGCCGGCGACGGTGATCACGTAGGCCGAGCGGGCAGGCGCCCGCGCGATCCGGGCGAGCGCGAAGATCGACCCCGCCAACAGCCCAACGTGAAGGCCCGATATCGCGAGCAGGTGGGCGAGCCCGGCCCGGGCGATCCGCCTTGAGACCTCAGGGTCGATCGTCTCGCGCTGCCCCAGCACCAGGGCCTGGGCCAGCGGTGCCCAACGTCGCGGATAGAGAGCCCACAGTTTCTCGGCCAACAGGCCGCGTGCGAGGAGGAAGGGATGGCGGCCGGAACCCGCCTCTTCCAGAACCGCTATGCTGCGCGCTGCGATCCACCCTCGGCGATCCGGCGGTCGTGGCCAGCGACCGGGCCTCAAGCTCGGCTGCCAGGCCCCCTCGACCCTGTAAACAGAACCCGGCCGCAGCGGCCCCTCGCCCCAGACCCGAACCGCGCCGCTCCATTCGCAACCGTCCTGCTCCGACGGGCCCGTCGGCCGCACGCGCACGCTCCCCCGCTCACCGGCCGGTAGGTAGCCGATGGCGATGGCAGTCAGCGATACCCGCGCGCCCGATCCCCAGCTCGCCCGACAGTCCCGCGCCGCGCGCGTTTCCGCACTCAACCCGATGGCTATGCCCCCCACCGAGATTCCGAGCAACGCGGAGGAGATCAGCAGCCCGCGCCGGTCGAGTAGTACCGCCCCCAACGCCGCCGCGATGGCCAGAAACGCGACGGAAGGCAGGGCCAGATCGGCACCGCGGAGCCCGAGTACAAGTCCGGCGACGAGTGCCAGTGCCCCCAGAGCCAACGGCCGCGCCCGCAGCGCCCGGCCGATCAACTCCCCCTCCCCATCCCCATCGCCATCGTTATCGTTGGCATTATCGTCATCCCTAGCCCGAACCCTAGCCGACCCAAATCACCGGATCGTCAAACGGACGATTGCGGGGACGCTCCCGGGGAGCGATTGTGTAGTCAACTCAGACGAGGGATGTCGTGATTACTACGAGAAGACGTACGAGCCCACTCAGCCTCTTAATCGCAGCCACCACCTTGCTGGCACTCTCAGCCTGCGACGACGCGACTGGACCCGAGGATCACATCGTCGAAGGTGTCAATCTCACCTTACTATTCGCCGAGCCCAGCCAGGCCGAGATCGACGCCATCGCGGACGAGTGGTCGAGCCGTGACGTGTCGGCGCAAAACTACCAGGAGGTCGCGTCCGCCGACCTGAACGTCGGCGGAGTCGACGTGCAGGTGCGCGTCGTCTCTCACACCGTGGATGGCGTGCTCCACCACGGTGCCATTATGGTCCCCGCCGGCGCCCAGCCCGGCAGCCTGCCGGTCCTCGTCTACGCTCACGGTGGTGACCATGGTGTCAGCATCGACGAGACCCTGTCACTACTACCGCTCCTGCTGGCCAGCGATGTGCAGAGCTTCGTCTTCGTGGCACCTTCCTTCCGAGCCGAGCCGCTGATCTTCGAGGGCACGACATACCTATCCGGCGGTCCTGCAAGCCCCTGGGACCGGGACGTCGACGACGCGCTAGCGTTGCTCAACGTGGTCGCGGCCACAGTCCCGGAAGCAGACGCCGAACGGATCGGCGTGGTTGGCTTCAGCCGCGGAGCCTGCGTAGGGCTTCTCATGGCCGAGCGCGAACCGCAGATCGATGTAGTAGTAGAGTTCTTCGGGCCGACCGACTTCTTCGGCCCCTTCGTTCAGGAGGTCGTCGAGGAAGCTCTGGGCGACAGCCTCCGCAACCTGCCGGCGCTCGAGTTCCTGAACGATGAGTTCATCCAGCCCTTGAAGAACGGTGTGCTGACGGTCGCCGACGTGCGCCCGGAACTGATACGCCGCTCGCCGGTCCTCTTCGCCGAGCGCCTCCCCCAGCTTCAGGTGCACCACGGTACAGCCGACGAGACCGTACCAGTCGGCGAAGCGGAGCGGCTGATTGATGTCATGGTCGGACTGGGACGCGGCGAGCCGGAGTTCGAGTGGTACCTCTACGAGGGCGGCGGCCACACACCGTTGCTGCCGGGAGCCATAGAGCGGACCCGAGCGTTCCTGAGCCGCATCGTCTCTCCAATGCTACTGACCGCAACATATCACTGACGCTGTAGACCGCTGGCAGGGGCGGCCCTGAGCATCGGCGCCGCCCGGCGTTGACGATCATTGGCTTATAGGCCATATTCTTCGTCCGCTCCGGCGGTGTACGGCCGCCCAGAGTCACGTCCCTCTCCCCACCAGAAGGTCAGCCGCCTGCACCCATCAGTATCGGGTAAGCTTGGGCCATACTCCCCCTGCTTTCGACCCCACGACGCACCGTTGCGCCCTTTTCCCAAGCGGACCCGATTCTCGGGATTCGTGCTCCCCGCCCGGTGGGCCTTCGCTCCGCAACCGCATCTGAATCCCAAGCCAGGAGGAACCATGAGAGCCTTTCTCGCACTGGCCGTGGCAGGGGGAGTAGCGCTTCTCAGCCTGGAGCCCGCTGCCGCGCAGACCCTGCAGGTAGGCGGTAGCAACTCCAATTATGGGAGCGTGAGGCTCGCCACCGGCTTCACCCCCGACCCGCACCAGGTCACGGTGACCTCGGGCGGCAGCCTGGACGTTCGCGCGATGAATCTCGGCTCGGGTTGCGTCGGATACGCCACCAGCCAGCCCGATTTCATCCTGCACGTATCGGGCAACAGCAGCATGCTCCGCTTCTACAACATCGGCAACGGAGACACGGGGCTCGTGATCAACGACGCCAACGGGCGCTGGCACTGTAACGACGACTCGTACGGTGGCACCGACCCGACGGTCACGATTCACGACGCGCCGCAGGGACAGTACGACGTGTGGGTGACCAGCTATCGGAGCAACGAGAACATCTCCAGCACGTTGTATATCACCGAGCTTGACTATCATCCCGGCTCCGCAACGGCGTCCTACACCAGCAGTGGAAGTGGCACCAGCGGCAGCCTGAACATCGGCGGCAGCGAGGCCTACTTTGGCAACGTGACCCTCTCTCCTGGCTTTATGCCCGACCCGCACTCGGTGTCCGTCACGTCGGGCGGCAGTCTCGACGTACGCGCCATGAATCTCGGCTCGGGCTGCGTCGGGTACGCCGCCAGCCAGCCGGACTTCATCCTTCATATGTCGGGCCGCAGCGGTATGCTGCGTTTCTACGTCATCGGCGACGGAGATACGGGGCTCGTGATCAACGACGGATCCGGGCAGTGGCACTGCGACGACGACTCGCACAGCGGCCTCAACCCCGAGGTCAACATCTACAACCCGCCGTCGGGCCAGTACGACGTGTGGGTGACCAGCTACTCGAGCGGCGAGAGCTTGAGCGGCACGCTCTACGTCTCCGAGCTCGCCTCCCAGGGCACGAAGAAAGGGGGCAAGTGATCGCTTTCAGCCGGCGAGCGCGTCGGCCCGCTCGTCGAGCTCCCTCCGGATAGCGCCCACAGCTTCTTTGGGGACGTCGTAGAGCGCCGCGAACCGTTCCCAATCGGCTAGGGCACTGCGGGTCTGTTCGAGGATGCGACTCGGCTTCTTGATGTCAAAAAGCTTCGCCACCGCCAGCAGGTCGGCCTGCCGGATGCCGGACACCTTGTCCTGCACCCTCATCTGATGGTTGGCCGTCCATCGCTGGCCGCGGGCGAACGTGACGTCGTACGCAGGTGTGAGCGACCACTCGCCACTTGGGCTCATATGGAACGACAGGTTCTTGACGTGATCGTCCTGGTTGACGGCCAAGACGTTGAACACCATTCGCCCATAGGCTTGCTCGAGAGCGTCGTGGGCCATCCCAAGCCGAAATAGCGTGCGCAGATACTCCTCGTACGAGCTGGCTCCGGGCTCGTTGTAGTCGACATGGATCAAGCCGCCGAAAGTATGCTGGTGAAGGCGGCGGCCCTCCACGAGATCGAACCGGCGGACAAGCAGGTGGGCGTACCGGTCCGCCTCGAGGACATCGATCTCGGACATTTCCACCCCAGCGGCCACGGCCATTGCCGCGTAGGCGGCCTCCACGCGGTTGTAGGCTTGCGGTGGCCCCAATTCGCCCGGCGCTTCTCCACCTCCGACTCCGTCGAACTTGAGGATGCACGCCACCTCGCCGGACTCGAGCGGAGTGCCTCCTGATCGGATCGAGCCGCTCTCGGGATCGTAGTGGACGATCGCCTTCGGGCGCCGCCCTCCCGCTGAGGAGCCGATCCGGTAGATCTCCGGGATCGCTACCTCGGGCTCGCCGCGAATAATCCGCCGGGCGTCGCGAACCAGCGCGGCGATCTCCAGCGACTCCTCCTCGGCGGCACGGATGGGAAGCGCCTCTGGGGGATGGAAGGTCAGTGCCCCGAGGGCTCGCTCGCCCACGTAGAGAAGCCTCTGAACCGGACTCATCGCCCGCTCAGCCTCGTCCCGGGCGGTATAGTAGGCTCGGATGACCCGGTTGCCGAAGGCATCGGGCAACGCGTCGGCCAGCACCCCCGGTAGTCCTTCGAACGCAGGCTTCCGGCGGAGCTCCTCGAAGCTCTGGGGGCCGGCCAACTCCGCCGGGAGGTGGATCGGAGAGATTTCTAGCCCTCGGCGACGGAACTCGTCGGCGTACTCGAACAAGATGCGGCCGCTCTCGAGCTCGACTACAGCGCCCACCGTCTCATCCCACAGACGCACTTCGGCCTCGGCGCGCACCTCCGGCACGTCAGGCACCCGACCGCTCCTTGCGCTCACGCAGCCGCGCCATGGGAGACACCTCGAGGGCGGGGATGAAGCTCTCCAGGGCGGTCACCCGACCATAGACGCGGAGCAACCGCACCAACGTTAGGAGCGTGGGGTTGTCCCCCTTCTCGGCCCGGTGGAGTGTGCTCCGGGAAAGGCCGGCGCGTTCCGCCGCCTCCTTCTGGGTCAGCCCACGAGCCTTGCGGAGCCCCACCAGGCGCTCGCCGATCTCCCGCATGACCTCCCGGTCGGTGGCGGTGGTGTAGCTTTTATCGGACATATCGCCCCCAATCCAGGCTTCGCATCGCTTTTATCACACAGTCTCAAGATAGAGGACGAGCGGCGCTCGCGCAAGGGCTGCGTAGCTTTTATGACACGAAAGTAGCCCCTGGTTGCTCCATTGTGCCATATATGCAACAGGGACCGCCTCTCCATCGGCTCGGGGCCCTCCCCGGGGCGGACGGTTATCGCTCTCGGGTCACCGATCTTCAGAACAGGCCGGGCATTGGGTTGCAGGCGGCTCGGGTCAGGGCAAATCGGCACGGCGCCCTTCTTCCAACCCCGCCGGCGATTACAGCGTCTAACGTACCAGCAATTGTGGTGGCGACCGGCCCACGAGACCCTATGACGAGAACGGCGCTCGGCGAACTCGAGCACCAGGTGCTACTGGCCACTCTCCGGCTTCGGGGTGACACCTACACGGTCTCTGTGGTCCTGGGGATCGAGAAGCGCACCCAGCGCTCACCAGCGCAATCGGCCGTCTTCATCGCCCTGCGCCGCCTGGAGGAGAAGGGGCTTTTGACCTCCCGACTCTCCGACGGGGCCGGTGAATCGGGACGCCCCAGGCGCTACTTCGTTCCCACGCCCGCAGGCCTGGAGCGGCTGAGGGAGATGCGTCGCTCCCTACTCGGGCTGTGGGACGGAATCACAGCGGAGTTGGAGGGCGTCGGATGAGTAGGATCATCGGGTGGCTCTTCGGAAGGCCCGGTCGGGCCCCCCTTCGCAAGGAGGGCCTCCACCATGGTTCGTTGGGCGGTAGGAGCAACATGGAGAACTTCGTCAAAGACCTTCGCTTTGGCTTTCGCACTCTCCGGAAGCGCCCCCTCTTCGCCGCTCTGGTGATTGGCACCCTCGGCCTGGGCATCGGGGCCTCCACAACGGTCTTCAGCCTGGTAAACGGCATCCTGCTCCGCAACATGTCCTATGCGCGACCGGGTGAGTTGGTGACCATCTGGCAGACGTATCCCCAATGGAGGGAAGATGCACTGCTCAGCGAGGCCTGGGACAAGATCGGGCTCTCCTGGCCGCAGTTTCTGGACTTCCGGGATCGCACGCGAGCCTTCCGCGAGGTGGCCGTGCACCGGAACCGGACCATGACCCTCACCGGCGCGGGGACTCCGAAGACGCTCGATGTGGGTGAAGCCAGCGCCGGGCTCTTCTCTATGCTGGGCATCAGGCCCTTACTGGGACGAGCCTTTCTCCCGGAGGAAGAGGGACCGGGTGCGCCGCGCCTAGTCGTGCTCAGCCACGCCCTGTGGTCCAGCCGTTTCGGATCCGACCCCGACATCGTCGGACGAAGCGTCACCCTCGACGGAGGGGCGTTCGAGGTCATCGGTGTGCTCCCTCCCGAGGTTCGTGTGCACAGCACCCTATTCAACCTCTTCAGGGCTTCCATCGATACCGGTGACCGAGCGGCCTGGGTTCCGGTCTTCTTCGACCGACGCGCTTCTCCCGGCAGCCGCGATCTCGAGGCCATGGGCCGCCTCGCCCCGGGGGGTTCTCGGGCGCAGGCCCTGAGCGAGCTGGATGTGGTTCTCCGGGGCGACCGGAGCCCGGCCGAGCTGGCGTTTCGCCTCACCGGCCCCAGGGATGAGGTGGTGGCACGGTACCGCGCGCCGCTCCTCCTTTTCCTGGCCGCCGCAGGGCTCTTGCTGGTCATCGCCTGCGCGAACGTCGCGACCCTGCTCCTGGGCGAGGCCATCGACCGCAAGGGTGAGATCGCGACGCGAATCGCGCTGGGGGCGGGACGGCTCCGCATCGCCCAGCAGCTCCTCGCCGAGAGTCTGATGCTCGGGCTACTCGGCAGCGTGGCAGGATTGGTGCTGACGCCTCTCGGAGTTCGAGGCTTCGTGTCCTTGGGCCCGGCGCTGCCTCGCCTTGCCGAGGTAGCCGTGGACTGGAACGTCTTGCTTGCCGCCGTAGCCGTCGGCGTGGCCAGCGCCGTTCTCTTTGGATTCGCTCCCGCTTTCCTCCAACATCGCGACTCGCTTTGCTCGTCTTCGATGGGCGAGGGCCGCTGGCATTCCGGTAGCGGCACCAAGCTGCAGGCGACCCTCGTCTCGGGGGAGCTGGCTTTGACCATGCTTCTGTTGGTCACGGCAGGCCTATTGGGCAAGAGTCTGATGAACCTCAGTCTTGTCGATCCCGGCTTCCGAGGAGATCGGGTGGCGACCGTCCGGGTCGAAATTCCGAAGTCCCACTTTCCGGACCGGGCCACCCAGATGCAGTTCTGCAGGGCAGCCCTGGAAAGCGTCGAGCGGATACCGGGCGTGATCCGGGCCGGCGGGATCGATGGTCTTCCCTTCCCCGGCCGGATATCGGGTACCACCTACACCATCGAGGGACGAGCCCCCGACGGCGGCGGCCGGGTCATCGCTCGGAGCCATCGCGCCTCCTCCGGGTACTTCGAGATCATGGGGATCCCCCTGCTCGCCGGCCAGCTCTACTCCGACAGCGACCCGGCAGGTGACGCCGATCGCACCGTGCTCATTAACGAAACCATGGCGCGGCGATACTGGGGCTGGCCCGCGGTGTCTCCTCTGGGGGCCGCGATCCTGGACGGTCGCAATCGCTTCCGGATCATCGGGATCGTGGGAGATGTGCGGGAGCGGCACCTGCTGGAAGATCCTCTTCCCATGGTGTATCGCCGGCCCTCAGAACTCTCTGTGTTCGGCGATTTCAGCATCGTGGCGCGTACGCCGGGCTCACCCGAGGCCCTTGTCCCCTCGATGCGCGAGGCCGTCCGGGCCGTCGATCCGGGTATTCCCCTCAGTCAGGAGACCACCGTCGGCGCCCTGCAAGCGAGCTCGACCGGGGCCGAGCGGTTTAGAGTGGTCCTGGTCGCCGCGTTCGGCAGTCTGGCGACGCTCCTCGCATTGGTAGGCGTATTCGGCGTCACGGCTCGCACCGTCTCACGGCGGACCCGCGAGATAGGTATCCGCATGGCCCTTGGGGCTCAGTCGCGACGCCTGATCCAGATGGTGGCCCTGGGAACCCTCCGAGCCGGGGGAATCGGGATCGCGATCGGCCTCCTCGGTGCTTTGGCTGTGAATCGCCTCCTCACCGCCTTCTTCTACGGAACGGCCCCTTGGGATGTCTGGGTCTACACCTCAGCATCCCTCCTCTTGGGTCTCCTCTCCGTCGTGGCCGCGGCGGTCGCCGCGGCGCGGGTTGCCCGGGTGGAACCGATGCGGGTCTTGAATGAGCTGTGACCGGGATGAAACGCGGATTGTACGCCGCGGACATTCCGGCCAGGGCCCCCACCTGCAAGCGGTCATCTTGACCGAACTTCGCTGGCGCCCCTCCCTCTGATCCAGGGGTCCTTTCAGTCTTTCTCGTTGCAAATAAAAGCCTTGCGCGAACGGCTCGGCCGGGGCACGGAAGTTGACTAGACGATACAGCCTACGAGCCGCTCGCTAGCGGCCCGGCATTAAACAACACAGTCGGTACTCAATCGATAAGGAGAGCACCT
>CAYFSW010000114.1:0-14958 GCA_964345885.1 uncultured Gemmatimonadota bacterium | reverse complement strand
GTACTGGCCGGTGAAGGCGATCCACCGACCGTCCGGCGAGAACTTGGGGAACAGCTCCAGGCCGGGGTGTGTCGTAAGCCGTGTGGCGGTGCCACCGACCGCGGGGGCTACCCATATGTCACCCGCGTACATGAAAGCCACCCGGTCGCCGTGGATGTCCGGGAAACGGAGTAGCTTGGTCTGGGCGCCGGCGCCGCCCGGGGCCAGCACCTCCCCCAGCGCCAGGATACACAGACCCAGCGCCATAAGACGTCTCGTTGTCGCCATGGGAATCCTTCCTAATCCGTGGTTACTGTGTTGGGAATTCCACTTTATGGATGGCCGTACCGACCCAAAAGGTTGCCCGCCAAGATCTCCAACTGTTCCTTCGTCCGCCCCTCGAAGTGCTGCGCGCAGACGACATCATACTGGCCGCAAAGCCGCTCGCAGCCCGACTTGTCCACCAGCTGGTCGGCCATGTTAAACAGCACGTTGTCTTCTTTGTTGATATGGGCACGAAGCAGCTCGAGGTAGGAGCGGGCCGCATGATCGAGCCTGTTCAGCGGCTCGACTTCGCCGCCGCGAGCATCCTCTAGAGCCTTGGCCATCCGCGCCACGAACCCCCTGCCCTGTTTGTGCTCGAAGAGCATCACCGCGATGGGGCCACCCTCCCGAGGCATCCCCCGCGACTCCAGCTCGGGAAACAGCAGATCCTCTTCCTTGCCGTGGTGGCAGGCGTCGGCGAACAGCCGAAAGAAGTCGACGCACTCCTGCATGGCGTCGAGGTCCCATTCGCCGGCCTCCCCCTTCTCCAGTAGCGCCTGCAGGACGTCCAGTACTCTGAGGATCAGCTGATGCTCCTCGCGTAGCACACCGGTGGGTGTGCGGGGCTCGGCCATGGGCGCCTCCGGTACGTAACGTGGTGTCGGGGTGGTTCTGCTTCGTGTTTCCGTACGAGGGATGGTTGCGAAAGGTTTTGCGTGGCGCCAGGGGGGGCAACGCGAGAACCAGCAGGGGCAGAATCACGTTGTTCTAGCAGCAGGAATTGGTGGGCGGCGCCCGCTGCGGCCCGGCCCATAACCAGATACGAGGTCGAGATAGATGACTACCACAATCGCAAAAGAGCGAATAGGGCGCGAAAAGCCGCCGCAAACGGCGGAACACCGAGTCACCGAGCAGGAAGCGCGGGCCGTCGCCGAGGCCGCCCGCGAGACCGAGTGGGCGAGCCCCAGCTTCGTGCGAGAGCTGTTCGCCGGGGACCTCCGCCTTGGTCTCATCCACCCCTACCCGGAACACGATCCGGAAGAGGAATGTCGAGCTGTACCCTTCCTGGGGCAGCTGGCCGACCTTCTGCGCCACATCGATTCCGACAGGATCGAGCGTGAGCGCGAGATCCCCGAGGAAGTCATCGAGCGGCTGAGGACGATCGGGGCGTTCGGGATCAAGATCCCGGCCAAGTACGGCGGCCTCGGTCTGTCGCAGCGCACGTACGTGAAGGCCATCGGTATGGTCTCCAGCGTCGACGGTTCGCTTACCGCGCTGCTCTCGGCCCACCAGTCGATCGGGCTGCCCCAGCCGCTCAAGCTCTTCGGGACCGAGGAGCAGAAGCAGAGGTACCTGCCGCGGCTGGCCAAGGGCGCGATCTCCGCCTTCGCCCTCACGGAGAAAGACGTTGGCTCCGACCCGGCGCGCATCACGACGACGGCCGAGCTGAGCGAGGACGGCGAGGCGTACGTACTCAACGGCGAGAAGATGTGGACGACCAACGGAACGCTGGCCGAACTGTTGGTCGTCATGGCACGTACCGGTCCGCGCCGCATAACGGCGTTCATAGTCGAGACCAACTGGCCCGGCGTCGAGCTAGTCCAGCGCTGCCACTTCATGGGCCTCGATGCCATCTACAACGGCGTCATCCGCTTCAACGACGTTCGCGTTCCCAAGGAGAACGTACTGTTGGAAGAAGGGGCAGGGCTCAAGCTGGCACTGGTCACGCTGAACACGGGCCGACTGACGCTGCCGATGAGTGCGGCGTATGGAGCCAAGCGTGCGGTGGAGATCTCACGCGAGTGGGCGAGCGAGCGGACCCAGTGGGGCACCCAGATCGGGGTGCACGACAGCATTGCGCAGATGATCGGCAGGATGACGGCTAATGCCTTCGCGCTCGAGTCGGTCGCCGACATCGCCTCGGCGATGGCCGACGCCGGCGACTTCGACATCCGGCTCGAGGCAGCGGTCGCCAAGCTGTTCAACACCGAGGTCGGCTGGAACCTGATCGACGATGCCCTGCAGATTCGTGGCGGCCGTGGTTACGAGAAGGCCGAATCGCTGCGCGCCCGCGGAGAGAGGCCGGTACCGGTCGAGCGAATGCTGAGAGACTCGCGGATCAACCGGATCTTCGAAGGGACGACCGAGATCATGCGGCTGTTCATCGCGCGCGAGGCGCTGGACACCCATCTCTCGGTGGCCGGCGACCTCGTGGATCCCAAAGCTGGGATCGGCGCTAAGCTCAAAGCCCTCGCCAGAGCAGCAGCTTTCTACGCCTGGTGGTATCCGACGCGCTGGATCGGTTGGGGACGCTGGCCGCGTTATTCCGAGTTCGGTTCCCTGGCCGGGCACGTGCGCTATGTCGACCGCGCGGCGCGGCGCCTGGCACGCGCCCTATTCCACGCGATGATTCGTTTCGGTCCCAAGCTCGAGAAGCGCCAGGCGGTGCTCGGACGACTGGTCGATATCGGGGCGGAACTCTTCGCCATGGCTGTCGCCAGCTCTCGGGCCGTGGAGCTGGCCAAGCAGGGTGAGCCCGGTGCCCTCGAGGTCGCCGACGTCTTCTGTCGCCACAGTCGACGTCGCGTCGAGTCGCTGTTCCGCCAGGTCTTGAAGAACGACGATAGAGCCACCTACCGGCTGGCCCAGCGGGTGCTCGAAGGCGACCATTCTTGGTTGGAGGACGGGCTGCCCGCCCTCTAGCTCACCCCTAGCGGTTGCGCCGCTGGCCGATCGGGCTGCCCGGCGGCGCTCCCGGCACCTCCGACGCTGGTGTCGTTCCTTCCGCACGCTGCCACCAGCGATTGATGTCATCCAGCGCCAGGCGCTGGTGAGGCGTCGGGCTCTCGAGCTCGGCCAGCCACGCCGATAGACTTGCCACCTGAGCCGTCAACACCGCGCGCACCTGAGGTGTGTTCTCGGCGCTTCCAGCTTCGGCGAGCAGCCGGTCCAGCACAACCCGCTCGACCGTGTGACGGATCTCCTGCATGAATGGCGTTTCCTCCGCCGGCCCGTACCAGCTCACCTCGAGCGTGCGGTCGATGACCTCGGCGAGCGCAGGCGACGACTCGTCGCGGGCATGGAACTCGACCAACCGCGCCATGCGCTGGGGCTGCAGAATGAACCCGATCGTCAGATCGGCGGCGGTCGCCGCCGCGCTCAACGGATCAAAGGTCGGGCTCGTGCGGCTCGCGAACAGCTCGCCGCTGCTCATGCCGAAGGCGCGCGGCGGAATGAGCTGGAGGATGCGCTCGGAGATTGCCAGGAACTCGGGCTCGATGGTCAGCAGCATGGCGTCCAGCGCTCTGCGCTGCCGCGCCCCTGGAACGATCTCGATCGTCATCTGGCCGTCGCCGCGCAGCGCGAAGTTGTAGTCGGCGCCGCCGAGCGAGTGGGCGGTGGCCTCGACCTGATAGCGGTGATGCAGATACAGGGGCACCAGCACCTCTTCGAGCGCCGCCATCGGTTCGCCCAACCGAATCGCCGAAGCACCGAAGTTCTCCAGCCCGATCCGCCGCACTTCGATCTCGTGCTCCAGCATCGCGACCGGGTCGGAACCGTTGTCCCACAAAGCGGCCAGCGGGTGGGCCGCGCCGGCCGGCCGCGCGTCCCGGTCGGTAATGAAGCGCACCCCTCGGTCCAGAGCATCCCGAACGATCGTATCGAGAGCCGCCCCCTCGTCGGTGCCCTCGGGGAAGTCACTGTACAGCCACTTCACGGCGAACTTGTCGTATTCGCCGATCCCAACGTCGTAAGCCTCGGACAGATCGAGGGCGCCGCCCTCGGCGATCGTGACCAGCGGCGCCGGGTAGTCCATCACGCTCGACCGCCCGTAGGCGCTGGCGATGTAGTTGTGGGCGAACCCGAGGGTATGACCAACCTCATGAGCGGAGAGCTGGCGGAGACGAGCGAGCGCCATCTCCACCGGGTCAGAACCGTCCGCCACGGTGGCCAGGTAGTCGAACGTGGGCCCCGCAGCCAGGTCGCACTCGCCAATGGCAGCCGCGAACGGAGAGACTAGGCCAATTCCCAGCAGGTGGTCCTGACGAACCCGCAGGCTGCCGAGGTTGACGTTTCCTTTGAGGATTTCGCCGGTGCGCGGGTCGACGACCGACCCACCGTACGACCAGCCGCGAGTCGAGCGGTGCGTCCAATGGATCATGTTGTAGCGCACGTCCATAGGATCGGCGCCCTCGGGTAAGACCTCGACCTGAAAGGCGTCGATGAACCCCGCCTCCTCGAACGCTTCATTCCACCAGGCCGCTCCCTCGATCAGCGCGCTGGCGATCGGCTCCGGGACCCCCGGATCCAGGTAATAGACGATCGGCTCCACCGGCTCGGATCGAGCGGCGCTCGGATCTCTCTTTTCGAGACGGTGGCGGGCCACCCAGCGGACCTCGAGCGGTTCGTCGATAGGCGCAGCGTAATCATGGAAGCTGACACCGAAGGCCCCGACTCGAGAATCGACGGCCCGCGGCATGTAGCCGTCATCGGGCAGCTGAACCAGCGAGTGATGCTGCCGGAGGGTAACCGCATTCCCCGACGCCGCCGTGCTGCTCACCAACGGCCCCGGTCGCTCGCTCGTAAAGGTCAACGACGTCTCGACCTCCGTGTTCTGCGGAAACGCGCCTGTACGAGGCAGGTAGAAGACGCTGCGACTGCGATCCAGCTTGAAGGTCCCCTGCCCCGCCCCCTCGATTCGCCGGGCCACACCGTGAGTGTCGCGCAGGAAGAAATCAGTGGCGTCGACCAGCACCCGATCGTCCGTCTCCGCCTCGACCTTGAAGCCCCAGTGGGTGGAAGGCGCGAAGGCATCCTCGACTGCCCGGACCTCGTACGGATTGTCCGAGCGGGCCCGGTATCCATAGTTCGGCTCGATCAGCAGGACCGTCTGTCCGACGCGCCTCGCCTTGAGAACGTAGGTGCCGCCCAGCTGCCCACGATCGAGCCCCACGGGGTTGCTGCCCAATCCCGATGCCAGAGACACCTGATAGAGGAACTCGGTATCCCAGCGGTCGATCTCCCAGTAGAGCTTGCCCTCCGACTCGTCCCAATAGAGATCTAAGAACCCGGCGAATTGTATCATGCCGCGCGTCTTGTTCTCGATCGTCGGCACCTCGTCGTCCCGCTGAACTGCGACCGAGTCGAACGGTGCCGAGAAACCCAGAAGGGTCACGACCGCCAGAGCGGCTGCGGCCCTCGTGGACAGCTGCATGACCTCAAGAGCGTGCTGAACCGACATCATGTCCTCCAGTCTGACTGTACAGCGCCGGGCGCATTCTTTCTGGACCAAACGGCCGGCACCGGATACTTTGTGCGGACTTTTGAATCCGTTTTATAACGCCCGGGAGGCAGTGATGACCAGCCCCAGCCACGATACCTTCCTCGTCGCAGCGGTTCAGGCCGCTCCCGTCTTCCTCGACCGCGAGGCGACCATCGACAAGGCCTGTAGTCTGATCGCCGAAGCGGCCGCCGGTGGCGCCAAGCTCGCCGTCTTTCCCGAGTGCTTCATCCCCACCTACCCGCTATGGGTTTGGTTCATCCCGCCGGCGAACACGCGCGCCCTGCGCGAGCTCTACACCGAGCTGCTCGACAACGCCGTCACGATCCCCAGCGAGGCGACCGAACGACTCTGCACCGCCGCTCGTGACGCAGGTATCGCCGTCACCATCGGGATGAACGAACGCAACGCGGAGGCGAGCGGGTCCACGATCTTCAACACGACGCTCTGCATCGGGCCGGACGGGAGCATGCTCGGCAAGCACCGTAAGATCATGCCCACGGCCGCAGAGCGCCTCGTACACGGGCTCGGAGATGGCAGCACCCTCGATGTCTACGACCTCGAGATCGGCCGCCTCAGCTGCCTCACCTGCTGGGAGAACTACATGCCGCTCGCCCGCTACGCGATGTGGGCGTGGGGCGCCCAGATCCACCTCGCGCCCACCTGGGATCGCGGCGAGCCCTGGACCTCCACCATGCGCCACACCGCCAAGGAAGGGCGCGTTTACGTTATCAGCTGCTGCAGCGCGCTGCACCGCGACGACATACCCGACCGCCTGGAGTTCAAGAGCAAGTTCCTACCCCCCGACCTCGAGTGGCTCAACCCGGGCGGCAGCATGATCGTCGATCCCGACGGCAAGTTCGTCATCGAGCCGGTGAACAACGAGGAGACGATCCTCTACGGTGAGATCGACCCGCGCGAGCTACTCGGGCCGCGCTTCCAGCTCGACGTGGCCGGACATTACGCGCGCCCCGACATCTTCGAGCTGACGGTCAACCGCGAGGAGCGGCCGCTGATCGAGACCGCCGACGATCTATACGTGATCGAGGAAGAGATCGAGGAGGGTTGAGACCCGCTAGAGGGGCAACTCGGTGCCGATACCGTTCTCCTTCGCCTTCCTGTACAGGAGGATCGCCGTCGCCATGTCGTCCAGCGCCAACCCCAGGTTCATCGAGATCGTGCGCTCGTCCGCAGACGTGCGGCCCGGCTTGGTGCCCGCGACGATCTCACCGAGGTCGGCGTACGGTTCCGGCGTGTCACGGAAGAACCCGACCGTCCGGTAGTAATCGAGCTGCGCCAAATCGTCCGTCGCCAGGCGATCGACCTCGCGCAGCGCCTCGCCCTTCCAGTAAGAGTCGAAGTCGAGCGGACAGGCGAACGCCCCGGGCGACAGCCAGCCCGCCCCGATCGTCGGACTGGGATCCTTGAGTATCGGCCCGCTGGTAACCACGAGATCGAGACCGGCGACCGCCTCCCGGGGGCTGCTAACAACCTCGACCGTCACACCGAACTTCTCACTCATTTCGACCGCATAACGTTCAGCGATCCCAGGCGCGATGTCGTACGCCTTCACGTTTTCCAAGTCAAACACACACGACAGCGCCTCCAGGTTGCTGCGACCCTGCACGCCGCAGGCGAGAACCCCCAGCGTCGTGCTGTCGCTGCGCGCCAGGTACTTCGCCGCCACCGCCGTCGCCGCACCCGTCCGCATCGCCGTGATCCACGTCGCGTCCATCACCGCGATCGGAATACCCGTGTCAGGGTCGTTTAGCATCAGCAGGCCCGAGATGTACGGGAGGTCGCGCTCGACGTTGGACGGGTAGCCTGAGACCCACTTGATGCCCGCAGCACTCATGCTCGAGATGTATGCCGGCATCGCGTGGATGAACGCGTCCTTCCGCGGGTGAATGCCCGGTTTGGGCGGCATCTCGATCTCGCCCTTCCCTTTGGCGAGGAACATCGCCTCGAGTGCCTCGATGATCTCTGCCATCGAGAGCCCGACCGCCTCGACGTCGCCTCGAGATAGGTAGAGCAAAGTGCCAGCACTCACGCTACTCTTCCTCCAAGTCGAACCACGCCTCGAGATCCGCCGCGCCCCACGGCTCCCCGCTCCGCGACTGATACTCGTTCAGTGCCAAGGAATATGTGTAGTCTCTCGACCATTCTCCGTGGCTCCCGGCGATTTTCCCCAGCGCGTCGATGATGTACTCCAGCTCTTCGTCGGTGGTCGTCGGGTGGAGCGAAATGCGCACCCAGCCCGGCTTCTCCGACAGATCGCCCTCATCGATCTTGTCGCTGATCTGCTTCGACTGAACCGGATCGACGTTCAGCAGGTAGTGGCCATAGGTGCCGGCGCATACGCACCCACCTCTGGTCTGAATTCCGAATCGATCGTTCAGCAACTTGACGACCAGGTTGTAGTGGACGTCCTCGATGTAGAAGGAGATTATGGCAAGCCGGTCCTCGATATGATCGGCCAGGATTCGTAGTCTCGGGATCTTTCGCAGCCCCTCAAACGCCATCTTCAGCAGCTCTTCTTCGCGAGCCAGCATCTTTTCTACGCCCATGTCCTCCTTTAGCCGCACGCAGAGCCCCGTCCTGGTTGCCTGAAGGAACCCGGGCGTTCCTCCGTCTTCGCGCTCCTCGATGTTGTGAACGTACTTCCGGCCACCCCACGGGTTCGTCCAGTCGACGGTTCCACCACCCGGCTGGTCCGGCACCTTACTTCCATAGAGGCTGGCATCGAAGACTAACACACCGGAAGCACCCGGGCCCCCGAGAAACTTGTGCGGTGAGAACAGTATCGCATCCAGCTTCGCCGATGAGTCCTCCGGGTGCATGTCGATCTTCACATAGGGCGCCGAGGCTGCATAATCGATGAAGCAGTAACCCCCATGCTCGTGCATGATCCTCGCCATGTCATGAATTGGCAGCCGGATGCCGGTAACGTTCGAGCACGCGGTGAATGCCCCGATCTTGAACTGACGGCTATCATACTCGCCCAACAAAGCCTCCAGGTGGTCCAGGTCAAACAACCCCCGTTCGTCGGGATCGATAGTCACCACGTCACCCACGGTTTCGAGCCACGAGGTATGGTTAGAGTGGTGCTCCATGTGAGTCACGAACACTACCGGCCGTAGCTCCTCGGGAAGCGCTACAAACCGACTCAGGGGATCCGGCACCTTCAGACCGAGCATGCGCTGGAACTTGACGACCGCCGCGGTCATCCCGAACCCGGGAGTGAGGATCACGTCGTTAGGACCGCCGTTCACATGTTCCTTGACGATCTCATGCGCCCGCACGTAGGCGTGCGTCATCCGAGTGCCCGTGACGACCGCCTCCGTGTGCGTGTTGCCGACGAACGGCCCTAGAGTCTTGGCGATCCGCTCCTCGATCGGTCCATACAGCCGACCGCTCGCGGTCCAGTCGGCGTACACCAGGGGTTGCTCGCCGTAGCGGGACCGGAACGTCTGGTCGATGCCGATGATGTTTCGGCGGAACCTGCCGAAGTAGTCCTGTAAACTCGTCATCCGACTCCTTGTGAAGGGAAGTAGCCCAACCTATTATAAGGCAACAGGTTAGGCGTAGACACCAAAGTCCGTTTGTAGGGCTATGTAATATAGCGGATGTACCGCCCGACGCGAACGTTGCCGGCGTACCGGTCCGAAACTCGCCCCGTCGGGCGGTCGTAGGGAGGATCGGACACCACCCGTGAAGCCACAGTTCGCACGGAACGGTTGAAGGAGCAGTCATGTACGTGCCAACGCCGCCACACGTTCGGCACCCCTCTCCGCAGGTCCGGGAGCTGGGCCACAAGATCGAGTCGGTCATCCGGGAGTATCAGCAATCCCACCGGATGAGCCCACACGAGCTCCAGCAGGCGCTGAGGATGGCGGAAGCGAATACCGGGGCCTCCAGGAAGAGCGCGGGGACGTTTGCGGGGATCGCTGCGGCTCTCACAGGTGCGCTGGTCTTGGGCGGCATCCTCTTCTGGCGCCAGGCCGAGCAGGGGCCCGATGGATCAGGGCTTCCGGTAATGCCGATCGTCGCTATCGCGATCGTCGGAGTCGCGGTCGTCGCGCTGGCCGTGCGACTCCGCAGCTAACCTGAAACCACCCAGTACACTGGAACCGACCCGGATCCGGTGCCGCGGTCTGGCGCCGCCGGACCCAGCGTGTTCTATTCGTCGCGAACCAGCGGAAGACTTCAACTCCCCAGCGAATAGGAGATCAGGGTGGTGCAGAAACGCGGCCCGAGTGCACTGGATCGCCTTCTCCGCCTGTTCGCCGACGTGCGGGCCGGCGAGAGCGGGACGGTCCTGCTCCTTGCGCTCAACCTTTTCCTGATCCTCACAGCGTACTACTGCATCAAACCGGTTCGCGAAGCTTTGATCGGCCAGTGGCCGGAGCTAAAGGCCTACATGTCGGCCGGTATCGCGCTCCTGTTGCTCGGGGCGGTTCCGCTTTACGGGGTTTTGGCCAACCGGATGCCCAGACGCCAACTCATCAACACGGTTACTTTGTTCTTCGCGGCCTGCCTAGGACTTTTCTTCATCGTCTTCCAGATGGGTGTGCCCGGCGTGGTCCAGGGGATCGTTTTCTTCCTCTGGATCGGGGTCTTCAACATGATGGTCGTCGCCCAGTTGTGGTCGTTCGCCAACGATATTTACACACGCGACGAAGGAGAGAGGCTGTTCCCGATCGTGATGTTTGGCGCGTCTTTCGGCGCGATCGCCGGCAGCTTCATCTCCGGCGGGATGATCGGCTGGGCCGGCGTCTACCCCCCGATGCTGCTGACCGCTGCTCTCCTCGCGGTCAGCCTGGTCGCCACAAATCACGTCGATGCCCGCGAGCGCCGGCGAAGCGAGGCCGACTTACCTGATAGCTTGACCACCGGCGCGATGCCCGCCGCCTCTCAGGAGATCCCGCTCGATGAGGTGCGTAAAGCGCTCACGGGCGAGATCCCCGTCGAAGATGTCACGAGAACCCTGACCGGCGAGATCAAAATCGAGGACGTCCGCCGAGCCTTGGACGAGGACCGCGAGCCTGCACAGCCCCCGGAGGACGCACGCGCCAAGCTGGAAGAAGCGGCCCAAGAGCTCGACCTGGCCGGTGCCGAGAACCCCTTCACGATGGTGGTAAGGTGCCGCTACCTGCTGATGATCGCGCTGCTCATGCTGTTCCTGAACTGGGTGAACACGACCGGTGAGTACGTCCTCACCAGCGTCGTGAGTATCAACGCCGGGGAAGCCGTCGCCGCCGGACTGGCGGGCGACCTCTCGGAGAGAGAATACATCGGGTCGTTCTGGGCCAGTTTCTTCGGTGTTGTAAACGTGCTGGCGCTGGTACTGCAGCTCTTCGTCGTGTCGCGGGTGATCAAGTACCTGGGCGTCGGGATCGCCCTCGTAATCTTGCCGCTCATCTCGCTCGGTGCCTACGCGATGATCGCCGTCATCCCGCTACTCGCCGTCGTGCGCTGGGGCAAGACCGCGGAGAACGCCACGGACTATTCGCTGCAGAACACCGTGCGCAACGTCCTGTTCCTGCCCTGTACCCGCGAGCAGAAGTACAAGGCGAAGCAGGCGATCGACACGTTCTTTGTAAGGGCTGGAGACGTGCTGCAGGCCGTGGTAATCTTCGTAGGGACGACGTTCCTCGCCATGCAGGCGCGGCACTTCGCGGTGCTCAACGTCATCCTGGTGCTGATCTGGCTGGTCCTGGCAGTGGCGATCGGGCGCGAATACAGGCGGATCGTGAAGTCGGGCCGGCCACCTTGCGTCGAACCTTGAACCCTCACACTGATTGACCGTGCAAGTCGAAAACGCACAACCGTCATTCTTGGCCCGGCTTCGGTCTCTTTTCATCCTGGGCCGCGGAGTCCTCAAAGGGCTCTCGGAGGAGGCAGCCGGACCGGACCCGCTCACCCTCTTCACCGAATGGTTCGAGGACGCCAAGCGATCCGGGATATACCTGCCGGACGCCATGACGTTGGCCACCGCCTCGAAGGACGGCAGACCGTCGGCGCGCTTGATGCTACTCAAGGGCTTCGACGAGCGGGGGTTCCGCTTCTTCACCAACTACGAGAGCCGCAAGGCGGACGATCTCACGGACAATCCTCGAGCCGCCCTGGTCTTCCACTGGTCGCGCCTGCAACGCCAGGTACGCGTGGAGGGAAAGGTGGAGAAGCTCCCCGAGCAGGAATCGCAGGAATACTTTGCCACACGACCTCGCGGCAGCCAGCTGGGCGCCTGGGCTTCCAACCAGAGCTCCCCGATCGACGACCGTCGGCAGCTGGAGGAGTCCTTCCGAGAACACGAGGCGCGCTTCAAGGGGGCCGACGTGCCGCTACCACCGTTCTGGGGTGGCTACAGGGTAATCCCCGACGCGATCGAGTTCTGGCAGGGCCGGGCCAACCGGCTACACGACCGCCTGCGCTACACGCTGGGAGATGATGGCTGGACTGTAGCCCGGCTCTCTCCGTAGGCTTCCTCAGCCTCCGCGGTCCGCTCCGCCTCGTGATGGGGACGGTGCATCCTCACCTTCAGGAACCTCCAGACGCCGGCGCTGGTGATCAGTCCGGCGGCCCCCACCACGATCAATAGCGTGAAACCGCTTGCCCATTCGATGACTTGCTCGACTTGAGTCGAGAAGATCCAGCCGGCACTGGTGTACGCCGCGGCCCAAAGAACGAGCGCTATCCCATCGAATGCGATGAACTTGCGTACCCCGATACCCGCGAAGCCCGACGCCGCGGCGGCGAGGTTGGCCGTGCCCGGCAAGAACTTGGACGGCAGCAGGTAACGCGGACCGACCGACAGCAGTCGCTTCTCGACAACCGTGACACAAGCCATCGGGTTGGTCGCCAAGCCGCAGACCGCTTCTACGAGCCCTCTACCCCGTACACGGGCCGCGACGTACCAGATCAGGTCGCTGGCGAGACCGCCCAACGCAGCTGCGACGATGATCCCCGGCAGCGGAAGACTACCTATTGACGCCAGGGCGCCGGCGACTACGAGAATCGGCACACTAGCGATCGGAGCCCCGATATACTCGAGGAAGCCAACTGCAAATATGAGCGCGTACCCGTAGCGCTCGAGGAGTACGGCGAGTTGCTCCATTCAGGCATCCTTGGCTCGGTTGCGGTGCTCGTCTCTGCCGGATGAACGCCATGTGTGCAGGCGGTGTTCCTAGAATGTCTTAGCGAACGAAAACCGGGCCGGCCGTTTGCGACGGCCAACCCGGCTTCACACACGCAAGCCGCGAACGACGACTTCCGGCTACATCCGCGATATGATCGCCTCGCCGAATCCGGAGCAAGAAACCTCGTTCACGTCCTCTCGACCCTCGCGCTTCATTAACCTGGCGAGGTCGTAGGTCACGTGGCCGTCTATGATGGCCTGCTCCATGCCGCCGATGATCATGTCGGCCGCTTCGTTCCACCCCATGTGGTTGAGCATCATGACGGCCGACAGGATGAGCGACCCGGGATTCACCTTGTCCTGGCCCGTGTACTTCGGCGCCGTGCCGTGGGTCGCCTCGAACAGCGCCACTTCGTCCGACATATTGGCGCCAGGGCCGAGCCCCAGGCCGCCGACCAGAGCGATCGCCGCGTCGGACAGGTAATCGCCGTTCAGATTGGGCAGTGCGAAGACGGCGTATTCGTCGGGCCGCGTCTGGATCTGCTGGAAGATCGAGTCGGCGATCCGGTCCTTCATCAGGATCTTGCCCTTGGGCATCTTGCCGCCCAGCTCTTCCCAGAGCCGCTTCTCGCTGATCGTGATGTCGCCGAACTCCTTCTCCGCCAGCTCGTAGCCCCACTTGACGAACGAGCCTTCGGTGAACTTCATGATGTTCCCCTTGTGCACCAACGTCACCGAGGGCAGGCCCTGGGCCTGCGCCCACTGCAGCGCCTTGCGCACGATCCGCTCGGTGCCGAACACCGATATCGGCTTGACGCCGATACCCGAATCGGCCCGGATCTCGCGGCCCGTCTTCTCCTTGATCAGGCCGATGATCGCCCGCGCCATCTCGCTGCCATTCTCGTAGTCGTAGCCGGCGTAGACGTCCTCGGTGTTCTCTCGGAAGATCACGAAGTTCACCTTGTCGGCGTACTTGTTGGGCGACGGCACGCCCTCGAAATAGCGGATCGGTCGGACGCAAGCGAAGAGGTCGAGATGCTGCCGGAAGCGCACGTTGATCGAGCGGAAGCGCTCCGTCACGCCATCATCCTTGCCGCACTTCTCGCACTTGCCAGGCTCGTACTGCTGGTGAGCACAGTACAAGCACACGTGGGTCTCCTCACCGATCGGTGTAGTGAAAGGTCCCTTGATGGCCATCCTCAAGTAGCGAATCGCCTCAACCGTCTCGTCCGGGAACTCGCTGCCGTAGTGATGGAGACCCTCCAGCCCAGCGTAGAGCGGGCACCAGGACACGGCGCGCTCCCGCGTGTATGCCTTCTCCACCGCCGTGTCTACCACATTCCGCATCACCGGCGTGATGTCGAGGCCGATCCCATCTCCACGCAAAACGCCGATCACCGGGTGATCGCCGATGATCAGCTCGCCGTTCTTATAGCCAATGAGGTCGCCCTCAGGGATCTTGACTTCCTTGAAGTCCATCGTGCCCTTCCTGTTGTGACGTAGCGGTCGGGGCAGGATCGCGCCGCACAATATGGCAAGACGTGTACCGTAATGCCCGGGGAGGGATTCGAACCCTCAAGAGCCGAAGCCCAACGGATTTTGAGTCCGTCGCGTCTGCCAATTCCGCCACCCGGGCGAATCCCTGCAACGGCCTTCCCTGAAACGGGTTTCCCGTTCCGCGTGTCACGGCCACCTTGGGGGGGTGTGAGTTTCCTGTGAGAGTTTCCCCAAGGCACTCACTTCACTTCCCTCAACTCGGCCTGGTGCGTGACGACCTTCAACATAGTCGCATCGTCAGGCTGTTGGTAGGCCCTTTTGAGAGCTTCGAGGTTTGACCATCCCCCGGCCTGCGCCACATCCACGTCGGGCAAGTCCTCCCTCGCGCTGGCCCACAGGCGGCGATACGCGTGCCAGAGAGATCCCTTGTGTGGCTCGAGCTTCGCGAGTGCCTCCGCCTTGCGGAGCCACGAGTCCGCCCGATCGATCGACAGCGGCTTCGTCGCCCCTTAGCTCTGTCAGGACGTCGACATCCTCGCCCTCGATCATCTCGGGCTCCGGAGCCTCTTGGTGTTCTCCTAGAGTGTGTATCTGGAGGGGTAAGGAAAAGGGGCCTCTCGGCCCCTCAAGGTGAAGTGCGATCTCGTCCTACGGGCGGGCGGCGACGACCGTCAGCCACTTGCGCGGCCACGCCGTCACGCCCATCTCGGCGAAGGTCTCCCGTATCGTTTCTACCAGAACCTCGCTCGCCGTCTTGAGCGGGACGCCGGGGAGCGCGCCGGCGATGAAATCGGAGAAG
>CAYFSW010000113.1:0-2779 GCA_964345885.1 uncultured Gemmatimonadota bacterium | reverse complement strand
TGTAGTGGTTCAGGTCGTTGGCGGTGCTGCCGTTGCTGTAGAGGCGGACGTAACGGCCGTGGAGGCCCCGGGCGTCGAAGATTTCGCCGAAACTTGTATCGACGTAGTGCATGTCCGTGCCCAGGCCCAGGCCGGCGGAGTTGTCCATGTCGTTGTTGAAGATGGTATACACGTCACTGATGAAATCGGGGTCGCTGGAGATCTGGACGATCACGTCGAAATACACGCGCGGCAGCTTGTGGTAATGCCAGACGCGGATGCCATAGATTTCGTGTTCAGCCTGCAGGTCGATGGTGATGTCCTGGAGGAAGGGCCCGAGCTCGACGTAGCTGCCGTCGGCGGCCTCTTTGTCGCCGTCCGTGACCATCTCCAGTTCACCGATGACCGGCTCTTGGTCACTGGACGAGACCGGTTTGCCCAGCGCGACGTTCTTCGTTCCCTTCGGGGCCAGGAAGGGCGGCCCAGGCTCCGTCTGGACCGGCTTGGTGCACGGGGCGCGGATGTTCTCCTCGGTACCAATGAATACGGGTGTAGGAAGCTCCACCTTGATCGGCACGAGTTTCGGTATCTCGACGTTCGTCGTGAGAACATCGGGCTCGTCGGCAGCGGCTGGAGGGGTCCGCGCGACGGATCGACCCACGTCTTGCAGGACGCGGACGATGCGGAAACCCTGGTTGTAGCTGTGCCGGCAGCCCGGGTCGTTGCGCATGTTCCGGGCCGACCGCAGCCACCACTGGGGGTTGGTGAACGAGCCGCCGCGCATGAGCGGAATGAAGAGATCCGCCGTGACCCAGGCGCTGCCGTCGGTCGGTGCTCCCTCATGCCCGTAATGCCACATGTCCCGGCACCATTCCCAAACGTTCCCGTGCATGTCGTGGAGCCCCCACGGGTTGGGCTTCTTTTGCGCCACCGGATGGGTTCGCTGGCCCGAGTTGTAGCGGTGCCACCCCATCTCGTTCAATTGTCCGGCATAGTCTCCCGTGGTCCCCGCCCGGCAGGCATACTCCCATTCCGAGCCGCTCGGCAGCCGAATTGCCTGCCCGGTCTCAGCGGACAACCATCGGCAGAAACTCATCGCATCGTACCAGCTCACGCAGGTCACCGGATGGTCGTCCTTCTGTACGAAGCCCGGGTTGCGCCAACTGATGTCCACCTCCGGGTACCAGTCCTTCCACTGCGAACGGGTCCACCCCCAGCCTTCCTTCTCGGCTTCCGTGATATAGTCGGTCCTCTCAATGAACGCGCGGAATTGCCGGCGCGTGACCTCAGTCCGGCCCATCTCGAAATCGTAGTCGATGCGCACCTTGTGGACGGGCTTCTCCTCGCCGTCCTCCTCGGATCCCATGAGGAACTCGCCGGCCGGGACGTGGACAAAATCAAACCGCACATCACCGACCGCCAGTGTGGTCCTGCCGGGGTGGCGCGCGCCGGTGGAGGGCCGTCGGCCGTCGGCCGCCGGCTGTCGCCCCGGCACCATGAGGTCAGCGGCGGGACGACCCGCGTCCAGAACGACCCGGAAGCCTGTGCCGCAGTTGCGAAAGTTGCTCGTCCCACGATAGCGATAGGTCGGACCCACCTGTCGGGCGCTTCGTGCCCAGCATCCACCCCGCAGGACGTAGCGCCAGGCCACCTCGGGAATGCCGGGATCGTGCGTTCGTGCCCGGCCGTCCGTCGGGGCGCCGTCGTAGCTGGGATGCCACACGTCCATGCACCACTCCCAGACGTTGCCCTGCATGTCGTACAGACCCCACCGGTTGGGGGCCTTCGCTCCGACCGGGTGCGTCGCGCCGTCGGCAGTGGCGTCGTACCACGCGAGCTGGTCCAGTTGCGCGGCACTGTCGTGCTGACCGCCGGCCCGCGCCGCATATTCCCATTCTGCCTCGGTTGGCAGCCGGACGGAATGTCCCGTCTGCTCGCTCAGCCAGCGACAAAAGGCGAGGGCGTCGTTGCGACTGACCACCACGACGGGATGATCGTCCGACTGGAACAGCCCCGGCCGTCGCCAGTCGAGGTTGCGATCGGGCCCGGCCAGATTGGCCGCAGGACAAAGCCAGGCCCAGTTGCCGCGCTCGGCGTCTGTCCGGTACCCGGTGGACTCGACGAACGCCTCGAACTGGCGCATCGTCACCTCCGTGGCCATCATAAGAAAGTCGTGTGGGATGGTGACCTCGTGGACCGGCCTCTCATCGCTGTCACCGGCGCACGAGCCCATCAGAAACCGGCCCGCCGGGACCCGCACGAACTCGAACGCCAAGCCATCGACCCTGAGGGTCTCGGCACGCGCGCCCGGCGAGCTCGGCGGCGTTGTTGACAGGGACGTGCCAACCAGCATTCCGACAAGAATAGCTCCGGGAATGAGCCGAAGCGCGCGCGTACTTTCTTCATTTTCCATATCTGGATTCTCCGCATCAGTCGTTTTCACTTCCGGGTGGCAGCGTCAAGCGAAGCTTGGCGATGGTTCTTTCGTACGGTGCCACGCCACCGCCCGGTCGGGGCGAACAATGATTCGCCCCTGCGTTGCACGGGGTCTCCAACGCGATACATCGTATTGGACGCCCCCTTCACGATGCCACTCGGACATTCACATTCAGTACCTGAGGCGCAACAGGTCAACCCCGGATGGCAGCCTCAGGCGCAACTCGTGCGGGGCGTGCCGCAATCATCAATTATCAATCATCCCCAATCAATGCAACGGCCGGCCGTAGACCTCGACCTCGATGTAGTGGTTGAGTTCGTCATTCGTGTTGCCGTTGCTGTAGAGTCGTACGTAACGGCCCTG
>CAYFSW010000112.1:0-4569 GCA_964345885.1 uncultured Gemmatimonadota bacterium | reverse complement strand
TCCTTCCGGTATCGAATCTGATCATCACTGCGGAGATCGTGCTGGCCGAGCGCACTCTCTATATCCCCTCCCTGGCCGTCTCGATCATCGCGGCTCTGACGGTGGCCAAAGCCGCGCCGAGCCGGCGAAGATGGCTGCTCGCCGGAATTGCGGTCTGGATCGCGGTCTTCTCTGTCGTCACCGTGAAGCGCAATCCGGTCTGGTATGACACGGACGCTGTGTTCGACGATCTGGGCCGGGAGCACCCGGAGTCGGTACGCCTGCTCTACACGCGGGCCCTCGATCACCACAAGCGCGGAGAATGGGAGCTGGCGAGAGAGTACTTCGGCATGTGGATCGAGATCTGGCCCCACAACGCGTCCTGGTTGGCGCATTACGCAGCCGCCCTAACTGAATACGGGGAGTTCGAGAAAGCCGACAGCATGATCAACATGGCGATCAGGATGCGGCCCGAGGCAGTAGCGTTCTACCGTCTACGGGCAATCTTGCTGCTGGAAGCCGGCAGCACAGAGCGCGCGTTGCGGGCCATCGATGAGGCCGTCGCCACCGTCGGCCCCCATCCCGACCTTCAGGGGTTGAGAGCCGAGGCTTACGAGCGACTCGGAGAATTCCGCGCTGCCGCCCAGGCCCAGGAAGCAGCGCTCGCAGGCTGGGAGGATGAGGCTACTTGGCACGGCTGGTTTCGCCTGGCGCGGCTGCAGGCCGCTGCGGGCGACACCGCCGCTGCTCTCGAGGCCCTGGCCGTCGCCCGGGGGAGGTCCGGGGCCCGCCCCGAGGTGGCCGACTCGGTCGAGCGAGCCTGGAAGCGGCTACCTTGATACGTCACAAGGGTTTAGGGCGTTGGAGCCAGGTCTGCTTGCCGAAGTTGCGGGATGCCAAGACCGTTGCAGAATGCGGGTTCAAAGGGCTGGCGAGGCGGGGGCGTCGGCGCTGGGACCAAATCCTCAATATGCTGTCGTGTAACGACTTAGGTGATTTGGCCCCGATCTGGTCCCGAGTTTGCAAGATCGTGGGCGGAAGGAATTGTTCGAACCCGGGCGAGAACGCGAATAGGAGGGTATGAGATGTCACGCAAGGGTTTCACGTTGATCGAACTTCTGATTGTGGTCGTGATTATCGGCATTCTTGCCGCGATCGCGATCCCGAAGTTCGCCAACACCAAGGAGAAGGCCTACGTCTCGGCCATGAAGTCGGACCTGAGGAACCTGGCGGCAGCTGAGGAAGCGTACTTCGCAGACGAGCTGACCTACACCACCGCGCTGGGCAACCTCGACTACAACGAGACGAACCAGGTCAACGTTACTGTCGGTGAGGGGACCGCCAAGGGTTGGGCGGCCTCGGCGACGCACGATGGTCTGAAGGCCGGCAGTTCGTGCGCGATCTACTACGGAGGTGCTACGGCCGTCGCACCGGCCACTCAGGAAGGTGTGATCGACTGCACCATCGTGAAGTAACGGTGCGGTAGCCGAAATCTCGCACGTTACGAGAGAGGGTAGCGCGGAGGGCCACCTCCGCGCTATTCTTTTGGGGTAGGGCACCCCCCGCCAGGTCGGCGCGGCCGATCGGAAGATCCCCCACAGGATACTAGGAAGAGCGCTGGAGTTCGGTGAAGCGGGTTGCCTCACTGCGTCGCGAGCTGATCGTAGCATTGGCTCTAATACTGGTGGCAGCACTCGGGCTGGCGGCCGTCGGCGTCGTGTTGTGGCTGCCCGTCGGCGGCTCGACTGCCAGCATCGTGCTGTTCCTGGCCATCCTCGTCGCACTCGATGTCGGTATATTCCTGATCCTCGGCGATTACCTCATGCGCCAGATGGTCCTCAAGCCGGTCGGGGCGATCGTACACGGTGCCGAGGCCATCGCCCGAGAGGACTTCTCGCGTCGGATCCGGGTCGAAGGTGCCCGGGAGCTGGAGCGCCTGGCGATCAGCGTCAACGAGATGGCGGAGAAGCTGATCCAGAACCAGAGACGCCTGACGGACAACATTCAGTCGCTGAACGAGGTGAACCGAGCGTTGACCGAGGCGCGGGACGAATTGGTGCGGGCCGAGAAGCTGGCGTCGGCGGGCCAGCTGGCGGCTGGCATCGCTCACGAAATCGGCAACCCGCTCGGTGCGATTCTCGGCTATCTCGAGATCGCCGAGCGTCGACCGACCATCAAACAGGAGATCGTCGACGACATGCGCCGCGAGGCCAGGCGCATCGATAGGATCGTCAAAGGCCTGCTCGATTACGCCCGTCCGCGGCAACCGGCACCGCGGGCCATCGAGGTCAACGAGGTGGTTATCGGCGCTATCGGCCTGGTGGAAGCCCAGGGCCATTTCAAGCACATTGATCTGGATCTCGAGCTGAGCGAAGACATCACGACGGTGCACGCCGACCCGCACCAGCTGGAGCAGATCATGGTCAACCTGCTCCTCAACGCCGCGCAGGCCGTCGACGGTGCGACCGGCAGCTTCATCAAGGTGATGACGGAGACGATGCCCTTCGAGGCGAGCCAGCCGCCGGCCAGGCGGCGCGACGACCCGCCCGGCATCGACTACTCGCACTTGCGGCGGCTGCAGGCCCGGCGCGAAGGGCACACTCCGCCCCCCTTCAGCCTCGGCGCCAAGGTGGTGCGCATCTCGGTGCTGGATAACGGGCCGGGCATTCCGCAGGAGATCCTCGATCGTGTCTTCGACCCCTTCTTCAGCACCAAGGAGACGGGGCAGGGCACGGGACTCGGGCTAGCAGTCTCGGCCCGGTTGATCGAGGCGATGGGCGGTATGATCGCGGTCGATAGCTCGGACGAGGGCGGCGCCTGCTTTTCCATCGTGCTGCCCGCCGCACGGCCCGCAAGAGCAGCCGAACTCGCGGAAGAAGACCGGGAGGAAGAGGACTAAGTGAAGGTACTCGTAATAGACGACGAAGCCGGGGTGCGACGTACCCTTTCGATGATCCTCGAGGACGAGGGGTATCAGGTCATCACCGCCTCCGACGGCAAGGAAGGCCTGGATCGTGCCTTGAAGGAAGAGCCCGACCTCATCCTTTGCGACATCCGCATGCCGCGGATGGATGGGCTCGAGTTCCTCGAGCAGTACCGCAAGAAGAACGGCCAGGCGCTGGTCATCACGATCACCGCCTACGGCAGCACCGAGCTGGCCGTCGAGGCGATGAAAAAGGGCGCCTACGACTATCTGCCGAAGCCGTTCACCACTGCCGAGGTCGTGCTCACGCTCCGCAAAGCCGAAGAGCGCGAGAAACTGCGTCGCGAGGTCACCCGGCTACGCAAACGCGTCAAGGCCGACCAACGCTACCCCGAGATCGTTGCCAAGAGTGCCGGGATGCGTGAGGCCGTCGAGCTCGCCACAAAGGTCGCACAGCATCCCTCCACCGTCCTGATTACCGGTGAGAGCGGTACCGGCAAAGAGCTCATCGCCCGGCTGATCCACGGCGCCAGCCCGCGGGCTAGCCGGGAGTTCGTGCCGATCAACTGCGGCGCGATCCCCGAGAACCTGCTGGAGTCGGAACTGTTCGGCCACGTCAAAGGCGCCTTCACCGGCGCTCACGTCGACCGGGCCGGGCTGTTCGAGGAGGCTGACGGCGGCTCCCTCTTCCTCGACGAGATCGGCGAGCTACCGTCACAGCTCCAAGTGAAGTTGCTGCGCGCCCTCCAGGAGGGTGAGATCCGGCGCGTCGGTGACAGCGCCGCCCGCAAAGTAGATGTCCGGCTCGTAGCTGCGACTGCCCGCGATCTCGAGCAAGAGGTTCGCGAGGGCAATTTCCGCTCCGACCTCTACTACCGGATCAACGTGGTGCGCATTCACCTGCCACCGCTGCGACAGAGGACCGAGGACATCCCGCCGCTCACCCGCCACTTTATAGAACGCTTCGCGAAGCAGCTGGCCATCGACGTGACCGGCTTCGAGCCCGGAGCGATGAAGCTCCTGCTCGGCCACCCTTGGTACGGGAACGTGCGGCAGCTGGAGAACGTCGTCGAGCGGGCGATGGTTCTGGCCGAGGCATCGACGGTCAAACCGGAGGATCTGCCGGACTTCATACGCCACCCGGAGACCTCGGTGGAGGGGCCGTTCGAATCGTTGCCGGCCGACGAGCTTTCGATCAAGAAGCAGACGGCCGAGTTGGAGCGGCGCCTCATCGGCCGCGCCCTTCAGGTGACCGACGGCAACCGCACCAAGGCGGCGGAACTCCTCGATCTGAGCTACCGAGCGCTCCTGTACAAGATCCGCGACTACGGCCTGGGGTAGGGCTTCCCGCGTTGGGGGTCGTCTCGCTCCGGGCCTCCGGGTGTTGGGCGTCGGGGCGGGTCGTCTCGCTCCGGCCTCCCCCGCGCTCGCGGCTGTGCCGCGATCGCGGGCTCGCTAAAACCAGCTCCGCTCGACGACCCGCCCCAACGCCCGTAACCGGTGGGTGAGCACAGACCGGTGTCATCACCTCGATCCAAGCCGGGAGGAGCCGGGGGACCGACTCGCGGAGCTGGGGTTAGCGACCCGGCTCAGATCCATAGGTCGACTCTGCAGGGTACATCCCCTACGCACTTTCGGTAAGCACGGGCCCCGACTGCCGGGTCGGC
>CAYFSW010000111.1:0-11787 GCA_964345885.1 uncultured Gemmatimonadota bacterium | reverse complement strand
CTCTACGGCGTCATCTCGTACACGGTGGCTCAACGTTCCCGGGAGATGGCGATGAGGATGGCGCTGGGCGCTCAGCAGAGCAGCATTCTGAGGCTCGTTTTTCGGGATGGTGTCCCCCTGGTGGCGGCCGGTGTCATCGTCGGGCTCGGCGGCGCACTGGCGCTCACCCGGGTGTTGGAATCGATGCTGTTCGGGGTGAGCGTCAACGATCCCGTGGTCTTCGCCGCCGTGCCGTCGCTGCTCGTCGCGGTGGCCGCCCTGGCCATGCTGATCCCGGCCCTGCGAGCGACGCGCGTGGATCCGGTACGAGTGCTCTCTGCCGAGTGAGAAGTTGGCTCGAGGTGCTGTTGCTGGGGGAGACGTTGCCCGCAGATCTAGTAGGGATTAGAGAGCGGAGGGCAGGGCCGTGAAGTCAACTAGACTGCTCGCGTTAATCGTTGTCTGCGGTTTCAGCCTGCCACGCGCCGCGATCTGCCAATCAGATGCGCTGCCCGCTCATTTCGACTGGAGAGAGCAGGGTATCGTAACTCCGGCGCGAGACCAGGGTGAGTTCGGGACTTGTTGGGCGTTTGCCGCAGTCGGCCTGATCGAGTCGCTGATAAAGAAAGAGACCGGCGACGACCTGGACCTATCGGAGCAGTATCTAGTAAGCAACGTTGCCGGGGTCAGCCCCGTACTGGCCGTCGCGTACTTGAAGGCGAACGGCGTGATCCTCGAAGAGGATTTGCCGTATCAGGGAGATACGGCGACAGTGAGGATTGACCAACCCGGTGAGTTCTTTCTCACGGACTACGTGGTTACGAACGTTCACAGGCTATCCCTGCCTGACCGAATACGCACAATCAAACGAATCATTCATGAGTACGGGCCTGTGGTGACGACCATGAACCTATACGATGACTTCAGGCATCAGAAGGCTGGAGTGTACGTGTACGACGGTCGTTCACCCGAGCGGCCCGGCGGGCATATCATCCTCATAACAGGGTGGACCGACGATCCCACCGTGGTGAACGGAGGGTATTGGAAGCTCAAGAACTCCGCTGGGCAGGGTTGGGGGGAGGAAGGCTTCGGCATGGCAGCATACGGCCAAGCGGGTATAGACGATTACTTCGTAATCCACGGCATCTACCGTCCGTAGGCACTGTCAGCTCATCCCCGTCATTCCCAACAGCCGACGGTACGGACTAATCACCACACGCGGACCGTCGCGACGCGGCCTTACCCCAACAGCGTCGTCGTCCCTGGGGTCTGCCCCGGAATGGTCATTCAGGGTCGCCAGCGCCGGCCGGCTCGGCGAGGTACCGTTGGAGAAGCTGGACGGCGACCGCACCCTCGCCGACAGCCGATGCGACACGCTTGACTGACCCGTACCGGACATCGCCCGCGGTGAAGACGCCGGGAAGGCTGGTTTCGAGGTGGAACGGCGGGCGGCTGAGCGGCCAGCTGTTCGGGAGTTTTCCGTCACGCATGAGGTCGGTGCCGGTCAGGATGTACCCCTGCTGATCTCGCTCGACGCAGCCGTGTAGCCAGTCGGTGTGTGGGTCGGCACCGATGAGCACGAAGAGGGCGGAGGTGGATAGCCGCTCGGTCGAGCCGCTGGCCCGGTCCCGAATCGTAATTTCCTCCAGGCGTCCGTTACCCACCCCGTCGGTCACCTCGACGCAGGGACGTACCGTGACGTTTGGGATCTGTCCGAGCTCTTTGATCAGATATTCGGACATGCTCGGGGCGAGACTATCGCCGCGGACGAGCATGGTCACCGATTCGGCGTACTTGGCGAGGTGCGTCGCCGCCTGGCCAGCGGAGTTGCCCGCCCCGACTATGCAGACATGTTGGCCCTCCATCGCCTGCGCCTCGCTCCCGGCGGCACCGTAGAACACCCCGGCGCCGATCAGCGCCTCGAGACGGGGGATGCCAAGGCGTCGCCAGGACACACCGGTCGCGAGGATAACCGCGCGGGCAATGACCTCCTGGCCATCGGCCACCCGAATCAGATGGTGGGCCCCGTTGGCCTGCAGATGCGTCGCCTGCTGCGCGAAGACCAGGTTGGCTCCGAACAGCCACGCCTGCTCGCACGCCCGGTAGGCGAGGTCGTGGCCACCGATCCCCCAGGTGAAGCCGGGGAAGTTGCGGATGCGCGAGCTCGTTCCGGCCTGACCCCCTGAGACGTTCTTTTCCAGGACGATTGTGCTGAGCCCCTCGGAGGCGGCGTAGACCGCCGCCGTGAGCCCGGCCGGCCCGGCGCCGATGATCGCCAGGTCGTAGACCTCGGTGCCGAGCTTCGTACCGCCGCCGAAGGCCTCGATGACCTCGGCATCGGAGGGCTCGACCAGTGTCCGCCCATCGTGACGAACTACAACTGGCAGACGGCTGCCGTCTTCGCCGGCCTCACTGAGCAGCTGGCGCCCGGTCTCGGAATCTGCGTCGTAGAACCCGTACGGCATGCCCAAGCGCGCCAGCAGACCGCGGATCTGGTGGGCACGGGCGCTCTGACTCGTGCCGACGATGCGGAACATCTTGAAGCTGGGCTCCCGCGAGGCGGCCCAAGCAGCGAGGAACTCGCTGACCGCCGGATACAGACCCTGCTCCGGAACCCACGGTTTCACCAGGTGATAGTCGATCTGACCCAACGTCATTGCCGGTACGCTCGGGTTGGCCTGCGTATAGTCTCGCTCGACCAGGAGGATGCGCTTCGCCGAGGGCACCAACGCGTGAGCCTGTACCAGGAAATCGACCCCGGTCATCGAGGGCATCCGCTGGTCCGCTATGAGAAGGGCTACAGGCCGCGACTCCTCGGCCAGCGCCTTCAGGGCGGCCAGCCCCGCGGCAGGCGTCTGTTCGCACACGATCCGGCAGTCGTTGCCGAAGCGCCGGCTAAGGTCGTCGTTGAGTGCATCTAGGAGAGAGCGCTCGTGGGCGACTAGAAACAAGATCGGCTTATCCATGGTTTGCTTTTGGGTTCGACTACTTCACAATGACTCTAATCCTCGACCGGCAGCCCGCTCGGCACCCGCCGGGGAACGACCCCTGAGAGATCTCTGGACGCGGGATCGGTCAAGCTTTTCAGAAACGCTATCAGGTCTTCTACCTCGGTATCCGACAGCGCGATCGGTGCTAGCTCGTTTGCGGCAGCGATGCGCGCCCGCCGCCGTCAGTTCGAGGACCCGGCCCAGGGGAGGTAGGGCGTCCGCGTCGGCGACATAACGCTCGAGCGAGCCCACAGGATCCAGATGATGACGCACGACATCTTCCAACCGAGCGTAAGCGCCGTCGTGGCCGTAAGGGCCGGTCAATTCCACGTTGCGCAGCGATGGTGTGCGGAACTTGAACTCGTCTTCGGGTCGCACGGTCACGCGTCCGCGACCGAAGTCCTCGAGGAAGGCTCGTTCGCCGCTCTCCCGCCAGTAATCGGCATGGCGGCCATCGGACTTGCCCGGCCCGATCTGGGGCATCGCGATGGCGTGAAACTCCTGGTCGGTCTGAAACTTCCCCTGGTGACATTCGCTGCAGCGCGCCTTGCCGTAGAACAGCTCCATGCCGCGCTGGGCCTCGGGGCTCATGGCCTCGCGTGACCCACGCAGGTAGCGATCGAACGGGCTGTCGTCGGCTCGGAACGCCTGGGCCTCGAAAGCGGCGATCGCGTTGGCCGCGAGGACGAAGGTGATGTCCTCGGATTCCTCGACCTGATCGGGGAATGCGGCCTTGAACCGTTCGACGTATTCCGGAATCGCTCGCAGGCGCTGGGCCAACAGCTCCCAGGCCCCACCGGGGCCCGCCGCATTGTTGAGCGATACCGCGTCGGCGATCGGGTTCTCTCCTTTTTGGCCGGCCATCTCCAAACGTGAGACGACTGGGAACATCGCCTGCGCGGCGAGCACATTGTCGAGTCCCTCCGGCAGCTTCCACTTGGCCGGCGTGATGAAGCCGCCCTCGTAGTAGCCGTTGGGATCGGCCTCGACGCGCCCGTCGAGAAAGAGCCGGCTGAACTCCTCGGCCCCCAAGTTGAACAGCGCCGGCGCGTTCCGCGCGATGCGCCCGTGGACCGCGGTGGCCTTGGTCATCCCGGGCTTGCGCTCGGGTCCCAACCCCTCGGGTCCTTCGCCGAGCCCCAGCGGTAGGCCGTCGGTCGTGCTGAGCTCGGGATGGTGGCAGGTGGCGCACGAGATGTTACGGTTGCCGCTGAGTATCTTGTCGAAGAACAGAGTGCGTCCCAACTCTATCTTCTCTCGCGCGGCGTATCCGTCCTCGTAGTAATCGGAGTCCACCACCGGGGCCGGCAGCTGAGGGATCAGATTTGCTACCTCTGTCGTCTTGTGCCCCGCGGCCACGATCACTCCGAGGGCCGACAATCCGATTACAGTCTTCATCTCTCTATAACCTCACTTCGATGGGCTGCCCGGCGACGATTCCTCTCCGGGCAATCCATGGATCCGTCACAGCCCTTCCCGATTCGGAAGCATCAGGAAGAGCGGGATATGTGCGTTGTAGCCGAACTCGCCTGGATCACCGCCATAGGTATTGCCGTCGCTATGGTAGTTGATGGCGAGCATCGACGTGGTCCAAACGTCCGACATCTCCAGGCACGGCTTGAAGCGATGCACGAAGGCTGCCTCGCCGTAAGCCCAGCGCCTCGCCCTTCGGGTACGGGCCGATCGCGTCGGGGTTGAAGGGGTCGTGCTTGACCATGTGCGCTGCCCGGTACAGTCGGGCGCTCATGTCGTTGTCGCCCTTGGTGACGCGCCAGACCTCGCCAGAGCCGGGCTCGCGCTCGATGAATACGTCCTGCTCGGGGAGGTCCATGTCGAGGTGCGTCATGAACGCTAGGTCGATCGACACCGTCGTGTCGGCACTGGCATACTGTGGCTGAGCGGGCGAGGTCCCGTCAGCCCCTGTCATTAGAGTAGCAGCCACCAGCAGGCCGCCGACAGCCACAGCCAGCCCGCAGGGGGCGGATCCGCTGAGTCTCTTTAGTGGCCATCTCGCCTTCTCCTTCCTTGGTGGGGCCAAATCCTTGTTTTTCCTTCTGTTAGGATAGGCGCCAAACCGGCTCAAGAGCGGACAGCCGTCCGAAGCAGGCCTTGGTGTGTGCGGTTCTGAAGATCCTCGTCCCACAACCGGACGGGCCCTTTGACGAGCCACCCGTGCTGCGGTGTGCAAGTGCGGTATTGGCAACGTATTCCGTGGCATGAGGATTGCCACGACGGTGGCGAGAGGAGACCGATCAAGGAGAGCGTGTGCTGAGCAGTTCGCTTCGAGCGCCGAGACTGTGGGGCCGAGTCCGCGTCCCCCTGGATGGCCTCAGGTCCGCCCTCCGAACCCTGCGCCGAAATAGCGGTTTCACAATTACCGTTGTTCTCACCCTGGCCCTCGGCATCGGCGCCAACACGGGGGTCTTCAGCGTTGTAAATGGCATCATCCTCAAGCCTCTCCCTTACCACGATCCCGACGGCCTAGTGATGATCTATGTCGCACGCGCGGACCGCGGTTGGACTCGAGGCTCGATGTCTCAGCCGGACCTGCGGAGCGTGCAAAGTGAAGCACGTTCGATTCAAAGTGCAGCGGGATACTATGCCACCGAACTGGCTCTCACGGGTCTGGGAGCGGCGGAATCGGTTCCGGGAGCAGTGGTCACCGACGGGTTGTTGGCGGTGTTTCAGGAACCTGCGTTCCTGGGCAGGGACGTTCGCGGCGAGGAAAACCTACCGGGCGGGCCGCGCGTCGTTGTAATCGGGCACTCATTCTGGCAAGAACGACTAGGCGGGGATCGAGACGTACTGGGGAGAACACTCCAGATATCTGGTGAGCCGTATGAGATCGTGGGAGTGGCTCCCCCGCGATTCGATTTTCCGCAGGGTGCTCAGCTCTGGGTGCCGGCGTATCTCAACGTCGAGGGATGTGGGCGAGACTGCCACTTCCTGCAGGTTATCGCGCGACTGGCCGAAGAAACGAGCGTTGATGTCGCCGCTAGCGAAGCCGTGGAGCTATCGCGCCGCCTCGAAGAGCGATATCCCGTTCTGAACTACGGCAAGCGCTTCAACGTGATCACCCTGGAGCAGGACGTCGTCGGGGACGTGCGCCGAGCGCTGTGGGTGCTCCTTGGTGCGGTAGGTATCGTGTTGTTGATCGCTTGCGCGAACGTTGCCAACCTTTTGCTCGCCAGAGCCTCGTCGCGGGGTCACGAGGTTGCCACGCGGTCGGCGTTGGGTGCCACTCGGGGACGGATCGTTCTCCAGCTACTGTTGGAAGCGCTAGTGCTGGCGTCGCTCGCCGGCTTGGTCGGCCTCGTCCTCGCATCGTGGACGGTGAGCCTGCTGCTGAGCATGGCTCCGGTAACTATCCCGCTGCTGGACCAAGTCACGATCGACGGAATGGTGTTGCTTTACACTCTCGTCACCGTGGTGGTTATAACGGTTCTGTTCGGGCTGACACCGTCGCTCTGGCTGGCGCGAGTTCCGGTTAGAGAGGTGCTGAGCCAGGGTGGCCGCACCGGTGATGGACCGGCGCGACGCCGGTCGCGTTCTGCGTTGCTCGTCGCGCAGGTTGCACTTTCCCTGATGCTTTTGCTCGGCGCGGGGCTGCTGCTGCGCAGTTTCGCGAGACTCAACGCAGTCCAGCTCGGCTTCGAGAAAGAAGATGTTCTTACCTTCCGCCTGGAACTCCCCAGCGATCCTTACGACTACGATATGGGCCGAACGGAACGCTTCTTTGCGTCTCTCGAGGATCGGGTCCGTGGTCTGCCGGGCGTCGAGACTGTCGCGTCAGTTTATGGGAGCCCGCTTGGTGGATACGGCGTCGCCACGTCGATCCACTTCCTGGATCGGGCACCGCCACCCGAAGGTCAGGAAGACGACGTTACGGTCCGGGTCGTCACGCCGGGATACTACGATGCGCTCAGGATCCCGGTCGTGCACGGTCGCAGATTCGCAATGGGCGATAGAGACGGCGCGACACGAGTCGCGCTCGTGAGCCAGAGCTTGCGCGACCACTACTATCCGGACCAGGATCCCGTCGGCAGAAGAATCCGCATCGACATGAATTTGGGATATGGGTCCGAAGACCCTTGGACCATCGTCGGCGTCGTCGGGGATATCCGGTCCCAAAACCTAAGAGGCAAGCCCGAGCCCGAGATCTATGTGCCTCATGCCCAGATGGGCAGCCGCGTCATGACTGTCATGGTGCGCCTGCATCCTGGAGTCGACAACGTGCTCCCCGCGATTCGCAGAGAGGTCGAGGCGCTCGAATCCAATGTCCCGCTGCGCAATGTAGAGATGTTGGAGGAAAGCGTCGACCGCCATCTGGGGCCAGCTCGGTTTTACCTGCTGTTGCTCGCCTTCTTTGCTGCTGTGGCGGTGGCGCTCGCGGGCATCGGCCTCTACGGGGTCATCGCGTACCTGGTCTCCCGACGCACGCGTGAGATTGGAATCCGCATGGCTCTCGGTGCAGAGAGTGGCGACATACGCCTGATGGTGATGTCTGAAGGCGTTGCACTGGCTCTCCTCGGGGTTGCATTGGGAGTCATCGGTGCGTACGCGGGCGCGCGAGTACTCCGGTCTTTGTTATATGAGGTGAAGCCGGGTGATCCCCTGGCGTTTGTGGGCGCGACGGCGTTGCTGCTAGTGGTGGTTGCCCTTGCGGTATTCATCCCCGCCAGACGGGCAAGCAGCGTGGACCCGGTTAAAGCGTTGAAGTCGGAATAACACCCCGCGACACCCGCTCTTCGAGACTCACCCCGCCGCTCGAAACGCCCGCGGGAAGCAACGCGTAGTGTCGGCTATCCAAGGGCGAAAGAAAGGAGAGGAGAACGATGAAGACTGTGTCGTGTCTGAGCCGGCTGTCTCTCCTGGTCATGGCTGCGATAGCCGGCACGGTCACTAGCTGTGCCCCCGGCGGGACGACCGACAGAGATGCTGAGCTAGCGGCGGTGGAGAGGGCCATCGATGGGACCATCGGATGGGCCAAGACGAAGGACTTCGACCTGCTCTACAGCATCATCGCCAACGACTCCGCCTATCTCGAAGTCCACCCGGAAGACGTCGTGGTCAAGGGGTTCACCGAGTTCAAGAGGATGGAGGAGTTCTGGGCGAGCCCGGATTTCCGCGCCGTCCGCTACGAGATTCGGGATCTCCAGGTCACCCTTTCCCGAGCAGGGAACGTCGCGTGGTTCTTCTGCGTGCTCGACGATATCAATGAGTGGCAGGGACAGCCCGCCTCATGGATCAACACGCGCTGGACAGGCGTGCTGGAAAAGCGAGATGGTAGGTGGGTCATGGTCCAGATGCATTTCTCCAACCCCATCACGGGGTAGGCAAACAGCCATTACCCAAACGCTGTCGCCTGATCTCGAGGCAGGTAGTCGCGAGCTGGCGACAACGGGTGTCACTGCGATAGCGACAGGGCCCGGATGAGCATTCGGCCAATGAGTCCGTCGAACAGGCCCGGATGCTCCGAGGCGAACCGGGCCACGAGCTCACCGATCTCCTCGCCGCTCTCTAAGGCGCGGATCATCGCGCCGGCGAACTGCCCAACGTCTGTGTCCCTGTCGGTCCAGACGGTGCGGAGCTCGTCGGTCCGCCCAAGGGCGGCCAGCGACGGGATCGTCAGAAGGTCCAAGCGGTTCGCCTCTGCGCCCGTCCGACCAGTGGCGTCGACCACCGCCTCGAAGGCGGCGCGCGCATGCTCGGGTTCGCCGAGCATCGCCTCGGTATTACCCAACACGTATTGCACGAGCCGCTCCTCCGGGTCGTAGGGGCGGCCCTGCCCGAGGTGCTCCGGCCACTCGAGGGCGGCGCGCAGGTGACGTCGCGCCTCCTCGTAGCTGGCGCTCTCCAACGCATCGAGTGCGGCCAGAGTGTTCGCCTGCTCGTACAGTTGGTGGCTCGCGCGGGCATTCTCCGAAGGCAACACGTGGATGGCGTTAAGTATGTCGATCGCTTCGCGCGGTCGGCCGAGCTGAAGGAGCGACCGGACGTGCAGGAGATCGAGATTGAAATCGCCCGGGAACAGCGCGCGGGCTGCGCCCGACTCGGCCAGCGCTTCCTCCCAGCGCTCCGCGCCTTGAAGGTAGCGCACCAGGTGAATTCGAATCGTCCGCTCGGCACCCTCGAGCTGCACGGCGCGGCGGAGGTCCGCCTCCGGGTCCTGTTGACGCAACCGCTCCAGTAAGTGAGCGCGGGCGACGTACAGGGGAGCGAAATCGGGTGCACCACCTACCGCTTCCAGCAGGGAGGCCGCTTCGTCGGCGCGGTCTCGCGCCCAGAGATTGAGGGCGAGCAGGTAGGACCATGACCAGTGGTCCTCGTTGGCCGCCGCCCACTCCAAGACCCCAATAGTCTCTCGCCGATAAGGAAACACGAAATGCAGGTCCGCACCTTGAGGCAGGTGTGACGGATCGTCTTCGAGCCACGCCAGCCAGGTACGCAGGAGTGGGTTCGCCGTGACGCGGGTCCCGAGTTGCAGCAGCGCACGCGCATCGTCGATCGCTCCTCGGCGGGCGTAATCGACGGCGAGCTCGAGGATCATCTGATCGGGGTACTCGCTCCGGAGTGAGGATGTCAGGGCGTCCGCCGTGGCGGCGTCGAGTGCTGTGAGGTAAGCCTCGGCCGCGGCGAAGTGGTGCAGCGGGTCGAGTGCGAGCAGTTCCTCGCGCATCGACGTTGCCAGCGGCGTGTTTCCCCCTTTGCGGCCGACCATGGCGAGCACCTGCCGCGCCGGAAGGTTCCAGCGGTCGTAGTCCAGCGCCAGCCGGGCGTACCTGGCCGCCTCTGTAAGATCCCCGCCGGCAAGCATGAGCTCGGCAAGCTGGACATAGGAGGCTGAGCGGAACGCCACGGAGCGGGCCGCCCACCCGTACGCCTCGTGTGCATCGGTCTCGCGACCCAATGCGCGATAGAGGTTGCTGGCGACGAAGTTCGCCTCGGCGTCGTAAGTGTCGAGCTGCAGCGCCCGGGTCGCGTGAGCGAGGCCCGCCTCGTAGAGACCACGTCGGTACTCGAGATCGGCGAGCCCGAGGGACGCGTCGCGATTCCAGGGCTCAAAGGCCAGCGCCGACTCGAACATCTCCCGGGCTTCATGGTAGCGCCGGCCTTTGGCCAGCTCGCGCCCCGCGAAAACTTGCCGGTCCACCTCCGGGATCTGCGCCCATGCGGACGGTTCGGCTGTGAACGGCCGGGCCAGCTGCCGCGCGCTGGGATCCGACGTGAAGTACAAGCCGAGGGCCGGCAATTCCACCTCAACATTTGTAGCACCTTCAAGATCGACGACGTGGTCCACCGGCTCGAGTGCCGAGAAGGCTATCGGCAACGTTGCCAGCATTCGGCCATCGGACGATACCCGCAGAGTGTCGGCCAAGTTTCCGAACGCGTTGATCCTGACAGTCAACTTCCGGTCGTCGCGGCTCACGAACATAGCCCCCTCGCGTGAGGCGTCGGATAGCCCGCCGATTCCCTCCAGGGGGAACCAGGTCTCGGACCAGCGGTCGGTCGCGCCGGGATCGAATCCGACCTGAGTGATCGGGTTCACGTCCGCACCCGGCGCGTACTGCACGAACAGTCGTCCCGCCTGAAACTCGATGTACTGCCCGTCAGTGTCAGTGAGGAGCTCCTCCCACACACCCCCAGCGCGGGACAATGCCCAGAGCCAGAGCTTCTGGCCTGGCATCTCTTCGTAGCGCGCCCAGTGACCGAAGCCGTAGTCGCCACTGTGATAATAGCCTCCAAAGAAGTCGTTCAACTCGCCGACGACGTGGTACGACTTGTGTCCGCCGAACCTGTTGTTGGCATATGCGGGCAGGTAGCGGCCGGCGGCATCGACCGGCCAGGCGCGTTGGGCCCCCGAATGTGCCAGGAACGCGTTACCGGGGATCGACATCTCGAGGTCGTCGCGGGCGAACGCCGCCGCCGTCATCCAGTTGTAGTAGGGCTGCTCCAGCGGCGTGGGGTTGTACCAGAGGACCTCGGTCTCGAAGTAGGCGCGGTCGGCGGGCAGGCGAATCTCGACCCGCCAGTGGGTGCGGGACGGCAGGTCCATCGCCCCGACGACGCAACTCACACTCCCATCGGGGTTCTCGTGCAGCACGTAATCGACGGGCGTGGCCGTCGACGGCGTGTGACCGATCACGCCGAAGTTGAACTCGATCCCGCCCGAGGTCCACGGACCGCGCAACGCGATGTTCCTGAACTTCATCACCTCGTTGCGATAGATGAACTCGTGGCCCGTGCTCTTCACCACGGCGCCCCACACCTTCCCGCCCACCTCGGGAAGCACGAAGACTTCAATGAGATCGTTCTCGAGGCGGACGACCTTCCACTGGCGCGGGACGCCATCCTTCGCGTACCCCTCGAACGAATGGTAGGGATACAAGCGGGCATCCCGTGTCAGGATCGGAATGGGGTTGGGCTCGGAGAACGGATAGGTCGTGATGACCCGAGTCTCTTCGGAGATGCGCGCGGTCTGGGCGGCAGCCGCCGCCCACGGCGCGACAAGCGCAACGGTCAGCAGAATCGTAGTGCTAGGTAACGGGCGCATGGCAGGTCTTGGCAAGTGTCGGGATTCCTCATTCCGGAGGCACGCTTCTCACGCCTTCGAAGTCGAAGTGTACCGGCAAGAGTGTTCCGCCGGCGGCTTGCACCGCTGTCTCCACTCCCTCGGCCGCGTCGGGACCCACGAGGAAGAGCATGCAGCCGCCGGCGCCCGCCCCGCACGCCTTGCTGCCGATCGCACCGGCCGCCTTGGCCGCGGCCTCGATCCGCTCCATCGCCGCGGGGGTTTGCCCGGCGTCCAGCGCTTGCT
>CAYFSW010000110.1:0-2193 GCA_964345885.1 uncultured Gemmatimonadota bacterium | reverse complement strand
GGGCGACGTGAGTGAACATCGCCTTGCCGGTGACGTCGCCCATCGCCCAGATCCCGTCGGCAGCGCGCATCCGCTCGTCGACTTGGATGAACCGCGCCGTACCATTGAGACCCGCCGATTCGAGTCCGAGGCCGCTCAGGTCGACCGTCCGGCCGGTGGCGACGAGCAGGCGTTCACTCACGAGTTCCGCGCCCCCGGCCAGCGTAGCGACGATCGACCCGTCGCGCGACCCGACCCGCTGGGCCGCTGCCCCGGTGTGCACGTCGATGCCTTCGGCGGCGAACGCGGCCTCCACCGCCTCCGATGCCTCCGGCTCCTCTGCGGGCAGGAGACGATCGCCGGCCTCCACGATCGTGACGTCGGTCCCGAACCGGGCCAGCACCTGTCCCAGCTCACAGCCGACGGCACCGCCGCCGAGGACGACCATCGACTTGGGCAGCCTTTCGACCCGGATCACGTCGTGCGTGGTCCAGAAGTCGACCTCGGTGAGTCCCGGGATCGGAGGGATGGCGGGCTTCGAACCAGTTGCGATCACGACGCCACGCCGCGCCGTGAAGCTCTCGTCTCCGACGGTCACGGTGCGGGGGCCGGTCAGCACCCCGCGCCCGTGCACCAGCCGTCCACCGCGTCCCTCAAACCGCGCGACGGCGACCGAGTCATCCCATCCCCCGGTCGCCTCAGCTCGAACCCGCGCCGCTACCGGGTCCCAGTCGGGAGTGACCTCGGCGCGCCCGGCCATGCCACCCATCCGGCGGGCCTCCTGGAGGACGTTCGCCGCCCGAATCATCATCTTGGAGGGGAGGCACGCCCAGTACGGGCATTCGCCCCCCACCAGGGCGGCCTCGATCCCGACCACGTCGAGCCCGGCGCCGAGGAGCCGCAACGAGAGGTCCTCACCGCACGTTCCGACACCAAGCACGACCACATCCACGTCAGCGTCACCGTCAGAGGCGCTGTAGGGCTGAGTTCTTCTTTTAGTTTCGCTCATCTTATTTCCTTTCGTGAATAGGGTGCAATCCAGGCGATTCTGGTGTGAATCACACCGAGTTGCACGGATGGTTATGAGCAGGCAATCTGGGAATAAGTGGGATCATTTGGCTTACAGGCACTCACCTCCCGAGAAATCTCGCCAAAAAAACAGCCAAAGGGCCAAGCAAGTATGACTTGCCAAGGCAGCCTTCGGCAGATGCAGAGGAACTTGGTTGCGTGCCGACACTGAGACGTGAGCATTACAGACTTTTCTATGGTTACGATTATACTATCAACTCAATTATATGGCAAATTTAACCTTTTTCATCTATTTTGGATTTTTCTCCCCGTGTTGCCTCAAAGAAAAATGTTACCGAAAGAGTAAGATTTATTTTGAGGCAATTGGCATCTTGAAAGTGAGAGGGTAAATGTGGTATACTTAACGTAAGTGGGGGGTCGCCCATCACGCATCGACTAGAGTCCGATGATGCCATCCTACACACTGGAGCAACAAGCGCGCATAGAGATCGACAGGCAACTCGACGCCGCCGGCTGGCAGGTGCAGGACCGCGAGCGTATGAATCTCTACGCCGGGCGCGGCGTGGCGGTGCGCGAGTTCCACCTCTAGACCGGCTTCGCCGACTACATGTTATGCGTGGACGGCAAGGCTATAGGAGCGGTGGAGGCTAAAAAGGTGGGCACTACGCTGAGCGGGGTGCACCACCAATCCCAAAAGTACAGCGTCGGTCTGCCCGACTTGCCCCGGCCTCTTCCCTTCCTCTACGAGAGTACGGGGGTGGAAACGTGCTTCACCAACAGAATGGACCCCGACCCGCGCAGCCGTCGCGTCTTTTGCTTCCACCGGCCTGAAACGCTGGCCGGTTGGGCGGAGCAGCCCGACACGCTGCGCGGCCGCCTGCGTCACATGCCCCAGCTTATCATCGAGGGTCTGTGGCCGCCCCAGGTCGAGGCCATCACCAACCTGGAGCGGTCGCTGGCCGCCGACCGGCCGCGCGCCCTGATCCAGATGGCCACCGGCAGCGGCAAGACCTTCACCGCCGTCACCGCCGCCTATCGTCTCATCAAGTTCGCCGACGCGCGCCGGGTCCTGTTCCTGGTGGACCGGGGCAACCTGGGGCGCCAGGCCTTGAGGGAGTTCCAGGGCTACGTCACGCCCGACGACGGGCGCAAGTTCAACGAGCTGTACAACGTCCAGCGCCTGAC
>CAYFSW010000109.1:0-50099 GCA_964345885.1 uncultured Gemmatimonadota bacterium | reverse complement strand
GTACCCCCGGATCAATGCCTGCTTGCAGCTCCCCGAGGCTTTTCGCAGCTTGCCACGCCCTTCTTCGCCCACCTGTGCCTAGGCATCCACTACACGCCCTTTTCGCTCGAAACCCTCTCTACTACGAGCTCGACCCGCAAACACTCCACTACGCGCCCGCAGGTCAAAACCTCTACGCTCGCTCACACCCGGCTACACTCACCCTTCTCGTCCTTCATTTGTCAAACAGCAGACGCGGCCCGCCACGAGCCGCGACACTCCGTATTATAAGGAGCTATCTAAAGTATTATTCGCCCTCAGGCCGGTCAAGTAAAGCGCGGACCTCTTCTCGGTCGATCGCTCGTCCCTCGGGCCCACCCTTGAGCAGTGCGAAGAGCAGCCGGTCACGCTCGTGTCGCGGCAGGCGCCGCAGCCAATCATCCTCGCCGGCCGGCGGCCACTGGAGCCAAACGGCGAGGACCCAGCAGAGGATGGCCAGAAAGGCGAGGGCCTGGGTGACAGGACGGCTGGGGACGTAGGCGGCCACCAGCCCCTTCAGCCCTTCGCCCAGAGGTCGGAGATCGATGATCGGGGTGTGCGGCAGCTCGGTCCGCACCCAAACGAAGGGCAGGACGGAATACTTGAGGGCTGCCAGGGCGAGGGAGACGAGGCCGAGGACCAACATCACCCGCGTCCGGTGAACGGCATAGCTGGCGTTCCAGGCGGCGTAGAGCAGCAGACCGACGACGACCCACTCGAGGACGCCCGGCGGTGGAAGCAGCAGCGAGACCAGCTGTGCCGTGGCCGCGGCCCCGTACACCAGTACGGCGATTCCCCAGGCGTCGCGCGGCCAGGAGAGCGCACCGGTTCCCAACAGCACATATAAGATGAGGAGAGCTGACAGCCCGTCGACGACCCCGAAAAGCTGGTACTCAACACCGGTCGCCGTGACTCTAAGGCCGGCGAAAAAGAAGGCCAGGATGAAAAGCGCGCTGACGCCAAAGGCGGCCCCAGGGGTCCAGTCCCGCGAACTGCGAGCGCTCATTCGGGACACCTGCCGGCGATCGGCCGCTCGAGTACCGCTTCCAGCTCCTCTATGTACTCGTTGATCTGAGCCCGGCGTCTGGTGGGCGCGATGCCGACAACGCACGTACCCACCCGTTCCGCCGACTCCAAGCTCTCGGGTCGCCGTCCTAGCCCGAAGCGGCCGCCGCGCCCCCGCGCTAGGTGCCTCCAGCCGAGCTCCAGATACGTGTCTGCCAGACCATCGTTGGCTGTCATCTCCTGCCGCGGCCCAGGTGCGCCCACGCTGGCCCGCGCGTAGGCCCGCAGGCTTCGCCTCAGCAGATCGTCGGCAAGGCTGTCTGCGCCGACCTCCAGCGCCCGGCCCGCCCGAGCGTAGAACCGCTCACCGTGCCTCAGGTTCGGCCCGAACGCTTGCGCATCCACGGCCAGCACCAGCCGGTCACCAAAATCTCTCGCGCTCTGAGGTTCCACGACGTAAGCCGCCGCCACCGCTAGGCTGAGAACCACGAGGCCCACGACGGCGGCCACACGCCGCCACAGCTCGCCGTCACCGAGCCGCCGTAAGGCTCCGACTCTCCAAGGCTGTTTCTCTTCCTCTGGCATCGATGTCGCCGTCCGTTGTCGCACCCGACCCAGCGCCGTGCAGTGATAGGCTATCGCCCACACTATCATATTACCCAAGCGACAGCGCGTCACCTACCAATCGTCAAATATCACGGGCATTCTCGAATAGTCATCAGGGGACCAGTGCAACAGGGGAGGTGGGGAAGCTGAAGTCCTTCTATACCTCCCCACCTCCCCTGTTGCACTGGTCCCCTGCTCGACATTCGAGAATTCCCAGCCAAAAAAAACCCCGGGAGGCCGTGTACCAGGCTGGCGCCGACTCCCGCCAAGTCAGACGCTTCCAAAAGCTCAGGTACACAAGCCTACCCCGGGGCATCTATCGTGAGCCGGGGTCATTCAATCACAGCGCCCGCTGACCTCCCCCCTATGTCCTTGCCTATTGTTAAAAAAGCGGACTGACCTGCGATCGAACGACCACCGGCTCCATTCTTTCAAGCTCCAGTACTGCTCACACACATCGTCTCGATTGTCAAAGCCAGGCGCCCTTCCCTGCGATCAGCGTCCCGCCCGGCCGGCAGATCCTAAGGGCAAGGCATGTGCCTAACAGGCTCGAACTGCATAACAGCATGTACTACAAAGGATTGCCTGGGCCAGATCCCCTAAAACTCCACCTCCCGCGGCCCCCCTATTCGGTCAGCTTGACCTCGCCCCCAAGGACATTTTGACCGAAACCCCTTGTCAGCGAGCAGCCTGCGGCTTAACTTTCCGTCACTCCCCTCGTCCCCTCCCGATGCACTTTCGAATGGAGCACCGTTCTCTCATAGGCACGGATTCAGGGACAGCACAGCTACTGCGCCGTATCGGCGATCTGGTCATGGGGTCGGCCAAGTGTGATTTGTCTGACACTTTGGTCGCCTGTGCCGAGGACCTCGGCGTTAGATCCGCCCTCTGGCTTAAGGCCGAAGGGGTGACCGAGCTGCTGTGTGCCCACCCAACCGAGGGGCTGGAGCCTGAGGGGCTGGGGGAGCGGCCGGCGGAGTGGGCCGATTCGCTGACGGAGCCGCTGCTGGTCCGGGACGAGCTGAAGGCGGGGGCCAGCCTCTGGCGGGGCAGCCGTTCGCAGCTGATCTGGCCGCTGGACCTCGAGGGTGGGGAGCGAGCGATCTGGGTGGTGGAGTCGGAGGCGGTGGAGCCAGCGGATGTGGCGGCGCTGGCGCCGCTGCTGCGGGTAGCGCTGACGCTGATGCGAGCCCGGCAACTACAGGCCGACCACGAGGTTCAGCTACGTGACCTGCGCTCGGCCCAGGAGTTGATGGGCCATATCGTCGACTCGCTTCCTGTCGGTCTGTATGTGGTCGACAAGGACTATCGGATCGTAGCATGGAACCGCAAGCGCGAAACGGGCACACAGGGTGTTGCGCGCGAGGACGCGATCGGCAAAACGGTGTTCGAGGTTTTGTATCGGCAGCCGAAGGAGCGACTGAGCGAGGAACTGCAAGAGGTATTCGCGACGGACGAGATCCGGCGGTACGAGGTGGAGTCGAGCGCGTCGGGTGAGCGTCGCTTTTTCCGGCTGACGAAGGTGCCGATGCATGTCTCGGGCACCGATGAGGTCACGCACGTGATAACGGTCGGCGAAGACGTGACGGAGCAGAAGCGGATAAGCGAGCGGATCTCGCACGCCGAGAAGCTGGCGGCGCTGGGACAGATGGCGGCGGGTGTCATGCACGAGATTAACAACCCGCTGGCTACGATCGCGGCGTGCGTTGAGGCAGTCCGCGAGTTCGCGGAGGACCAGTCGGAACACGCCGAATTTCTCTCGATGATCGACACCGAGGTGGACCGCTGCAAGCGGATCGCCCGTGATCTGCTTGCCTTCAGCCGACCGCCTCCCAGCGAGAAGGGTCCGGTCGACGTTCAGGACACAGTGGAAGAAACCCTGAAGCTCCTCATGCACCACGACCGCTTCAAGAAGATCCGCGTCCAGCGCGAATATGTGTACGACCTGCCGTTGGTCTGGGCGAACTCGGAGCGGCTGGTCCAGGTATTCGTGGCGTTGGCGCTGAACTCGTTGGACGCGATGGAAGACGACGGCGAGCTGAGGGTACGGACCGAGGTCCTGGACGAGGCGGGCAGAGAAGAAGTCGGGATCTCTTTCATCGACACGGGCTGTGGCATACCGGAGTTGGAGATCCCGAAGATCTTCGAGCCCTTCTACACCTCGAAGATACCCGGCAAAGGGACGGGGCTCGGGCTCTCGATCTGCTACGGGATCATCCAGGAGCACGGTGGCCGTATCGAAGTCGATTCGACGATCGGTGCCGGCAGCAATTTCAGAGTCGTTCTCCCGTCGTATCGCGGGGAGATCTCGGACGAAGAAAAATCGTAATCGGGGGGATAGAAAGTGGCTGAAACGTCGATCCGGATTCTCCTAGCGGAGGACGAACGCAACCTCTCGCGGATCCTCGAGACCCAGCTCCGCAAGAAGGGATTCGAGGTCGAGGTGGCCTACGACGGCCGTCAGGCGGTGGAGTTGCTGAAGGACAGCGAGTTCGATGTTGCGCTGGTGGACCTCGTGATGCCCGAACTGGACGGGATCGGGGTGCTACGGGAAGCGGTAGACCTCGACGCGCCACCCGAGGTCGTGATCGTTACAGGTAACGGCACAGTCGAGACGGCGATCGCGGCGATGAAGCTGGGGGCTTACGACTACGTGACGAAACCTTGTCGCGTGGCTGAACTCGAGATGCTCGTGCGACGTGCCTTCGAGAAACGACAGTTGGCGGTCGAGAACGTACGACTACAGACGCGGCTGTCGAGACATGAGGAGTTCCCGGAGATCGTAACGGCCAGCGCCGCCATGGAAGAGGTCCTCGAGCTGGCCCGCAAGGTCGCCGCGTCTGACAGCGCGGTGCTGATCTGCGGGGAAAGCGGGACCGGGAAGGAGCTGATCGCGCGGGCGATACACCGGCTGTCACCGCGCGCCGACGGCCCGCTGACCGACATCAACTGCGCCGCCATCCAGGAGAACCTGCTCGAGTCGGAGCTGTTCGGCCACGAGCGGGGCGCCTTCACCGGCGCCATGACGCGTAAGCTGGGGCTGTTCGAGCTGGCTGACGGCGGCACGCTGTTCATGGATGAGATCGCCGAGTTGGCACCGCGCCTTCAGTCTAAGCTATTGCGGGCATTGGAGATGGGCGAGTTCTTCCGCGTCGGCGGCACCCAGAAGGTGGGCACCGACATCCGGCTGCTGGCGGCGACCAACCGCGAGCTCGACATCGAGGTGGCGGAGGGCAACTTCCGGGACGACCTCTATTATAGGATCAACACGCTGACCGTATTCATCCCGCCGCTACGCGAACGCCTTGACGACATTCCAGTCCTGGCGCGGCATTTCCTCAAGAAGCAGCTCACCGCGAACCCGCCGGAGCTTACCGACGAGGCCCTCGATGCACTGGTCTCCTACGGGTGGCCGGGCAACGTTCGCGAGTTGCGGAATATCATGGAGCGCCTGGCGATCTTGCGCGCCGGCCAAGATATCCGGCCCCAGGACCTGCCGCGCGACCTGTCTCAGAGTCGTCGCGGCGACGGCGGCGGTCAGTTGGTCGGGCAAGATGTATCGCTGGAGGACCTGGAACGAGCCCACATCGAGGCCGTGCTCAGGAAAGAGAACTGGCACCAGGGGCGGGCGGCGGACACGCTGGGGATCTCGGCGAAGACGCTGTACCGGAAGATCAGGACATATGGGCTGGAGCGGCCGGACTAGGCCGGTGACCAGTAACCGGCCACCGGCTACCGTTCAGTCGCTTCCTCACTCAGCACCGACACCTCGTTGTGCAGGACCTGCACGAAGCCGCCCGATACGCGGAGGCGTCGCGTCCCTTGCTCGGTGACGATGCGGAGCGTGCCCTCGCCGAGCAGCGCCATGAGCGGCGCGTGATCACGAAGGATACCGATCTCGCCGTCGAAGGCGGGAACGACGAGGAACTTGACTGGGCCCTCGAAGACGTTGCGCTCCGGTGTTATCACCGAGAGGTTGAACGGCCGGCCGCTTCCGGGAACCGCCACGTCAGTTACCCATCTTCTTGGCTTTGTCGACTACCTCGTTGATATCGCCGACCATGTAAAACGCCTGCTCGGGGAGCTCGTCGAACTCGCCGTTAACCACCCGCTCGAACGACTCGACCGTATCCTCGCGCCGCACGTAACGGCCCTGGGTGCCGGTGAACTGCTCGGCGACGAAGAACGGCTGTGAGAGGAAGCGCTCGATCCGGCGTGCTCGGTTCACTATCAGCTTGTCTTCCTCTGACAGCTCGTCCATGCCGAGGATCGCGATGATATCCTGCAGGTCTTTGTAGCGCTGGAGGATCTCCTGCACACGCGTAGCTACGGTGTAATGACGCTCGCCCACGTACTGCGGGTCGAGGATGCGGCTGGTGGAGTCGAGCGGGTCGACGGCCGGGTAGATTCCCAGCTCAACGATCCGGCGCGAGAGCACGGTCGTCGCATCGAGGTGCGCGAACGTCGTGGCCGGACCCGGGTCGGTCAGGTCGTCGGCGGGCACATAGATCGCCTGCACCGAGGTGATGGAGCCTTTCCGCGTCGAGGTAATCCGCTCCATCAGCTCACCGACGTCGGTGCCGAGGGTCGGCTGGTAACCCACCGCCGAAGGCATGCGGCCGAGCAGCGCCGACACCTCGTTACCGGCCTGGACGAAGCGGTAGATGTTGTCGATGAAGACGAGCACGTCCTGGCCTTCCACGTCGCGGTAGTATTCAGCGACGGTGAGGCCGGTCAAGCCGACACGGAAGCGGGCGCCCGGCGGCTCGTTCATCTGACCGTAGATGAGCGCCGCACTGCTCTTGTCCGGGTCGCCGGGCGTGATCACGCCGGCCTCGGTCATCTCGAGCCATAGGTCGTTGCCCTCACGGGTTCGCTCACCGACACCGCAGAACACGGAACGGCCGCCGTGCTCGGTGGCGATGTTGTGAATGAGCTCCATGATAACGACCGTCTTGCCGACGCCGGCACCCCCGAAGAGGCCCGTCTTACCACCCTGCAGATACGGTGCGATGAGATCGACGACCTTGATGCCGGTCTCGAAGATCTCGCTGGTCGGAACGAGGTTCTCCAACTCGACCGGCGGCCGATGGATCGGCCAGCGTTCCTCGGCGTGCACCGGCCCCTGCTCGTCTACGGGCTCACCCATCACGTTGATGATCCGGCCCAGCACCGAGTGACCGACGGGCGTCGTGATGGGGCCACCGGTATCGATGACCTTCATGCCGCGGACGATGCCGTCGGTGATATCCATCGCTACGGTGCGGACCTGGCTCCGCCCCAGGTGCTGCTGGACCTCGCAGACGACGTCGATCGGCGTTTCGCCGTCACCCTTTACCCGTACCGCGGTGTATATCTCCGGCAGCTTCTCGGGCTCGAACTCGACGTCGACGACCGGTCCGATGACCTGTACAACCTTGCCTATGTTGTCAGCCATTGTCGCTCGCTTCGTTTCTTCTATTAGCCTCTTAACGCCTCGACGCCACCGGTGATCTCTGTGAGTTCCTGGGTGATCTGCGCCTGGCGCGCCTTGTTATACTGAAGGGTCAGCGTCTTGATTAGTTCGTCGGCGTTGTCGGTCGCGTTCTTCATCGCCGTCATTCGCGCCCCCTGCTCGGCCGCTGCCGATTCGACCAACGCGCGGTAGACGGCGTTGCGGACGTACAGCGGTAGCACGGTCGTAAGGATCTCCTCGGCGGACGGCTCGAACAAATAGTTGTAGGCACGCGCACCTCGCCCGTCGTCGGGTGGACTGACCGGGAGCACACGTATCCGGGTCGGCGGTGTTGAAAGCGCGTTCTTGAAATGCGCGTAAATGACATCGATCGCATCGAGCTCGCCCGACTCGAAGCGCGGGATGAGTTGATCGATGATCGAGCGTGCATCATCCATGCTCGGCCGATCCGTGATGTCCTGTCTCCTTGATGCCATTGGCTCACGCCGGAACTCGAAGAAGTTGATCCCCTTTCTTCCGATGACGTGAAACTCGACATCGACGCCGTCATCACGGAGCTCGCTGAGTACGCCGCGCGCCTTGCGAATCAGGTTGACGTTGAAGCCGCCGGCTAATCCGCGATTGCTCGTAATCAAGATCAGGGCCGAGCTGCGCACTCGCTCCGGCTGCCTGAGGATCGGGTACCTTTCGGCCAGTTCGGGCGCGAAGAGGCCCGAGATGACCTCTGCTAGCTTAGCAGCATAGGGGCGTGCCGCACGCACGCGATCCTGTGCGCGCCGCAACTTCGACGCGGCGACCATCTCCATGGTGTGCGTGATCTGGCGAGTGCTCTGGATCGAGCGGATCCGCCGCCGGATGTCACGTGTCTTCGACATGCGCTCCTACTCGGTGGCAGCCGCGGGCTCCGCCGGCTGAGCGGCGGCAGGCTTCGCCGTCTCGCGACGCTTGCCGGCGAAGAACCCCTCCTTGAACTCTTCGATCGCCTTCTTCAACCGCTCCTCGGATTCTTCCGATATCTGGCCCTCGGCGCGGATCGCCTTACCCACGTCAGCGTGGCTGGCCTTCATGAAGTTGTGGAAATCGGCCTCCCACTCCTTGATGTCGGCTACCTCGACGTCGTCGAGGTAGCCGTTGGCGCCGGCATAGATGATCATCACCTGATGCTCGACCGGCAGCGGTTGGTACTGACCCTGCTTCAACACCTCGACCATCCGCTCGCCGCGGCCGAGCTGCCTCTGGGTAGCGGCGTCGAGCTCGGCGGCGAACTGGGCGAACGCCTCGAGCTCCCGGTACTGGGCCAGGTCGAGACGCAGGCGACCCGCCACCTGGCGCATCGCCTTAAGCTGAGCCGAGCCGCCGACCCGCGACACCGAAATCCCCACGTTCATCGCGGGTCGCACGCCAGCATAGAAGAGGTCGTTCTCCAGGTAGATCTGACCGTCGGTAATCGAGATGACGTTGGTCGGGATGTAGGCGGCGACGTCGCCCGCCTGTGTCTCGATGATAGGCAACGCCGTAAGCGAACCGCCTGTCTTCTCGATCTCCGCGTGGCCCTGAATGATCTCCTCGTCCTCGGTGATCTTGGCGGCGCGCTCCAACAGTCGGGAGTGGTTGTAGAAGATGTCACCGGGGTAGGCCTCACGACCGGGGGGGCGCCGCAGCACGAGCGACAGCTGGCGGTAGGCCTGGGCCTGCTTGGAGAGGTCGTCGTAGACGCAGAGCGTGTGGCGGCCCTCCTTGTACATGAAGTACTCGGCCATCGTGCAGCCGCAGTAAGGCGCAACGAACTGCATCGTGGCCGGGTCGCTGGCGTTCGCCGCGACGACGATGCTGTGCTCCATCGCGCCCTCGCGCTCCAACCGGTCAATCAGTGCGGCGATCGTCGACGCCTTCTGGCCGATACCGACGTAGACGCAGATGACGTCGCCGCCCTTCTGGTTGATGATCGTATCGACGGCGATGGCCGTCTTACCAGTGCTGCGGTCGCCGATGATCAGCTCGCGCTGGCCACGCCCGATGGGCGTCATCGAGTCGATCGCCTTGAGGCCCGTTTGCAGCGGCTCTTTCACCGGGCGGCGGTAAACGATGCCCGGCGCTTTGCGCTCCACCCGCATCCGCTGCTTGCAGTCGATGGCTCCCCTGCCGTCCAGAGGCTCGCCCAGCGGGTTGACTACCCGGCCGATGAGCTCGGGACCCACGGGGATGGAGAGCACCTGTCCGGTCCGCCGAACGGGGTCCCCCTCTTTCAGGTGGAGGTAATCGCCGAGGACGATGGCACCGATGTTGTCCTCTTCGAGGTTCGCCGCCAGGGCGGTGACGGTATCACCAGTCTCACTCGACTCGATCTCGAGCATCTCGTTGTACATAGCGGAGCCGAGGCCCCAGATGCGTGCCACGCCATCGCTGACCTGGAGGACCTCACCGATCTGCTCGGCGTGAAGCTCCTCCTCGTAGCGCTCGATCTGCCTTACCAGCGCCTTCTTGATCTCGCTGGCGCTGAGCTGCGTTCCCGTCTTAGCCATAGATTCCGATCTCTGGTTCTAAAGCGCGCCCCGCTCTCGTCGTGCCGACGATGAGCGCCGCGCGCCGTTCAGCCGGTCTCCGGCCTCAGGAGGCTGCGCCGCAGACCCTGAAGCCGGTGCCGTATGGAGCCATCCATAATGCGATCTCCCACCCTCACGACGACCCCGCCGATGACTCGTGGGTCTGCCCTGAAGCGCGGGAGCACTTCCACCCCGAACAACGTATCCAGCTGCTTCTTGATGTTGGCCCTGGCCTTGGCGTCGGGCTCCGCCGCCATTGTCACGTCCACCTGCAGTCGGCCGAGCTGCTGATCGACCAGCTTGTCGAATTCGGCAGCGATCTCCGGCAGCACACGCTGACGGCGTTTGTCGACTACGACTAGCAGGAACCGCAGAAGCCGCTCGGGGATCTCCCCCTCGAAGACCTCGCGCAGGACCTGCTTCTTGTCCCGTGGCTCGACGCGTGGGGTCTCGAGGAAGAAGCGAAAATCGGCCTCCGATTCGATCAGCTGCACGATCTGCCGCAACTCCGCCGCGTAGAGTTCCAGGGCTTCGTCTGTTTGGGCGAGCTCGAGTAGCGCTTCCGCGTAGCTACGTGCGACCGTGGTCTCCTGCATCAGCCGGCCTCGCCGCCTTTCTCTTCGGCCACCAAGCCTTCCAAGTACTCCTCCACGATCCGCCGGTTCTCCTCCGAATCCAACTCCTTGCGCAGCACGCGACCGGCTGCCGAGATGGAGAGGTCGACCGCCTCGCGCCGCAGCGCGTCCAACGCCTGATCCCGCTCGCGCTCGATGTCTTCGCGCGCGCTGGCAACGATCTGATCCTTCTGGTCGCGGGCCGCATCGAGCATCTCGGCGCGAGCCGCTTCCGCCGCTTTGCGGGTATCGGCCAAGATGTTCTGCGCCTGGTCACGCGACTCATCGAGGATCTTCCGGTGCTCATCGAGCAGACTAGCCGCCTCCTCCCGGTCACGGGCCGCCCGATCAAGCGTCTCTTGAATCCGCTTCTCGCGAGATTCCAGGGCGCCGAGGATCGGGCCCCAGGCCCACTTCCTGAGTACGAAGAGGAGTAGCAGGAAGATCAGCCAGGTCCAGAACATCAGGCCCGGCCAGTTGATCTCGAACAGGCCGCCACCGCTGCCCCCGTGCTCTTCCTGTGCCAGCAGCGGGATCGCCGTGACGAGAGAAAGAGCCAGCGCGGCTGCGAAGGCATACAGATGTCTGGCTAGCGACGCTGGGCGGCGCCGATTCTTCGACCGCTTAGACATAAGAGAAACTCATCCGAGCTGGGTTTACCCTTTGAGCAGCGCGATCACCAGCGCGAACAGGCAGACGCCTTCGATCAGCGCCGCCGTGATGATCATCGCCGTCTGGATGCTGCCGGCGGCATCCGGCTGCCGAGCGATGCTTTCTGTCGCTGAGCCACCGATCCGGCCGATGCCAAGTCCGGCACCGATCACGGCGAGGCCGGCCCCGATCGTCGCCCCCATGGTGCCATAGAGCCTCAGTGCCGACTCTGCCTCTATGCCGGGCGTAACCGCCTGAAGTGCACCGAAGATTGTCTCGATCATTTCCCCCTCCTATGAGGAGCTGTGGTTCCGAAGAACACCCGATCTCCCTAATGCGGGTGTCTCACCAACCCAATGAACACCGACGTGAGCATCGCGAAGATATACGCCTGCAAGAACGCGATGAATATTTCCATCAGCATGATCGCCACGGCCATCAGCACCGGTGCCGGCCAGATCAGGTACTTGATGGCCCCCTCGGCAGCGCCCGCCATGAAGATTAGCCCGACGAGCGACAAAATGACGAGGTGTCCAGCCGTCATGTTGGCGAACAGTCGAATGGCCAACGCGAATATCCGCGCCAGCTTGGCGACCAACTCGACCGGCGTCATGACGACCGCCATGATAATGCTCCAGAACCAGTTGAGGCCCTTCGGTATGTAGACGATCGTCCCCAGGTAGGCCTTGGGCCCAATGTGCAGAAAGCCGCCAACCTCTATGGCGACGAGCGCCAGGATAGCCAGCGCCGCAGTAACGCCGATATTGCCTGTCGCGCTGGCTCCGAAGGGCACGAGACCGAGCACGTTCATGTAGAGGATGAAGAAGAAGAGGGTGAGGATAAACGGAACGTACCGCTCACCACCCTTCCCGATGTTGCGCATCGCGACCTCATCCCGCAGGTAGATCACGAACGCCTCGATCATGTTGGCCAGGCCCTTGGGAGCCCGCTCGGCGCCCTTCCCATGGGTCTTGCGTGCAACCCATATCATCGTGACCGCGCACAGCAAAGCTGCGACCATCAGATAGACCACGTGTTTGGTGGGCGATAAATCGATGGCGAACGAACCGATGTGCAGCGGCGGCCAATGCGGCAGCGCTATCTCGCGATTGATGAACGGAATGAGCAAGTGACTGGCATCGGACACCTCGACCATCATGTGCTCGTTCCAGATCCCGGCGATGTCCTGCTCAGCGGCCTGCGTCGCCCCTTCTGCCGCGGCGCCGTGAGTCTGCGCGATGATCCACCACAGCCGCCCAGCGATCCCGATCATCGGACTCCCAGGTTGTAGCGGAAAACGACAGGTTCGAGCAGCAGCAGGCCGAAGATCGCGATCACCAGCGAGATGAGCGTGGGCTCGGCCGGAAACCCGAGGGTCCCACCCAGCGTCAGCCAGGCGAGCAGCCCTACGACCAGCAGTCTGAGGAACGTGCCGGCCGTCCAGCCGGCGAAGACCAACTGGGCACGGCGATGGGTGGCGGCGATCAGGATGGCGAAGGCCGCCGCCTGCACCAGCCAAGCCGCGGCCAGGCCCGCCCAGACACCGTAGCGGGCGGGTGGCTCAAACTGTAATCCGACCAGCAAAGCGGAGAGGCCAACGACTAGCGCGGACGTCCCCGCGTAGATTATCCACCTCTTCACTGCGGACCCGGAGCCTTTCGAGTGGCTACTTAGCCCTCGTCGTTATCGCGTTCCCCTGCACGACTTTCCTGCTGAATATCGAGGGCCTGGCGAACTACGAAGTAGAAGCCAGCGGCACCGCCCACGAACACGCCGATTACGGTGAAGATCGGCGAGGCGTCGAGCCAGCCGTCGAGCAACCATCCGAGGCCGACGAAGAGGCCGACCGCGAAGGCGAAGCCCCAACCGAGGCCGAGATATGCGCCGATCCTGCGACGGTCCTCCTCCGGCACCCGCACCTCAGCCTCTCTGTAAGGCTCTCTAATAGAGGTAGACGACTGCTCAACGCGGCCGGAAGATACGCTCTGGCGAGTATTATATCAAGCCACCCTTGACGCCCCGTTTTGCCGCTATCTACCTTAGTTTGTGGATGTTGACAGATCCCCGACCGACGGGCTGTGGCAAGCCTACCCGAGCCGGCGAGCCGGCGCGTTTGGTGCGCTCGCCGCCCACCTCCCGGTATCCAGCCTGTGAGCCCAACGACCGCCGGACTTAGGGTGCGCCCTGTACTGAATCTTCGGGGGTCGCTGACGTGACGAGAGACGAGACGGCTGCATCCCCGGCGGGCACAGACGAGCCGGGATCGTTGGGCGGCGACCGGTTGGCCGACCGGGATGTCGAGCTACTCGAGAGCCTGGCGGACGCACGGCGGCGGGTCGAATTCGAAGTCGCCAAGCAGGTCGTCGGCCAGAAGGAGATTATCGCGGGTCTGCTGATCACCATTCTGGCCGGCGGTCACGCGTTGCTGGTCGGTGTCCCGGGGCTGGCGAAGACGTTGCTGGTCTCGAGCCTCGCCCAATCGCTGCGCCTGCAATTCAGTCGCATCCAGTTCACGCCCGACCTCATGCCGTCAGACATTACGGGGACGGAGATCATAGAGGAGACCGTCTCGACCGGACGCCGCACGTTCCGCTTTGTCCGGGGGCCGATCTTCGCCAACGTCGTTCTCGCCGACGAGATCAACCGGACGCCGCCCAAGACCCAGGCCGCCCTGCTACAAGCGATGCAGGAGATGGAGGTCACGGCGGGGAGCGAAACGTACCCGCTGGAACGGCCGTTTTTCGTCCTAGCGACACAGAACCCGATCGAGCAGGAGGGGACATACCCGCTTCCGGAGGCGCAACTCGATCGGTTCATGCTCGAGGCGCGGATCACGTACCCGTCGCCGGCAGAGGAAGAGGAAGTGGCGGGCCGCACGACGACGGATCTGATGGAGGAGGTCGAGCCGGTCCTTTCGGCGGCAGAGATTCTGGAATTCCAGGGTCTGGTTCGGCGTGTGCCCGTGCCGCCCAGCCTGATCCGATTGGCGGTCCGCCTCTGTCGAGCCAGCCGACCGGAAGCCGAGGAGGCGCCGGACTTCATCCGCCGCTGGGTGAACTGGGGGGTCGGCCCACGCGGCACCCAGCACTTGGTGTTGGCGGCCAAGGCGCGTGCAGCGCTGGACGGTCGCGCGATACCCGACTACGAGGACGTGCAGGGGGTGGCGTTGCCGGTGCTCCGTCACCGTGTCGTCACCAACTTCGAGGCGGAAGCGGATGGGCAAACGGCCGAAGGCATCATCGCGCAGCTGCTGGACCTGAGCGAGGAGTGGACATAGGCGATGCCTACCACGACGACCCCGGAAGAACCTCCAAGTAGACAGCACAGCCCGAATCTGAAAGGCCTGCGGCGGAGGGTCGCGCGATGAGCGGCGCGATCGGCCTCCTGTTGCTGGCTGTACTTCTCGTCGCGACGGCCTCTGCGGTCGAGGTGATACTGTTCGGGCTTCCCTTCGCTCGTGTGAACGAGCTGGAAGCCGAGGACACCAGCGGCGCCCGGGCCCTGGCGGCACTGCGTGCCCGGCCCGCCGGACTGCTCGCGACGACTTGGCTAGTGCGAGTGGCCGGCGCCGCGATCGGTGCCCTTGCCGCCTGGGACGCCGCCCGCCTGCTGGCGGATACGTTGATGGCAGGATTGGCCGGCGTCGTAGTGGCGATCGTGCTGGTCGTGCTCGCCGAATTCGCCGGTAAGAGCGTTGCACAGCGAGCCGACGAGCGCGCCGCCCTGCGGACGGCACGCCCGATCCGTTTGGTCTCGCTGGGCCTGCTGCCAGTGACCTGGCCGGCCGAGGCGATCGTCGGTGTACTGGCGCCGAAATTCACGGAGATCTTACCTGGCATCTCCGACCGTGAAATCCGGGACCTGGTCAGCCCCGGCAACGGTGAAGCAGTCATCGAAGAACACGAGCGGCGCTTGATCGAGCGGGCATTTCAGCTCGATCAGACGACCGCCTACGACATCATGACCCCGCGGGTCGACATGTTCGCCTGGCCGGATACGCGGACTCTGTCAGAGATCGCGCCTGACCTGCGCAGCGCCCGCTACAGCCGTGTGCCCCTCTACAGTGAGAGCATCGACCGCATCACCGGCGTACTACATCTGCGCGACGCGTACATGGCCTTGATCTCGGGGCAGCGCGACGTTGAGTTACGGGCGCTGGCGCGGGAGCCCTTCTTCGTGCCCGGCTCCGTGACGCTGGACAAGCTGCTGCTCGACTTCCAGACGCGCCGCATTCACCTGGGTATCGTGATCGACGAGTACGGCGGCGTCGACGGTATCATCGCTTTGGAGGACATCCTCGAGGAACTGGTGGGAGAGATCGACGATGAGAGCGACGTGGCGGAGGAGCCCATCGTGAGGCTCAGCCGCAACGAGATCCTGGTCGACGGTAGCGCCGATCTACGAGAGATCAACCACTTCTTCAACACTTCCTTCCCACAGCTCGAACACCGCTCACTGAACGGGTACCTGCTGGAGGTGTTCGGGCAGGTTCCGGAGCCGGGCGAGCGGATCAGCCGCGAAGGCGTGGTCATCGAGGTCACCGCCGCTACCGACACCCAGGTACTGCGGGCCCGGATCAGGCGGGGGAGTTAGGGATTCGGGGATTCCGGGATTCGGAAGTTCCGGATTCGGGATTTGAAGGATCCGCTGATTTAGGAATCTCGGATCCCTAGTTCTCGAATCCCCAATTCCCGCATTCCCATTCCCGAATCCTGGGATCCCCGAATCCCCGAATCCCGGAATCTAGAGTCCCAGAATGTTCGTCGCGTACCAGCCGACCATGGCGTCGCCCCAAAGCAGGACGACGGCGGCACCCACGGCCAGGAAGACGCCGAATGGGACCAGCTTACCGGTCTTCAGACCGATGGGTCCGAAGATCACGGCACCAACGAGGGAGCCGACGAAGATCGTCAGCAGCGCGTAGAGCGGCCCGAGGAACGCGCCCACCATGGCCATCATCTTTATGTCGCCGCCGCCGAGGGCCGGCTTCTTGAACACCCACTCTCCGACCACCGCAACACCATACATAAGGCCGAAGGAGAGAGCGGCACCGATGAAGGACATCAGCGGTGATGGGCTGCCGGGCGCGAAAGACAGGGCGAGCCCGAGCGCCAAACCGCCGAGGCTAAACTCATCGGGAATGATGTACTCGCGAGCGTCCGTGACGGCGATCCCGAGCAGCAGGGTGCAGAAGATGGCCGCCGACAGCGCCTGCCAGTTGAGTCCGAAATAGAGATAGGCGCCCACCCAGATCGCACCGGTCGCCAGCTCGACCAGCGGATATTGGACCGAGATCGGCACCTTGCAGCTCAGACAGCGTCCGCGCAACGCCAGCCAGCTGAGGACGGGGACGTTTTCGTACCAAGTGATCTGGCGCCCGCACGACATACAGCGAGACCGCGGCTTGAACAGCGACTCGCTCTTGGGCAGCCGCAGGATACACACATTGAGGAACGAGCCGAAGGAGAGCCCGATGAGCGCGGCGTAGGCCAGTATGAACGGCTCAGACATTCAGCGCCCTCACGTTGAGTAAACCTCGGTTCAGGTTGCCGGCCCGGCGAGCAGCCGGTCGAGGATGAGCGCGCCGGCGATCGCTACGTTGAGAGAATCCATGCCGCCGGGCAATGGCACAGCGACCAGCCGGTCAGAGTCGCGCCGTACTTCCGGCGAGAGGCCGGAGGGTTCATTACCCACAACCAGGGCGAAACGGTCCGGCGGATCTCCGATGCGTCCCACCGGATCGCCGGACGAATCGGCGGAAAGAATGGTGAACTCGCGCTCGCGCAGCCGGGCTACGACCTCGCGCCAGCTCTCCTGCGAGACCGGCAGCCGGAATAGCGAACCCGCCGAAGCGCGCGCCGCCTTCGGGTTCCAGGGATCGACCGTCCCCGGCAATGCCACGGCCCAGACCACGCCCAGCGCCTGTGCGGCACGCAGCAGCGTGCCCAGGTTACCCGGATCCGCTACGCGGTCGAAGACGAGAAGCGCGGCCCGGGAGGGCGGTTGGAACTCCGCTAGCCGGCGGAGCGGCCGGCGCGCGACGGCGAGCACGCCTTGGGGCGTTTCCGTGTCGGCCAGATCTCTGAGCTCGCTGTCCGACACCTCCGCCCGCTTCCAGCCCTTTTGTTCGACTGCCTCGAGCAGCTGCCGACCGCGCGGCGTCTCGGAAAGCCCCGGCGCCGTGACTGCGAACTCGACCTCCCAGTCGGCGGATAACAGCTCCTCGACGAGCCGCACCCCTTCGACGAGAAACGCGAGTTCTTGTTCACGTCGCTTGCGCAACTTCAGCTTGCGGATCAGCTTCGCTTGGCTTCTAGATATCATAGCAGCCGGATTCTGCGCGCCTGGCTTCGGGCCAATGGGCAGATGGGCGCGCACCGACAAAGTGGTCCACGGAGGGATCAGACGGAAGGGAGCCCCATGACAGTGCGCCATGTAGCACTCACGATCGCCGGCAGCGACAGCGGCGGCGGCGCCGGCATCCAAGCCGACCTCAAGACGTTCCACGCGTTTGGAGTGTTCGGCACCTCCGCGATAACGGCGATCACGGCACAGAACACCGTCGGTGTCCGGTCGATACAAAAGATCGGACCCGAAGTCGTGGCGGATCAGATTCGCGCCGTGGCCGAGGACCTCAAACCGGCGGCGGTGAAGACCGGGATGCTAGCGGACGCGCCGATCATCGAGGCCGTTGCCGACGCGATACGGGAGACCACGCTCGAGCACCTGGTCGTCGACCCGGTTATGGTGGCGAAGAGCGGTGACCGTCTGCTCGAGGAGGACGCGGTCAACGCCCTGGCGACGCAGCTGCTGCCGCTATCAGAGGTCCTCACGCCCAACCTTCCGGAGGCAGCGATTCTCGCGGGGCGCCGGGTGGAGACGGCAGACGACATGCGGGCGGCGGCGGAGATGCTGGCCGAGCGCGGAGCGCAGTCGGTGCTGGTCAAGGGCGGGCATCTATCGGGCGACGTGTTGATCGACCTCTTCTTCGACGGAACGGATTGGCACGAATGGCAGGAGGCCCGACGGAAAACCCGGCACACCCACGGCACCGGCTGTACGCTCTCCGCAGCCATCTGTGCCGGCCTGGCCCTCGGCTGGCCCCGCGCCGAGGCGGTCCGGAGAGCACGGCTCTACACGCAGCGAGCCATCGAGACGGCGCCGGGGCTGGGAGAAGGGCACGGCCCGCTGAACCACTGGGTGGCGGGATTCGGGGAGTGAGGGAGTCGGGGATTCGGGGAGTCGGGAAGTGGGGAGTCAGGATTGGGAATCCGAGGCATCCGTGGAATCCGGCTATCGGGGGCTGGGGAATAATCCCCGATTCCACGGACTCCACGGATTCCACGGATTCGCAATTCGCCGGTTCCCGGATTCAGTAATCCCCAACTCCCGTATTCCAAATCCCCAAGTCGCGAATCCGCGAGTTCCAAATCTCAGAATCCCCGTATCCCAGAATCCCATCACCACCAGTAGTGGTGGCGGCGAATCTCGTGACGATCCAGGCGGACGCCTTCCCGCTTGGCGCCGACCAGCTGCGGGCGTCGGAAGAAGTTGACCAGGATTAGCCCGGCGAAGAAACCACCGATGTGAGCCCAGACGGCCACACCGCCACCACCGCCGCCCGCCCCACGCTGGGCCAGACCCATCAAGATCTGGATCACGATCCAGTAGCCGAGTACCACATAGGCCCGCATCGGCAGAATCCAGAACGGCGGGAAAAAGACGTGAACGCGGACCTGCGGGTAAAGCAAGATGTAGGCACCCAGTATGCCGCTGATGGCTCCCGACGCACCGACCGTGGGGATTGCGGAGCTGGCGTTCAACCCCACATGCGCCGCTGCTGCGGCAAACCCGCACAAGAGATAGAAGATCAGGAACCTGATGTGCCCCATCGAGTCCTCGATGTTATTCCCGAAGACCCACATGAACATCATGTTCGCTATTAGGTGAACCCAGCTCCCATGCATGAACATTGAGGTGACGACCGCCACCCAGGTGAGCCCGCCCAGCACGCAGACCTCCGGCCCCTCGAGCATACGGCCGGTGACCTCTACCGGGATCAAACCGTATTCGCAGACACTCGCCGTTAGATTGGCGCCCATCCCTTGGACGAAGACCCAGACCGCCACGTTGGCGACTATCAGGCCGACCGTCAGAAACGGCGTCAGCTCGGTGGGGTTGTCGTCCTTGTAGGGAAACATGGCGCCGCCAACGTACGGCCCAGGGAATCGGTCGTCAACCGAGCGGACGGAGCCGGCCGCCGGCCTGCCGCTTTGGCATAGCCGGCTGGCGTCACGCCAGATTGTCTGTATTTTGCAGCGATTTCAGCGCCCAGACCTGGCACGTGGGTTGCACCCTGTTTGGGACCGATATGGTACTGTCGAGCGCACCCCAGGCCCGGCGTCCTAGAGGACCGGCGGCTCGTGGGGGCGCCTGCGTCAATTCAAACAGCAGAGACAAGCAATGGCCAAGAACGGCGGCAAAGTCATAGGCATCGACTTGGGCACGACGAACTCCGTGGTAGCGGTAATGGAGGGCGGTGACCCGGTAGTGATCCCGAATCAGGAGGGGTCGCGCACGACACCATCGGTTGTCGGCTTTACCAAAGACGGCGAGCGGCTGGTGGGTCAGGTCGCGAAGCGTCAGGCGATCACGAATCCGGTGCGGACCGTCTATTCCATCAAGCGGTTCATGGGCTGTACCTGCGACGAGCTCGAAAAAGAGATCAAGCGATATCCCTACAAGGTGGAGTGCGACGGCCAGAACCGGCCATTCGTTGACATCGACGGCACCAACTATTCGCCGCCAGAGATCTCGGCAATGGTCCTGCAGAAGCTGAAACAGACAGCTGAGGACTACCTGGGTCAGCCGGTAACGCGGGCTGTAATCACTACCCCGGCCTACTTCAACGACTCACAGCGCCAGGCGACCAAGGACGCGGGCAAGATCGCCGGACTCGAGGTTTTGAGGATCCTCAACGAGCCGACGGCGGCGTCACTGGCCTATGGGCTGGACAAGAAGAAGGACGAGACGATCGCGGTCTTCGATTTGGGCGGCGGCACGTACGACATCACGATCCTCGAACTGGGTGAAGGCGTGTTCGAGGTGAAGTCGACGAACGGCGACACCCACTTGGGGGGCGACGACTTCGACGAGCGGGTCATCAACTGGCTGGTTGATGAGTTCAAGAAGGACCAGGGAATCGACCTGTCGAAGGACCCGATGGCGCTCCAGCGTCTCAAGGAAGCGGCAGAGAAAGCGAAGTGCGAGCTCTCGACAACGATGGAGACCGACATCAACCTGCCATTCGTGACTGCGGATCAATCGGGCCCGAAGCACCTTAACATGCGGTTGACGCGAGCGAAGCTCGAGCAGCTGACCGAGGACCTGATGGCGGCGGTGATTCCGCCGATGGAGAAGGCGCTCGAGGATGCGAAGCTGAAGCCGGAGAACATCGACGAGGTAATCCTGGTCGGCGGCTCGACGCGCATCCCGAAGATCCAGGAGATCGTGCGCGACTTCTTCGGCAAGGATCCACACAAGGGCGTAAACCCGGACGAGGTCGTGGGAGTCGGCGCGGCCATCCAAGCGGGCGTACTGGCGGGCGAGGTGAGCGAGGTCCTGCTGCTGGACGTCGAGCCGCTGTCGCTGGGCATCGAGACATTGGGCGGCGTGATGACCGTGCTGATCCCGCGTAATACGACGATCCCGACCAAGAAGATGGAGGTCTTCTCGACCGCCGAGGACAACCAAACCACCGTGGACATCCATGTGCTCCAGGGTGAGCGGCCGATGGCGGTCCAGAACAAGACGATCGGGAGATTCCAGCTCACCGGCATCCCACCCGCCCCGCGCGGCATGCCGCAGATCGAGGTCACTTTCGACATCGACGCCAACGGCATCCTACACGTCTCGGCGAAGGACCGAGCTACCGGGAAGGAGCAATCGATTCGCATCGAAGCGACCTCCGGCCTCAGCGATGCCGAGATCGAGCGGATGGTGAAAGACGCGGAGGAGCACTCCAAGGAAGACCAGTCGGCCCGCGAGCTCATCGAACTGCGGAACAAGCTCGACACGCTGATCTACCGCGTCGAAAAGGACTCGGCGGAATGGGTGGACAAGCTCGACGAGGCTACCAAGAAGCGCCTCGACGAAGCGATCGAGGGCGGTAAGAAGGCACTAAAGGAAAGCCAGGAGCTTCCAGATCTCAACCGGGCTCACGACGAGCTCATGCAGGCCTTCTCGGCGGCCGGCCAAAAGCTGTATGAAGCGCAGGCGGCCACGGCGGGCGCCAGCGGTACCGATGCTCCGGGTGCGACGGAGGGTGAAGCCGAGCCCGAGGTCGTGGAGGCCGATTACGAGATCGTCGACGAGGACAAGAATAAGAAGGAGGAAGAGGAATAGGGTCGGCAACGTTTCGGCCGCCCTGCGCATCTAGAATAGCGGGGCCCCCACTCGGGGCCCTGCTCTTGTATATTTCGGCCGGTGCCGGAACCGCGGCGCCCGGCTCAACGTAGTATTAGGCAAGCGTATGTCAGCGTTGGATATCCCAGGAAGGTACCTCTGATGAGCGATCCACTGCGCAGTAAGCTCCGTTTCGTCCTCTATACGGGACTCGCTCTAGCGCTCGGCCTCGGTCTAGCCTCGAGCTTCCGCTGGGCCAAAGGCGGCGAAGCCGCCACGACGCCGAACACCGCGCTTCAGCAGTTCGAGACGCCGGCCAACTTCACCGAGACGGCCAGACCCGAGGTGGCCAGCGAGCCGGAGGCCGGGGCACAGCAGCCCGGAACGGTGCCAGCTGCCTTACGTGGACTGGCCGAGGTGAGCCAGGCGTTCGTCGCCATCGCCCAAACCGTGACGCCGGCGGTCGTATCTGTAGACACGCGGGGCACACCACAGCGCGCCCGCCTGCCGCAGCGGTTCGAGGAGCTGTTCGGACCCCAGCACCCGGAAGTCGATACCCCCTTCGACGTGCCGCTCGGCCGGGGGTCCGGCTTCGTCGTCTCCGACGACGGCTACGTGATCACCAACAACCACGTGGTGGCGGCCGCCGAGCGGATTTATGTCCAGCTGCCGGATGGGCGGCGATTCCCGGCCGAGCTGGTCGGGCGCGACCCGACTACCGACATCGCCGTCCTCAAAATCGACGACGGCAACCTGCCGACGGTGACGCTCGGCAATTCCGAGAACACGGCCGTTGGCGAGTTTGTCCTCGCCGTGGGCAACCCGGGCACCTCGCTGGGCTCGGAGCTGCCGTTCACCGTCACCGCCGGGATCGTGAGCGCCAAGGGCCGCAACCTCCGCCTCATCCAGTCGACCTCCGGCAGCGACTATGCGATCGAGGACCTCATACAGACTGACGCCGTGATCAACCCCGGCAACTCCGGCGGTCCCCTCGTCAACTCCCGCGGCGAGGTAATCGGCGTGAATATGGCCATCCAGAGCACCACCGGTTTCTACCAGGGATATGGCTTCGCTATCCCGATCAGCCTCGCCAGAGACGTGATGGATGACCTGATCGAGTACGGTCGTGTCCGCCGCGCCGCTCTCCGCGTCTCGGTTCGCGAGGTCACCCGCGCCGACGCCGTGGCATTTGAACTGCCGCAGCCCCGGGGCGCAGTGGTCGAAGGTTTCCCAGAAGAAAGCCCCGCCCAAAAGGCCGGCATCCAGCGCGGCGATGTCATCATCGCCGTCGACGCCAAGGCCGTCGAGCGCGTCGGCCAACTCCAGCGCGTCGTCGCTTCCTACGAACCCAACGACAGGGTTGACGTCACAGTCATCCGGTACGGCGAGGAGCTGACCTTCAGCGTCAAGCTGGCCGAGGCCGACATCCCACAGCCCGAGCCCGCTCGCACCGCAGAAGCCGCCGCCCCTAGCAACATGATGCTGGGAATTCAGGTCGCAGAGATCGACGCGGCGGTGCGCAACCGCTACGGCTTCGATTCCGAATTGCAGGGCGTCCTAGTCACCAGAGTGGCTCAATACGGCCCCGCCTGGAACGCCGGCGTGCGGCGCGATCTCGTGATCCAGAGGGTTAACGGCACGGACATCGCTAGCGTGGCAGACTTCGATCGGGCGCTCGAGGAGGTGGAAGAAGGCGACGTGGTCTCACTCGACACGGCATATCTCGTCGACCAGAACGGTACCTTAGGCTACAGAATCTTCAACATCCTCATCCCCGAGGAGTGAGCGCTCGCGGCACGGTGGCGGGTACGAGATTGGCCCGCCACCGTCCGCATTTTCCTTGACCTTTCCGGCCTTTCAAGTAATGTAAGGAACGGCCTGATCGCTTCTTGCGAAAGTGGCGGAATCGGTAGACGCGCCAGCCTTAGGAGCTGGTGGCCATTTGGCCGTGGGGGTTCGAGTCCCCCCTTTCGCACTTCTGGCGGCGGCGTCACGGACAGGCGGAAAATCTGTGTCCCAAACTACAACCAACCTGCAAATCTCAGTCGAAGAGACGGCGGCCTGGAGCCGTAAGCTCGTCGTCACGGTACCCGAGGGCCGAGTGAAGTCGGAACGGGCCAAGGTCGCGAGGCAGCTGTCCAAGCGGGTCAAGGTTCCGGGCTTCCGGAAGGGGAAGGTACCCCTGTCGCACCTGGAGTCGCGCTTCGGGGCGGAGATCGACCGGCAGACACAGCAGAAGGTGATCGATGCGGCCTTCAGCGAGGCGGTGAAGGCGAAGCAGTTGGACCCGATCAGCGCTCCGCGGGTGGCGAAGGTGAGCTACGATCGGGATTCGGAGCTCACGTTCGAGGTGATGTTTGACATCCGTCCCGAGATCAAGCTGGATCGAGTGAGTGGTTTCCGGTTGAGCCGGCCGGAGGTGACGGCCGGGGACGAAGAGATCGACAGGCAGCTGGCTATGCTGCGCCAGCAGCAGGCTCTGTGGAAACCCGTGGACCGCAAGCCGGCGGCCAGCGATAGCGTGGAGGTGACGATCACGCCGCTGGAGCAGGAGACAAGCGAGTCGGAGGGCCAGCCGTACCGCTTCACCCTCGGCGAGGGGCGGGCGATCCCCGACGTTGAAGCGGCGATCATGACGCTGGACCCCGGCAGCACGGCCGAGTTCACCGTTACCTTCCCGGACGACTTCGAGGACGAGGAGCAGCGGGGTAAGAGTCGGCGCCTACAGATCGAGCTGAGACAGGTGTTGGAGCAGGAACTGCCGACGCTCGACGACGAGTTCGCCCAGTCGCTCGGTGACTTCGAAGATCTCGAGGCTCTGCGGGAGGCGGTGGCCAAAGACCTCCTCCACCACAAGGAGCAGGAGGTGGAGGCTAAGCTCGACCACGAGATCGTCGAGAGCATCATCCAGGCCAACCCTTTCGAAGTGCCGGACTCGATGATCGAGCGATACCTGGATGCGCTGGTCGGGCCACCGCCCGAGGACGCCGACCCCGACGTGGTCGACCAGGCCCGGGAGCAGGCACGTCCGGCGGCCGAGTGGGGTATTAGACGGACGCTGATAATCCAGCGGGTGGCCGAGGACGAGGGTCTGGAGGCGACCAAAGAGGACGTACAGGAGCGACTGCAGCAGCTAGCCAAGCGAACGGGCAGGCAGCCGGGCGAGGTCCGAGCCCGAATGGCAAAGTCAGGAGAGCTGCGTGAGCTCGAGCGACGCATCACGGAGGAGAAGGTCTTCGAGTACCTGAAGGAACAGTCCGAGATATCGATCGGCGGGTCCTGAGGACGCCGCCGGCGTCACCCAACGAAGTGAAGGCAGAGCCATGCCGCTATACGCACCGTACGTGATCGAGCGTTCCAGCCGCGGTGAAAAGGTCTACGACATCTTCTCGCGCCTGCTGATGGATCGGATCGTCTTCATGGGTTCCCCTGTCAACGATGAGGTTGCCAACGTCATCATCGCGCAGCTCCTCTTCCTCCAGGCGGAAAACGCCGAGAAAGACGTCTATCTCTACATCAACTGCCCCGGCGGAGGTGTCTACGCGGGCCTCGCGATCTACGACACGATCCAGTACATGACGGCCCCCGTATCGACCATCTGCATGGGTATGGCAGCATCGATGGGAGCGCTGCTGCTGGCCGCCGGCGCAGAAGGCAAACGGTCCGCGCTGCCGAACTCGCGTATCATGATTCACCAGCCGTCGGGCGGCTCGCAGGGAACCGCCGCCGACATCGAGATCCAGGCGAAAGAGATCCTCTACGCCCGGGAGCGCATCAACGAGATCCTGGCGAAGCACACCAAGCAGCCGCTCGAGAAGGTCGCTGACGACGCAGACCGCGATCGCTTCATGTCCCCGGCGGAGGCCAAAGAGTACGGCCTGATCGACGAGATTATCGTCAACAAGGGGAACGTCGTCACGGACGACGACAAGAAGAAGTAGCGGTAGGAGGACAGAATGACGATGCCGGGCGACAAGCACCTGCGTTGCTCCTTCTGCGGGAAATCGAAGGAGAGCGTCAAGAAGTTCATCTCCGGGCCCAACGTCTATATCTGTAACGAGTGCATCTCGCTGTGCAACGAGATCCTGGCCGAGGAGGATGAGCAGTCGGCTGCGGAGAGCCTGACCCACATCCCCAAGCCGACCGATATCAAGGAGACGCTCGACGAGTACGTCATCGGGCAAGAGCAGGCGAAGAAGTCGCTATCCGTTGCCGTCTACAACCATTACAAGCGGATCAACAACCAGGGCTTCGTCGAGGACGTCGAGATCGAGAAATCGAATATCCTGCTGCTCGGTCCTACAGGAGTCGGTAAGACGTTGCTAGCCCGCACCCTGGCTCGCCTACTGGATGTGCCGTTTACTATCGCCGACGCGACGACACTCACCGAAGCCGGTTATGTAGGTGAAGACGTCGAGAACATCCTCGTCCAATTGCTCCAGGCGGGCGATTACAACATCGCGGAAACCGAGCGCGGCATAGTCTACATAGACGAGCTAGACAAGATCGCCCGCAAATCGGAGAACCCATCGATTACCCGCGATGTCTCCGGTGAAGGTGTCCAGCAGGCCATGCTGAAGATCCTCGAGGGCACAGTCGCGAACGTTCCGCCCCAAGGCGGCCGCAAGCACCCGCAGCAAGAGTACATCCAGATCGACACGCGCAACATTTTGTTCATCTGCGGCGGCGCGTTCTCGGGGCTCGAGGAGATCATCGAATCGCGGATCGGGACGCGGCAGATCGGCTTCGGGCGCACTAACGAGAGCCTGACGCGGGCCGGTGTCGGTGAGGAGGAGGCGGAGGCGGATGACTACAACCCGTTCTACTATGTGGAACCGGAAGACCTGATCCGCTACGGGCTGATCCCCGAGATCGTGGGCCGCCTGCCCGTGGTCGTTGCCCTCGACGATTTGAGCGAGGATGCCCTCGTTGAAATACTCGAGAAGCCGAAGAACGCGCTCACCAAGCAATACCAGAAGATGGTGGAGCTGGAAGACATTCGGCTCAGGTTCGAGCCCGGCGCCCTGCGCGCCATCGCGCGCAAGGCCATCGATCGCGGTACCGGCGCGCGCGGCCTGCGCGCGATCATTGAAGAACTGATGCTCGACCTGATGTTCGAGCTTCCAGCTCGTGACGATGTGCTGGAGGTGGTCATCACCGAGGAGTGTGTTGAGAGCAAGGCGCCGCCCATGCTCATCCTGGAGCCGGGAGCTCAGCGGAAGGAGGCTTGAGCCACAGGTATACGTCGCATGTTCACAAACAAGCAATCATTCGTCTGCGGCGCAGCTGCCGTGTCGCTGCTCGCCGCGTGCTCAGCGGCACCGCCTCCCCAAGAGGCAGCCCCCGAGTTCGGCACGGAGGCGCAAACCCTGCCACCCCCTGGATACGGGACGCTGAGACAGGACGACTTCACCGTCGCGCTTCAGTCGGGTGACACACAACTGAAGGTCACCCCACTGGACGAGGCCGTAATCCGGCTCGCTGCACCCGACACCTACCAGCGGTTGCACGGGCTTGTCGATTTGCGCAGGCAGCGCCTCCTGGGCGCTGCGTACAGCGCCGGACTAAGAGGCGAGCCGGCAGTCTTTCTAGTTTCTTTCTTCACGCGGGCGCAGCAGGCCACGTACGAGCCGACGAACGTTCAGCTATTGAGCAAGGGGATTCTCTACCGGCCAGCGGGGATCCTGCCGCTGACGCCCGAGTGGGGTCGGCAGCAGGTGCGGCAAGAGGAGACGCAGTCGGCACTCTATGTGTTTGACCCAGCCGTAGATCTCGACGTGACGTTCGAGGTGGAGTATCAGGGACGCCGGTCACTGGCCTGGGCGGGGATAATCCGGCTACTTCAGGCCGAGCGCGGGCGGGTGATGAGCCGCGCCGAAGGCTGAGCCGGTAACCAGGCTCAGGCGTCGATCTCGTATTCCTTCAGCTTCCGATAGAGCGTCCGCTCCCCAATCCCCAGCATGTCGGAGGCGCGCCGGCGGTTGCCGCCGACTGATTTTAGCGTGGCGATGATCGCCGCCCGCTCTAGCTCTTCCATGGTCATCCCAACATCAAATCCAATGGCCTGACGTTCCTCGGGCACCGCCTGCTCTGCCGCTGCGCGTTCCATCTCGGACTCTTCCGGCAACTGGCCCGGCGTGGGCGCCACGAGGTCAACCACGGCAGCCTCGCGGGCGGCGGTCAGCTCGGGATGCCTGCGTTTGTAGAGCTCGAACTCCCTGCGCAGGTCTTCGACATCGAACTTGAGGTCGACGAGCGTACGGAAGATGAATTCCATCTGTGGGAGCCGGGCAGGGCTATCGCTCCCAAGCCCGGGCTGGGGTAGTCCCGCACTGCTGACGACGGGGCTCGGCAGGGTGCGCCCCGCTCCATGTCGCACATCGGGGGGTATATCCACAGGTCGGATAATCGAACCGGGCGCAAGGACGACCATCGACTCGACCAAGTTTCTCAGTTCGCGCACGTTACCCGGCCAATCGTAGCCCACGAGGATATCCATCGCGTCCAGCGCGATCCCCTTGAACTCTCGCTGGTGCTCCCGGCTCAGCTCCCGGATGAACGCGTGCACCAGCAGCGGGATGTCCTCATGCCGCTCGCGCAGTGGCGGCAGATGAATGTTCAGAACATCCAAGCGATAATACAGGTCGCGTCGGAACTCGCCCAACTCCACGGCCTGCCGCAAATCACGATTCGTGGCGGCTATCACGCGGACATCGACCCTGAGGGTTTCGCTACCGCCGACACGCATGAACTCCCGCTGCTCTAGAACCCTCAGCAGTCGGGTCTGTGGGCCGGGCGGCATTTCGGCAATCTCGTCGAGAAAGACCGTGCCACCGTTGGCCAGCTCGAAGATGCCTTTGCGGAGCGAGTTGGCGCCGGTGAAGGCGCCTTTTTCGTGGCCGAACAGCTCCGACTCGAGGAGCGTCTCGGGCAAGGCGGCGATGTTGACAGCGATGAAGGGTTTCCCGCGTCTCGGCGAGAGCCGGTGAAGCCCTCGTGCGACCAGCTCCTTGCCAGTCCCACTTTCGCCGGTGATCAGCACGGTCGAACCTACAGGGGCGATTTGCGCTACCTTCTCGACTACTTCCTGGATGGCGGCCGACTTCCCGACGATCCCCAATTCCGCCTTGAGGGCCTTGCGATCGATCAGTCGGCGAATGACGAGTGCAACCTCCTCGTGATCGAATGGTGCCTGCATGTACTCGTCGACCCCGACGTACACGCCTGCGTCGGCGGGGCGCGCTTCTCCTTCACCTAGCAAGGCCGCGACCGGAACCTGAGGTGCCGCCTCGTAGACCGCCGCGATCAACGCCTCGGTATCCGGCTCGCCCAGGCCACCGGACACCACGACCGCCAGCCGCTCGTCATCGCCCGATCCGATGGCGGCGCTAACGTCTTCGGCGCTCGTCAGGAGCTGGATCGTGCCGACAGACTCGAAGGCCTGCTGCAGCGGAGCCGCTCTATCCAGGTCGGCGGTAGTTACGAGTATCCTCACCATTCTCAGGAGTGCTCCGTCCTGCCGGCCAGCAGGTCAACGGCGTGCGGGACGACGCGGTCGAGGACTTCCAGGCTCTCGCGAACCGCACCCTCGCTTCCCGGCAAGTTGACAATCAGACAGCTGCCACGGATTCCCGCGACTCCACGGCTCAAGGCAGCGAACGGGGTGCTCTCCATGCCGGCCGCCCGCAACGCCTCCGCCAGGCCGGGGGCGGAACGCTCGAGCACGCCCGACGTCGCTTCCGGCGTCACGTCGCGAGGTCCGAAACCGGTGCCGCCCGTGGTGAGAACCAGGTCTAGCTGGGCACGGTCAGCCCAGCGAGTGAGGACGGCGGCGATCTCGGGCTCTTCATCGGGGACCACACGATGCTCGGCCAGAGACCACCCGCGCTGCTTGAGCCACGCAGCGAGCACCTCGCTGGAGGTATCCTCCCGCTTCCCGGCGGCGACCCCGTCGCTCACCGTCAGAATTGCGACGCGGATCACCGTTTGACGGAGCCCTCCTTATAGAAGGGCATCTTCACAACCTCCCCAGCATTGGGCACTTGCCTGATCACGATCTCTAACTCGGTGCCCGGTTTCGCCAGCTCGGGCGGCAAGTAGCCTGTCCCGATCCCTTGGCCCAGGGTGGGTCCGAACGTACCGCTGCGGACAGTTCCGACAGCCTTGCCGCCGCAGCGGATCTCGTAGCCCGGGCGCGGGAAGCCGCGAGACTTGAGGACGAAGCCGCAGAGCTTGCGTTTTAGGCCCTCCTCTTTCTGAGCCCGCAGGGCGTCCCGACCGACGAACTCCCCCTTGTCCAGTTTGACGGTCCAACCGAGGCCGGCCTCGAGCGGCGTTGTCTCATCGTCGATATCGCTCCCGTAGAGCGCGAGCCCCGCCTCGAGTCGGAGCGTATCCCGCGCGCCCAGACCCACCGCGCGGATTCGCTCACCGCCCGCCTCGAGCAGCGCGTTCCACAGCTTGGCCGCGCTGTCGGGCCCACAATACAGCTCGAAGCCATCCTCGCCCGTATAGCCGGTCCGGCTCACCACGCAGGGTTCGCCAGCCACTCGGGACTCGGCAAACCGATAGTAGCCGAGGGTCGACGGATCGAGCTCGGAGAGTGGCGTGAGTATCGCCTCGCTGTCGGGGCCCTGCAGCGCCAGGAGCGCGATGGCGTCGCTCTCGTTTACGAGCTCGACGCCCGCGGCCCCAAACCGCTCTAAGCACTGCGAGACCCAATCGAAGTCCTTCTTGATATTCGCCGCATTGACAACCAACCGGAATCGATCTGGGAACTTGTAGACCAGCAGATCGTCAACGACCCCTCCGTCCTCGTTGCACATGACACAGTACGTCGCCTGCCACGGCTCGCGGCGCGAGATGTCGTTTGCCACCAGGTAGTCCACGAACCCAGCGGCCTTCTCCCCCTCGAGCAGAAACTCTCCCATGTGGGATACGTCGAAGAGCCCGGCGTGCTCGCGCACCGCCCGATGCTCCGCCGACACTCCAGCCGGGTATTGGACAGGCATCTCGAAGCCGGCGAACGGGATGATCTTGCCACCCAGCTTGACGTGCTCCTCGTACAGTGGTGTCCTCTTGAGGTCGCTGGCCATCGGTCCCTCTGGCGTTCGAAGGGCAAAATGAATTCTGATCGGAAGACCGCTGACTGCCAATTTAGCAGGAACGGGAGGGAACACCAGTAGATGCACTGGGAATCGGGGAGTCGGGGAGTCGGGGAGTGGGGACTCGGGATTGCGGGGTGGAGAAGGCAAGTGTCCGTGGAATCCGTGGAACACGGGGAATCCCCAAGTCCCCGATCCCACGGATGCCACGGATTCCTCGGATTCGCGGATCCACTTCCTAATCCGGGAATTCTCGAATTCTCGAGTTCCCGAATTCCGGGAACCGGGAGTCCCTACAGTATGTAGCGGCGCAGGTCTTCGTCTTTGACGACCCTGGCGAGCCGCTCGCGGACCATCTCGTCGTCAACGAGTATCTTCCTGGGTCCGAGCTCGGGGAGATCGAACATGATTTCCTCGAGCAGGGTCGTAAGGACGGTATGGAGTCGGCGCGCGCCAATGTTTTCCATCCGCTGGTTGACATCGGCGGCGATGCGTGCGACCTCGGCGACGCCGCTGTCGCTGAACTGGAGGCTGGCTCCCTCGGTCTCTACGAGGGCGCGATACTGGGTGAGCAGGGCGTTTTTCGGCTCCGTCAGTATCCTGACAAAATCGGCTTCGGTCAGCGAAGCGAGCTCGACCCGGATCGGAAAACGTCCCTGGAGCTCAGGGATGAGGTCCGAGGGCTTCGCGGCATGGAAGGCGCCGGCGGCGATGAAAAGTATGTGGTCGGTGCGAACCATGCCGTACTTGGTCTGAACGTTCGACCCCTCGACCACGGGTAGCAGGTCGCGTTGGACGCCGCCCCGCGAGACGTCGGGCCCACCAGCGGGTCCCCGCTCGCCGGCTATCTTGTCGAGCTCGTCGAGAAAGACGATTCCCATCTGCTCGACCCGGTCGAGTGCCTCGTTCACCACGTCGTCCATATCGACAAGCTTGTCGAGCTCATCGGCGAGCAGGATTCGCCGCGCCTCGGAGACGGAGACAGAGCGCTTCTTGCTGCGCTTCGGCAACATCTCCTGGAGCATCTCGGAGACATTGTAATCCATACCTTCCATGCCGGGGAACTCGACGACCGGAAAGCTCGTCTGTGTGACTTCGATCTCGATCTCCTTGCTCTCGAGCTTACCATCTCGCAAAAGCCCTCGCAGCTTCTCGCGAGTCCTCTTGCGTCGTTCCTTGAGCTCCTCTTCGTCTTCCTCCTCGAGTGCCGGGCGTCGGTCCTGGGCTTCGCCGCGCGGTGACACCACGAAGGCTGCCGGCGTCGCGCCCTTCTCCTCACCACTCGGCAGGAGCAGGTCAAGCAGCCGCTCCTCGACACGCTCATCCGCCATGTCCTGCACTTCGTCCTCGCGCTCACCGCGCACCATGTTGACGGCGATGTCGACGAGGTCTCGCACCATGGACTCCACATCGCGCCCCACGTAGCCGACTTCGGTGAATTTGGACGCCTCGACCTTAATGAAGGGGGCGCCAGCCAGCCTTGCCAGGCGGCGCGAAATCTCGGTCTTACCTACCCCGGTGGGACCGATCATGATGATGTTGTTGGGCAAGATCTCGTCCCTGAGGTCCTCCGTGACCTGCTGTCGCCGCCAACGGTTCCTGAGAGCGATCGCCACGGCTTTCTTCGCCGCGTCCTGCGCAACTACGTACTTGTCGAGCTCGGCGACGATCTGCCGCGGTGTCAGCTCGTCGTGAAGTACCGGCTTGCTGCCGCGCACCTCGTCGGCCGGGCTCTCGGGCTGGGAGGGAAGCGAATCGTTCATCAGCTGTTCGTTCCAAGCTCCAGTACGGTGATTGCCGTGTTCGAGTAGATGCAGATCTCGCCGGCGATCTCGAGGCTGCGGCGGACGATCTCCTGCGCGCTCAGTTCGGAATGTGCCCGCAGCGCCCGCGCCGCCGCCAGGGCCATCGGGCCTCCGCTGCCGATGGCCAAGATGTCATCGTCGGGCTCGATGACTTCGCCGCTGCCGGACAACAAGTACGAGTGTTTGGCGTCGACAACCGCCAGGAGCGCCTCCAAGCGACGCAACACACGATCGCTCCGCCAATCCTTGGCCAGCTCGACCGAGGCACGAGGCAGGTTGCCCGGGAAGCGATCGAGCTTCTCCTCGAACTTCTCGAACAGCGTCAGCGCGTCAGCGACCGACCCGGCGAAGCCGGCGAGCACCGCTCCGTCCTTGAGTGCGCGCACCTTGCTCGCCTGGGTCTTTACGATGGTGTCCCCGACGGTCACCTGGCCGTCGCCGCCGAGCGCGACGTTATTGTCGCGCCGGACAGCGACGATCGTCGTTCCACGCATTCTCATATCGTCCATAAGCCGGACTTCCGTTTCCGTCAGCTTCTGGGGTGTGCCACCCGGTATACCTGCCTCAGCCGCTCTCGGGAGGTATGTGCGTACATCTGGGTTGTCGAGAGCGATGCATGGCCGAGAAGTTCCTTGATCGCCATCAAGTCCGCCCCCTCATCGAGAAGGTGCGTTGCGAATGAGTGCCGGACCGAATGGGTGCTGAGGCCGCTCTCTTCGGCGACGAGCGCGATATAGCGCGTGGCGATTCGCTGGATCTGCCGCCGTGACAAACGGCTGCCACGGTCTGAGGTAAACAGCGGGTCGCTGCGCGCCGGTGCCCCGAACCGCTGTGCGCGCTCGCGCCCGTAGGCGCGCAGGGCGTCAACCGCATGTCCGCCGATTGGCACGATTCGTTCCTTGCGTCCCTTTCCGAGCACCTTGACGCGTCCATTCGCGAGGTCGACGTGCGCCAGATTCAGCGAGTGTGCCTCCGAGAGACGAAGGCCGGCCGAATATAGCAGCTCCATCAGGGCTTGGTCTCGAAGTCCGCGCCATCCCGGCTCCGCCGCCTTCTGTGAGGCGAGCTCGAACAGGCGTGACATCTCTCGCTGAGTCAGGTAGCCCGGCAAGGCGCGGCCCTCCCGCGGCGCCCGGACGTGGCGGGCAGGGTTGACGGCCACGATCTGCTCGCGCTGCAGGAAGCGGAAGAAGTTGCGAACCGCCGAGAGCTTCCGCGCAACGGTTCTCTTCTTGAGCGCGGCCATCGTCAGATGGCCGAGGAACGCCCTCACGGCCAGCCGGTCGACCTCGGGCCAGGACCACTCGCTGCTACCGTAATAGCCATCCAAGAAACCGCTCAAGTCTCTGAGGTCACGCCGGTATGCCTCCACCGTATGCGGGGAGAGCTGACGCTCATCTCTCAGATTCCGCAGGTAGTCCCGAACCGCATCCCGCGTCATCGTGACCTCGCCCGGCCCGTCGCCGCTGGGCACGACGCATCGGCCGACGGACTCGCCGTTTCGGTCAGCCACGCCCGTATTTCCCTCAATGCTCGCGCCGCCAGTGCTTCCCGGCGAGCTCGCCGGCTAGCGACGCGCTGCGCCAGCGGATCGAGGAGCCCGAAGTTCGCGTTCATCGGTTGGAAGTTACTCGGATCGGCCTCCCGGAGATAGCGAAGCAGACCGCCCAGCATAGTTGTCGGCGGCGGCAGGGCGGGTTCCAGACCGTGTTGCAAGCGATGGACGTTCAGAGCCGCGAGCAGTCCGGTGGCGGTCGACTCGATATAACCCTCAACCCCCGTCAGCTGGCCGGCGAAGACCAGCGCCGGCTCGTCCGGCGGCGAGCCGTGGGGCGTCAGTAGAGCCGGATAGTTGAGGTAGCTGTTCCGGTGAATCTGGCCGTAGCGCAAGATCTCAGCGTGTTCGAGAGCCGGGATCAGTCCGATCACGCGGCGTTGCTCCGGATAGCGGAGGCGTGTCTGGAAGCCGACCAGGCCCCACATTCGCCCGTCACGGTCCTCCTGGCGCAACTGGACGACCGCATAGGGTATGGTGCCGGTGCGTGGGTCCTCGAGTCCGACGGGCTTGAGGGGGCCGAAGCGAAGGGTATCCTTTCCGCGAGCGGCCAGCACCTCGATGGGGAGGCAACCCTCGAAGTAAGGAACTCGGTCCCAATCGTGGGTATGGTAGATCTCGCCGCTAATCAGCGCCTCGCGGAACACTTCGTACCCCTCTGGGGTCAGGGGGCAGTTGACGTATGCGTCGTCCCGGCCCTTACCGTAGCGCGAGGCACGGAAGCTTTTTCCTTCGTCGATTGATTCGGCCGACACGATCGGCGCTATCGCGTCGAAGAAGTGGAGACTCTCCGCACCCAAGCGCCGACGTATCGAGTCGGCGAGTGAATCGGATGTGAGAGGGCCCGTGGCGATGACAGCGGGAGCAGGGGGTAACTCACGAATCTCCTCCCGGCCTATCCGTATGTTGGGGTGCGCCTCGATCGCCTGGCCGACGCCCCGACTGAATAGCTCGCGGTCGACGGCGAGCGCCGCACCCGCAGGTACCCGCACCGCGTCGGCGACCTCGAGAAGAAGTGAGCCGGCCTCCCGCAGCTCGGCCTTCAGGAGCCCGTGTGCATTGGCCAGCTCTTCAGATTTGAAGGAGTTACTGCAAACCAGCTCGGCAAACCCGTCGCTCTGATGTGCTGGCGTGGATACCCGGGGGCGCATCTCGTGCAGCACGACTCGGTGTCCCCGCTGCGCAAGCTGAAAGGCGGCCTCGCTTCCCGCCAGGCCGCCGCCTACAACTACGATCTCAGACACTGGCCAGGCCTGGCCTCAACGCTCAATCCGAGCCCGAATCGACCGCACCCTCCGGGACCGACTCGTGGCCGCAGACGGTGCACCTCAGGAAATCGCCCTTGCGCTTCGATGTCTTCTGAAGCGCGACTTGCGCACCGCACTGGGGGCAGTCGAAGGCGACCGGCGTGTCCCAGCTGGACCAATCGCATTCCGGGTAACGCGTGCACCCGTAGAAGATGCGTCCGCGACGGGTGCGTCGCTTGACCACATCACCATCCTTACAGGTCGGGCAGTCCAGGCCCAAGCTGATTGCCTGCGTGTGCTTGCACTTGGGGTACGCCGTGCAGGCGAGGAACTCGCCGTAGCGACCGGTCTTCACCGCCAGCGGACTGCCGCACTCGGGACACTTCGCATCCGCAGCCGCATCGTTCTGCTTGCCGTCCACTGCGCGCGTGAACCGGCAGTCGGGGTAATTGGAGCAGGCAACGAAGGGGCCGAAGCGTCCACTCTTCAATACGAGTTCGCCGCCACACTGAGGACACGACTCGTCCCCGAGGTCGACGTCGGGTAGTCCGTCGATCGGCTTGGTGTTCCGGCAGTCCGGGTAGGTTGAGCAGCCGAGGAAACGGCCGTAGCGGTTCCACTTCACCACCATCGGCGCGCTGCAGAGATCGCAGATCGCGCCCTCCGCCTGGACGATCTCCTTGATGATCTCTTCGCTCTTAGCTTCCCCCTCCTCGAGCCGCTTGCTGAATGCTGCGTAAAAGCTTTCCAGCACCTGGTGCCACTCCAGCTCCCCTTCCTCGATGCGGTCGAGGTTAGCCTCTAGGTTGCTCGTAAACTCCACGTCGAAAGTATCTGGGAAGACACGGATCAGGACCTGGACGACCGTCTCGCCCAGCGGCGTCGGCGCGAAGCGGCGGTTCTCGAACTCGACATACGTGCGTTCGACCAGAGTCGACAGGATCTGGGCGTAAGTCGACGGCCTTCCGATGCCCAGCTTCTCCAGCTCCTTGACCAGGCTCGCCTCGCTGAACCGGGCCGGCGGCTCGGTGAAGTGCTGGGTCTTGCCCAGCTCGACCAGCTCGACGATCTCGCCCTCGGCCAGCTGGGGCAGGCGCTCGAGGTCATCGAGGTGCCGGCCCTCCTCTTTCTCGTACACGCCCTTGTAGAGGCGGGTGAAGCCGTCGAACTTGAGCACGGAGCCCGTCGAGCGAAACAGGTAGTTGCGCCGATCGCTGCCGGAAAGATCGAAATCGACGGTGGTGGTATCGTAGACCGCCGGCGACATCTGAGAAGCGACGAACCGCTGCCAGATCAGGCTGTATAGCTTGAGTTGGTTCGGGTCGAGGTCGCCCTTGAGCGACTCGGGCGTTCGCCGGACCGAGGTAGGTCTGATCGCCTCGTGCGCTTCCTGTGCGCCCTTCTGCTGCTTGCCCGTATAAAGCCGGGGTGACCTGGGCAGGTAGCCACTTCCGAATTCGTTCTCGATGTAGGCGCGCGCCCGATTTGCCGCCGACACCGCGATTCGCGTCGAGTCCGTACGCATATAGGTTATGAGACCAATGGCCTCACCACCCGCCTCGACACCTTCATACAGCTGTTGCGCGATGCGCATGGTGCGCTTGGCCGAGAAGCGCAAGCGCTTCGCCGCTTCCTGCTGCAGCGTCGAGGTCGTGAAGGGGGCCGCCGGGTTCTTCCTTCGCTCCTTGCGCCGGATCTTCGTGATCTGGAAGGGAACGTCATTGACCGCATCGAGCACCGCAGTTGCAGCCGTCTCATCGGGCAGATCGGGCTTACCCTTGTCGACGTGGTGCAGCTTGGCGGTGAAACGCTGACCGTCTTTCTCAAGCAGCGCCTCGACCGTCCAATACTCGCGCGGCACGAATCCGCGGATCGCCTCCTCGCGTTCCCAGATCAATCGCAGGGCAACCGTCTGGACGCGACCCGCCGACAATCCTGGACGTATCGGTTTCCAGAGGAAGGGGCTGGCCTTGTAGCCGACCAGCCGGTCGAGGATGCGGCGGGCCTGCTGGGCGTTCACCTTGCGGATGTCGATCTCGGTGGGATTCTCCAGGCCCTGCGCGACGCCGTCTGGGGTGATCTCCTCGAACAGCACCCGTTTGAAGCGTCGGCCGTTCTTGGAGCGGTAACCGAGCTGCTGGGCGACGTGGTAGGCGATCGCTTCGCCCTCGCGGTCCGGGTCGGTCCCCAGCAGAACGATGTCAGCGGTCTTGGCCGCCTGCTTGAGCTCCTTGACGACCTTGCCCTTGCCGCGGATGGTGACGTAATCGGGCTCGAATCCGTTTTCGATATCTACGCCCAAGTCGCGCTTGGGCAGGTCGCGGATGTGTCCTACCGAGGCTTTGACAACGTAGCTGTCGTCGAGATAGCGGCCGAGCGTGCGTACCTTCGCGGGCGACTCGACGACGAGCAGGTGGGACTTTCCACCGCTCGTCTTCGCCTTCGTGGCCCGCTTAGATTTTCCTTTCTTCTTCGTTTCAGCCATATCCTCAGTCCGTCCCGTCCACCGCTTACCCCGAACCCGGCCCAGTGGTTTCCAGGGGCCTCTGGCGCTGAGGATGGCTAGCAGGAATCAACGGCTTGTCAACACTGAACCTCATTTCCGCCCCTCGACCCCTTCGCGCAGCAGCAGCCTGGTAATCTGGTCGGCGACATCGTCGGCCTCTCGGCTGTCTGTGTCGATCGTTACGTCCGCCAGCTGGTAGAGTGGTTCCCGGGCCGCCAACAGCTCCCGGATGGCCGCCCGTGGGTCGTCGCCGGCGAGCAGCGGCCGGTCCCCGCGCCCGAGTCGGGAGTGGCGGTCGTAGACCGTGTCGGGCCGAACTCGCAGCCAGACGAACAGGCTGGAAGGCCGTAGGAGCTCGACCAGGCCTTGCTGCGTCACCCAGCCGCCGCCCGGCACGAGGACGACGCCCGTGCGAGCTTCGACCTGTCCGGTGAGTTGTGCCTCGAGCCGGCGGAAATGAGCCTCACCGTGCTCATCGAAGATATCAGCGATGCGCCGATCCTCGCGGCGCTCGATGGTCTCATCGAAGTCGATAAGGCCCCAGCCGAGCCGCTCGGCCAAGAGACGCCCGACTGTCGACTTGCCGGAACACATGAAGCCGATGAGAACGATCCGCTCAATCACCGCGGCGCACCAGACGCTCGAGGTAAGCGTCGAAGTTCCGACGCATCTCGGCGAGCGAATCGCCGCCGAATTTCTCGCGCAGCGCGTCGGACAGAACGATCGCCACCATCGACTCTCCGACTACTCCGGCCGCCGGGACAGCGGTCACATCGCTACGCTCCCTGACTGCTGCTGCCGCCTCCCCCGTATCGAGGTCGATGCTGGCCAAGGGCCTCATCAGAGTGGAAAGTGGCTTCATCGCGACGCGCAGTGTCAGCGGTTCGCCGTTCGTCATGCCGCCCTCAAGGCCGCCGGCACGGTTTGTACGGCGCCGGAAGCCACCGGCTCGCCGGCTCTCGGGCGCCGCCTCGATCTCGTCATGGACCTGAGAGCCCCGAAGTCGGCTCGCCTCGAACCCGAGACCGATCTCGACCCCCTTCATCGCCTGGATCGACATGAGGGCACCGGCGAGCCGGGCGTCGAGCCGACGGTCTCCCGACACGTGGCTACCGAGCCCCACCGGGAGCCCCCGCGCCACGACTTCGTAGATGCCACCTACCGTGTCTCCTGCTGCGGTCGCCTCGTCGATGGCCGCGATCATCCGCGCTTCGGCCTCGCCATCCAGGCAGCGCACCGGCGATGCGTCGGCGGCCGCGTTGATGTCGTCCGGGTAGTCGTCCGGCTCCAGCCGACGTGCGTCGACGCCGGCGAGCGAAACGACGTGGCTGGCCACGCTGATACCGAATTCGGCCAGTAGCCTCTTGGCCACGGCGCCGGCGGCAACGCGCGCCGCCGTCTCGCGGGCACTGGACCGCTCGAGTATGTCGCGTGCGTCGTGCCGATCGTACTTGAGGAGTCCCGCAAGATCGGCGTGACCGGGTCGTGGCAGCCTGACGCGCCGCAGCTCGTCGTCGCTGGCCTGCGGCTGTGGCTCCGGCGACATAGCCAGCTGCCAGTTCTCCCAATCGCGATTAGGGATGGATAGCGCGATCGGCGAACCGAGCGTCTCGCCCAACCGCACGCCGGAGATGATCTCAGCCGCGTCCTGCTCGATCTTCATTCGGCCGCCGCGGCCGTGTCCCTGTTGGCGGCGCGCCAGCTCGAGGCGGATCGCCTCCGCATCCAGCGGCATCCCGGCAGGTACGCCCTCGACGATGGCGACCAGTCCCCGGCCGTGCGACTCACCTGCAGTCACGAACTTGAAGCGTTGCAGCATCCAACCTCCCCAACAAGGGAAAGCCGCCTGGCCACCCCCGGGCCGCCGACGTCGGCGTCTGCCGCGTCTGGTGGCCCGGGCTGGTCGGCGGCTTAGCTGCCCGGTTGTCGAGGCCGCGGCAAGGCGGCCCTAGAACGGAATAATATCGGTGTCCTTAACCGGAATCACCACCACACCGTTTTCGGTTATGCCGTACAGCTTGAGGATGACGCCCGCCGGATCGGGAGGCAACCTGCGGCTTATTCGCAGCGGCCCGATGATCGGATCACGAATGATGACCTGCCCGCGTGAGATGGAGTAGTGCCAAGAATCAACGACCTCGATCCGAGCGTCACCCGAGCCGAGGAATGTAAGGCGGTGCTCGGGGAAGCAAGTAGCACACTGGTCGGCGATGTCGTTGTCGGGATGTAGCGCAGCACCCGCGCCGTCCGGATTGATATTGTCGTTCGTGCCCAACATCCTGAGCGCGTTTATTCCGCTCGGATCCGGGCCGAAGAAGAAGGCCTTCGTACCCCTAACGACACCTTTGCTCCCGTCGAGATTGAGTGAGAGTCCAAACACCTTCTCCTCGGCGTTCCCCGTGAGGTCGGTGACCTGCAGGTCGTTGCTCAACGAGCCGTCCACCGAGCGATAGAGAAACACACGGCCCGCCCGACCAGGCGTGTCCCCTTCACCGAAGGTGACAAACTGTCGGTCGCCACTTGCTGCCACAAGGGTCGTGTCGGTGAGCCCGATAGTTCCGATGTCCAGGTTCGAGTAGATCTCCACGTCCCAGTTCTCTGCCGCGATCTTGGCTGCGACCTGAATCGTGGCATCGGACAGCGAGTCGTTGGCGATGATGCAGGAACGATTGGCGAAATTGCCCCGCGTGTGATCGCAGACGACGAACTGCCGGGCGCCGTTGATGCTGAACACTGAGTCCGCATTTGTAATCTGGATCTGCGGGTTCCCGATTCGTGCGTCGGTGTCAGCGTAGCCGATGAAGAACCGGATCTCTCGCTGGACCGGATCGAACTCCCGGATCGTCCCCTCTAGGTTCGGCGACGCCGGGACAGTCGAGAACAGGATAAAGCCGTTTGCCGCTTGCGCCAGGAACTGCGGACGGTCAGAGTAATCGAAGAAGGTAACCGGGAAGATCTTGTCCCCCCTCACATCGAACGTTTCGTCCACCTGGAAGACCTTGAGGTCCTGGGTCTGGAACCGATCGATCTCAGTGCCGACGGCGGGCGAACCCGGCGTGCGGGGGCCGAGGTCCACAACCGAGATGTTGGTGCCACCAGAGTTGCCAACGAACAGCCGGTCCTCGGTGAGGTCGATCCCGACTCCCCAGGGAGCGGAGCCGACCGGGACGTTATCGAGAAAGACCTCGTTGCGCAGGTCGAACGGCCGCACGATGCCAAAGTTGAAGTCGGAGAGCAACATCAGCTCGCGGATCGTGTCGACCACGGCGTCGGCGATCAGAGCGCCCTGTGGGATCCCAACCGTGCGGCCGGCAACGATGAGCCGCTCCAGGAACCCACCCTGAATACCTTGGGCGTGGACCGGGCCGGTGCCCGAACAGGTGAGGCTCGCCTCGGAGCCCTCCGGGTCAACCGTAGCGCCACAGTTGGCGGTCGGCGTCGCCGCATCGAACGCCCAGCCGGTCAGCTGGAAGAACAGCGTGTCGGGGACATCAGCCTCCGTGAAGACGGTCGCCGGCAGGTCCAGCGGCATCATGCCGAATGTCAACGGGACCGTCCCGCTGATCGCCGGGTTCATCACGCTGTCCATGAAGATCGTATCGATGACCGACCCGGTCGTCTTATCATTCCGAACGATGACGGTCACGCCGACTCGGGTGATCGCGGTCTCCTGGTCCAGTGCTGTGATGTTGAAAAGCAGCGAGTCGTCGACCTCCATGCGCGGTGGCTCGTCCGTTCGCCGCTGCGTACCACCGGTCACCAGCATGCTGACAATTGGCGGGTTGGTATCGTCGGGGACCTCTGTCGCCACGGTAACGCTGATCTGAGCCTGCGCGCTGAGCGTGTTGAGGTTGATTGCCTCAGCAGTGATGGTCAGCGTCCCCAAGGCCCCCTGGGGAATAAAAAAATCCAGCAGCGTGTCCACATCGGTTCGGAACACTGCAAAGCGAATGGTGTCAGCCGCCGGGACGGCCGGCGGACTGGCGGCGGGATTGGTCAGAACCACGTTGATCTGCTGGAGCCCCGATGGATCGGTTGCCCGGATGCCGACTCGGATGAGCGTGTTGTCGCGCACAGTCGAGTTCGGCAGCGGCGAATAGATCGATATCGTGGGCGCACCCAACGGGCCGCCCGTGGTACCAGCAACGGTCACGATCGCCGTCGCTATAGCCTCGTTGTCCTGCGAGTCCACGGCGATCGCCCGTATCTGCACGTTGGTCGGGGTGGTGAAGCCAGTAAAGAACGTGACAGACACAGTGGCCTGTACCGTCCGCCCGACGAATCGTGTCGTGTCGACGGCGATCAGCTGGCCGAGCCTGATCGTGTCGCCGGCTTCCGTGATTACAATCTGGAACGCATCCGTGCGGCGAATTTCGGTGACCACTAAAGCCAGGGCGATGAAGTCCTCGGCATCGACCGTCGTCGTCAGTGTGTCGCCTGCTGTTTGGGCGTCGCTGATCGAGACGACGGGCGCTGCCGTGTCGACGAGCGGTCCGTAAAGCGCGTCGTCCTCCTCGCAGGCCGCGAGTCCTAAGACGGTCACGGCCATCGTCCCCATTAACAGCCGTGCCCAACCCCGTACGCTTAGCATAAGACTACTCCCTCAGTTGTAAGCAGAGCGAGTCGAGGCGCCGGTGGCGCTACCGGCGCCCGACCGTTCTAGCGTGCTGCCACTGGTTCGTCCACGATGTGTGGCGTCACCAGGATCAACAGGTCCTGCTTTTTCTCATTGGACCTGGTGGTCCGGAATAGTGGCCCGACGAGGGGGAGGTCCATCAGAATCGGAATGCCACTTTCGCTCTCGGTCACATCGGTGATGGTGAGACCACCAATGACTCCGGTCTCGCCGTCAGCCAGAATGAGGCGGGTACTCCCTTCCTGGGTACGGAAGGTGAAGCCGATGTCGCCCGGCGCTACCGCGACACCCGAGCGCTCGGCGTGCAGGTCCATGACGATCTGCCGGTCGAAGGTGATGTGCGGCGTTACCTCCAACTTGATGCCGGTCTCCTGATAGTCGACGGTCGCCTGCGGGAACTGGGCCTGCGCGCCCTGCTGGCCTCCTGCAGCTCCGAGGCCACCACCGGCGCCGGCGTCGACGACCCGCACCGGTGTTCTTTCGCCGACGAGGATCTGGGCTTGCTGGTTGTCCATCGTCTGGATCGTCGGAGCCGCGACAATGTCAGACAGTTCCATGCGTTCGAGCGCTTCGATGAAGTTGAACAGCCTGAAGTCGCCGATGGCGGTCGAGGTGAGCAGTGTCAGCGCCGGTGAAGTCGGGCGGTCTCTGGCGTTGGCGAGGGCGGCGAGCGACGATCCGGCGAACGAGACCTGATTTTCGTTGATCAGCTCCCTGACCACGGTCTCGGGAATTCCGTCGAAATCGGCGTCGACGATCTGCCAATCCCGGGGATCATTCGACGGTCCCGGGTTGAGCAGGTTGATCTGATTGCCACTGGTATCCTTGAGGTCCCAAGCGACACCGAACTCCTCGATGTCCGTGCGGTCGACGAAGATGATCTTGGCTGATATGACGACCTGGGGCGTACGCACATCGAGGTCCGTCACCATTTGGCGGGCGATCTCGACGTTCTCCGGCAGGTCGGTCACGATGATCGAGTTCGTAGCGACGTTGGCGATTGCCTGGCCCCGCTCGGAGAGCGCCGGCGCGAGGGCGGCAGCGACATCGGCGACCGGGGCGTAGTTAACCTTGAGGATCTGGGTCTCCAATTGGATCAGCTGCTGTCTCTCCTGCAGGTTCTCCAGCCGGTCAACGCGGATGATGCCGGTAGCGGTCTCGACGGCGGTGAGGCCGTGAGCCTCGAGTATCGCTTTGAGGGCGAGGTCCCACGGCTGGTTCCGGATGTTCGCCGTGACGTTGCCCTCCACGCCGGCACCGGGGACGAACGACTTGCCGGTGAAGTCGGCGAAGTTGTTCAGCACATCACGTATGTCTGTGTTCTCGAACGTGACGGTGATGCGCGGCATCTGGCTCACCGGGCTCGGGCGTGTCTGGAACGGTGAGTCTTCCTGCTGAGTAGCAGCCTGTTCCTGCGGCTGGCGCGGCGTGGGCACCACCGGCCGAGCGGGTGCAGGGACATCGGCGACCGGCGAATTCGGTTCGCTGCCCCACGAGTCGAACGCTACGCCCGCGAGGTTAGGGAAAGAGACTCTGATTTCGCCGCCCTGACGAACGAGGGTGTAGCTCGTCGGCTCTTCGAGTTCCACGACGATGCGGACCACGTCGTCTCGGAACTGGCTCGTGCGCAGACGGATCACGCCGCCGCGATTGATGTTCTCAAAGTTGTCCCGCGGTAGTGCATGGCGGGCGCCTTTGAGATCGACGATCAACCGGGGCGGGTTGGTGAGCAGGAAGTCTGAGTAACTGACCTCCCCGCTCATGCGGACGACGACCTCGGTATAGCCGGTGGCTGCGGGGACGACCCGCAGCTCGGTCACGTTGGCAGGGTCGTCGCCGCCTGCCGCTGCCCACAAGAACAACAGCGTATGGAGCATCATTCTTGCTCCTCCTCTTCTTCACCTCGCCTAATGCGCAGCGTCTCGCTACGGGTCACACCGAACTCGGTGACCTGGAAGACGACTGCGTCGGGCCGGATTTCGACTACGCGGGCCGTACCGATCAAGTCGCCACGGCGTACGCGGTATCGTTTCTCGGTCGCGCGGTCAATGACCGTGGCCACACTGCCAGCCGAGCCTCCAAAGATGATCCCCATTAGATCGAGGTCATCGAAAATCGGCCCCGAGTCGATGTCGGGTCCGATCAGGCTGACGAACGGATTACGGCGGTTGTCCGACGGATAGACGAACTTTTCGCGCCGATAGACGGCCTGCTGCTCGGACGTCTGACCAGCAGTGGCGGAGTCCTGGACTACTGGCGGGTCGGGAGACGGACCGGTCGCCAGGCTGGCGAGCGCCAAGACGAATATCAAGGCGGCGTTAGCCACTTTAGGACGCTCCCTGGCCCTCTTCCGGCTGCTGGCCGGCGAGGCCTCCGAGTACGAACGTTTCGATCCTCAGCGACATTTCCAGCGGAGCTATCATATCCCGGGTCGCACGGCTGCGTGGCGCCATGCCGATGCTCACGCCGGCCGGCTTAATGATCCGCGGCAGCGAGGCGACGCGTGCCAGGTATCTGCCGATATCGTGGTACTCACCGAGCAGAGTGAGTTCCCAGGTCCGCTTGGTGTAGAAGTCACCGGGCTCATCGGCCTGGGGCCGGAAGCGCTGCATCTCGACACCCGTGAGCCGCGCCTCGGCGGAGATGGCATCGAGTAGCTCGGCCACCTCCTCGGATTCCGGGATGAGCTCCTCGAAGATCCTGAGCTGGCGCTCCTGTAACTCCATACGGGCGTGGAGATCATCCCTACGGGCCGCCAGAGCCCGGGAACGCCGGTTCTGGGTCTGGAGGTTTTCCAACTGGCCCCTCAAAACATTGATCTCCGTCTGCCGCGGGTCGAGGGCGTACATCTTGCCGACGTACCAACCCGCGCCGACGAGAGCCATGATCAGGAGCAGTGCCTGCTTACGTCCTTTGGGATCAGCCGGTAGTAGGGCCACGGCTCTACTCCCCTGCCAGGATGATCGGCTCGGTTACGATCACCGCCGGATCGGGGATCTGGTAGCGAGCCGTCAGTACGAAACTGTGCACCAATCTCGCCCCTTGCTGTATCTGCTCGTCGTTAGACAAGCGGACGTCCTGAATGAAGGGCGAGTCTTCCAGGTTGCGCATGAAGCGGGTGAGCGCCGGGGTCTGTCCGGTCATCCCGTCGATGCGGAACTCGATGTTGCTGCCGGTACCTGCGGTCTGCGCGACGCCGGTGAGCCAGGTATACTCGGGCAGCGCCTCGCTGATCTCGTCCAAGATGTGCGGCCAGACGAAGCGATCAGCATCGATTTCGCGGATAATGGCTTCTTTGCGCTGCAGAGTATCCTGACGAGCCTGGAGGCTATCCGCAGCGGCGATGGCCTCCGCATAGCGAACCGAGTCCTGGCGCTCGATCTCCAACTGCTCCTCCATCCCACTGAGCGACACGCCCTGGGCGAACCAGGTGAATCCGAGATGGAGCACTGCGATGATCGCGAGGACGGCCACGCCGATGACCCACGGATCACCTTTGATCATGTCGCGCAGCCCCTCGAACTTCGGGAGGGACGGTTTACGCCCGCCCTTCGGCCGCACCGCTCCCCGCTTTCCGCCGGGGAGTAGGTTCATCTCGATCAAGGCCAGCATCTCAGCATCCGTCCGAGGTTGAGTTCAGCGTGGGTTGCGTTCTATCACGCGGCACGCCGCAGCGCGAGGCCGACCGGGAGCATCAGCATCGGACCCATGTCGGCAATAGAAATCAGATCGAAGGCTCCCGGATCCACGTCGACGCGCTGGACGGGATTAGCTATCTCGGCGGGGACCTGCAGGCGGTCGGCTAGGGCCTCAGCCATCCGAAGCACCCGGGCACCGCCGCCGCAGACGTAGATCCTGGAGAGGCCGGCCTGAGTGGAGCTCGCCTGCAGGAAAGCCGCGGCTCGCTCGACACCCAGCGCGACCTCCTCGGCTCGCTGGCCGATGAAATCCTCCAGCTCCGGATCGCTGGTTCGGCCCTCCAGCACATCCTCCGCCTGGTCAGCGGTTAGACCGCGTTCGCGCTGGAGACTTTCCCGGAGCCGCCGTGTCCCGAAGGCCAGGTCCCGAGTGAGAACGGGCACACCGTTCTCCAGAAGGTTCACGTTGGTCGTCTCGTGTCCGATGTTCACGAACCCGACGACGCCCGTCATAGCTTCGGGGTAATTCAGCTCGAAGGCGTTATGGAGGGCGAAGGCATCAATGTCGATGACCTCGGGCTCGAGGCCGGCATCGAGAAGCAGCGCGACTTTGTTCTCGACCAACTCACGCTTGGCGGCCACGAGCAGCACGGACATCTGCAGCCCCTCGTCCATGGGATCGAGGATCTGGAAATCGAGCTCGACGCTTTCCATATCGAAGGGCACGTGCTGCTCGGCCTCCCAGCGGATCACCTCGCGGGCATCGGACTCTTTCATCCGATCCATCTGGATCCGCTTGATGATGACGTCGCGGCCGCCGACCGCCGTCACCACCTTCTTGTCCTTCACCCCCGCCGTTTCGGTTAGCGAGCGTATCGTGCTGGCTACAAGGGTCGGGTCCATGACCTCGCCCTCGACAATGGCGTCAGCGACCAACGGGGTAGCCGCCGCCTTGACGATGCGCGGGCGGCCTTTCCCGTGCTGCATGACCACCAGCTTGATGTAGCCGCTACCGATGTCGAGTCCTACGGTCCGCTTGCTGCGGCCCATTCCCATGAGAGCCATAATTGTCGAAAGGCTAGGTTCTTAAGGTGAAAGCTCCCTCGACCTCATGCAACGGTGAAAGCGAAGGTGACTAAGCTGTAGTGGGACCTAGGGGTAGGGCTTTGTATGATAATCCCCCGCGGTCACTTTGTCAACTACGGCGGGGGGGAGTTAGACCAGGCTGCCCGGGAGCAACCTCACTCCAATATCTCCAACCAGGCGAATTCCGCAAGGGGGTGCGGTAAATAGAGTTTCGGGCCTCGGAGAGCCCGGGTAAGGGGGCAGCTGGAGAGGTCGATTCGGGCCCCTGAAGTCACCTCATTACCCTCGCGAGCGGCATCAAGAACGATAACTGCACCGTACATCCGGGTGCCCACTCCGCCGACACTCAGGGAGCCCCGGACGACGACTAGGCCGTAGAACTCAAAGCCGTTATCGATCTCCAGGTCACCCTCAACCAGGAGGACGCCCTGACCCTTGCCACCGGCAGCGATGCGCAGGTCAAGCATCGAGTAGATGATCGGCAGGTGCTCGAAGCAGGGGTGACCGGGAACCTCGGGAGCGCCCCAGTTCCAAGCGACGGTGCGGTCACACGTCTGACCAGGGCCTATCGCCGGCTCAAGTCGGTCAAGAACGGTATCTCCTGTGAGGCGCAGGTCGGCGAGCTCGGCCAGGTCCGTGAACCACCGATCAGCTGACTTGAGGAAGTCCGCCCGCTCGTCGGCCTGCCGACGAGTCGCCGGCCGGCCGAGGACCGCGGCTCCCCGCAACTCGCTCACGGACCCATCCCCGTATACGGCGACCCCAGGGCCGGAGCTGTTCGCAGAAGACTGGCAGATTCCGGGAACCGACGACCAAGCTGCCGGCACGCGCTCGATGCCGGAGATCACGGCCGCGTCGTCAACGATGAGGTCCCCGCCGGTCGCTAATGCTGCGTCACAGCAGGACCGGTTCGGGTTCCCCGCACTGAGGAACAAGGCGACCTGGCGTCGGCCGCCCCATGCTCCCCGAGCCCGCCCGGTAGAGACCATCAGGTAGTGGGCTACACCCTCGGCCAGGCCTTCATCGATGCGGGTGAGCCGGACCTCGAAGCCGTCACCCGAGCTCAATCGCTCCGCGGCCAGCTGCCTCGTGGCACCCGGTTGAAGCGCGGCTATCGTAGAGTCCCAACCTGATAGCGCGGCCCCCAGCCCGGCCTCCGCGGCATAAAAGGCCGCATTGCCCTGCCGACCAGCGACGCCGACGCGGAACTGCTGGGCTGCCGCTATGTAGCCGACTGACACCATAGCCGCGACGATAACGAGGGCGAATACCATCACCAGCAGAGCCAACCCGCGGCGATCGCCCGGCCGGGCCGCGGCCCGCCTCGGCGACGGTATCACGGCGGACCCGGGCATCCCTCTAACCGGGCCCCAGCACCGCACGAGTTCCTGAGCAAGACGTCCGTAGACAGGGAAACGTTGAAGAAGCGGGATCCCCATCTCACCGGAACGCGCCGCTGGCTCTGCGCCATCACAGACACACGCACCCGCACGGCCGCACGCGCGTCCCCGGCTGGACGCCCGACGGCGTCGACGAACTCGAATCGCAGTCCCCCAGCCGCCGGATCGGCGAACGGCCCCGCCACCGGTTGGAAGCGACCGCCGCGAAGCTTCTGCCCCAACCACCAACGGCCATCGCCCCCCCGGTAGAGCCGATAGACATACGGGCGGAACCCACGCGCGGGCGCTCCGGCCACGGCACCGTCAATTCCTTCGGCAACCCTCACCACCACGTCGGGGCGGCGGCCATCCGGGCAGCGACCGCCAGTCGACTTGCGTGAACCCGCGACCGCCGCACGACCCCACGAAGCGACACGGGACCCGAGGTAGACGAGAATGCTGTCGTTAGACGAGCCGGGGAAGATCCCCGCGATCCGACGGAGCATGATCTCGTCCCCGTCGACCCGGCAAACCACACCGAACCCCGTGTACGAGCGGAGAGCTACGCTGTCACCAGCGATCGCGTACAGGTCCCCCGCCACCGGGCTCGCCGCCCTGAGCTCAACGGTCAAGACAGCTAATGCTACCCGGGCCACATCCCGCGTCGCGGCGATCGCGAGCTGCGCGACGTAGAAACGGCGTTGGCTCGAGAGCACGGCATAGGCGGACGTCGTGAGCAGCGAGACGAGGAGAAGAACGACTAACACCTCGACCATCACATAGCCGGACGATCGCCGCTGGCGGCCTGGCCGATCGCTCACCGCAGGCGCACCAGCGTAGTCAGGGTATCCGCGAACTCAGAACCGGCGAGCTGGCCGCGCACGACGACACTCGTCTCCTTCAGATCACCACCGCTCACCTGCCAGCTCACCTCCAGGTCGCACTGCGGCCGCTCTACCGAGGCAGGCCAGTCCAGGCCGTGGGCGAGCATACCCTCCAGCTCGGCTTGCGCGCAGGTCGTCACCCGAGTCTTCAGGAGGGAAGAGCTCATCCTCGAAGCCACAACGGCGACGGTCGCCGAGAGCCCGAGCATCCCCACTGTGAGCACCGTCAGGGCCACAACGACTTCGACCAAGGTGAAACCCACCCGACCAGCGGCGCGATCTCCCTCCCTCATCGCCTCAGCACTCTCCCCAAGCGCGACACGGTTATCGTGTCGGAGACAGAGCCTTTGCGGAACACCAGTGTGGCGTTCGGCAGATCGCAATCACCCCGCGCTGTCGCCAGTCCCCGGGGATCGAAGCAGAACGTTCGCGGCATCCCCTCGCGCTGGACGCCCAGGCCCATCGTTACACCATAGAGTACGATCCCACCGATCGTGTCCAGAACCTCGGAGCCCGCCTCGCTGCTCGTGTCAACCGTCACCCAGACCCGACTGCCGGCCGGATCGAGGTGGAGCTTGCTGATCCGGCCGTACTGCGCAGAGATCTGGCGAGCCAGCGCGTGCAGGGTAGCGAAGCTCTCGCGAGCCGCCATCACCTCTATCCGCGCCCGAGCCCGCGCCAGACCAGGCAGTGCAATAAGCAGCACGATACCGACGACGACAACTACGACCGCGACCTCAGCGAGCGATACCCCCTTCGTCGATCGCATCTTCACTATCCGGCATGGTGTCTAGTTCGCTCGGCCGGCCTTAGCTGAGAGGGCAAGACCGGCGGTCACCGTAGAGCGAGATTAGCGGTGGGGTATCAAAGGAAGATCAACGCCGGCGAAGGGTCGCCGGTGTGGGGTCGGAGCCCGGGGCTAGACTACAGCCGCGACGGCCTAACCGAGGCCGTAATCGCGGA
>CAYFSW010000108.1:0-2120 GCA_964345885.1 uncultured Gemmatimonadota bacterium | reverse complement strand
CGATCGCAGAGTCAGACCGTCAGCGCCGGGAATACCTGCGGCGCTTCTACAACGTCCGGCAGGAGCTGCCGACCCATTACGACTTGGTGGTCAACACCGATGTGTTAACGCTGCCGCGGGCCGCGCGACTGGTCGTCAGTGCGGCGAAAGAGCGGTAGGTGGCCAAGAGGGTGTAGGATAGTCCTGTCATGGAGCCGCGCATCCAGTACGCCAAGACCGAAGACGGGGTGAGCATCGCCTTCTGCACGCTGAGAGAAGGGATGCCGCTGGTGCACATGGCGAATCTTCCATTCAGCCACATCCAGATGGAGTAGCAGGACCCAGACTGGCGCGGCTATTTCGAGGCCATCGCAGCCAAACGAAAGCTCATCCGGTATGACAATCGAGGCAGCGGAATGTCCAGTCGCGACGTGGCCGACTACTCCCTAGACGCGCATTTGCTGAATCTGGACGCCGTCGCGAACCGCCTGGATCTTCAGAGCTTCGCGCTGGTCGGCCAGGCACACTCGTCGCCCATGGCCATAGCCTACGCGGCGCGACACCCGCAGCGAGTATCGCACCTCATCATCCAGTCGGGCCATGCACGGGCGTCTGACTATTGGTCGTCGCCACGGATACAGACCCTGCTGGCGCTTATCGATCGCGACTGGGAGATGTTTACGGAGACGACGGCACAGGTCTACTACGGTTGGGGCACCGGGCAGCCAGCGCGCTGGCTCGCTCAGTATCTGCGGGAGTGCGTCAGTCATGAGGGAGCAAAGGCCGCCTTCCGAGAGCTCCAGAGATTGGACGTGACGTCCCTGCTCCCGCAGGTAAGGGCTCAGACGCTGGTACTTCACCAGCCCCAGGACCCGCTTTCCAGCGCGGACATCTCGCGGGAGATTGCTTCCACAATACCTGATGCGCGACTGGCCGTCGTGGAAGCAGCGAAGCTGGGGAGCCAAGAGGCAGTCGTACAGGCCATGGACGAGTTCCTCGGCGAGGCTGAGGAGGCCGCAGCGGGGGCCGAGCCGCCCACAGCGGACGCTCCTCGCACCATCCTGTTTACGGACGTTGAGGGCTCCACCGCCCTCACCCAGCGCCTGGGCGACGCCAAGGCACGGGAGCTGCTGCGGCAGCACGAGCGCATCGTGCGCAACGCGCTGAAGTCGCACGCTGGCTCCGAGCTGAAGACGATGGGCGACGGGTTCATGGCCTCGTTCTCCTCCGCGACGCGGGCGCTGGAGAGTGCCATCGCCATGCAGCGGGCGTTCGAGGCCCACAACCAGTCGGCGGAGGAGCCGATAAGGGTGCGGGTCGGGCTGAACGCGGGCGAGCCGATAGCGGAGGAGGCCGAGGCCGGCAGGGAGGACCTGTTCGGGACGGCGGTGATAATGGCGGCCCGTATCGCGGCCGAGGCGAAGGGCGGGGAAATACTGGCCTCCGACGTGGTGCGACAGCTTGTGGCGGGCAAGACGTTCCTGTTCGCCGACCGGGGTGACGTAGCTCTACGGGGTTTCGACGAGCCGGTGCGGCTGTTCGAGGTGCGCTGGCGAGGGTAGCCCAAACTCCCGCTAGGTAGCGGAAGGAGGCAGCATGAATCGGAAAGCGGTCCCGGAAGCGTGGGTTTCGCTCCCCAGCGAAGCGGAGGTCCGCCCTCGCTTCGGATCCGGGTATCCCTACGACTTCGGCTTCATCCCCGGGATGGCGCGCCTCGTCGCGACCCATGAAAGGATCGCTCCCTTCTTCAGCGCCCTCTTCCAGCAGATCATGTTCGCGCCGGGAAGCCTAGATCGACGTGAGCGGGAGATGATCGCGGCCGTCACGGCGGCGGCCCAGGACTGCCATTACTGAACGCAATCTCACGCAGAGTTTCTGCGTGTCGAAGGCGGTCAGGCCGCCATGGTCGAAGCGATCAAGCGTCGCGAGTGGCGGGAGCTATCGGGTCTATCTGCCCGGGACCGCGCCCTGTGCGCCGTAGCCGAGAAGCTGAGCGCCACCCCGACACGGATGACGGAGGCCGACTGGCAGCCGCTCCGCGACCTGGGATTCGATGACCACGCCTGCCTGGAGGTTGCCCACATAATCGGCATCTTTAACTACCTCAGCCGCTTGGCCGATGGCTTCGGGCTGCAGCTCGA
>CAYFSW010000107.1:0-131117 GCA_964345885.1 uncultured Gemmatimonadota bacterium | reverse complement strand
GCCCAATTCCGCGCCTTTCCCGGCCGCGAGCCCCCGAAACCGGGCCCGGGCCCTCTTTTTCGCTGCATCTTGCGCAAATGGCAGACGGTATGTCAGATTGTGCACGTTCATTGCTGCCTTCAGCCAGTCGATCTCAATGCGGCCCGGGGGAAGCATGCAAGTGCGCATTGACCGCGAGGCAGGTATACGGCAGCGGGATTCACCGTTGTAGCAGGCCCCGAACCGGGGAGTCGGGGCGTTGGTTTTGTAGTACGTCCCGCATTTCTGCGAGGCGGGCGCGCCTGGTTCATACCCAGGCAATGTAGAGGGAGAGAAGTCCCCCCAAAGTTGTAATCGTGAGTGTATGGCCGGACGGCGGTCCGGCCGGGTCAAAACGTGCAAACGAGGAGGCACGATGTTCAAGCGCGTTACAGTCCTTGCGGCGCTGGTACTGTTTGCCTTTGCCAGCGCGGCGGAAGCCCAGCAGAAGGGCACGATCGAGATTGGCGCGGACAACGCGATCGGCTACGTGATCACCAGCAAGTTCCAGGATGCCGAGGTACCTGATGCGTTGTTCGCCACGGTCCCGTTCGGCACCTGGCGCTTGGGCTTCTTTATCAACGAGCAGTTCTCGATCGAGCCGAGCCTCGGATTCGACTTCGTCAGCCTGACGGATGACGCGGGGAGCGCGATGGCACTCGATTTCACGGCGGACGTCGTCTACAACATGCCGTCGGGGCTGTTCTTCCATGGCGGTGGTATCCTGACCTACGCGAGGCAAGACCCGGGCGGCGATGCCGAGACCGAGAGCGAGTCGCAGTTCGGCTTCGGTGCCGGCGTCGGCTATCGCTACCAGCTGGTGGACATGCTGTACCTGCGCATTGGTGCGCGTGGCTTCTACCTGCTCGAGAGCGAGGACGATGGCCTTCCCTCTTCGCTGTGGATTGCGGGTACGTTCGGCTTCTCGTTCATGACGAAGTAAGCTTGCAGGATCCTTCTGTTGCAGACGGGCCGGCCCAGTGCCGGCCCGTTTTGCAATGTGGGTGCCTCCCCATCATAGTTAGCCGCATGAGAAAACCGGGGCAGAACTGCGCCGCCGCCCTGCTGACGGTGGTCTTCGCTATCGCGCCGGCGTTCGCCCAGCAGCAGGACAGCGTCGCCGCCGACAGCGTTGCCCCCTACCGGTTGGAAGGCATCACGGTCACCATATCGCGCTGGCGCGAGGCCGTGAACCGTCTGCCCTACGCGGCGGGGCTACTGGGCAGGGCCGAGCTGCAGGGGCTCGAGCCCGCGGTCTCGCTGGACGAGTCGCTGGCTCAGATTCCCGGCGTCCTGGTGGACAACCGTTACAACTTCGCACTAGGCGTCAGGATTTCGGTTCGCGGCTTCGGTACGCGCTCGCAGTTCGGGGTGCGCGGCGTTCGTATTATCCAGGACGGGATCCCGCTGACGCTCCCCGACGGCCAGGCGCAGACGGGCAACCTCGATCTGGCGGCGGCCGGCCGCATCGAGGTGATCCGCGGCCCGGCGTCGGCGCTGTACGGCAACGCGTCGGGCGGAGTGATCAGCCTGCAGACCGAGTCGGCGCCACCGGTCCTGTTCCGTCCAGAGCTCGGCGTCGTGGCTGGCGGCTACGGGGACGATCGCTTCTACCAGAAGTACGACGTCAAGCTGGGAGGGCGTCTGGACCGCTTCGACTACCTCGGCCACATCTCCTATTTCGATACCGACGGATTCCGCACGCACAGCGAAGCGCGACACGCGCTGATCAACACGCGCCTACGCTACGAGCCGAGCAACGACTCCGACCTGACCCTGGTGGTCAACTTCGCCGACGCGCCGCAGGCACAGAACCCCAGCTCGCTTACCGACTCCGTCGCCCGTGCCAAGCCCGACACGGTCCGCGACATCGTCCTGCCGCGGGAGGAGTGTCCGCCGGAGCCCGCCTTCGGCGGCTGCCAGGATCTGGGCGAGGAGTTCCGGCAGGGTCAGGCCGGCCTGACCTATCGCCGCGCCTTCGGGGACGTCCACGAGATCTCACTCATGGGCTACGGCCTGTTCCGCGAGTTGGAGAACCGGATCCCCTTCCGGCTCATCGAGCTCGACCGGCTGGGCGGCGGAGCGCGGGCGGAGTACCGCCTCGCACCGGCGACGGGCCGCGTGTCGCGGTTCAGCGCCGGCATCGATTTCGACCGCCAGCAAGATGATCGGGTCGAGCGCATCCGTGACGGCGAGGGCGTGGGCCCGGTTGCCCTCGACCAGGACGAGGGTGTGGCGTCGCTGGGACTCTTCGCCCACGGTGGCCTGGCTCTGGCCCCGGGGCTGGAGCTGACCCTCAGCCTGCGCTACGATCGCGTCCGCTTCGACGTCGCTGACCGCCTGGTCACGGAGGATGACCCCGACGACTCCGGCGCCCGAACCATGGACCAGTGGAGCCCGATGGCGGGACTGACTTACAGCCACGCGCCCCGGCTCAACTTCTACGGCAACGTCGGCCGCTCGTTTCAGACGCCGACCACCACCGAGCTCACCGACACCCTGGGCGGCTTCAACCCGGTGCTGCAGCCGGAGCGGGCCACGAACTACGAGATCGGCCTGAAGGGGACAGCCGGCGGACGGATGAGCTATAGCCTCGCGCTGTTCCGCGCCGACGTGGCGGACCAACTGATCGGCTTCGCCGCCGCCGGGATCGAGCGAGTCTACTTCGAGAACGCCGGCTCGAGCTTGCACCGGGGGATCGAGGCGGCCATCTCGGCGCTCGTCGCGCCGGGCTGGACGGCGAGCCTGGCTTACACGTACTCGAACTTCAAGTTCGACGAGTTCGTCACCGATGCGGGCGACTTCGGCGGCAACCGGGTGCCGGGCGTGCCGCGGCACCGACTCCACGCGCGGCTCGGTTACGCGCGCGCTAGCGGCCCCTCTGGTTCGCTACGACTGACCGCCGTCGATGGTTACTTCGTCGACAGCGCGAACGAGAACCGCAACGATGGCCACGTCGTCGTCGACCTGCGCCTCGGATACACGGCGGAAACTGCCGGCTTCGAGTTCGTACCCTTCCTTGGGATTAACAACGTATTCGACGTGCGCTACAACTCGTCTGTCGTCGTCAACGCCACCGCCGGTCGCTACTACGAGCCGGCGCCGGGACGGAATGTTTACGTCGGAGTGCGGGTCCGCCCTCTCCAGAAAGTAGCCGGTGGTCGGTAGCCGGTAGCCGGCAATGTTGGAGCTCGAGTTCACGCTTGGACACTTTCCGGCTACTGGCCACCGGCCACTGAAACCGGCTACTGGCTACCGCCCGACAACGTCGTATATTCGGCCTCGTATCACTCACCTGCAGCGCCGGGAGGTCCGTCAATGGAGAACCACGAGCCTGCACCGAGCTCACGGTCGTCATTCGTCAAGCGCCTTTGGGGCGCGGCGACGTTCAGCGTTCCGATCTACGAGGAGGTCGAGCACGACCAGAGTGCGACCGCCCAGGCGGCGGGCGTCGTCGGCCTCGTGGCGCTGGCGGCGGCGATCGGCGCTGCGGAGCTGGGGCCCGGCGGCCTGATCGCCGGCGTGGTTGGTGCCTACTTCGGCTGGGCGCTGTGGTCGGGGACCTGCTACCTGGTGGGTGTCCAGCTGTTCGAAGGCACCGCCGACTGGGGCGAGCTGCTGCGAACCATCGGCTTTGCGCAGGCGCCGGGTGTCCTGCTGGTTCTCAGGATGCTGCCAGCCGCGGGGACCTGGCTCTACCTGGCGGTGCTCGTCTGGATGATCGGGACGGTTCTGGTGGCGATCCGCCAGGCCCTCGATTTCGGAACGGGCCGGGCACTCGCCACCGCGTTCGCCGGCTTTGTCCCCTATGTTTTGGCGCGCACGCTGATCGAGCTCTTGTTCGGCGTCACGCCCAGGATCCTGCCCTAGCCTTAGGAGGTTCGCGGCCCGCGATGCAATACGCCCGTCACGGTGACACTTATGTCGTCCGGCTCGAGGACGATGAGATCTTCCCGAACAAGTTCCTGGAATTCCTCTCCGCTCGCGGCGTAAAGCGCGGCAGCTTCACCGGCATCGGCGCCATGCGGCGAACCTGCATCGCCTTCTTCGATACCGAATCGAAGGAGTATCTGGACCGCGAGTTCGACGAGCAGATGGAGGTCCTGGCGCTCGTCGGCAACCTGGCGCTGCAAGACGGTGAGCTCCTGGTACATACGCATGTAACGTTGGGGCGGCGCGACTACTCGGTGGTCGGCGGCCACCTGCGCGAGGGCATCGTGCGACCTACGCTGGAAGTGATTCTGCACGCCGGAAGCGAGCCGCTGCAACGTGCGGTCGATCCGAAGTACGGGCTCCCGGCACTCGACCTCAAGGAACGACTATAGACCATGCTGCTCGATCCTCAGACAATCGAAATCATCAAAGACGCGAAGACGATCGCTGTAATCGGCTGCTCTCCGAAGTCGTACCGCGACAGCAATTCGGTCGCCCGCTACCTGATGGAGCAGGGCTACGCCGTCGTGCCCATCAACCCCAAGCACGACATGATCCTCGGCGTAAGATGCTACGCCGACCTGTTGAGCGCCCGCGAAGCCGAAGGGCCCATCGACATCGTCGACATCTTCCGCGCTTCGGACCTCGTACCACCACACGTCAAGGAATCCATCGAGATCGGCGCCAAGTTGGTCTGGATGCAGCTGGGCGTCATCAACGAGGAGGCGGCACTGGAGGCGCGCAGCGCCGGTATCACCGTCGTCATGGACCAGTGCCTAAGGACGTTGCACAAGGAGCTCAGGCGCGAGCGCCTGCTGTGAGCCAAGCGAGCGAAGGCGAAGCCCAAACCTTCGCCGCCCTGCTGGCCGGCGGTGCCAACCGCCGCTACACCGGTCAACCGAAGGCGCTGGAGGCGGTCGGCGGTGAACTGATCGCGGTGCGGGCGATCCGCGCGCTGCGCGAGGCGGTCGATCGTGTGGTGTTAGTCGCCAACGAATTCGACACGTACCGACCGCTGGGTCTGGAGATGCGATCCGACCTGCGGCCCGGTCTCGGAGCCCTGGGCGGCATCCATACCGCGGTCTGTTGGGCGGAGGAGGCCGGCTACCCGGGCGTCCTAGTGACCGCCTGCGACATGCCGTTCCTCTCGGCGAAGCTTCTCAGAGAATTGGTCAGGGACGCCGGCAGTGATGAGGTCGTGGCACCGGAGAGCGGATCGCGCCGCGGCCTGGAGCCGCTCTGCGCCTGGTATGGCAGCGGCTGCCGCGAAGCCATCGAGAATGCTCTCGATCGGGGCGACCGCCACGTCATCTCTTTCTTTGAGGAGACCGCGGTGCGGACGCTACCACTGGACATGGTCACCCGCTTCGGCGATCCCGAACTCATGTTCCTCAATGTGAACTCACCCGCAGACCGCGAGCGAGCCGAGCAGGCCGTCCGCAGCATGGAGGGCGGCGCGCGATGACGAAGCGGCCCGGCATCGCCCGTCAACCGCGAAGGCCCGACTGGCTCTCGGTGGATGAGGCTCGTGAGATCATACTATCGCGAGTCGGCGAGCTGGACCGCGAGCTCGTTCGCTTGAGCGTCGCCCTGGGCCGCGTCCTGGCCGCCGATGTCGAGTCGACCGTCACGCATCCGGCTTGGGACAACAGCGCGATGGATGGGTTCGCCGTTCTCTCTCGCGACGTGGCCCGAGCGAGCCGCGAGAGGCCGGTGGTCCTCAGGGTTATAGACGAAATACCCGCCGGCGCTTTTCCAACGCGCGCCGTCGGATCCGGCGAAGCGGTCCGCGTGATGACCGGCGCGGCAGTACCGACTGGCGCCGACGGCGTCACCCGGCTCGAGCACACCGAGCCCGGTCCCGAGCCGGGCACGGTCAAGGTCATCGATGGGAGTGATGCGGGTCGCAACATTCGCCGTCGCGGGGAGGACCTTAAAGTCGGCGCGCGGCCACTGACGGCCGGCACCCTGCTGCGACCGGCGGAGATCGGGGTCCTGGCGATGCTGGGGCAGCCGTCGGCACCGGTCTACCGCAAACCGAAGGTGGGGATCCTGGCGACGGGGGACGAGCTGGCCGACTTCGACGAGCTAGAGGAAGTGCACGCCGGCCGTCGCATAATGAACTCTAACTCCTACGCCCTGGCAGCCCAGGTGCAGGAGGCAGGCGGCGAGCCGGTCATGCTGGGTATCGCGCGCGACGACCCCGACAGTCTGCGTACACGTCTCGAATCGGCGATCGGCAACGAGGTGTTGATCACTTCCGCCGGGCTCGCGGTCGGCGACCACGACTACGTGAAGGAAGTGCTCGACGATCTGGGCCTGGAGTTCCTCTTCTATCGCGTCCAGATGCGGCCCGGCAGTCCTTTCACCTTCGGCATGCTCGGAGCGATGCCGGTCTTCGCCCTGCCAGGCAACCCGGTCTCGGCGATGGTCACGTTCGAGGTGCTGGTGCGGCCGGCACTGAGAAAGATGACGGGACTGTTGGAGTACGACCGGCCCTGGCGGCGCGTGCGACTCGCCGAGCCTGTGACCACCACGGGTCGCCGTACACATTTCTATCGGGTAACGCTCGAGCGGCAGGAGGCCACCCTGCTGGCCCGGCTCACCGGTCCACAGGGTTCGGGAATCCTGACATCGATGTCGGAAGCCGACGCTTTGATAAGGGTGCCTGCCGACAGCACCCTCCCCCCCGGCAGCGAAGTCGACGCCATCGTCCTCCGCGAGAGGTAGAGACTCCTACTCCTGCGAAAGAGGTCAGGAGTCGGAGCGGAGTTTCTTGATCTCCTCCGTCAGCCGCGGCAGGACTTCGAGGGCATCACCCACGATCCCGTAGTCGGCGATCTTGAAGATCGGCGCCTCGGCGTCCTTGTTCACCGCGACGATGCAGCCGGCGGTCTGCATGCCCGCCAGGTGCTGTATCGCTCCGCTGATCCCAAAGGCGAAGTAGAGCGGCGGCGCTACGACCTTGCCCGTCTGGCCGACCTGCTCGCCGTGGGGCCGCCAGCCCGCGTCGACGACGGCGCGACTGGCGCCCAGCCCGGCGCCGGAACCGAGTGCGTCGGCCAGCTCCTCCAGCAACTTCCAGTTCTCGGGCGAGCCCAGCCCGCGACCACCCGAGACGACGATCTCGGCCTCGGCGACATCGGGTCTCTCCTTGGCCTCTCCCTCCGCCGCCCGCACCCTCGTGCGACCCGCCGCTTCGCCGCCGACGGCCAGCTCCTCCACCTGAGCTTCGCGAGGCGCCTCCACCGCCTTGTAGGCCCGCGGTCTGACGCTCAGCATGGCGGGCTCGCCGGTGAAGCCGACGCGCATGAACACCTTCCCGGCGTAGGCAGGCCGCACGGCGACGACGCGCCCATCCGCCACCCCGACCTCGGTCACATCGCTGGCCAGCCCCGCCTTGAGGCGCGCCGCGGCACGCGGTGCCAGGTCCTTGCCCTGAGCGCTGGCCGCGAAAAGCACCGCCTTCGCGCCGCTCTCTTGGGCTGCCTTCGCCACCAGCTCCGTGTAGCCCTCCGGCGCGTACTCGGCGAAAGCGTCGGAGAAGCCGGTCAGTACGCGGTCGGCTCCGTAGCTTCCCAGCTTGCCCGTCTCGGCCGCCAGCTCTGCTGGCCCGAGCAGGACCGCGATCAACTCGACCCCCAGAGCATCCGCCAGCTCGCGCCCTGCCGTCAGCGTCTCGAGCGCGGTACCGCGGAGTGCCCCACCTCTCTGCTCTGCAAATGCAAGAACGCTCATCGTATTCAGATAACCTTGGCTTCGTCCCGGAGTTTGCGCACCAGCTCGGGCACGGCGTCGGCGCCCTCGCCGACGATCTGGCCCGCCGAGCGCGTCGGTGGTTTCATGACCTCAATAACTTCGAGCCGCGACTCGGCGTCTCCGGCATCCACCTCCTCGAGCGGCTTCTTCTTCGCCTGCATGATCCCCTTGAGGCTCGGGTAGCGTGGCTCATTGAGACCCTTCTGAGCGGCGACCACCCCGGGCAGCTCGAACTCGAAGATCTCATGACCGCCCTCGACCTCCCGTGTCGCACTCACCGCGCCGCCGTCGACCTGTAGATCGGTGACGACCGTCGCACAGGGAAGCCCCAACAACTCGGCGACCATCGCCGGCACCTGGAGGTTGTCATCATCGATCGCCTGCTTGCCGAATAGTACGAGATCATATTCACGGCCCTTGATCACCTCCGCCAGCTTCTCGGCCGTGCCGAGTCCGTCGACCGAGGGCTGCCCCTTGAGGAGGACGGCCTCGTCCGCCCCCATGGCCAGCGCCGTGCGCAACGTCTCTTTCGCGTCTTCACCACCAAGGGTCATGACGGTTACGCTGCCGTCTCCGGCCGTCTCCTTCAGCCTGAGAGCCTCCTCGACCGCATACTCGTCGTATGGGTTGAGAACGAACTTCACTCCCTGTGTATCGACCGAGAGACCGTCCTTCGCCTTCGCGATCCGGCTCTCCGAGTCGGGCACACGTTTGACGCAGACTATTATTTTCATCGCAGACAGGAACGGAATGAGTTGTGGTTGGCTCGCTTAATTGCTCGTCGCCTCCAGAAGTTCGACCTCCGCCGGACTCAGCTCGCAGTAGCGGTGCAGCACCAGGTCGATAAGCCGGTCCGTGAGGTCGGCCTCTTTAGCCCGAATCGTCGCGCTTCCATGCAGACCGCCGGACCGTAGCCTCAGCAGCCGATCGGCCAGCCAGCCCAGGAACGAGGCCACCACATCACGATGCGGACCACCCTCGCCGCGTTCGCTGGGATCGTGCGAAGTGACCAGGGCGTCGACCAGAGCCAGGGTTCCGGGGAAGACCAGCGACACGACCGCGCCGGACTCCGTCGACTCCTCGCCCGTTTCCTCTTCCCAGGTCAGCTCGTTCTCATACAGCTGCACCGCTTCCTCGAGCAGATGGCGATGTTGCTCTTCCGGCGTGCGCTCGGCCGGCGGGTGAGGAGGGAGCGTGCGGCCCAAAAGCTCGGCCACCGCGCGCATCCGCATCTCGACCTCCGCCAGTGCTCCTGTGTTCGTGTCTTTGCCCATATCACTCAAGTGCTCGATTGGGTCGACGACGCGGGCGACCGAGATCTAATACGCCGTCCGCCGCTCTATTGCAACCCGGGGGTCGGTGAGAGGAGTCCAATATCCAATATCCGACATCCAGTGACCGGTTGTGCAAGTGGTTCTCAGGTAGCAGATCTCAAGGTCCAACTCCCAGGTGAGCAAGTGCGGCACCAGTGATTGGAATTTGGCACTCGGGTCTTGAATACACCTTGGACAACCGATCAGTGAATGTCGGATATTGGTTATTGAAGCAGCATGCGACGCAGATAGCTTAGGTTGCGGCGATCGCTGCGGACCGGGTCGTCGCCCTTGGGGATCTCGATGACCTTGGGCACGAGCCGGAACCGGTCATCGCGCATGACGTGGCGGAAAGGGGCCGGGCCCAGTTGGCCCTTGCCGATCTGCTCGTGGCGGTCGACTCGACTGCCGAGCGGCGTCTTCGAGTCATTGAGGTGAAAGAGTAGAACGCGCTCCAAGCCGACGATACGATCCAGCTCGCCGACCACCGCATCGTAGGCGCCGGCGAGATCGTAACCGGCAGCGAACAGGTGTGCTGTATCGAGGCAGACGCCCAAACGATCTTGAAAGCGCGGGCCGATCCGCTCCAGCAGCTCCGCCAACTCCTCGAAGCTAGAGCCCAGCGCCGTGCCCTGGCCGGCGGTCGCCTCGATGAGCACACGTGTCGGACCGCCCACCGCCTGCAGCGCGCGCCCGATCGCTTTCGCGTTGCGACGGAGCCCGGCGCCGCGGTCACCGTCGGTGGCGTTGCCTGGGTGGGTGACGAGGAAATCGAGCTCAAGGGCGCGACAGCGGTCCAGCTCGCGACAGAAGGAGCGATAGGAACGCTCGCGCAGCCGGCCGTTCGGGCTGGCCAGGTTGATCAGATAGGAGTCGTGCGACCCAGCGACGCGAATCGAGTGCTCCGACAGAGCTCGCCTGAACGCTGCCGCCGTCTCCGCATCGATGTCGCGCTCCGCCCAGCGATTGACCTGCTTGGTGAAGATCTGGATGACGTCGGCGCCGATCTCGGCGCCGCGGGCCGGGGCATGCTCGACGCCGCCGGCGCTGGAGACGTGCGCGCCAAGCAGGGCTACCTGGCTGGTCGATGTAGCTTTGCGGGACCGACTCACCCTGTTATGAGACTGAAGAGGAGGAAGACGGCGACGACGACGATGACCGCCGCCACGGCGTACCACAGGAGGCCCGGCGGCGGCGCCCAGCGTGGGTATTGCTCGGTCTCCTCGACCACCTCCGTCACGAAATGATCCCAGCGGTCCGGGTCAGGCCGTGGGATTGGTGTCTGCTGAAGCAGGCTCACGGCGTTGGCCCGGTTACGGCATTCGGCACAGCTCTCCAGGTGACCCCGGACCTCGCGGTCGTCCACTTCCGACACCCTACCGGCCAGAAACTCGGGAATCAGATCGCCGACCTTGTCGCAATCATATTGTCCCGTCATGTGAGAGCCTCCCTGAGCTTCTGGATGCCGTGATGGTAGTTGACGCGGGCGGAGCCCTCCGAGCAGCCAATGATCTCGCCGATCTCCTTGAAGCTCAGCCCCTCGAACACGCGCAAAGTCACAGCTCCCCGCTGTTTCTCCGGCAGGTTGGCCAGTTCGGCGGCTGCGCGGGCGAAGGCCTCGGCGCGGGCGGCTTTCGCATCCGGCGGCGTAAGCGAAGCGATGAACTCCGCACCGGTGTCGATCCTGACCTCACCGCGACGTTTCTGGCGGCGCGCGAAGGAGCGGGCGGTGTTCAATGTGATGGAGAACAGCCAGGTCCTGAATCGACTGTCACCGCGATAGTTGCCCAGGCCGTTGAACGCTCGAACGAAGACGTCCTGGGCAACATCGAGCGCCTGGTCGGGGTCGGCGAGCCAGCGGGCGGCGAACCGGTAGACCGCATCGCGATGCAGCCTAACCAGCTGCCCGAATGCCGCACGGTCTCCTTGCCGCGCCTGTTGAATCAGAACCGCTTCGTCCATACCACTCTTAAGATGCAGCGACGCGCCAAAGTGTTAAAGAACGGCGGGGATCGGACGCGGGGATGGCGCCCACTTGATCCTGGCCCAGTCGGCCCCAATATACCGGGTGGAGGGGCAAACGCGCCGTAGGCGCTAACGGGAGGATCGCTATGGGTGGATCGAGGAAGCTACTGGCGACCGCGACGGCGGTTGCCTGTTTTTTTGCCGGAACCGGGGAGGCCCGTGGCCAGGTCGTCGCCGAGCCCGCGCTCCTGACAGCCGGGATACCGACCACCGAGATCTTCCTGCCGTACATCGCGTTCCCTGAGAACGCGTATGTCTTTGGTGGGATGCTGCGATTCCCGGTCAGCGACGATGTCGATATCGGTGGCCGCGCCGGTCTCTGGCTGATCGATGACGCCAAGGACTCGCCGTTCGCCGGTGGCGACCTGCGTTACAACCTACTCTCGCGTCCGCTGTCACCGGGCGGTGGCCAACTCGCCTTGAGCTTCAACGTCGGGCTCGGTATTAGCGACCCCGGCGTCACCGTCTGGAAGATCCCCGTCGGCTTCATCGCGGGCATCGGCTTCGTCCTGGCGGGCGGCGACTCGGAGATCTTCGTTCATCCGCGCTTCGACTTGGGTCTCAGTTCCGGGGCCGACAGCTTCGACGCCGAACTGCTGCTCGATGTGGGCGGACTGTTTTCCATCACGCGTTCGATGGGCGTAATGCTCGACGTGCGCTTCGGCGAGGGGCCGTATGCCGAAGGCGATCAGGCCGTGCTCGCCCTTGGTGTGGCGTGGCGGCTCTAGGCCGGTGGGCGGTATGTTGTGTCGGTATGCGGTGTACCGTGTACAATAGAAGCTACAGCGGGACGGCTGGATCGCGGTCGGCTCTGACGATACAGAAGAAGCCGAACGGCTCATCGCCGCTGGCCCGCAACTGGTGCGGCTCGTTCGGCGCCACGTAGACTACGTCGCCGTAGTTAACCGACTCCCAGCTGTCTCCCAACCTCACTTCGCCCTTGCCCCGCAGGACCACGACGACGTGCTGGTGCTCGTGACGCTCGTACGTCGTGTAGCCGCCGGGCTCGACCTCGAAGTAGCGCAAATGGAACGGCGCGTCCTCGTCGGGGCCGAGGAGTAGCTGGCGGGTGACGGCGCTCCAATCCACGCCGGCCTCCTTGTAGGGGGCGGGCTCGATGCCCTCCCAGCGGAAGTCGCTGAATCGGATTACGCGACTGCCCAACGATCTTTCCTCGCTCATGTCCTGATTGCGTGTGAACATCGAACATTGAACATTGAACGTCGAACGTTGAAATCACTTCGATGTTCAATGTTCGATGTGCAATGTTCAATGTTCAAGTTTCAAATAGCCTTCACCTCCACCCCGATACCGTGCGGATAGATCATCGCGCGCAGCGACTCGTCGTGCGTCTTCGCCAGCCGAAGCGCCTCACCCACCCCGTCGAGCCCGAAGCGGTGCGTGATGAGGTCCTCGACCTCGAAGTCGCCGCCGGCCAGCAGGTCGAGCGCCTCGCGCGTGTCGACGGGCCCGGCTGAGTAGCTGTGGGTGATCGTCACTTCCTTGAAGTAGAGGTCATGGGGGCGGTAGCCGACGGTCGCCTCCGGTGGTGTCGGCGTGTAGACGAGCACGATGGCGCCTGGAGCGGCATGTGCCAATCCGTGCTCGATCGGTTCCACAGCGCCCGGCATCACGATGATCTTCTCCGCACCCCACCCGTCGGTGGCCTCCGCCATCCTCTCGTCGAAATCGGGCTGGCCCGGGTCGAGTGCCAGATCGGCGCCCACACCCAAAGCGAATTCGCGGCGCACCTCGACCGGATCGCTGACGATGATCGGCTTGGCCCCGAAGTAGCGGGCCAGCCGGATGTTCATTAGCCCCATCGGCCCGGCACCGACCACCCATACACTGCTGCCGCGCGCGACGTCTAGCTTGCCAAAGGCCCGCAGGCTACAGGCGAGCGGCTCGATGAAGGCGGCCGACTCATCAGAGATCTGGTCGGGCAGCTTCAGCACATCGAGGCGCACGATCTGGGCGGGTACCCGCACGAACTCGGCGAAACCGCCGGGATCGAGCGACGTCTCACGGAACCGGTGGCACGAGGTATACTGGCCACGCTGGCAGAGCCGGCACTCCATGCAGGGCACGTGATGGTGGAAGAAGACGCGATCCCCGACCTCGACTCCTTCTACCCCGGGCGTCACCTGGTGTACGATTCCCACCGGTTCGTGACCGAGTACGACCGGGACCTTGCGACTCACATACCAGTCCATCGCGTCGCTGGAGCAGACGCCGCATACGACGACCTGCACGAGGATGTCGCCAGGCTCGAGCTTCGGGAGCGGCACCTCTTCCACCCGCACGTCATCGAGCGAGTAGGCACGGGCCGCGCTCATCATCGGTCCGCCCGATGCGTTCATGGGATGATCGCCACCTTCAGCGCCTCGCGGCGCCGCATTAGCTCGAACGCCTTAGGCAGCTCATCCAGCGACATCTCATGCGTCACCAAGGGCTCGAGGTTCAGATAACCATCACAGGTCAGCTCCCCGGCGCGCCGCACACAGTCGGGCGTGTAGTGGAACCCACCCTTGAGGGTGAGCTCATCGTAGTGGACTCGCTCGGTATCGAGCTTCACCCCCGCGCCTCTCTCGCAGCCACCGAAAAAGAGAACCTCACCACCCCGGCGAACGAGCGACACCGCGTCTTCCCAACCCTCCGGACGCCCGACGCATTCGACCACACTGTCGGCTCCGAGGCCGTCGCTCATTTCCCTCACAACTTCGAGCGCGTCGCCGTCGCTCGCGTCGACGGTAACATCGGCACCAAACTGCTGAGCCAGCTCCAGCCGCTGGCGGTGCCGCCCGATCACCGCGATGCGGCCGGCGCCACGCAGGCGCGCCACCTGCACGAAGATCAGCGCCATCGCACCATCCCCGAGAAAGGCGATCGTCCGGTCGCCGGCGATATGCAACAGATCAGCGCCGTGGACGACGCAGGCCACCGGTTCGATGAAGGCAGCCTGAAGGTTGGAGATATCGCTTGTAAGCCGGAAGATGTGCCGGTTCACTATCTGCCGCGGCACGAGAATGTACTCGCCGTAGGCGCCGAGCGCCGTGTGCTCGAACAGGTGGAGGCAGAGGTTCTCGGCACCGCGCAGGCAGTAGGCGCAATCGCCGCACGGTGCCGTCGGCATGCCGACTATACGGGTACCCGGAGTGAGGCCGAGGACACCGGGCCCCACGGCGGCCACGTAGCCGGCCCATTCGTGACCCAGCGGCCCCGGGACTTCTAGGCGAGCGTGCCCGCGGTCGACGGCCTTGAGATCGGTCCCGCAGGTCAGAGCGAGTGAGACGCGCGCCAGAATCTCGCCGTCACCGGGCTCGGGGACAGCGACCGATTCCAGCCGCAGCTCGCCGGGCCGCACCAGCTGCCAGACGCGCATGGATGTCGATGGACTGACCATGACGTTTGAACCTACAAGGGGAGGTCGGCGCCGAGTAGGGGGGTTGGGATTTGGGGATTCGGGGATTCGGGGAGTCGGCAGGCTGTGAAGGGAGGCGCTGGCGGTCCTACGAGCGTAACTCGTGACTCGGCACTCAACGCCGGACCTCAGCGCTCGGGAGTGCGAGGTCGCATACGTTGAGTGCCGGGGAGCGGTGAAGCGAGAGGACCGCCAAGCCGACCGCTCACTGCCGATCCCCTATCGCGTCGGCTCCACACGGAGCGCGTTGTTTACGAGGTTGAAGTAGGCGAACAAGCCGGCGACCAGGCAGATCTCGACGACCTCTCCTTCATCGAAGTGCGTGCGCAGCTGGACGTAGGTCTCGTCGGGGATCGCGTTGGAATCGGCCGTCACCGCCTCGGAGAAGCGGAGCGCCGCCAGCTCGGCATCGGAGAAGCCGACTCCCTCGAGCTGGCCGGTTAGCGTCGGCTCGATCTGTGCCTCGCTGCCGCCTAGCCGCGCTGCCAGCGCGGTATGTGCGGCAATTCAATAGCGGCAGTTGTTGAGTGCCGAGACGCGGACCGAGATGAACTCCTTGAGCAGGGGCGACACGGTCCCGGTCCGCATGACGGTGTGGAAGTGGTCGAACATCGTGCGCATATGCGTGCCACGCCGCGCCAGCGTGCGATACATGTTCGGAACAGTGCCACGCTCTTTCAAGAAAGCATCGAAGATGTCTTTCATCTCGGGCGCCTCTTCGGGCTCCAGCGGGCGGAGCCGCGGGCGATAGTGCGTTTCACTCATCCAGACCTCCCATTCGCGCGCCCGAGTCCTCGTCATCGTGTTCCCAGAGACTTGAAGAAAAGCAGCGCTAGTGACCCTCGCAACCTCCTCTCTCACTCCTGCTCGTAATCGTGATCGTACTCGTAATCGTACTCGATGCGAATCGGCGGACTGATCACGATTGCGAGCACGAGCGCGCCTAATAAGGGGTCGGTGGCGGTGGCTGGTGGCGGAGGTATCTTGGTACGGCCATGGCTCATATACCCGACGGTTTCCTCTCGGCTTCCGTCTCCGCCGGCACCTTCGCCGCTGCGGGGGCGCTCACCGCGCTGGCGGCCCGTCGGGCGAGGAAGCGCCTCGACGACCGCGCGGCCCCGACACTGGGGCTCGCCACCGCGGCGGTCTTCGCCGCGCAGGCGCTGAACTTCCCGGTCGCCGCCGGGACGAGCGGGCACCTGCTGGGCGGCACGCTGGTGGCGGTAGCATTCGGCCCGTGGGCCGGCTTTCTGGTCATGACCGCGGTGGTTATAGCACAGGCGCTGATCTTCGCCGACGGCGGCCTAACAGCGCTGGGGGCGAATGTCCTCAACATCGCCGGGGCGGGAGCGCTGCTGGGTTACGCCGTCTACCGAGTTCTGACGGGCCTTGCCGGAGAAGGTCCGTTGAGCCGCGCACTAAGCGCGGCGGTCGCGGCTTATTTGGCGGCGCTGCTTACCGGGGTCGTCGCCGGACTCGAGCTAGGGCTGAGCGGCATCGCACCGACTCGCCTATCGGTGGGTGCGATGGCGAGCGTGCACGCGGCCATCGGGCTGGCAGAGGCCGGTATCACCGGACTGGCGGTGTGGTCGTTGGCGCGCAAGCGACCCGACCTGCTTTTCCGACCGCGAGGCTCGGCAGCGGTGAAGCCGGCACCGGCCGCCGTGCTGGCGGGCCTGGGCGTCGTCGCGATACTCGCCGGTAGCCTGGCAATCATCACATCGACCGCTCCCGACGGTCTCGAGCGCCTGGCGATCGACCTGGGGTTCGCCGACGCGGCCGCCTCCTGGGAAGCGGCACCGCTCGCCGGCTATCGCGCCTCGATTCCGGGCGCGGTGGGTACGCTCGTCGCCGTGGTGCTGGGAGTGGCGCTTCTCTTCGCCGGTACGGCGGCCACCGTCAGAGCGCTGGCCCGGGCCCGCCGCACGCGGGAGGGTTAATGGGGTTCACTCACCTGGACCGCTACGCCGACCGAGAGTCCTGGCTCACTTTTCACACGAGTCCGGGCCAGCGGATCTGGATCGCCCTGTCGGCCGCCTTCGCAGCGGGCCTAATGCCGCCGGGTGCCTGGCGCGCGCTGGCGGTTCTGGGTCTCGTCGTCGCGCTGGGCGTATGGTCGGCGCGATTACCGGTGAGCGCCCTCGCACGACGCATCGGCCAAGCGCTTCCGTTCTTCTTGCTGCCGGCGCTGGCACTGCCCGTGAGCGTCCCGGGACCCGCCGTGCTCGAAATCGGCCCCGTGTCGCTCAGCGGCACGGGCCTGCTGCGGGCCGCCGAGATCGTAGCGCGCGCGACCCTCGCGGTCTCGGCGGTCGCCGTCGTCATCTCGGTCACCCGGGCGACCGACCTGCTACGCGGCCTTGACGGTCTGCCGCTGCCCCGCCTGGTGAAGAGTTCGCTGTCGCTGGGCTACCGCTACGTCTACCTGCTCAACGACGAACTCGACCGAACCGCCCGGGCCATCCGCAGCCGGATGGGCGACGCGTCGCGCCTGCGCCTCTGGCGGGCCCGCGCGTCGACGCTCGCCCACCTCTTCCTGCGAGCGCACGATCGCAGCGCGCGGATCCACGCGGCGATGCTAAGCCGCGGCTACCGCGATCGGCTGCCGACGCTTCAGCCGGCCGCCACGGTGAGCCGCCGATTGACGCTGGCTATAGCCGGGCTGTTCGCCGTCATCTGGCTGGGTGGTCTGATAGAGGTCATGAGATGAGCTGCCTGGGAAGCGATAGCGCCTGGGGTGTGGAGATTGCCGGCCTGCACTACAGCTACCCGGGCGCGTCGGCTCCAGCGCTCTCCGATATCTCTCTTACGATCGAGCCCGGTGAACACGTCGCTGTCGTAGGTCCGAACGGCGCCGGCAAGAGTACCCTACTGCTGCAGCTGAACGGCATCCTCGAACCGACTGCGGGCTCGCTGAGCGTCGGCGGTCTCGCAGTGCTGCCCGAGAACCTGCCGGCCGTCCGCACGCGGGTCGGGCTCGTCTTCCAGGATCCCGACGACCAGCTGTTCATGCCGACCCTGTTCGAGGATGCGGCGTTCGGACCGCTCTGTCATGGCGCATCGCGTGAAGAGGCCGAGAAGCGGGCCAGGCGTGCCCTGGAAAGCGTCGGCCTGGGTGAGGTCGATGCCGGCCGAGCCGCCCACCACCTGAGCGGCGGCGAAAAGCGCCGGGCGGCGCTCGCCACGGTCCTCAGCCTCGACCCTGGTGTCCTGGCACTCGACGAACCCACGGAGAGCCTCGACGGGCGCGGCCGCCGCCAGATCGCCGAGATACTCAGGGCCCGCTCACAGACCGTCATCGTCGTGACCCACGATGTCGAGTTCGCCGCCGCGGTATGTCAGCGCCTGGTGCTCATCGACCACGGCACAGTCATAGCCGACCGTCGCGCCGCCGACATTTTGAAAGATACGGACCTGCTGCTCGAGCACGGACTCGAACTCGCCCGCTGGTTCCACAACGGCTGATAAAGAGAAGCATGCTCAGATACGACGCCAGCATCACCATCGACCGTCCCGTCGAGGAAGTCTTCGAGTACATGCAGGACATCGACCGTGAGCACGAGTGGCAACCGAATCTCCGGGAGGCGGAGCAGTCGCCGAAGGGCGAGCCCAGCGTCGGAACTCGTCGCCGCTATGTCAGCGAGTTCATGGGCAAGCGGTTCGAGAACGTCTACGTCAATACAGTCTACGAGCCCAACCGACGGGTCACTTACAAGAGTGCGAGCGAGTCGGACGCACAGGCAGAGGGCGAAATCACCTGGGAGGCGCTCGATAACGGTACGCGCGTCACGATGCGCGTTGCACTACAGGTCGGTGGCCTGCTGCGCTTCGTGCCCAAGTCGCTGATCGTCTCGCTTGGCACAAAAGAGCTGCAAGACGCCTTGGCCCGGGCCAAGGCGCGCCTCGAGTCTACGGACTGACCGCCTCGCGCAAGCTAATCAGCGATGCAAAGAGGGCGCAGCAACCGCTGCGCCCTCCTGCTTGCCGTTGTGACTGAAACCTAGAGCGCTGATATCACCAGACCAGCGGACACGACGATGTCGTACTGGAACTGCGAGTCCATCACCCTCGCTCCCTGGTCAACAACCGCAGCACTGTACAGATAACTCTCGGCGTCGATGCGGATCTTGAACATGCCAGGCAACCCGATCTTCGCTCCCAGGCCCACCACACCACCGATGTCACCCTTCTCTTCCCAACCGTCATAGGAATCGCCGCTGCGATTGATGTAGGCGCCACCGCCGGAGATATGGAACGATACCGGTGCCGCCGGTAGGCTGAAACCGAACTGGAGAACTGCGCTCACTGCATAGACCTTCGCGCCGGTCTCGCTGCCGGCCGGCGTGTCCTCCACCTCGCTGAAGGCGTACATGAAGTTGCCCTCGATGGCCAGCGGCCCCGGAATCACAACCGTCGCTCGGGCGCCCAGGCCCAGACCGGTCTTGTGGCTTCGGACGAAATCCGTCTCATCCACCAGGTCGCTGCCGGGTACGAAAGCGCCGCCGTACGCCTCGAACTCGAACCCGATGCCCGGCACCTGGGCCAGCGCCGGAGTCGCGCTCAGGACGGCGAGCACCACACCGATTCCACACAACCTCTTCAACATATCGGTTCCTCCCCTCTCGAGTAGCTCGGAGCGATAATCCCCGAGACGATGACTAGGACAGGGCGCGTAAACGTTTGTTTTTGGGGGAGTTCGCGCAGAGTACACGGGGGAGACATGGTCCAGACGGCGGTCCGCGCGCGTCGAAATATAACACATCAAAAGACTTGCGCCAGAACTTATGTTTACCGGGCCGCCGGCCGTCGGCGGCGACCCGGTCGCTGCCCAAGGCGCTTACTCGCCGTCGATAGCCGTTCCGAAGCGCGCCAGCCAAGATCGAGTGTGCCAACCTCATAGGAATACCTCCTCACCCCGCGCCTGCTGCTAGGGTAACTCGATTCGAACCCTCTCGGTTCGTTACACGCCAAACAGCTATCGCCCTCCGACCGCTGAGCAGCGCGCGCCTTGACGGCCTGTTGACTGTCCAGCCGACCTGTCCCCAGAAGGCTACGAAGGATGCCCTATGTAGCTACGTGTAGCTACATGGTCCTCATGAAGGTCGTGGGAATTCGAGAACTCAAGAACCGACTCAGCGAGTACGTTCGCATGGTGCGCCGCAGTGAGGAGATACTCGTCACCGACCGGGGAGTGGTTGTTGCGGAGCTCAGGAAGCCCGGCACGGCACCCTATCCGGCGCTGATCGAGTTGGCACGCCGCTAAAAGGTGCGCCTCGGAGCCGGCAATCGCCCTGATCTCTACCCAGCCATACCTAGTGACCGTCCCGCGCCCAGACCAGCGTGAACCGCTGCCTGAAGCAGGTCAGAACGCCCGGCTATGTCGGATTGACCGAAATCCCGAGGGGCCATCACACCACAGAACACTCGAACCTGACGCTCTAACCCTTTATTCCCCAATGAAGTACGTCAAACGCTCAGGATGGGTACGTCGCTTGCTTCCCGGTTCGGCGCCCGCGGGAGGACCTGCCCGCAGCGGCCAGACCCGAGCCGTGCTCACCTGCCCCTTATCACTACGAGGAGCTCGACCGAGTCGATGATCGTTGCACGCTGCCTGGCAGCCTTGATGCTTTCCACGCTCAACGGCCCGACCGACCCAGACGCGGACTCGACGCAGAACGCCCTTGTAAGCATAGTCTCCGCGCCGGTGGCAGGTAGACCGGCCTGGGATATTCCCATCGAATACAATAGGGCAGTCGACCGCTGGCTCTCGTATTACCAGAGGCGTGGACGCAGGAACATCCAGATTCACCTCGCCCGGGGAGGTCGCTACGAACAGGCGTTGCGGGCCATCTTGCGCGAGCACGGGTTGCCGCAGGATCTAGTCTATCTCTCGATGATCGAGAGCGGCTACGACCCCAACGCCTACAGCTCGGCGCACGCTGTGGGGCTGTGGCAATTCCTCGCCAGCACCGCTCGCCGCTATGGCCTACGAGTCAGCTACTGGATCGACGAGCGGCGCGACCCGGTGCTGGCCACGCACGCCGCTGCCGCTTATCTGAAAGACCTTTACGAGGAATTCGGCTCTTGGTACTTGGCGGCGGCCGCCTACAACGGCGGGGCGAGGCGCGTGCAGCGCGCGATCCGTCGTACGGGCAGTCGCGACTTCTGGACAATCGCCCGTCGCCGGTACCTTCCGACCGAGACGCGGGAATACGTTCCCAAGCTCATCGCTGCCGCGCTGATCGCGAAGCAGCCGGACAGGTACGGGCTCACCGTCGCGGCCGCTCCACCTCTGAGCTATGACCTCGGCCAAGTGCCGGACGCGACCAGCCTGGACGTGATCGCTGAGGCCGCCGGTGTAGATGTCGCCGAGGTCAAGGCGCTCAATCCCCAACTGATCCGCGGCGTCACGCCTCCCGGCGAGCGCTACTACGTGCGCCTGCCGCCCCGAAGCGGCGACAGGTTCGTTGCAAACTACGCGCGGATCCAGGCGCAGGCGCGCGCCGGCTCGATCCAGCACACCGTGAAGTCCGGAGATACGCTCAGCCGGCTTGCCATGGCCTACGGCTCGGATCTCACCGCGATCCGCTCAGCCAACCCGAGCGTTCGCCCCGAGCGGCTCCAGGTGGGACAACAGCTCTACATCCCTGTCAGACAAGAACCGTAACGCGTCACCACCCTCTCGCGAACTCGGCCCAGAAGAAGTCGCCCAACTCCCACCACCTCTGCATAGTCGCCCGCGCGAAATTATTCGTGTAGCGGGTGAGGAACTCGCGGTAGAGCATCGGGTCGTTCCCATCCTCGCTACGCATGAGCTCCAGCGCCCGCCCCTCGATGAGCGGCGCCTCCTCGAAGAGCTGGCTCTCGTAGGCCTGGACGGCCGCTTCCAGGTACTGTCGCGCCCAACCCCACTTGATCATCGCCAGCCGGTTGGCCCGCCGGTACCACCAGCAAGCGGAATCGGTGCGGTACTTGTGCTGGCAATCGATCTTGAAGCTCTCGGGCAGCTCGGTGACGCCGGCCCAGACGGGGATGCGCGGACTCTGGGCGGGATTGTCGAACGAGAAGTAGGCGACCGTGCCGATCTCCGGCGGCAGCCAGTCGCGGTTCTGGATGATCTGCGAGTAGGAGCAGCGGGCGACGGCGATGGTGCGCACCGGCTGCACGACGCCCGGCTGAATCGAGTTCAACAGCTCCGCCAAGTCGCGGATCGACCAGTTGTTGACGATGGGGCTCTTGACCATCTCGGGCTGGTCGGGGCGGCTCTCACCGCGGCGCGGCCGGTAGGGCACCATGAGGTTACGGGTCGGGTCGAGCTCGCTACCCTCGTAGGTCTCGCGGTAGTAACGCAGGACGTCGCGCACCGAGACCTTCTCGTCGGGCTTCACCGAGAAGGGCAGCTCTTCCATTTCCATGGTGAGGTTCAGCGAAGGTGCGAGTGTGCTCAGTATGTAGAACTCGCGCGTCGAGAAAGGCGGTGCGGGGTTCCCCTGCCGATCTGTTCTGCCGTACGCCTTCCACCACTTGAACGGCTCACCGCTATCGGGGTCCCACCAGCCCATCTCCTCGGCGAGTGAGTGAACGTTCTCGCTGGCCATGTAGTGGTCCGGGTCGTCGAGGTCGAGCTCACTGATCCGCGGGATGTTGGCCGAGACCCCGACGTGGTCATCGGGGATTCTGACCGCCGCCCAGACCGCACCGACCTCGATGGGCCCGGCGCCCATGATCTCGAAGTGCCAGACCTCCTTCGAGTCGGCGAAGGTCAGGCACTCACCGTAGTCACCGTACCCATACTCCTTCACCAGCTCGCCGATCAGCTGGATCGCCTCGCGGGCGGTGGTGGTCCGCTCGAGCGCTATGGCCTGGAGGTTCTCGATCAGGAAGAGCCCCTCGTCGTTTCGCAGCTCGGACCGACCGCCGATGGTCGTCTCGCCGATCGAGAGCCCTTTCTCGTTCATCGCCGGGTAGGCGACGTTGAAGTAGCGGTAGGTTTGCGCCACCTCGGGGATCTCTCCCTTGAGCCGCACCCTGCGCATGTCGTCGGGGGTCTCGGTGTGCAACAACCCCCAGTAGATCGGCCGGCGCGCACCCGGCGGGTTCTCGCGCCGCGGCTCGATCTGCAGCCAGGTCCGGTAGTTGCCGTCGCAACTGTGAGCGGTCATCACCGAGCCGTCGGTGGACGCGTTCTTTCCGACCTGGATGCTGGTACAGCCGCAGTCCTGATATTCGGGATTACAGCCGCAACCGGGATCGTCCGGCGATTCGCTGCACTGCGCCCCCAGGGGCAGCGCGTCCAGCGACTGCGCCGCACTCGTGTTCACTCCGACGGCGAAGACCGCGACGACCGCCAGAATCCAGAAGCTCGACAGGCTAGTACGTTTCACGGGATCACTCCTTCTTTCGAATGATTACTATTCGGTCACCAGCCGCCCCGGTACCGCTGCGGACGGATCGCGCAACCAGTGTCCGAGGCCTTCGGCGATTACTTCCGCGTAGCGCGGAACGCCCCGGCAACTCAACGGCCGGTCGGGATGGAGTTCGGTCCACGCCTCCATGGTCTGCAGCACGGTGGAGGTGTGGCGTCCTACCCGGACGTCGATCGGCCAACCGCTCTCATCTATCTGCTCGAACAGCAGGCCGTGCTCGCCCGCTTTCATAACGAACTCGTCCACGCCGGTCAGCAGCTGTTCGCGGGTCGTGCGGCCGCGGGTGGCATCGAGGAAGGGCTCGGGCGCCTCGAAGAGCAGCGAGATCGCCTGCGACGCATCGCCGACCTCGCGATGCGAGAGACCGTGCAGGTTCTTCGGCGAATACTCCGTCCCGATGTTGAACTCCTCATCGCTCAACATCATCGACACGAAGATCGCGAGTTCTTCTCCTCGCTCGTGGGTTACTATTGTACTGATCACCGGGTACTGCAGCTCCGCCTCGTGGAGATCGATAAAGATGTCCACGTTCTCTTGGCGGATGAGCTCCATCAACGCGTAGCTCGTTCGCTCGGTGAGCGTGCCGTCGGGCCGGCCGGGCCACGTCCGGTTCAGGTTGCGGGCATCCACGTAGGCCAGGTACTGCCCGCTGGGGTAGTGGATGTAGACCTCGGGATCGGGCCACTGATCCAGTGGGTTCGACCAGCGGTCGCCCAGCCGGAACGTCTGCGCCCCCCAATCGGTGGGGATCGAGAAATCGGGTGGATAGGCACCGCCCAGGCGCGTGACCGTGGTGGCGCTGCGGTTGCCGCTCAACACCACGATCAGCCGACCCTGTTCCATCACAGCGTTCTCGGCGAACAGCCAGGCGGCCAGGCGTGCCGCCGGTTCTTCCGGGTGCGTTCCGCCCATGACGAACATGGTGGCGCCTGGCTCCGCGCCCTCGAAGATGTAGACGTTGCAGTCGTTGATCGCGCCGCGGATACCGTCGAAGTAATCGCTCAGCCTTTTCACCTCGGTGACGCCGGAACTCAGGACCACCGGCTCCTCCAGGTGCCGGTGCCGGTAGAAGCTCCACCCGGACGTGACGAGGAGCAGCAGCCCCAGGGCGCTTAGCACGAGCTTCCGGACGAGGGGTGCGCCGCCGCCGCGATTCTCGGATCCGCCATCCACGACCATCACCTCACTTCAGCCTCAACAGACGCAGTAGGAAGGGGATGAGGACGATGATGTATAGCACCTCCTGCTCCCACTTCCGCGTCTTGCTGAAGTTCCAGATCAGGATCACGGCCACATACGCGATCAGCCCGTAATAGAGGACCGTGATGAGCGTCTGCAGAATGGCCATGACTCCCCTTTTTCTCAAAGCCCGGTCAGAAACGAAAGCTCGCTAGAGAAGATCACCATCAGCGTACCGATGATCATGATGAAGACCGCCGGGACGATGCAGCTCTTCAAGAACTTCACATAAGCGTCCCTGTACCCCACGACATCCACGGTTAGCCGGCCGATTATCGCCGTGGGGGGCAGCGCATCTCCCAACGGCCAGATAACGCTCATGCCCGCCAGTGCCACGATCGGGTTGAGACCTATCGTGTTGAAGAGCAGGATCAGTGGGACGCCAATCACCGGCGCCGCACCCCACATCAAGACGGCCTCCGAGACCGGTAGCACGATGAAGAGCGTGGCGAACACCAACGCCACCGAAAGAGTGACCGTTGTCACCGCAAGCAGGCCCCGTACGCCGGTGAGCGTCATGATCTGGACCAGCACACCCACGCAAGTGAGCGTTCCGATCAACGGCAGCAGCTGCTCAATCGTCTCGCGCGAGATCCGTAGGAAGTCCAGGCGGACCGGCGAGAGCGCGAACGATGTTGCCGCTGCGCAGAGGAACATGAGCGGCAACCCGACCACCGGCGTGTCGTGCGGCCACGCCCGACCGATAACGATCGACAGCACAAAGACGACGAACGGGAGAGCGACACGCAGCCAGCTCATCCCCGCGGGCGGTGACGGCAGCTCCTGAAGTGCCTTTTCGAGATCGATCTCCCCGCTGCGCCGGCCCAGGAAAAAGATCGTGAACAGGGCGGCCAACACGCAGGGCACGAGCAGCGGCATGAAGAAGCCGATGTACGGCATGTTCACGCCGGCGGCGGTGAGCATCGCCCAGAGACTCACCGGCGGCGCCGCGGCGCTGAGCCCGGCGATGATGAACACGATGGCGACCGTCCGCACCCTCGAGATCCCCATCGTCTGTAACACGATCGCCACCAACCCACCGGTAATCAGCACGGTCACGCTCCCTGCGCCGGTGAGCGCGCCTGGTACCAGCAACAGCGCGGTGAGCAGCACGAAGAGCAGCGCTCGGCTGCGGTGGAAGCGACCGATGATCCGGCGAACGACGAACGCGATCCCACCCGCATCCTTGAGGATGTTCATGAACAGGGTGGCAGTGATGAAGATGAGGTTGATGTCGAGGTAGGTCATTGCCCCTTCGGCGATGTGCCGTGCCGGCAGGCCGAAGCCGCCGACGAGCGCTCCGCCGAGCGCCGCGGCGAACATCGCCAGCTCGGTAGAGAGCTTGAACAGCTTGGCCGCGATGTAGACGACGACCATGACGCCGAGGACGAGCCCGGCATACCCGAACATGCTCACCGCTCGGATTCCTTACTGGAGAGCTCGGCACGTATTGGGTGGTTTTCGGAGGCTTGGGGGCGCTCTCGCTTCACCGCTCCCCGGCACCCAACGCAGGTCGAGAAGGCTCCTGTGCGGCCTGCCGCTTCCGAGAACTGGAACAGTTCGTTGAGTGCCGGGTCACGAGTTTCGCTCGTAGCGCCCCCAGCGCCTCCCGCACGTCTCGACCAGATATCCACGTGAAGTCTGACGGTGAACCTATCGGGCGAACACGCTGTTCAGGACGTCACCCAGCTCCATGTTCTTCTCGAACAGGATGAGCGGGATGCCCTGGCTCTCCGAGATGGTGCTGAACCGCCGGTCCTCGTTTCCGTCCTGGCGGACGATCATCAGGTCCGAGGCGGGACAGACCGCATCGATCGACAGCTCGTCGGAGTTGTCGCCGGGCGCTGCGCCCTGGGCGCGCCGGGCCATGCCCTCGACGTGGGCGCAGATAAGCGTGAGCTCCCGGCGCCGGGTCTCTTCGATCAGCGCCGCGGTTCGCTCCAGCTCGTCCTGGATCGAAACGCCCGCCGCGCCCATCCCCTTGAGGCTCGCGCCGACAACGATGATGACCGCCCCAAAGGGAGTGCCGGCTTCCGTTCCGTCGATGAGATCCTGGGCGGCGGCCTGCTCGAGGAACTCGTGCTCCAAGTCGAGCCTGGTGAGGAAGAACCGAACGCGGCCGGGACCCGGACTCTGGCCGCAAGATGTGAGGAGCACCGGCAACTCGGCCGTAAGCGGCGCTTCCTGGGCGAGGAGTGGCCCGGCGTCCGCCAGTGTCATACACGCGAGAGAGGTTATCCCAACAGCAAACCGGCCGTGACGCTTCATGGTCCGTGCCTCCGCAAGGTTACCAGCCGTTGGGGCTATGTCGCGAATCTTAGCCCATGCCGGGAAGGGCTGCAATCAGGCGTGCCGGCCGCCTGCCACGACGGCGATCAAGCCGAGGCTCGCGAAATAGGCGGCCGTGATCAGCCAGAAACGAAGGCCCCGAGCCCCCGCATCGTCCCGTAGCCGGCTCGTACCGGGCTCCGGTAGCGGCATGGGGTCCCAGGGCAGGCCGTAGCGCAGCGCCAGGCCCCGGATGTTGAGCAGGTGGATCACCGGGACCCTGCGCGCGGCCATCTCGAACAGCACACCACGCTGAGCCGGCGGCGGCAACGCGAGCTCGGTGTTGAGGCCCGGCTCGGCCCTGAGCACCAGCGGGCTCGTACCGAGGTTGGCATCGGCGCCACCGATGTTCACGAAGGCCGCCACCCGACCCTCGGGTCCGCCGAGATAGATCGCCATGCGTCGGGCCACGTTCGCGCGCAGGTCGGGTTCGTAGATCAAGGGGACGTCGCTCATCTCGATCTGCTGCAACAGCCTCTCGCGGAATGCGGGGTCGAAGTCCGCGCCCACATCTCCCGCGCCACCCAACGAGACCGCTACAGGAGCGGTGCCCACGACGCCTTCGCTCAACAACAGCGCATGGATGTCGAGCAGGTTGAGCTCCGGCCGAGTGGCTCCATACGCCGATGCCCCCAGCGAGAGAATCGCCAGGGGGTGAACGCCCATCGCTTCGGCAGCGGTCAGTGTCGCGATCAGCAGAGCGGGAAACGATGCGGAAACTCCCACAGCGATGGTGTCGCCGGCGGAGACACCGGCGCGGCGCAGGAGATGCACGACCAGCCCCGCCATGTCGGGATTCGTGGTCGTCCGCTTCGCCTCCAGTTGCCCCAGCGTCGTGAACAGGGGAGAGTATTCCGGCCCGATGAGGCCGGTACGGTTGGGGTCGAGTGCTTCATCGATCGGGGTGCCCGCCGTCTCGTGATGACGCGCCACGGCCGCGATTGCTCGTTCCATGCGGCGTGATGCCTCACGCATCTCATCCGACCACGAATCCGGCGACCGCGGCGAAGTCGCTTGCAACGACAACCAGGCGAGCAGGCTGACGATCCCCGCTGCGACGATGCGGTACTTCAATCGGCGATCGATGGATTGGACGAGTCGCACTCCGGCCTCACAACAGGTTGAGCATGAGACCCAGCCAACCGGTCAGCACCGTAACCGTGACCAGCGCCGCCGCCGTGACCGCGACACCTTGCCGCTCGAGATGACTCGCGATCAGCCCGGGGATCACCCAGCCGATCACTCTGAACTCGAGCGACGCTGGAAAGATTGCGGGGAAGAACTGACGCCAGAGGAACGCCAGAATACCGCCGACCAGGATGAGGAAGACGAAGCGGCGCCGCCCGAACAGGATGAGCCAGCGACAGGAGAGTCGATAGACGCCCATCGTCAAAAGAGCAGCGATCAGGGTACCGGCGATCCGCGCCGGCTCGTTCATGAAGAGGACGAGGTAGCTCGGCACGATGATACCGCCGGGGTAAACGCCGGTGAGCGCCGTGAAAGCGAGTGAGATCAGCAGCCCGATGAACGGGATCTCGAATCCCATCAGTTTGTAACCTCCCAGGGCTCGCCAGCTTCGCTCCAATGTGCCACCAGCGCTTCCCCTACCCCGCCGATGTTGCCAAACCCGAACACGGCACCGCCGGCCTCCCCGGTTCCCGAGACCGCCGCCCGCGTGATCTCCGCCGGCCGCGTCCCGCGCATCACCTCGACCCGCGCCGCGTCGTCGACGCGCCTGAGTCGCCACGCCAAGGCCCGGGCGTGGAGCCCCAGCACGTAGAGGCGGCTGAACCGCTCAAGGAACCCGCCCCGCAACGCGTCCAACCATTGGAGCGTCCGGTCACCCCGATCCGGCCGCAGGCTCAACAGCCCGACGCACGAATCCGGACCCACGTCCAAGGCGGCCAAGACGTCGTCGTGGATGAGCATGGTGCTTTCGGGATCGTTGGCGGCGAACGCGTTCACCAGATAACAGGGGGCCCCGACGTCAGCCGGCTGATACCGCCAGACGCCCAGCGCCCCGATGTCGACCCGGGCCCGCTCGACCCCTTCGCCGATCGTCCGATCGTCGATGCCCAGCGCGCGGGCTACCGCATAGACCAGGTCCCGGTTCGCGCCGAATCGGCCGAAATACTGCGACGCGCCACCTGGCGGCACCTCGATCAGCTCCCCTCCACGCTCCCGTAGCGCGGCACGGAACGCCGGCAGGCACTCGCGCTGCGGGACGAAGGCGCGCGCGCCCGGCGGCACGTCGAGAGCGAGGGCAGCGGCGACCGACTCCCGCGTCTCACCCAGCGCCGCGCTGTGGTCGACCCGAAAGTTGGTGGCGATGACCAGATCGGGCTTCAACAGCTGCTGGCCTTCGACAAGATGGTTCTCCGGGTGAATGCTCATGACCTCGACGACCGCGGCATCCACGCCCAACTGCGCAGCCAGACGCACGACATGCTTCTGCTCGATGATCGACGGGCGCCCGCGCCGGCGAATCTTCCGCTCCGCACCGTCAGGTAGTATCAGAACCGGCTCCGACCCAGTGGTCTTGGCAAGAACTCGCTTTCCGCTCGCGCGCAGCACCGAGGCGAGCAGCCGCGTCACGCTCGTCTTACCTCGGGTCCCGGTGACGGTGATCGTCAGCGGAATAGCCTTACGATGATGATCGAGACGAAGGCGCTCGAGGATCAGGAAGACTGCGCCGATCGCGCTAGCGGCCAGAAGGACAATCAGAGAAATCGGCATGGGATCCAACATTCAGCAGCCCACAGCCGAGTGTCGGCTGTCGAATGTACAAGACGGTCACCGCCCGCCGCCAAGCGGAACCTCACGCCGCACGGTGCCACCCTTTTGGGACCGCGCAGTAATCGTAACGCGCGGAGCGTTCCCTGTAACGCGGACGACGTATTCGATCGTCCGGCGCGCGCCGGCGGTCCCCGTCTGACGCTGAGCATCGCGGGTACCCATGAGATGACCGAGCTCGGCTCGCGGTGAACCGCTCACCAGTTCCGCATCAGTCAATTCCAAAACGACTCGCACCGGCACCGCGACCTCCGCGTCCAGCGCGCGCTGAGTAATGTTCGTCGGCAGGTACCCTTCGTTCTCGACAACCCCGGTGACTCTGAACAGTCCCGAGCCCAGCGACGCGGCCTCGACATCTCTGAGGACGATCCGCGGACTGATCTCGGCCAGCCACATCATCCACGGCACGTACAACTCGAGCTCGCCCTTCAACAGACGCGGCGGCGGATTCTGCCTGGTGAACTTGGAGCGCCAGCCACCGATCTCGACCCGACCGAGCTGCGGGTGGCTGTAGGGCGCCCAATCGGCGAAGCCTTCACCGGAGAGCTCTTCCTCGTTCCAGCGGTGCCGCTCCGCTTGCGAGACGTCGCCGTCGCTGTCGTAGTCGCGACCGAAGCCGCCCCAAAACTCCGGTACGAACCCCACGACCCCGAAATCCCAGTACGACCACGAGATCAGCGTGCCGTAGCGATGGACCCGCGGGTTGCTATAGCTCGGGATTGCCCGCTGCCCCGTGGTGGTCTCATACTCTCGCGACATCTCGAGGATGAGATTCTGGTCGGACAGGCTGAAGTCGTCCCACGACGTTGTGGACGGGAGACGAAAGAGGAACCCACCGGACGTATGGCCGTGGAAGACACCGGTCATGTTACGATGGGAATTCAAGAACTCGATGGTCGCCCGGGTCTCGGGCTCCGATAGCGGGAACGGCCCCGCACCTCGCTGTTCGAATTCCAGCCCCCAGTTCCGCGGGAAGTTCCGGTTCATGTCGATGCCGCCGATTCCATCCTCGTTGAACAGGCCGTCACCGTCGTCATCGACACCCTCCGAGTAGAGCGCGTAGAACTCACCCTCTACCTCGCCGTCGCCGCGCCGCACCATGACGCGCCGGTCCGCTGCGCTCACCTTCCAGAGACCGGTCGCGCTCGGCACCCGCATCTGCGTGATACTGCCATCGCCGTCCAGGTCGTTCCCCGGATCTTCGTCGAGGGCGCCATCGCCGTCCTCATCGTAGGGACGCGGTGTGCTACGCAAGTTCTGCTCTGTTGTGAGCGCCACGTCAGCGCCATCCGGATTGAACTTGGGGCGAATGTACAAGGTTCTCGTGTCCAGGAGGCGCGTGACGCGGGGATCTTCCCCGTAGTTGGATAGCAGGTACCACGCAAAATGCAGCGCCACCTCGGCAGCGGTCAGCTCGCCCGAGTGAATATTGCCGTCGTAATAGTAGCCCGGTTTCTCACCGGGTTCGCCCGTCTCCTTGTTGGTGATCTCCAAGACCAGAAGCGGCGTACCCGCCAGCGTCTCACCGATCGAGAAGAGGTTTGTCAATTCCGGGAATTCCCTGGTCCAAGCCTCGAGGAGAGCGTAGGCACGCTCCGTCGTGTGATAACCGTTCCAGTTGGGGTGGAGCGGGTCCTCTGTCTGGGCCCACAGAGGGCCCGTTAGTAGTGGGAGAATCACAAAGCACCAGCTGATCCAACTGATGAGATACCGACTCACGGGCTTGGTAGGCATTCGCTCGACTCCTTCGAGACGGTGGCGGCTAGAGCGCTGCGCTAAAGATGCGGATCCGCCCACCGCGACGACAGGTGCGCTGCCACTGTCGGTCGCATTGGTACCCCACGGACGGTAAGGGATCGGCAAGCGGTCTATACAGTGATCGCATAGGCAGCAGGTCGGCTTCAGGCCGACCTGCTGCCTATGCGTCGTGCGGAATCAGCTCCCGAAGAAGAATCTGTAGCCAGCCGAAATCTGGAAGTTCCTGCTCTTGAGCGAAGTCGGGTCGCCCGATACGTCGTTCAAGTCCGTTAGACCGAGGTCGTAGAGGAGATCCAGCGTGATTGCGCCAGCCCCGAGGGCGAAATCGACGCCGCCACCGAAAAAGATCTAGAAATCGATGCTCTTGGTCTCGATATCCGCGTCGCCGCAATCGAAGCTGATCTCAGTGTCCAACGCTTCGGCGGTGATACCGCAGCTCACCTCGATGGCCAGCGCCGGGCCCACGAATAGCCGCGGCGTAAACGGACTCTCCGGGATCGGTATGGTCAGCGTGGCGGGAACCATAAACTCGATATAGTTGACGTTGAAGGACGCTTCCGCATTCGTGAGGCCGTCGATGTCGATAGTCTCTTCTTCCGAAAAACCTTTTTGGACGTACTGACCGTCGAAATCAAGCCTGAAGTAGTCGTGGAGCTGGATGCCGAAGGTTCCGCCCAAGTTGAAGCCGAAGTTCGAGTTGGTGTCTTCCACGTCGCCGCCGACGTTGCCGAACCCAATACCCAGCCTGGGTCCCGCGCTCAAGTTCTGAGCTAGCCCGGGTGTGGTAACGAGCGCTACGAGAAGCGCAGCCAGCACTATGGACCTGGACATCTTCATGGCTCGACCCTCCTGGATAGGGGATTGAGAGACCTCGTTCCGACCGTTCGCGCCGGCCGCGGACTTGGCAAGAGTCCGGATTGCCCTAGGATGCGCGTCCGAAATCGAAAGGGACCACACGGCTAAAGCACCGCAGGATCTTGGCTATTAGCTGTGTGCGACAGGGTTGGAGCCTTGTCAGTATTCGCTCCCCACGCACACAGGTCAAGTATCCCGCAAGCCTTTACCCTCTATGACGTTCTTGAAAGCAGCTGCCCTACCCGCACCGATCGCCTCTTCCTCCTAAGCCCAGGTGCGATTCCGTGTCAAGATTGTTACACACCGGCATAACTGTTGCGACAACTAGCAGCGGAATTGGACCGTCTGGCGTCTCGCCGGCTCGGATTCCTGGAATAGAGCGACGCGACGTGCCCCAAAAACCGATGTAAGGCAGATTTTGCAGTGACTCAGGCAAAGAATTACTCAACTCAGCTCGCCCGAACCTGCCGCTGCACAGCGTGGCTGGTGACGGTGATCCTCTGCCTGAGTCACTCGGTAGCTGCGGGACAGGATGCCCCGCCTGTGGGCGCGAGTGTCTTGCAGGCGAAGGTGACATTCGGCAGCTCAAGCGAGGCGCAGCTCCGGGGCGCACCGCTCGAGGTCTCAAGCGGCATCGCAGACAGGACGAGCGGCCTCGAGCGTTCGGCGGCGGAGCTCGTCACGTTCGTCCTCGCGATCAGCGACGTCCAACGCTACGAGGAGCAACCGGCGGCGGGCTTGAGCTTGTCTCACGAGAGCACCGAACTCAAGCTCGAGCTGCCACTTGTGCCCCAGTCGCCGCTTAGCTTCTTCGCCAACTTCGGGTTAGGAGCCACGCAGCTCCGCTCCCGCGAGCCCGGTCAACTGCCAGTCGCCGGCTATTATCGCGTTTCCGAGCTCTACCTCTCAGCGCTGGGCGGCCTAACGATCGAGTTCCGTCCGACCGACAACTGTCGGGCCTTCTTGAGCGCACGTCATTTCGTCTACCTGAACGACGCCGAGGACATGGCATCCGACGCGGTGCCTGATCCCGATCAGCTTCGCGATTCTCGTACCTGGACGTTCCCTATCAGCTTCGGCCTCAGTCTCAGCTTCGACTAGCGATCAACCGAACACTCTCTCCAGTCGATTCAAGCAGCTCGCCCAACCTTCTTCGTGACCGACCTTGGCCTCAGCGTTCGGGAAGAGCTCGTGGGTCAGCACAACCTCAGTCGATCCGCCGAGATCCTTCAACTCCACCGTCACGACCGTCTCGCCGATCGACTCCTCCAGCCAATCCCAGGTGTAAACGAGCCGCCGCGGCCGCTCGATCTCGCGGTAGACACCGACCGCCGTGTGCACCTTCCCTTCCGGCGACTCCATCCGCAGCTGGTAGCGCCCACCTACCGTCAGATCCGCCTGCGCATCGCCGACTTCCATACCCTCGGGACACGACCAGCGCTTCAACTGCTCTGACTCGGTCCACGCAGCGAAGACCTTTTCCGGGCTCGCCTGGATCACGCGTGACACTCGAAGTGAAGTTCCGGTTTCCGTGCTCATGAGTCGTTCTCCTCATTACTGGTTGGGGCTCCGTCTCCTTCACCCGCCGTACCCTCCTCGAGGTGGCGGGCCAGCGAATCCAGTTGCTCTTCCCAGAATTCCCGGTACCGCTCGATCCAGTCGGCCGCGTCCCGCATCGGCCCGGCGTCCAGCTCGCAGCGGCTGATCCGCCCATCCCGCGTCCGCTGCACCAACCCCGCCCGCTCCAGCACCCGCAGGTGCTTCGAGATGGCCGGCCGGGAGACATCGAAAGGTCGGGCCAGCTCTCCCACCGTCGCTTCGCCACGCGCCAAGCGGGCGAGTATGGCGCGGCGGATCGGGTCGGCGAGCGCAGCGAACGTGAGATCGAGCCTACGGCCATTGGTAACCATCTGGTTACCAATATCGCCCACCACGACCCCACCGTCAAGCCCCGGTCGCAACGCGGCCCATAAGTTGTTACTAGATAAACACTTCGGTCACCGGAACAGCGCGCTCAGCCGCCGCAACAGCTCGTCGCGGACGCTGCGGAACGACTCTAAGACCTCGTCCTCGCCGCCCGCCGCGGCCGCCGGGTCGGGGAGCGGCCAGTGCAAGCGGAAGGATTCGCCCAACCAGGCAGGGCACACCTCTTCGGCACAGAGGGTGATCACGGCGTCGACCCGCGGTCCGTCCGTCTCCCGGATCTCATCCATCCCCTTGGAGCGCTGGCCCGAAGCGTCGATCCCGATCTCCTCGAGGGCCCGGATCGCGAGAGGGTTGACCCGCGAGGGCTCCGAGCCAGCGGATGAGACCTGAACGCCGTCGGGAGCCAGGCTGCGGGCGATAGCCTCGGCCATCTGGCTGCGCGCCGAGTTCGCCACACAGAGGAATAGCAGGTGGCGCGGCGCCAGCGCCCGGAGGATCCGCACCTCGAGCAGCCACTCGGGAGGTAGGCCTCCACCGCTCTCGTATCTGCGACAGGCGAAGGCGGCGGGGCCGGGATCGGGCCCTTCCAGATCCTCGCCGTTCACCCGTACGGTCGGCGAGCCGGGGAACGTGAGCTCTTCGGCTTGCGCCGGGTCGCGGACGACGGTGCGGCTGATCTCGGCATCCGGGACCAGCCGAGCGACGGTGCTACGTACGAGCTGTTCCGCCGCTTCGGCGTGGGGGCAGTCGGCGGTGACCCACAGATCGACGCGAGTATTCATCGGTTATCCAGCTACCGCGCAAGGGCCCAAAGAACGAGGGTCGGTGCCGGGGCGAGCGTCATTTGCCTCCCCCACTCTTCCGGATGTCGACTCGTCGCAAGCGATTCGCATTGCTGACCACGTTGATCGAGCTCAGCGCCATGGCCGCCTCGGCGATAGCCGGGTGCAGTAACCCGAGGATCGCCACCGGAATCGCGATCACGTTATAGAAGTAGGCCCAGAACAGGTTCTGGCGGATCTTCCTGAATGTGGCGTGTGAAAGACGGATCGCACGGACCACCGCCGACAGATCACCCTGCACCAACGTCACGTCCGCCGCCTCGATGGCAATGTCGGTTCCGGTGCCGATGGCGATGCCCACGTCGGCCTGTTTGAGCGCCGGCGCGTCGTTGATGCCGTCACCCACCATAGCGACCGAGCGACCCTCCTCCTGCAGCCGCTTCACCTCGTTCACCTTCTGGTCGGGCAGCACCTCGGCGATGACGCGATCAACTCCCACCGCCTGAGCGATTGCGTTCGCGGTCCGCCGGTTGTCGCCGGTCAGCATCACGGTCTCGAGGCCGTAGCGCTTGAGCTGGGCGACTGCCCCTTGCGAGTCGTCCTTGAGCGTGTCGGCCACCGCGATGACTCCGACCGGCCGGCCAGCGACGGCGACGAACATGGCGGTCTTCGCCTCGCCCTCCAGCCGCGACAGCTCGTCAGCGAGCTCGCCCACCGCCACGCCCTCTTCGTCCATAAGACGCGCGTTGCCGACGAGAACGGGCTGTCCATCGATCCGCGCGCGGATGCCACGCCCGACCAATGCCTCGAAGCCCGTCCCTTCGATCACCGTCAATTGACGCGACACGGCCTCGGCGACGATGGCGGCCCCGATCGGATGCTCGGAGCCCGACTCGGCACTCGCCGCATAACGCAGCGTCTCCGCCTCGCGCCAGCCCGCCGCCGGTACGACGTCAGTGACGCCCGGCTCGCCCCGGGTGATGGTGCCGGTCTTGTCGAGCACGATGGTGTCGATCTCTTTCAGCACCTGGATGGCGGCACCGCTGCGAACCAGTACGCCGTTCTCGGCGCCCATGCCCGTGCCGACCATCAGCGCCGTGGGCGTAGCGAGCCCCAAGGCGCATGGACAGGCGATGACCAGCACCGCTACCGCGGCGAAGATCGCCAACGAGACGCGACCAAGGCTCGGATCGACCCACGGCAAGAACGCCGCGGCCCACTCGGCGACCCCGCGGAACAGCCCGGGGAACAGTAGCCAGGCCACGAACGTCGCGGTCGCCACAGCGAGGACCGTCGGCACGAAAACCGCCGTCACGCGGTCGGCGAACTCCTGGATCGGCACCTTGCTCCCTTGTGCCTCCTCCACCATACGGATCACGTGGGCAAGGAAGGTGTCCTCGCCGACGCCGGTGGCGCGGACCCGGAGCATCCCCTCCTTGTTGATCGTCGCACCGATGACCCTGTCGCCCTCTTTCTTCTCCACCGGCATCGACTCGCCGGTGGCTAGCGACTCGTCCACCGAGCTGTGACCGCCCACCACATCACCATCGGTGGGGATCTTTTCGCCCGGCCTGACTACGAGGACATCACCGACATCGACCTCCTCGATAGGCACCTCGACCTCAGCACCTCCGCGCTCGACACGCGCAGTCTTCGCCTCCAATGAGAGAAGCTTTTGTATAGCCGCAGAGGTGCGACCCCGAGCCTTGGTCTCGACCCAGCGGCCGGTCAGATGGATCGCCATGATCATCGCACCGACGCCCGCATAGTTCAGCAGCTTGGGCGCGTAGCCGAGATCGTGGGCAACAGCCACGAAGCCGGTGGCGAATGCAACCGTCGAGCCGATAGCAATGAGCGTATCCATCGTCGGAGTGCGGTTGAGCAGGCTGCGGTAGCCACCGCGGACCGTCTCCCACCCCCAAGTGAAAAGCACCGGCGCGGCGAGCACGATCATCCCCACGTCGAAGGCGAGGGCCGACGGCCACATCACACCGAAGAACATGTGGGGAATCATCCAGGCGATGATCGGCGCGGTGAGTGCCCAAGCCCACACCATCCGCGAGCGCGCTCGGTCAACCTTGCGCTGGTCTTCCTGCAACCGTTCGCGTTCCCGGGCCAGGCGCCGCTCGGCGCCGGGCCGCTCAACGCCCGCCACCGTGTAACCCGCCCCCTCGACGGCACGCCGCAGATCGTCGACCCGAGCGCGGTCGGGTGCGTGCTCCACCGTCGCCTTCTGGGTGGCGATGTTGACCGCCGCCGAGCTCACGCCTTCGAGCTGCGCGAGCGCCTTCTCCACCGACTGGGCGCAGGAGGCGCAGTGCATCCCCTCGATATCGAGCACGACCTTCTGCGGTCGCGACCTCACCTTGTAACCGGCAGCTTCCACGGCGCGGCGGAAGTCATCGACGCCGGTAGTTGCGGCGTCGTATTCGACGGTGGCTTTCTCGGTCGCCAGGTTCACCCGCGCCTCCTCCACCCCCGGCACGCCCTGAAGCGCCCGCTCCACGTGCCCCACACAAGACGCGCAGTGCATCCCCTCGATCTCGAGGATCTCGCTTGCCTTGCCCGGCGCGCTTTCCCGGGACGCCACCGCCTGCCCTCGATCGTCAGCTTTGCTCACAGATCACCATCAGCGTTCGTGTTTCGGCCATTGATTCTTCGGAAAAAGATCGCGGGCGCGAGGGCTCCAAGAAGGAGCCCCCACGCCCGGGTCTGAGGGGGTGCCGACCTACGCCGGCGGCGCTACGCGCCCGGAGGCGGTGGCGGCTGCGGCGGCCTCTGCCGCTGCCGCATCCCGCGCCCCCTCATCCCGTGGTCACGATCCTGCCGCCAACGATCCCTCTGATGACGGCGGAATATCTCGACGCCCTCGCGCCAAGCCGTGTACTTCTCGCGCTGGGCGTCCGTCAGAACCTCCAGCGACTGCCGCTCGACGTTCAACAGCCCTCGGGCCACCCCAGTGTGGAGCTCCCCGCCCTCTTCTATCAGCCGCTCGAGCGCATCATAGTCGCTCTCCGCACGCGCCTCCTGCATCGCCTCGCGATGCTCGCTCAAGCGCTCCATCTGCGCCTGCATCAGCGCTCTATGGTCCTCGCCGATCTGCTCGAGCCGGCTGACCTGCTCCTCGCTCAGCTCCAGCTCTTCCTTCAAGCCAAGAAGCATGTGAGGCCCGACGTGACCGGCCCCGCGCATGACGACCCGACCCAGAATCCTCTGCCCCATCCTCTGACCCATCATCCCCGCGTGCACTCCACGTCGGGCACGCATCCCTCGGGTCTGAGTCGTGTCCTGCTCCTGTCCCAGCGCCACCCCCGAAACCGCCAGCAAAGCCGGCAGCGTCAGGACCGTCGCCCATGCAAGTATCTTCCTCATGATCCACGCTCCGTTCAGTGGTCGGTGTCATAGCCACTCGTATACACTGACACCTACCGACCCCCGAACGTTAGCGCTCCGACCATCCCGCGTCCAACTACCCCCGACCCGCTAACGGACGTACCGGTACAGCAGGTCCACGATCTCCTCCCTCACCTGCTCCGCCGGCTCGCCGCCCAGCTGGATCGCGTGCGTCACGCACCCCTCCAAGTGATTGGCCAGCAAAACTTTCTCGGCCCCGTTCAGCGCCGAGTGCACAGCCGCGAACTGCTGCAGGATGTCGGGGCAGTAACGCTCCTCCTCGACCATGCGCTGGATCCCCTCCACCTGGCCGCGCGCCCGGGCGAGGCGCTTCAGGATGTCGCGCTTGGTGCTGTCTGCGATGCCCGTAGCGTGGTCGGGTTTCGACATGGGGCCTCCTATTCTATACTGGGGTATAGTATGTTGCCCAATTCCCGCTGTCAACCCCTCACAGAAGGAGGCGCAGGTCCAGGCCCTCTAAGCGACCCTTGCAAGCCAGCGGCTCAGCAGGAGAAAGTTGGTCACAGAGCGGCGATGGTGGGTGGCCGAACGGCTCGTGATCGGGATGCTCGTCGGCGCGGCGCGAACCTGAGCAATGCTTGGGATTCGGGGATTCGGGGAGGTGGGGAGAGAACCCCGAATCCCCGATTCCCTAGCGCGCACCGCGTTCCCTGAGATAGCCGGTGATAGCGTCCAGCTCCTGGTTGTTGAGCGGCTCGACATCGAACAGCGCCATGTAGGCCTGCATCTGAACGACGACGCGATCCCAACCGGTCGCGGTATGGGCGCTGGGCGCCGGCAGCTCGTGACAGACGGAGCACTTCTGCTGGAACAGCTCTCTGCCCGGGCCCGCGGTCAATTCGCCCGGCTCGGGCGTGGGCAGCGCGTACCGCTGCAGATAGGCGATGATTGTGTCGGTGTCCGCCTGGGAGGGAATCTCGACGCTCTCGTAGCCGGCCATCACGACGTCGCCGATCAGACCGGTGGTCAGCGGGCCGCCGAGGCGGTCGCTGAGCTGCTGCATGCGCAGGATGTTGCGCTTCACCAGTATCGGCCACTCGACCGCGCTGTGCATCTGCGGCGTGGGCAGCCAGTGGCACTGGATGCAATAGACCTGCAGCAGGCCGGCGCCTCGGGAGCCCGGCTCGGGCAGGTCCTCGGGCCTAAAATCGTTGGGCGGCAGGCCCACGCCGATGGAGCTGATCATTCGCCACCGCTGTCCCCGCTCGAGACTGGCGGTCAGGGTACCGCCGAGCTCGGCGAGCAGGCTATCGGTCGCCGCCAGGTCCAGCGGCTGCTCGGATGCATCCTGCCGACAAGCCGTCGCCGCCGCGGCGATAAGAACCAGAGCGGCGATTCCGGCCCCAGGTCTCTTGTACATTGTCTCTCCCTTCGCTGGAAGACGGGCGGCCTGCCAACGTCAGGCCGCTCTCGACCGTCGTAGCGCGGCCAGCCCGGCGAACGTGTAGTCGACGATCGCGATGGCTGACGCTGCGCCGACCGCTACGATGAACACGGCGATACGCTCGGGCGCCAGGAGCAGGACGAACAGCGCCACCACCTGCAGAGCGGTCACCAACTTGCCGGCGGGCCGGGACTGCGCCGGAACGTTGATTCCCATCCCCTTGCCCACCAGCCACCCCGTGCCCACGTACAGATCGCGTGAAACCAGAATCAAGTACTCCCGCCACCCTAGATACGGCCCCGGCAAGAAAGCCGCCAGTGTGATGAGGACGAACAGCTTGTCGAACAGCGGGTCCATGATGGCGCCCGCCTTGCTCTCCACGCCCAGGCGGCGGGCTAGCCAACCGTCCAGCGCGTCGGTGAGCGCGCCGAGGAACAGAAGGCTGCCGCGCCACAGCAGCCCGTCGACCACGACGAAGGCGGCGGCGATGGGCAGGCGCAGCGCCGAGATCAAGTTCGGCACCCTCGCAAGCGCGGATCTTTCGACAGTCTCCACCATCCCTCGGGTTCTGCCTTTCTGCCCCGGGCGCCGGGTACTATACCCAACCGTCATTGCGACCGCGAGATTCTGCGGCGCCCTCACCCGGCCAACCGTTGGAGGACCGAGCGAAACGGGGTCGGCTCGAGCCCGAAGACCTGGCGCAGCACGTTGCCCTCCCCCGGGATGATGCTCTCCTCGAACATCATGGTCAGCTCGTCGGAACTGACGGGGGTGGGCAGACGCCAATTCGAGGCCAGCTCGACCAACGGCCGCACCAAACGCGGCGACACATGGACCAGTCGGCGCCGCAGCCCGAGCTCCTCGCAGATGATCTCGAGGAGGCGATTGTACGTGAGCTTGTGAGGTCCACCGATGTCGAAGCTCTCGTCCTTCAGGTCGGAACGTCCCACTGCCTGAGCGAACGCCTCCGCCAGATCCGTGACGTCTACCGGCTGGAGCCGGTAGCGGCCGTCGCCGATAACGGGAATTACCGGGAACCCGCGAACCAGACGCAAGAGCAGCCGCATGAACTCCCCGTCGGGGCCCACGATCACTGACGGGCGGAAAATCACGTAAGCGATGCCCGACCGGCGGACGACTTCCTCGGCCTCGGATTTCGTGCGCTGGTACGCGGTACCGTCAGTCTTGGCGCCCAAGGCACTCATCTGGATGAACTTCCCAACGTCCGCCCGCTGCGCCGCCTCCACCAGTCGTTGGGTACCCCGGGTGTGGACGTTCTCGAAGGTCTGCCCCGGGGGCCGCTCCCGAATGATGCCGACCAGGTGGACGACGACGTCGCAGCCTGCCATCGCCTCGTCGAGCTCCTGGTCCCTGGTCACATCGCCCTCGAACAGCTCGGCACCCAACTGGGTCAAGTTGCTGGCCGCGGCCGGCTTGCGAACCAGAGCACGCAGCTGGTGACCGTGCTCCGCCAGACGCCGGGCGACGTGGCCGCCCACGAAGCCCGTCCCGCCGGTGAGAAACACCGATAGCGTTGAATCAGCCGTATCGCTCATCGTCCCCGGCCCCCCTGGCTCCTCCTCACTTACCGTGCCCCCGTCCCCGCGCGGGCGCTTCACGACCCTCCGTCGTGGCGTGGGCCAGCCGTTGCTGCGCGCCGGCGAGGACGTGGCGCGCGTTCGTGTAAGTGAGTAGCACACCTGCGTCCTCCGCCGGCAGCCAGCGGCAGGCCTGGATCCCTTCAGCTTGCTGCGGCAGCGCCAATTCCGCCGGGTCGGCCTCCACCAGAAAGTAGTCACAGAACTTGTGGATCAGCCTATCGCCGGCTCGGAAGTACCAGTCGGTCGTCCCCACCCATTCCCCGATCTGCAGCCGGCCCAGCCCCGTTTCCTCGCTGCATTCACGCAGCGCCGCCGCCTCGGGGGTTTCGCCGGCCTCGACGTGTCCCTTGGGCCAACCCCAGTTGCCGTAGCCATCCTTGATGAGCAGGACCTCGAGTGCCTCGTCGGCCTGCCACCGGTAGATCACGCCACCGGCGCTCTGCTCGATCTCAGCGGCCTGGGGTGCTGCCATTGGAGCTCCGTTGTTATCTTCAGCATAGCCGGGGAGGCCGACGGGGGTCGGATCGCCTTGCGTCGCCAATTCGACAATGCCACATGTGCCGGGAAGCTAAGACGAGGCGGACAGCCACGGCAACGCCGCCCGGGAGGCGGCTGGAATGACAGCCTATGGCGTGCGCTGGTCCCAACTACGCATCGGGGTCCTGGTGACCCTGGTGGTAGCGGGCGCGTCACTCCTGATCTTCTTCATTGACGACGTTCGCAGCGCCGTCGAGGGCGGCTACACCCTTCGCTTCTACACACTTACGACCCAGGCACTGCGCGCCCGTGCGCCGGTCTGGCTCGCGGGCCAACCGGTCGGGCACGTCAGCAGTCTGCGCTTCGAGCCGCCCCGCAGCGATGCGCCGCAACGCTTGATCGTCGAGCTCCACATCGAACCCGGTGCGCAGCCCTTCATCACCGAGGGCGCCGTGGTTCAGGTGACCACGGCAAGCATGCTGGGAGAGGTGGTCGTCAACATCCTGCCGGCGGCGGAACCGGCACCACCGTTGCAGCATGGGGACGAGCTGCCCACAGCGGCGGAGCTCGACCCGTCCTACCTGACGATGCGCCTGGAGGGTCTCTACGACTCGCTGCCCCCCGTGACCGACCGCTGGGAGCGGCTCACCGATCAAGTCCGCCATGGCGACGGCACCCTGCCGCGCCTGGCGCGCCGACCCGCCGAACTGCGTGAGCTGCTCGCCAACCTGTCCGAGGCGTCCGCAACACTCGACACCATCGGCAGCGCGGCCGGCGGTCTGGCCGACCTGCTGTCCGACGAAGACGTGCGGGTGGCGCTGCAGCGGATCGGACCCCGCATCCAACAGCTGAGCCGGTCCTGGACTGAGAGAAGCGGGACCGCCGGCGGTTTCGCCAGCGACACGTCTTTCGCCGCCCGCCTGGCCGGAATCGGCGAGCACGTGTCGCGGATCCTGGAGCGGGTGGAATCGGGCCGCGGCTCGCTCGGCCGCCTGCTCCACGACGAGGCGCTGGCGCTCGAGCTAGAGCGAACGCGTGCGCTTCTGGCTGAGCTGAGGGCCGATTTCGCGGCCTTGGGGGGGAGCAGCGGCGGTGGCCGACCTTAGCGACTGCGGCGCCGGCGCCGCCGCGCCTTACCGAGGTCGCCCGGACCCGGGAGAGAGCCGTCGATGATGAACGTGATCTCTCCCTTGCCATCAGCCGCCCGGGACGTGACCACGATCTGATCCACACGCCGCGACTTGTCCGCCACCGTAATCTCGAAATCCAGCTTGCCGTCCGCCGACTTGACCCGGGTCCGTACCCGGTCGCCGGGCGACCGCTCGGCGCAGGTGGCCGGGTTGCGGAATAGCGTCTTCGTAGACTGGCGATTACTCCCCGAGAGCGTCCGTGAGATCTTGATCTGACGCAACCAGTCCGGCTGGTAGCTTATCGTGTACCTGGCACCGTGCTGGTCTGTGCCTTCTCCGTCGCGGTTGTGCCGGGCCATTGCAGGCTCAATCCCCCCACTGGGCCGAGTGGAAACGTCCGAAAAGCGTCTCGAGAAGGAAGGACAATCTCTTCCAATACGTCATGAGCGTCAAGGCGCCTCCCCCCAACCAACTAGAGCCGGAACGGCACCGGCACGAAACAGAGCACGAAGACCAGGGCCGCCGCCAGTCCGACGGCGACGCGCACGGCGCCTGGCCTCTCTTCGGAGTTGTAGAGCGGGGGGTGCCGGATCCGACCCCGGCCGACCCCGGCTACCAGGACCGCCCACAGCCACCAGCCGGCCCAGAGGAACCCCAGCGGGATCAGCGCCAAGAAGAACGCCCAGGCCGCCAGCCGCTGGCGCGACCCGAGCAGCGCGTACAGCAGGTGCCCACCGTCCAGCTGCGATATCGGAAGCAGGTTCAGAGCCGTGACGAACAGGCCGAGCCACCCGGCGAAGGCGATCGGGTGCATCTCCACAACGTGCTCCACCCCGGGCAGGTCGAGTACCAGACGCGTGAGCCACGACATGGTTAGCGAACCGCCCAACCAGAAGCGGTCGCCGGCGAAGCGCACCAGGTATGTCGTCGGCGCGTTGATCACCTCTACGACCCGGCTGTGGGCGAGCCCCCACCAGACCAAGGGTAGCGAGACCAGGAAGCTCAGCAGCGGGCCCGCAGTTGCCACATCCAGCAGCGTCGAGCGGCTGAGCACCGGCGACCGCAGCCGGATGAACGCGCCCAGCGTCCCGATCACCGACAGGTAGGGCGGGAAGGGAATGAAATAGGGCGGCGACACAGAGATCCGATGATGGCGCGCCGCGTAGTAGTGCCCCGCCTCGTGTACCGCCAGGATCCCGACTAGCGCCAGGCCGAAGGGCAACCCCGGAACCAGAGCACCCGCATAGACGGCTACCGGGACCGGCACCCACCAACCGCCGAACAACGGCAGCGGCTGAAACCCGATTGGCCAGTGCCCCATCAACAGACTGCCGGCCACCACTGTGCTGAACACCGTCGCCCCCAGCAGCAGGATGTGCAACCACCAGCGCTCGCGCCGCGCCGCGGGCTCGAACAAGAAAAGCTCCCAGCCCAGCGGTTCCTCGCGCGCGCCCACCGACCCGGGCCAAGCCGCCAGAACGTCCTTCACTTCCGCCGATTCGGGCGTCAGCCCCGGTAGCAGCCGACCCGTCACCAGCCGGCCGGCGCGAACGGTCTCGACCCGGCAGAGGGCGAAGATCGCCTGGTAGTCCGCCGACCCTTGACCGTACGTTTGCTGACTATTAGAATCCGGTGTCACCAGCCAGAAGTCCGCCGCGATTTCTTACTGCACCCAATAAGAGCAATACCGAAAGCGTAAAGCAAAGTAATCTAACAACATATCGCTGCTGGCCGTACGCGTCGCCGGCGCGCCAATCAAGTTTGCGCACGACTCTGTCTTCGCAACTCCCCCGGCCAAGCACGCAGTCAACCACAGAAGAAACAAATGAGTACTACCCCCACGTCGCTCGATATCGCGGAGTTGAAAGCGAAATCAGTCGCTGACCTCCACGAGATGGCGGAAGAGTTGAACATCCAGAACTACTCTTCCCTCCGCAAGCAAGACCTGATCTTCCGAATCGAACAGAACCTACTCGACTCCGAAGTGATCCTCAGGGCGGAAGGCGTCCTGGAGATCCTACCGGAGGGCTACGGGTTCCTAAGGAGTCAGGACTGGAACTACCTATACGGGCCCGACGACATATACGTGTCACCGTCGCAAATCAAGAGGTTCGACCTGCGGACTGGCGACACGGTGCTCGGCCAGGTCCGGCCACCGAAGGAAGGCGAGCGCTACCTGGCCCTGCTGAAGGTCGAGGAGGTTAACGGCGAGGACCCGGAGAAATCGAAGCACCGAATCAGCTTCGACAACTTGCGGCCGCGCTATCCCGAAGAGCGCATCAGGCTGGAGCGCGACAACGGGGACATCGCGAACCGGGTCATCGACCTTATCACGCCCACCGGTAAGGGACAAAGAGGACTCATCACGTCGCCGCCCAAGGCCGGTAAGACGATCCTGCTCCAGAAGATCGCCAACGCGATTACCGAGAACTCGCCCGACATCCATCTCATCGTGCTGCTGATCGACGAGCGGCCCGAAGAGGTAACCGACATGGAGGAACACGTCGACGCGGAAGTGATCTCGTCGACCTTCGACGAGCCCGCCGACCGCCACACGCAGGTGGCCGAGATGGTGATCGAGAAGGCGAAGCGATTGGTCGAGCACAAGCGGGACGTGGTAATCCTACTCGACTCGATCACGCGGCTGGCCCGCGCCTATAACGTCGTTGTGCCCCATTCGGGCAAGATCCTCTCGGGCGGCGTCGATGCCAACGCACTCCACAAACCGAAACGCTTCTTCGGCTCGGCGCGCAACCTCGAGGAAGGCGGCAGCCTGACGATCATCGCCACAGCCCTCATCGAGACCGGCTCCCGGATGGACGAGGTCATCTTTGAGGAGTTTAAGGGGACCGGTAACATGGAGATCGTCCTCGACCGCCATATTGCCGATAAGCGGATCTTCCCCGCCATCGACATCAATCGCTCGGGCACGCGCCGCGAGGAGCTCCTGCTACCCGAAAAGGAGCTCAACCGCATGTACCTGATCCGCAACTTCCTAGCCGACATGCCGCCCGCCGAGTCCATCGAGTTCCTGATCCAGCGGATGAAGCGTACGGAGAACAACGAAGAGTTCCTTAATTCAATGCAAGAAGGATAGAATGCCCATTCCCGAAGTCGTTCGGGAATCCTCGAATTCTGAGCGAGGGAGGCGTTGAACAGGGGAGATAGGGAGGTATAGAAGTAGTTCTATACCTCCCTATCTCCCTGTTGCACTGGTCCCTTGATCGAGATTCCCGAACGACTTCCCTATTGATCCCCCAGCCCTTCGTACTCCGGGTTGACTACCAGGCGCCCGCTCTCCTCGTCTAGCACCTCCCGATCCCACGGAAAGACCACCGTTCCCTCGGCCGCCAGCGCGTAGAAGTCCGGCTCGTAGCCTCCCACATGGATCAGTGAGGTTGCGGTGCGGATATCCGCCGGCCCCACGTCGCGCACAGCGGCGAGAGCCAGCCGTAGGGTATCCCCGCTGTCGCAGATCTCGTCGACCAAGAGTACCCTCCGGCCCGCCAACTGCGGCGGCGCTGCAGAGAGGATCTGCGGGCGGCCGCGCCGCCCCGTCTCGTTCTCGAGCCGCGCGATCTTGATGGCGTAGAATTCCCTTTCCAGCATGGCCGCGATCACCGCCCCTGGAATTACGCCAGCCGCGGCGATCCCCACCACGACCTCCGGGTCGTAGTCCTGGGCGACGCGCAGGGCGAGCGCACGGCATAGCTCGCCGAACAGTTCCCAGGAAAGCTCAAACGTCCCGTCTTCGGGAACCTCGGGCAAAATCGGCTGGTCGACGATGATCCACCTCCCGTGCATTTGATACAGTGGCTGGCAGCGAGATTTTATCTAAATAATCCCCCATCTCTGACCCGGCAAGCGACTGATTTCCCGGCCCTTCCTGCTCGCGCTCGTAATCGTCAACACGGGGCGGCAAACGCGACTAGGATCACGATCAGGATGACGATTACGATCAAGAGTACGATGACGAGCACGAGCAGGATTTACGAGCTTGAGGGCGAAGGATCCGGCGCTTAAGTTGATGATGGTCATTTCGGGGATTCTTCGCGCCGACCTTCGAGGTGGAAGAGGAGTGGGGTCGTGGTCAAGGTCGAGAATCCGCGCCGCGAGCGCATCGTCGAGCGCTTCCTGGAAGAAGAGCTGCGAGAGTCGTTCATCGACTATTCGATGAGCGTGATCGTGCAGCGCGCACTGCCCGACGCGCGCGACGGTCTTAAACCCGCCCAACGACGTATCCTGTACGCGATGAACGAGCTGGGGCTCACTCCCGAGCGGCCCCACAAGAAAGCCGCCACCGTCGTCGGCGACGTTCTGGGCAAGTACCACCCTCACGGCGACGTCGCCGTCTACGACACGCTGGTACGCATGGCACAGTCGTTCTCGATGCGCTGCCCGCTGGTCGACGGCCAGGGCAACTTCGGATCGATCGACGGCGACCCCGCCGCCGCCTACCGTTATACAGAGGCGCGGCTGGCTCGCCTCGCCACCGACCTCTTGCGGGATATCGATAAGGATACCGTCGACTTCAAGCCGAACTTCGACGGCCGGCTGCAGGAACCCGAAGTACTGCCCGCGGCCTACCCTCAACTGTTGGTCAACGGCAGCGACGGAATCGCGGTCGGCATGGCGACGAAAGTGCCGCCGCACAACCTGCGGGAGATGGCGGCGGCGGCGGAGCAGCTCCTGGCTCGACCGAACACGTCGATGAACAAGCTGCTGGAGATCGTCGCTGGCCCCGATTTCCCGACCGGCGCCTACATCTGGGGTGGCGAGGGCATCGAGGAGGCCTACCGCACGGGCCGCGGCCGCATCGTGATGCGGGCTCGCGCCCACGTCGAGCCGGGCGCCTACGGCAAGCCATCGCTAGTGATCAGTGAGCTTCCCTACCAGGTAAGCAAGCAGCGAGTGATCGAGGCCATCGTGGGGCTGGTCCGCAACGGGAAGCTGGCAGGCCTCACGGACCTGCGCGATGAAAGCGACCGCGACGGCGTGCGCATAGTTCTCGAGCTGAAGCGCGATGCCAACCCGCGCAAGATACTCGAGAGGCTGTTCCTCAAGACGCAGCTTCAGTACACCTTCGGTGTCATCATGCTGGCCCTGGTCGATGGCGTCCCGCGCCAGCTCAACTTGAAGGAGGCGCTGGAAGTCTGGATCGCCCACCGCTTGGCGGTGATCGTGCGGCGCACGCGCTTCAACCTGGCAAAGGCGGAAGAGCGGGCCCACATCCTCGAGGGGCTGCTCGTAGCCCTCGACCGGATCGACGAGGTGGTGAAGATCATCAAGTCGAGCCGGACACCGGAAACCGCATCGAAGAACCTGCGCTCGACGCTCAAGATCAGCGCCAAGCAGGCGACGGCGATCCTGGCGATGCGGCTGAGCCGCCTGACCAACCTGGAGACGCGGGCGCTGAAGGAGGAGCTCGACCAGGTCTCGCGCCGGGTCAAGACGCTGAAGGCGATCCTAGCGGACGAGAAGCGACAGCGTGACCTGGTCCGTCGCGAGCTCGGCGTCATCGCCGAGCGCTACGGCGATGCCCGCCGAACAGAGCTCCTCTCGGGCGAAGGACGCTTCCCGCTGCCCACTGGCGACGCCGCGCAGGAGATGCACCTCTTCCTGACCCACTACGGCTACCTGAAAGCGCTCGCCGCACGCAATGCCAAGGATGACGGCGGCCTCGCAGCGCTAGAGAGCCTCGAGCAGGGGCGCGACGATTTCGTCACCCGCTCCTGGAGGGCGAAGTCGGACGACCAACTGCTCGGCTTCACCGCAGACGGCCAGGTATGCGCGACGCGGGTCGACGACCTGCCGCAGGGTACGCGCTCGTCGCGCGGGAACCGCGTGCGCGACCTGCTGGACCTGGACCAGGATCCGGTCGCCGTGCATACCGTCCGTGACTTTAGCAGCGACCGCTACATAGTGACCGTTACCCGCAAGGGTCGCGTCAAGAAGACAGCGCTCTCCGAGTACAAGAACATCCGCAGCGGCGGCATCATCGCGGCGCGTGTCGAGAAGGGAGATGAGATCGTCGACGTTCGGATCACGGACGGCCAGAGCCAAATCATCGTCGCCACGCTCAAGGGCCAGGTGATCCGCTTCGACGAGTCTGAGGTCCGACCGATGGGACGGTCAGCCAACGGTGTGAAAGGCATCGCACTCGCCCGCGGCGACCATGTTACCGCGTTCGTCGCTCCGCGACGCGACGCGACACTCCTCGGGGTAACGGCAGAGGGCTATGCCAAGGTGATGGACGTCGACGACCTGCGCGCTCAGTCGCGGGGCGGCAGAGGCGTCCATCTGTTGCCACCGCGCCTCAATGCCGGCGAGTTAGTCGGTCTCCTCGACCTGCTGCACGATGAGGGGGCGGTCGGCGTTACCCAGTCGGGCGACGCTGTCGCAATCGAGGTGCCGGGGGTCGGAAACGGCGGCCAGCCCAAGAAGCCCGTCGTGCTGCCGCTGCGCGGCCGCAAGCTCACCGCCGTGGCCCGCTCACCGATCCGCCGCCAGGCGCGAGGGGCTGGCGATACCCAGATGAGCCTGCACATTTAGCGTCCGGAACACTTCGGATCTGGATACCGGCAGGAAAGGACTCGATGGAGTATCGCAGCCTGGGCAATTCCGGCATCAAGGTCAGCACGATCTCCCTCGGCAGCTGGCTCACCTTCGGTCACAAGATGGACGAGCGGGTCGCGATCGAGTGCGTGCAGCTCGCCTTCGAGCTCGGCATCAACCTCTTCGATACGGCGAACGTCTATGCCGTGGGCCGCGGCGAGGAAGTTTTGGGAAAGGCCCTGAAACCGCTGCCGCGGCACCAGTACGTGCTCGCCACCAAAGCCTATTTCCCCGTCGGGCCTGGGCCCAACGACCGTGGCCTCTCACGTAAACACATCTTCGAGCAGGTGGACATGAGCCTACGGCGACTGGGCACCGACTACCTCGACCTCTTCCAATGCCACCGCTACGACGAGGAGACACCGCTCGACGAGACGTTGCAGGCGATCGATGACCTTATAGCGCAGGGGAAGGTGCTGTATGGCGGCGTCAGTCTGTGGTCGGCGGAGAACATCAGTGACGCCGTGAAGCTGGGCCGGGAGTTGAGACTACGACGCCTGATTTCGAACCAACCCCAGTACCATATCTTTCAACGCGAGATCGAGACGAACGGCGTCCTCGATGTCTGCGCTCGCGAAGGGCTCGGCCTGATCGTCTACTCGCCGCTGGCCCGCGGGCTGCTGTCGGGCAAATACACCTCGATCGATGACGTACCACCCGATTCACGCGCCGCTGATCAGATCGGCAGGACGTTCATGGGGCCCTGGTTCAGCGAGCAGGGATTGGAGGTTGTCCGGCGTTTGAGGGGGCTGGCCGAGGAGGCGGGGTTGACGCTGCCGCAGCTGGCGCTCGCCTGGTGCCTGCGACGTCCAGAGGTTACATCGGCCATCGTCGGTGCCACCAAAATCGAACATGTAGAGGGCAACGCCGCCGCCGCCGGTGTCGAGTTGAGCGAGGATCTGGTTGCAGCGATCGACCGGATGACGGAGGTCTAATCCCCAGCCAGCGGCTCGAGGAATATCTCCATCACGCCGCCGCAGACGGCGGGACTAAAGGAGAGGTAATCGTCGGTCAGCTCGACGCGAATGAGCCGCGGAACGCCGGTCTCGATGACGTCCGCGGCCGCCATCAGAACTTCCGCTTCGCCGCAACCGCCGCCGATCGTGCCGATCTGTTCGCCGCCCGCCGCGATGAGCATTTTGCTCCCCGCTCCTCTGGGCGTCGATCCTTTGACACGCACTACAGTGGCAAGTGCCATCCGTTGATCAACCTCAGCCGCCCGGGCGATGGCGGTGTAGATTTCTCGATCCTCCATGCTCACCGACCCCCTTCCGACCCACGCGCGCGCGCCACGCGGTCCAGCACGCGCTCTTCGTCGCTCAGCTTCGCGCCGCCGCCGCCCCTCCGCGTCGCCACGATCTCGGCCGCGATGGCAAGGGCGATCTCTTCCGGCGTCTCGGCGCCGATATCGAGCCCGATCGGCGCGTGGACCTCTGCCAGCCGACCGGGTTCAATCCCATCACGCACCAACGCCTCGAATGTCGCCCGCACGCGTCGCCGGCTGCCGATCATACCCAGGTAGGCGGGCCGGGCCTCCATCTTCAGCAACTGCAGGATGCAATCGTAGTCGTACTTGTGCCCGCGGGTCACCAGCACGACATAGCTCTCGGGCCCAATCGCGACCCCCTCGAACGCCTGGTCGAAGTCAACGACCCTGATCCGTTCGGCCTCGGGGAACCACTCGCGGTTGGCGAACTCCGGGCGGTCATCGCTGATCGTCACGCGAAACCCGAGGGTCGCGCCGAGCCGGCAAAGCGGCCGCGCGATGTGGCCGGCGCCAACGATATGCAGCTCGGCGATCGGGTAATGCGATTCGATGTAGATCTCCCAGACGCCATCCGGTCGCTCGATCTCCACGACGCCGCACTCGCGCGCCGCCAGCGACTCTCGGGCGCGTGCCGTGGCCAGCTCGTCGAGCTCCGGGCCGCCCAGCGTCCCGTGCAGCGCGGACTCCGTCACTACGAGCCGCCGGCCGACGGCCCTTTCATCCGGCGCCTTCACCACGGTCACTAGCGCTACGGGTTCACCACCCTCGTGCGCCTCCAGTGCCCACCTCGCGGCCGCCGCCGCGGTGACTTCTCCTTCGCTCAATCGAGCTCTCCCAAGTGCTCCTCGTAATCCGCCGGTGTGTTGATATCGATCAGGACACCGGGATCGTCCACATCGACCTCGACCAGGTCGCCGTCATGCGCCCGTATGACGGTGCGGGCCCCCTCAGGCAGTTCTGAGCTCAACAGCTCGTCGAACACATTCGCAGCGAATAACACCGGATGGCCGCCCCGGCCTCCGTGGAACACACGCACCACCGGTGCGCGACAGGCCTCGAACGTCTCGATGATCGTGGTCACCGTGTTCGGCTCGATCAGCGGGTGATCGACGGGGATCACGACCGCCGCCTCGGCCGTCGCGGGCAGCGCACGAAGCCCGGCGCGCAACGAGTCTATCTGTTCGGGGCCTTCCCCACCTTTGGTCGCCCGGACTCCGGAACCCATGGTCAAGCCGGGCAACTGCGGCGCGTCGACACCCAACACGACCACGATGTCCCCGCAGCCGCCCTCCCGCAGCACGCGCACGGCCCGCTCCAGAAAGGTCTCCTCACCGACTTTCAACGTTCCCTTCGGCCGGCCCATGCGCTGGGACCGGCCGCCGGCGAGCACGATTCCAGCTATCATTGGTCGAGGGCCAACACGATCGACGGCACGCCTTCCGTCGGATCGGCGCTCAGTGGCCCTGGGTCAGAGAGCCGGACTAGCGAGACCACGCTGCGCGGCGCGCCCGACGCCTCGTCGAGGCCGAACAAGAGCACGCGTTTCGGAACCCACTTGTCGCTCCCATGGATCCCCAAGCGGATCTCGCCGTTATCGCTGTCCGCCAGATCGCCCTTCGTGAACGGTACTTCCACAGGCAACTCGTAGATGTTGGCCGTGTCGATCTCCAGATCGGTCTGCGGGGTGTCGGTTACTACATGGTGCGCCACCACTCCGGCAGCCGTCCTGACTCGCACCCAGATCGGATCGTCGGTTCCCGCATAGGGCGCATCGTAGGTGACGACCACCAACAGCAGGCGCCGGATGAGCGTGTCGCCTGCCCCGACAGCGACGCGTCGCACGTCAATCGAAGCGACGCCGAGGCGCTCCTCGCCACTGAGCGTGCCGGTCAATCCCATGTCCAGAGCCAGCGGGATCGTGCCTTTCTCCCGCGAGCGGGCCAAGACCAGCGCCAGCTCCGGCTCCCAGGAGCCGATCTGGTCGAAGCCGAGCCGGACCTGGAGATCGTCCGGTCCTATCAGCTCGTCGGTGAGATTCTCCGCCGTCTCCGGCGGTAGAGCCTCGAAGTAGTAGAGGCACTCCTTGCGCCTCAGGCTGCCGACCGTCTCGGCCGACTTCATCTCCCGATCGAGAAGGGCGCGGCCGCGCTGGATGATCATCAGCCGGGCAGACGCCGAGGTCCCGCTCTTGCGTCCGGTCCGCGTGCGGACCGCTGCGGAGATCGAAGTGAAAGCACCCATGGTAAAGACCTCTCGCTATCGGCGGCCGAGGACCGCCAGCATCTCCTCGACCGTGGTGAACTTCACCCGCGGCCGACCCTGCTCGTCGCCCTTCGCATCCTCCAGGTCCTGGATGCGCTTCCAATCGGACCAGGAGAAGAAGTCCGGCTGACCGCGGCGCACGGACTCCTCCGCCGACGCCGGGTCAGGAGCCTCCGGGCTCAGAATCGCGCCGGCGCTCAGGTCCTCCAGCATGCAGTCGACGGTCTCGGCGGCACACGGCTTATTGGTACCGATGACCCCCGACGGACCGCGCTTGATCCAACCGGCGACGTACACACCGGGGACCGGTTCGTCCGTCTCCGGATCGATGACGCGCCCCTTCTGGTTGGGGACGACACCCCAGCGATCGTGGAACGGCAGATCGGCCAGCGGCACGCCCAGGTAGCCGACCGAGCGAAAGACGATGTCGACGGGCAGTTCCTCGTATTCGTCGGTCGCTCTGGGGCGCAGCGATCCATCGTCGCTGGCGTAGAGCTCGTTCTTGACCAACTTCACACCCGTCACACAGCCGCTATCGTCGCCGTAGAGCTCGACCGGCGAGACCAGGAACCTTAGCGTCAACTTCTTTGGTTTGGCCGTAGCCGGTCGATCGACGAAGCTCTGCAGGATCTCGACCTTCTTGGCCGTGCTTTTGTCCTCGCTCGCCGCCAGTTCTTTGCGACTCAGCGCGTCGAGCTCGACCTCCTCGGCCAGCACCGCGATATCGGCGCCCGCCATCTCACCCAGCTCTTTGACCTCCGGGTTCGTGAACTTGGCCTGCACGGGTCCGCGACGGCCCAGGATGTAGACTTCCTTGACATTGCTCTGCGCGAGCGCCTCCGCTGCGTAGTCGGCGATGTCGGTGGTTGTCAATTCTTCCGGCGTGCGGCAGAGGATGCGCGCTACGTCGACGGCTACGTTGCCGACACCGACGACCGCCGCACGCTCGACCGAGAGATCGAACTCATAGTCCCGGTACTCGGGATGACCGTTGTACCAGGCGACGAACTCGGTCGCCGGATGGCTTCGCTCCAGGTCCTCACCGGGGATGTTCATCCGCCGGTCGGTCTGTGCACCGGTGGTGTAGCAAATCTGATGATAGTGCCGCCTCAAGTCGCTCAGCGTAATGTGAGTGCCGACGTCGACGTTGCCGAAGAAGCGGAAGGCGGGGTGCTCCGCCGTCTTCGCGTATACGCGGGTGACGTTCTTGATCTTCTCGTGGTCCGGCGCCACTCCGAACCTGACCAGCCCGAACGGCGTCGGTAGGCGGTCGAACATATCGACCTGAACCACAATGTCCTTCAGTTTCAGCAGTTTCTCAGCGGCGTAGAATCCGGCGGGGCCGGATCCGACGATCGCTACCCTGAGCGGCTGGGCATCGGTACCCGGTCGCGTCATGCCTTTCCGTCCCTTTCCTTGGCTTTTCTTGGCTTTTGGGCCCGCTGGCCTTGGGATTACACTTTATATCATAGGCAAGCTCGGCGGGCCCGGCGACCCGTGGCCCGGCCGACGCTGAGACGGGTTGTCGAGGCTACGGCGCGACCACTAGCTTGCGGGCCTGACCTCACAAAGGGAGAGCGCGAGCCCATGAAACGCACGCTATTGGCCGTCACCGTATTATCCGTCGCAGCCACACTCGTCACCCCCGCCACCGCCGCTCGGGCCCAGGACCGCCCGCTCGGCACGTTGCGCGAGCAAGCGACGATCCAGCAGGGCTGGCTACAGCTACGCCTCGAGCGCGTGCTGCCACGCCTGATGCGGGAGCACGGTGTGGACATGTGGATCATCCCGATGCGGGAGTACAACGAGGATCCCGTCTTCGTCGGCCTCGTGTCGCCAACCACCTTCGCGGCGCGCCGCCGCACCATCTATGTCTTCTGCGATCGCGGCCCCGAGGAGGGCGTCGAGCGCATCGCCATCGGCGGCAACTCGCAGGGCGGCCTCTACCGCGTCGTCCGCGACCCCAACGCCGCGACGGGCGCCGCCGCCGGACAGGAGCGCCAGGCCGAGCCCTTCGGGCCCGACCAGTGGAACCTGCTGCCGCCCGTAGTCGAAGCGTGCGATCCGGAGTCCATCGCCGTCAACACGTCGCACACCTTCGCCTTCTCCGACGGCCTGAGCGCCGGCGAGTGGGAGCAGATGAGTGCCGCGATACCGGAACCGTACCGCGATCGCGTGGTACGTCGCGAGCGACTGGCCCTCGACTACATCTCCGAGCGCCTGCCCGAGATGCTGCCGACTTTCATCGAGATGACGAAGATCGCACACGAGATCATCGCCACGGCCTTCTCGAGCAAGGTCATCACTCCCGGAATTACACGCACCGAAGACGTAAGATGGTGGATGCGCCAGCGCCTCAACGACCTGGGGCTCGATACCTGGTTCCACGCCTCTGTGGAAGTCCAACGCCGCGGCGGCGTCGAGTCCTCCAATCCGGTGATCATGCACGGCGATGTACTCCACTGCGACTTCGGCGTCACCGCGCTAGGACTCAACACCGACACCCAGCATATGGGTTACGTGCTGCGCCCCGGCGAAACCGACGCGCCCGAGGGACTGAAGCAGGCGCTGGCTGCGGGCAACCAGCTCCAGGACATCGTGCTGGAAGAGATGCAGCCGGGCCGCACCGGCAACGAGGTGCTGGGAAGGTCGCTGGCGCGGATGCGTGACGCCCGCATCAACGGCACCGTCTACAGCCATCCCGTCGGCGACCACGGCCACGGGGCCGGTCCGCTGATCGGCCTCTGGGACCGGCAGGAGGGAGTACCTGGCCGCGGCGACGTGCCGCTACGACCCAACACCTGGTGGTCCATAGAGCTGCAGGCCACCTCTCCGGTGCCGGAGTGGGACGGCCAGCCGGCGCGCATGGCGCTCGAGGAGGATGCGTACATCGACGCCGACGGCGTGCGGCACGGGGCGCTGAGCCGCCAGGAGCACTTCCACCTCGTTCGCTAGGATGGCAGGAGGCGACGCTGACACGACTTGGCTGCAGTTAGTGTGAGCGGCTCCTGGCCAGCCTGCTGCTAGCTGTCCAGCGCTCGCGCCGCTATCTTGCGTGCCGTGTGGGGCCGGGCGGTGGACGGCCCCTTTTTCTTGGGCTGCATGCTTCGCAGCACCTTCGCATGCCGCCCGGAACATCCCGCAGCTGATAGGTCAGGCTGCCGCCCGTACACGCGCTTGGAGATTGCGATGCCCTGGCTGCTGCTGTTTGCATTGCTCGAAGCGTCAGTTTCTCGTTTTGGGCTCCAATCACAATGCCCTGAGAACTTCGACCTAGTGGGTGTCTGGGACCTCCGATCGTCAAGTGCTCCGAGCCGGCTGGTCCTCCGAGAGGGCGGGGACGGCTACATACGAGACCAGGTTGAGGGAATGCCGTTCACCTATACCCTCGACCTCTCAAGGGATCCGATCTGGTTCGACATTCACTTTCAAGATGCCACGATGGTCAGCTGGGAGACGCTGTTGCGATGTCAAAGCTCGAGTGACGGCGCGGTATTGAAGTGGGTCGTACGACCTGAAGACGGTAAGCGACCTGCGTGGCCACGTGATGATGTTAGTGCGCCTCCAGGCATCAGTGTGATCAGCCTGTGGCGAGTCGAACTGGCAGACTCTGTGCCCTGAGGGTGAGATAGTCGCCGCCGTCGCAGCGGCTCGAGCGCACAGCCGTTAGACGGCAGGAGCGGTTACTGTATAAGGCAGCTGCATCACAAACATGTCGTCCTCGGGAGGAAAACCATGCGGCCGAGCACACTTATTCTGTCAAGCTTCCTTGCTGCTGTGGCTGTGGGATGCTCGCCCTCGCCGACGGCCGAGCTCGAAGCCAACAAAGACCTAGTGCGGAGATTCACCGAAGCTCTCAACGCGGCGAATTGGGACGCGCTGGATGAACTCGTGACCGAAGATTTTTCTCGCCACAGTGAGGCTACTGCCGGACCGCCGGTAAGCTCACGCGAGGAGTTCATCCAGCTCCAAGAGTCCTTCTTGGTCACCTTCCCCGACCAGCGAGTAACGATCGAGCGGCTCATAGCTGAAGGTGATGAGGTGGCAGCATTGGCCAAATATTCCGGGACACAAACTGGCCCGCTGGGTGAGTATCCGGCCACTGGGAGATCGGTCGAAAGCACATTCCTCGCCTTCTTCCGCATCGAGGGCGGCCGGATCGCCGAGCTATGGGTGGAATGGGACAACGTGGCGATGCTGACCCAGCTGGGTCTGTTCCCGCCACCACCCAGCGAGTAGCGAGCCGCGGCCGCACCCGGATGGCGAGACCATGGACATCAGCTTGCAGCGGCTGCGAGAACGTAAGCTCTTTCAGTGGGCCGTTGCCTATCTTGCGGCGGCGTGGGCGCTCCTCGAGGCGATCGACATAGGGGCCGGGCAATTCGCCTGGCCACCCCTGATCGGGCAGATCAGTATCCTCATCGCAGTTTGCGGCCTGTTCGTCACGCTGATCCTCGCATGGTACCACGGGGAGCAGGGGCGTCAGACAGTCAGCGGTCCCGAACTGCTGATGATCGCCCTGCTGCTCGTTGTAACGGGCGCGGTGCTCTCGACGCTGAGCCCCGACGCAGAGCCGCCCGGCGGTCAGGCGCTTCTAGCCAACGACGAATCGCTCCCGCTTGTCATCATAATGGACTCGCCCCACCCGACCCGGGTGTACGACGACGAAGTCCGCGACGCGAACGGGACGAATGCAGACGTCATCAGCGACATCCTTCTCGATCTCCCAATCCGTCGTCAGAAGGAAGCGATAGGCGCCAACTGGCATCGTGACGAGGAGATCTCGAGCTTCGAACCAGACCTTGTAATCATCCACTACTCTGGATTCAGACAGGATTTCGAGGACCTGCCGCGTCCGAGGCTCACGCTCTTCATGAGCTATCTGGCCGACAGCGACACGAAGTTCCTGATCTACAGCAGAAGGTCGGAAGCACGGCTTCGGGAGCTGGTGACCGGACTGCTGGCTGATCTAGATGCAGAACACCCGGGACTCATGAGCCGCGTCCGGGTCTTTGGGCTCGACGACTACGGTCCACCCAAGTGGCTCCACCCCTCGACTTCCACACATCTGAAGCTCGCCGTGAAGGAGATGCTTGGCCTTTGATGGCGGACCTGAGACGAACCGGGAGATCTCACAATGGACAACCGTGTTGGGCTATTCCTCGCACTTGCTCTGGTTGTCAGCGCGAGTGGTCAGGGCTCCCCTCCCAGAGGGATTCTGTTTGTCTCGCAACGTCCCCCCGAACACGAGGGCGAGGAGATCTACATCATCAATCCTGACGGGACCGGTGAGCGTCGCCTCACGTATTCCGGCGATGGGAAGAACAGCAACATCCCGCAATGGTCACCGGACGGGACGCTGATCGCCTTCGCGTCCAACCGGGAGGATAATGATGGCAGGAGCAGTATCTACGTTATGGATGGCGATGGGGCCAACGTTCGCCGTCTGACACAGGTAGGGTCACGTGACTACTTCCCGCGTTGGTCGCCGGACGGGACGAAGATTGCGTTCATGTCCTCGCGGGACGGAGATGAAGAGATCTATCTGATGAGCCCGGACGGCTCTGATCTGCAGAAGCTAACGGATAACGAGGCCTTTGATGCCGCCTTCTCCTGGTCGCCCGATGGCCGGCTGGTCCTCACTTCGGAGCGCGACGGGACGGCGATGATCTACATCATGGACTCCGATGGAAGCGATGTACGGGCGATTGGCCCGGGGTGGGGCGGTGAATGGATGCGCGATACGGGTCATATCAGGTACATGGACTATCCTGCCTCGGAGAAGAATGGCGTGCGTTGCTTCGGTGTGCTGGATCTCGAGGGAACAGTGGTAGAACAAGGGTGTGACTACGACCCGGTCAAGCGCGGCGGCTGCGGCTACTCCCCCGATGGTACACAGGTAGCCTTCACAGCCACTCTAGACGGAGTAACGAGGTTTCCAGTGACCGAGGAGGAGAGCCGCAAGCGCGAGGTTTACGTGGTTGATGTGGACGGCTCGAACATGCGCAGGCTAACGTTCAACGACTACTACGACGGCCACTGCAGCTGGTGACTGTTGCCGCCGTCAAGATGCATACGCGGTAGACGGCAGAAAACCTCATGCTCGATACGCTTGCCAGTCTTGGAGAGTTCTTTGGCGGGATGGCGGTGATCGGCGGTGTGATCTTCGCCGTGATCCAGGTCCGGCATCACCGCCAGCAGCGGCGCGACATCGCTGCCATGGAGCTGATGCACGCGGTCCTGGGTCGCCATTTCGTCGAGGCCTTTCGTCTTCTAGGCTCGGTCCCGGACGGGATCTCGGCCTCGCAGCTTCGCGCAAAGGGCCACGAGTATGAAGGAGCTGCGCTGACCAGCTTTCTGATGTTCGAAACCATAGGCCTACTCGTCTTTCGTGGTGTTGCTCCGTTTGATCTGGTTCGGGAGTTGACCGGCGGCGCTGTGATCGCACTGTGGCGTAAGCTCAGCGCCTACTTCGAGGAGATCAGGGTGGAACGATCCCACGAGCGAATCGCCGAATGGTTTCAGTGGCTGGCGGAACGGCTCGAGGAGCAGGAGGCGAAAGCGGCCACTCGACCCGCCCACGAGAGATTCGCGGCCTGGAAACCGCGAAACTGAGTCCAGAACCGAGCCGCCTGGTCGCTAGTAGCCCAGACAGAGCGACCAACGCGGCAGAAAACGGGAGGCTTATCAGATGCGACAGCAACATCGAGTTCTAGTTGTAACCCTGCTGGGGATAATGGTCGGCTGTGGCCCGTCCCCCGATGCCCAGTTGGAGGCGAACAAGCAGGTCGTGCGCCGTTTCGTCGAGGCCCAGAACGAAGGCGACATCGAGACCATAAGGGAACTCGTGGCTCCCAACGCGGTGCGGCACTGCCAGGCGACGCCCGATGTTCAGGTACGGAGCCGCGAAGATTTCATCACCTTCTACGAGGATTATATGGCCTCGTTCTCCAACCCCCGGCAGACGATCGATCTCCTCGTCGCCGAGGGGGATATGGTCGCGGTCCTGGCGACCTTCAGCGGCAGGCAGGACGGCCCCATGGGACCGTTCCCACCGTCCGGCAGGGACGTGGACGGCAAGTTCTTGGTGATAATCCGGTTGGAAGCTGGAATGATCGCCGAGTGGTGGGTCGAGTGGGACAACCTCACGATGCTGACCCAGTTGGGGCACTTCCCGCCGCCCGAGAGTGAATAGGTGTGTGGCTGCAATTGACCTAGCACTGGAGTTCGTCGACCGCATCAATCGGCGGGACGTGGGCCTACTGTGTGAGCTGATGACCGAGGACCACCGTTTCGTCGATTCCGATGGGACGGTGTAGGCGAGCGACCGCGAGTCGATGCGGGAAGGGTGGCGCGGCTACTGCGCGATGGTCCCGGACTACCGGATCGATGTGGAGGAGACGATCGTCTCGGGAGATGTCATCGTGCTGCTGGGGACCGCCTCGGGCACCTGCGCCGTAGACGGTGAACTCGAACTCGAGAACCGCTGGGAGACACCGGCGGCCTGGAAGGCGGTCGTGCGGGGCGACCGAGTCGCCGAGTGGCGCGTCTGGGCGGACCTCGAGCCGATCCGCGCTGTGATACGGAAGCATGAAAATTTAGGCTGACCGATGACCGAAGGCGCCTTTCGACTACCGTGCCCGGGCTGTCACCAGCCGATGCGGCCCGAGTGGCACCGCGCCATAGAGATCGACCGCTGCCCAGCCTGTGGTGATCTGTGGTTCGATCGAACCGAGCTCACCACCTACATTTCAGACAAGACACCCGGCTTCGGTAAGGTCAAGCTCGGGTTGCCGCGTCGAGAGCCCGGCACGGCCAAGATGCTGCCGGCCTGCCCGCGGTGCCGGACACCATCGCTGGAGCCATACGAGTGGGAAGGCCATCGCTTCAACCGCTGCGACGGCTGCTCTGGGGTACATCTGGGAGGCTCGGCACTCGAAGGCATCATAACCGACATCGACCGCCGGCTGCAGCGCGAGAAGGAATCCGCGACACCGAGCGAGGTTCTCTTCTGGCTGCTCTTCGTCGCCCGCTGACGGCTAGGGCCGGCCCAGCCCGCGACCTCCCGGCGGCGTCCGGGCCAACCTGCGCGAGGGTCTTTCGCGGCGGCCCGTTCTTCTCCAAAGTCATGGGATCGTACACGCGCGGTTCGGAGCTCGGGAGCACCGGACGGACACACTGAGAGGGGAGGCCTCGAATGCCCAGCGGAATCACACGTCGACTTTTCTTCCGGCAGAGCTTCCTGGCGGGCGCAGGCGCCCTGCTGTGGCAGCGGCTGAACCCGTTCGCCGGCGCTAGCCCGGGGTCGCGTCGAGCGCGCCGTGCGGCCACGCCGATGATAATCACCAGCAAGACGAACGAGACCGGCCAACAAGCGATGGCGCTTGGCTGGGAGGTCCTCTCGGCCGGTGGCTCCGCCCTCGACGCCGTGGAGAAGGCGACGAACCACATTGAGCAGGATCCTGAAGATACGAGCGTCGGCTACGGTGGACTGCCCAACGAGCGGGGCGTCGTCCAGCTGGACGCCTCGATCATGGACGGCAAGACGTACAGCGCCGGATCGGTGGCCTCACTCGAGAATATCAAGTACCCATCCTCGGTAGCCCGGCTGGTCATGGAGCGAACCGATCACGTGATGCTAGTGGGCCCGGGCGCGTTGGAGTTCGCCCGGTCCTGGGGCTTCGAGGAAGAGAACCTGCTCACCGACAAAGCGCGCCAGCGTTGGCTCATGTGGCGCGAGGCCCACAGCGATCGCGACGACTGGGGTCCGCCCGACCACTTGAAGCAGCGCGAGGAGCAGGGTGCCTCGCTGGACGAAGAACTGGCCTACACTTATGGGACAGTGAACGTGCTGGCCGTGGACGCGGCGGGCGACGTCGCCGGCATCACGAGCACCAGCGGCCTCAGCTACAAGATACCGGGTCGTATCGGCGACTCGCCGATCATCGGCGCCGGCCTGTATGTCGACAACGACGTCGGCGCAGCGGGCGCGACCGGTCGCGGAGAAGACGTGATTAAATCGTGCGCCGGATATTACATCGTGATGCGAATGAAGGAGGGCCGCACACCGCAGCAGGCCTGCGAGGACGCGCTCCACATGATCGCCGGCCGCTACCGGGCGGTAGGCCTCGACTTTCTGCCCGGCGAAAAGTTCGTCGCCATAAGTAAAGACGGCGAGTACGGCTGTTGCACGACGACCGGCCGCCGTCCACCGCGCATGTCCGTCATGAGTGAAGCCGGCCTGAACATCTTCTCGGGGAGTGTCGCGTTCCCGACGGAATAGCACGGCGGAGCCCAGGTGAGTAATTCGACAGAACGGCGTGACAGCGACGAGGTCGCTCGAGTCCTGCGGTCCATCAACGACTGCTGGCTGAAGGGCAAGCCGCAAGAGTTGGCCAGGTACCTCCACTACGACATGGCCATGGTATTCCCAGGTTTCGCCGGGCGCGTGGAAGGTGCCAGCGCCGTCATCGCCGGCTACGAGGACTTCTGCACGAACGCGCGTGTGCACGAGTACGACGAGCAAGATCTTCAGATCGACGTGTGCGGCAGCACGGCGGTGGCGAGCTATGCCTTCCAGCTAATCTTTGAGCGCGCGGGCCTGCGGTATTCATCGACCGGCCGTGATCTGTTCGTCTTCAGCGAAGAGGCGGGCAAGTGGCTGGCCGTCTGGCGGACAATGCTGGACGTTGTCGAGGAACCCATGTCGTGAACCTCCAGCCGCCTGGGAGGGCTGCGCGAGAGTTCTAAGCGGCGCAGCACTCACCGAGGCCGGGTCGCCTCTGGAACTGGGAACGGCAAGTCAAGCGTTTTCATAATGTTACGCTTCCGGGCCGGCACCGGCGCGCGGTAATCGACGCTTGACTGCCAACTCGGTGTCCGATACGATCCCACAGTGCGCCCGAGGCCCCGTTCCGCTCGGCCGCACAGCATCTCTCGACCGTCCGGGGGAGCTGTTGATCGAGGCCATCAGACTCATCGTCAACGGAGACACGCACGACCTCGGCGTACCGAGCCACTATACGCTGCTCGATGCGCTGCGCTACGTGCTGAGGCTCACCGGCCCGAAGCAGGGCTGCGACAAGGGTGACTGCGGCGCCTGCACCGTTCTGCTGGACGGAGTTCCCACCCTCTCGTGCATCCTCCCGGTTCAGGAGGCTATCGGCAAAGAGGTGACGACTATCGAAGGTCTTGCTGCGGCGGATGCGCCTCACGCGCTGCAGGATGCCTTCGACCTGACGGGCGGCGCGCAGTGCGGGTTCTGCACATCGGGAGTCCTGATGTCCGCAGCAGCGCTGCTCGCCGCGAACCAAAGCCCGACGCGCCTGGAGATCCGGGAAGCGCTGGCAGGCAACCTGTGCCGCTGCACCGGCTACACTAAGATCTACGAGGCGATCGAACTGGCGGCGGCGGCGCTGCGAGAGGAACGGTCGCCGGCGGAGCTAAAGGGCTCGTGAAGCTCGAGGACTTTCGCGAGAAGCAGATCGCCAGCGCGGCGAGTGACGAGGAGCTGCGCGCAGCATTGGAGCGCGAGTTCCAAGTCATCGGACGCAGGCTACGTCGCACCGATGGGCTGGCCAAGTCTTCCGGCCGGGCGATCTTCACCGACGATATCTCGCTGCCCGGGATGCTCCATGCCAAGATTCTGCGCAGCCCCCACCCGCACGCTCGCATTCTGGGGATCGACGTGTCGAAGGCGCTGGCGCTAGACGGCGTGCACGCGATCGTCACCGGCAGCGACATGCCGGTGACCTATGGAATCCTGCCCTGGGCGCAGGACGAATACGCGCTGTGTGTCGATAAGGTGCGCTATGTCGGCGACGGCGTCGCGGCGGTCGCCGCCGTCGATGAGGAATCGGCGAATGCGGCTCTCGAGCTAATCGAGGTCGAGTATGAGGTGCTTCCCCACTTCCTCGACCCCGAGGAAGCGCTGGCGCATCCAGAGATGCCGATCCACGAGCCGAAGAAGCCGGACGCGAACGGAAACGTCTCCAAGCACGTGCGGCTCGAGTTCGGTGAGGTAGACAGACTACTCAAGGACTCGGAGGTCATCGCGGAGGCCGAGTACTACTTCGAGGGCACCACGCATACGGCCATCGAGCCGCACTGCGCCATCGGCTACTTCGATACGTCGGGCAAGCTTAGCGTCTGGTCGACCACACAGGTCCCCCACTATCTGCACCGCGAGCTGGCGCGAGTCCTCGATCTGGACGTCGCCAAGGTCCGGGTCGTCCAGCCGCCGATCGGCGGTGCCTTCGGCGGTAAGTCAGAGCCCTTCGACCTCGAGTTCTGTGTGGCGAAGCTCGCCATGATCAGCGGTCGGCCGGTGAAAATCCTCTACACTCGGGAGGAGGTCTTCTACGCACACCGCGGCCGTCACCCGATGCTGATGCGCTACCGGACCGGCGCCGACAAGAACGGCCGTATCCAGGCGGTGGACGCCAGCACGATCCTCGATGGCGGCAGCTATGAGTCATTCGGCCTCGTCACCACCTACTACTCGGGTCAGCTTATTACGGCGCCCTATACGATGGAGTCGTATCGATTCGATTCGACCCGGGTTTACACGAACAAGCCGTGCTGCGGGCCGAAGCGGGGTCACGGCTCGGTGCAGCCCCGCTTCGCCATCGAGGTCCAGCTCGACCGGCTGGCCGAGGCGCTCGACATCGATCCGATCGAATTGAGGCGGCGCAACTTCCTCGGTTCTGACACGCGCACGGTAAACGAGTTCCTCGTCAAATCGAACGGCTTCCTCGAATGTCTAAGCGCTGTAGAGAGCGCGTCCGACTGGAGAAACAAGTACCGACAGTTGCCCTATGGTCGCGGCGTGGGCGTCGCCGGGTCGTGCTACATCTCGGGCACCAACTATCCGATCTACCCGAACGAGATGCCGCAGTCGGCGGTCCAACTCCAGGTCGACCGCTCGGGCCGGGTGGCGGTCTTCTGTGGCGCCTCCGAGATCGGGCAGGGCTCCGACTCGATGCTCGCCTACATCGTATCCGAGGAGCTAGGCGTGCCGCTCGACTACGTGCGCATCCTGGCGGCCGACACCGACTTCACGCCGGTTGACCTGGGAGCCTACTCGTCGCGCATCACCCTCATGTGCGGTAACGCCTGTATCGACGCCGCAGACAAGATCAAGAAGCTGGTCAAGCGGGCGGTGGCCGAGAGCTGGGAGTGTAAACCGCGCCAGGTGGGGCTGGCCGGCGGCTGGGCGTTCGATGTGAAAGACACCGGTCGGAAGATGCCGATCAGCGAGGCGTTCAACCTGGCGGAGGCGAAGTTCGGCGCACTGGGCGCCACCGGCTCTTACAATACGCCGAAGGACATCCACGGCGATTACCGCGGCGGTACGATCGGTTCTTCGCCGGCCTACTCGTTCACCGCCCACGTGGCCGAGGTGGAGGTCGACCCGGATACGGGCTTCGTCGACGTCCGCAAAATCTGGATCGCCCACGACTGTGGCCGGGCGCTCAACCCTGTGCTGGTGGAAGGCCAGATGGAGGGCTCGGCCTACATGGGCTTCGCCGAGGCCGTGATGGAACAGCACATATTCAAAGAGACCGGCCTCCACAACGCGCCCTCGCTGCTCGACTACAAGATCCCCACCAGCCTCGATACGCCGGAGCTCGAGTCGCTGATCGTCGAGTCGGTGGACCCGGAAGGCCCATACGGGGCCAAGGAAGCCGGCGAGGGACCTCTGCACCCCTCGATCCCGGCGATCGCCAACGGTATTTACGACGCCGTTGGCGTCCGCATGGACCGGCTGCCGTTCACGCCGCCGCGAATCTGGAAGGCGTTACAGTTGCGAGCCGAGCGCGAGAAGGCGGGAGCGCTGACACCTTGGAAGTCGGAGTCGAGCCGGACGCCGCTGCCGGCCGCGGGGGATTAGGCTAAACTGATGCTGAGGCTACACCCGTACGTATACCACCGGCCGCGAAGACTCGACGAGGCGCTCGAGTTGCTGAAGGACCATGCCGCCGATGTGCTGCCTATCGCCGGCGGCACCGATCTCATGCCCAACATGAAGCACGGACTGTTCGCGCCGGGTCACCTGGTGGCGCTGAAGGGGATCACCGAACTCTACGGAATCGAGCTGCACGACGGGGAGCTGACGATCGGCGCGGCTGAGAGCCTGACGGATGTTGCGTGCAACACGCTGGTGAGAGACCACTTCCCCGCCCTCGCGCACGCCGCGTCGCTCGTCGCCCACCCGATGATTCGCAACCAAGGGACGCTGGGTGGCAACATCTGCCTCGACACCCGCTGTACCTACTACAACCAGACGCATTTCTGGCGACGGGCGCTGGGGTTCTGCCTGAAGAAAGACGGTGACGTCTGCCACGTGGTCAAAGGTGGCACGAACTGCGTCGCTGCCCACTCGGCCGACACTCCGCCCATACTAATGGCGCTGGGTGCGGAGATCGACATCGCGTCCGCCGACGGCGAGCGATCGGTGACGCTCAGCGACTTCTTCACCGCCGACGGGATCTGGAACAAAAAGCTGGAGCGGCACGAGCTGGTGACGCGGGTGCGTCTGCCGCTACCGTCGCCGAAGCTGCGCGCCACCTACACGAAGGTACGCGAACGGAAGTCGGTGGACTTCCCGCTCCTCAGCATCGCGCTGGCCGTGGAACTGGACGACGGCGATGTGATGGGATCGATCTCGCTGGTCGTCGCTGCTTTGGGCGCCAAGCCCCGCGTCATCGGTGGGCTCGACAAGATCGCGATGGGCAAAAAGCCGACCGCCGACGTAATCGATGAAATCGCAGCGCAGGCCCACCGGCAGTGCAACCCTCTCGACAACATCATAGTCGAGATCGAGTGGCGCCGCGCCATGGTACCCGTCTACGTGCGACGCTCGTTCGATGCGATCCGCGGCGAGCCGCGACCCACGGCCTAGCCGACTTCCCCTTCTATCTCCGAACGACCGACTCGGCGTAGATCTCGACCGGGCCGGGTCCCGCATCGCCGGGGCCGAACTCCCAAACCAAGGTGTTGCCGTCGCGATCGTGGGAGTTCGAGTTCGTGACTCGCCCCGGCATGTTCAACCGGAAGACGATGACGGTGTTGATCGCCAGCGCCAGGCCTGGGAGCTTCTCGTCCATGAACTCCTCTAGCGGCTCATCGTCGTCGTACAGCCGCTGCAGCATCTCCCTGAACGAACCCTCGTCCGCACCGGGGTGGCTATGCCGCGCGATCTCCGCCGCCTGGGGCGCCGTGCGGTCGATGAAGGCCGCGTACAAACGTTTCTCCTCTTCGTCGGCCGCGTCGAGGATACCCTGATCCACGGCAGACCATAGCCCGCCTCTGACCAGCCCGACGATCTCGCCACGTTCCCCTGAGGTCAGGTCGGCGTACCTCGCATCCATCATGTCGGCGAAGCTTTGCACGAAGAACTCAACCAAGACATCGAGGAGGTTTTCCCAGTAGAAGGTCTCGCGATAGGTGAACGTGGTGTATTCGGCGACTTGCCCGGTCTCTACTCTGGAAGCATTGCGGAAATGGACGTCGCCCAGCGAGACACGCCCAACGCTGGCGCTCGCGGTGGCCGCGGTAGCGCCCGCGATGTGTACATCACCGCTCACGTCGACCCAAGCAGCGAAATCAGAGAGCACCTTCTCGCGCCGGAATACGTGGAGCGTATCACCGTCGCGCACCTCTTCGCGGTGTGTCCAGCCGTGGCCTCCTGCGACAAACATGAGCTCACCGAATTGGGCGTAGGACACGTCGACCCATTCGCCCTCGTTCTCGTCGACGACCATCTCCTCACGCCGTAATCCACTGCCATCGGCGTTGAGCGTGGTTTCGATCGTGTACTCGACGCAGCCACCCAGCCCGAATAAGGTCAGGGTGAGGGCGGCGATCTGAACCCGCTGATAACTCCCGATCGACTTCATGACCTTCACCTCTCTCTATTCACAGTGCCCCAGGGGACAAGTCAAAGCCGCTAGCCGATCCCCCTGCCAGTGCGAGAAGGCGCGTCGTCGATATCCGCCTGGAGGAATCGATTCCAAGAGCCTCGACTAGTTGTGTTAATTCACCGGCCTGTAGCCCATCGTCGGTGGGCACCTGCGCCGCCAAGTTCTCCACAGCGGTCGCCAGCCAAGAGGGTAGATTCCTGTACAGCACCTCCGCATCGGAGGCGTCGAGGACCGTTGTGGTCGCCGGCATACTGCTCAGCATACGGGCGAGCTCTGCGACGCTCACGCTCCTGCGGCGTGCCAGCGCTCGTTCCCAGGTAGGCCGCCCCGCTAGCCCCGCGGTCCGCGCCACCGGGTCCCTCGAAGTCCGCAGATCCAGCTCGGCAAGCCAGCGCTCCTGCTCGGCTACCTGCTGCACGAGAGCGGTCTCGCGGCGTCGCAGCTCCCGCACCTCTTGATACATGAGGCCGCTGCCGATGAAGAGGAGCAGGGTCGCGGCCGCCAGGGCGGGAGCCAGCCAGCTCCAGCCCTGCCATCCCCGCGACTCCCTCAGGCGCGCCGATTCACCCGTCGCGATCTCGGCCCGGACGCGCGGCCAGACGGAAGCGACCAACTCGTCAGGCACTGCGGCCTCCAGATCGCCGAGCGTTGGCGCCGCCAGGTGCTCGTGTACTCTGAGGAGCATCGCGCAGTCCCCGCAGGAGGCGGCATGCAGTCGAAGCTGGTCCATGCCCTCCTCCGGCAGCGCTCCGGCCTGCAGCGCATCCAATTGGTCCTGGAAGACCTCGCAGTCGGGGTTCCTCGTCACGGTGTTTCCTCCATCTCTCTAAGAGCTGCGGCCAGACGCTTGCGGGCAAAGTGAAGCGTCGCCCTCAAGGTGGTGTGTTTGATTCCAAGCGCCTGTGCCACCTCTTTTTGACCGACACCCTCCAGATAGACCCGCGCGAACACCTGCCGCTGGCTCTCGCTCAGCGCCCCCATCGCGATGAGCAGCCGCCGGTGGAACTCGCGGCGCTCGAGATCGGCGAGTGGATCGACGGCGGGCTCTATAGCGCGCCCCAGAGCGTCATCGCCGGGCGTCGTCTCGTGCCGCACCCAAGCCCGGCGCAGGTGACTGAGGCAGGCGTTGCGGTGGACCGTGTACACCCATGCCTGGAATGACCTGACCGGGTCGTAGCGCCGTATCCGATCGTGTACCCGCACCCAGGTCTCCTGAGTCAAGTCACGGGCCCATTCCCAGTCGCCGGTGTAGCGATAGGCCATGGCTATCAGAGGCCGGGTCAGGGCCTCCACCAACCGCTCGAAGGCGGCCTCATCCCCCCTCTGATAGGCTGCCGCCAGCGCAGTAAGCTCCCGTTCTTCCACGTGCGGCTCCCGCCGGTTTGTGTCACACCTGGGCGATTGGCTACCTGCCGGCCTCTGCTCAGAATACGCGATAGGCGTGGGATCTGTTTATGGCAATCTGCACAAAGACGCGGCGCCCGGCACCATCAGGTACCGGGCGCCGCCCTTGGAGGTGACGCAGGAGCGTCGATCCGTCTTAGCGCTCGTCGCGCTCGCGGATGATGTGAGGACCTCGTTCCGAGATCTTGCCGGTCACCGTCGTCTCGCGTTTCATGCGCATGATCCGGAAGGAAACTTCCTCGTCGGGTTCGTAGGAGCGCAGGATCCGCATCGCGTGGCTCGGGTCTCTTACAGCACGACCGTCGATCTCCAAGATTACGTCACCCGCCACGAGCCCCAGCTCGCTCTCCTCGGGAACGCTGATCACGAGCACGCCCTCATCGGCGTCGAAATACTCGCCCAAATCGGGGTTGAGCGAGACGAGCTCGAGGCCGGGCAGCATCGTGCCGATGGCCAGCGCGAATGACTCCGGCGCCCGGACGCGGACTTCGGGAATCTCACGCAGGCGTTCGGCCAGACCGGAGATCCGCTCGTAATCAGGCATTCTGAAGCGATAGGTAAACGCACTATCGGGATCAGTGAAGCGAAACGAATACGCGAACGGCCCCTCGAATTCGCCGGCTACCAGCTCCACGGTTTGCGTGTCGCCGTCGCGGCGGAACTCGACCTCCACCGTATCGCCGTCTTCCAGCTCGCGTGCCCGCTCGATCAGCCGCATCCCCGGCGCCGACTCATCCTCGTCGTAGGTTTCGTCGCCTTCGAGCAGGCTCATCCCGCCCAACTTCGTGATGATGTCGCCTTCTTGAATTCCCGCTTTCTCCGCCGGACTGCCGTCAGCCACCCGATCGATGAGCGCACCGTAGCGGTCGGTCTCGGGGTTCGCCTCGGTGTTTATCCATACCCCCAGCCGCGGTTGTCTGCTGAACCAGGCTACCTGGGGCCAGTCACCCTCGCATGGCCATACCTGGATGCGCGAGAACGGCGCTGTCGCCACGCCATGCCACTCGCACACGCGCTCTCTCTCCTTCTCCTCTTGCTCTTCCTCCTGAGCCCGCACCGGCTCCGCGACGCCCGCCAAGACCAGGGCGCCCGCAAGCACCAGCTGTATCCACCTCATGGAATCTCCTCCGTCATTTGGCCCGCAAAATCGACTTTTCAATCCAATCACCGCCAGACCCGCCTCTCCTCCTTGACGACCTGTAGGCTGACCAGTTGCTCGAGAGCCAGGACCCGTTCGCCCCACAGCCCGCGCAACACCTCGCGGTCGGCACCCAGCGCCCGGCTCTCCAGCAGCAACTGGTCGAGCACGAATATCCGATCCTCGAGAACGGAAGTGGCCAGCGCCGTGGGAGCGTCGTAGACACGCCGCTGCGGCCAGTAGACCTGCAGCAGGGTCTCGAGCTGACGGGCGCGGTTGATCATCGGCCCCAGATCCTCGCTGGTCGCTTCGGCCACCCAGGCGTCGGCCGGTTCGGCCGTCGGGCCACGCAGTATCATGAATCCCGCCACCACAGCCGCCGCAGCGAGTCCGACAGCCCCGTAGGACAGCCGCCGGCGCACCCGCCGTCGCCACACGTGCCTGCGAATGCGCGGCCACAGCTCGCGCGGCGGCCCAAACGTAGGCAGCGCCCGCAGCTCGGAGCGCACACGGTACAGCCGCTCGAGCTCGCCGCGACACGCCTCGCACGACTCTACGTGTGCCCGCCCGAACGAACTCCCCTCCCCGTCCCGAAGGCCGAGAAGCTCATCCATCTCCAAATGACGCTCGTTCGCCATTACCTCAGCCACTCCCTCAATCGCCGGTGGGCTCGCGACAGCTGTGACTTCGAGAAACTCGCCGTCTTGCCCATTAGCTCGCCGATCTCCTCGTGCGTGTAGCCCTCGACGTCGTGCAGCCAGAGCACCCCACGTGTGACCGGCGCCAGGCGCCCAAGCGCCGCTTCCAGATCGATCGGTGCAGTCGGCTCGGGCGGCCCCCGCCCCACCATCCCGGCCAGGTTGCCATCCCCATCCAGGGAGCACGCTGTCCGCTGACGCTCGCGGCGCAGCAACATCAGCGCCTTGCTCACCGCCACCTGCCGAACCCAACTCCAGAGCGACCCATCGCCGCGGAATCTGCCGATGGAGCGGCAAACCTCTAGAAACGTATCCTGGAGTACATCCTCCGCATCCTCCTCGTTCCCACAGATGCGACGTCCGAGGTTGTAGACCGGCGCCTCGTAGGCACGGAAGACCTCTTCCAGGGCCTCCGGATCACCCGCGCGGGCGCGCACGACCTCCGCGCTAGCCACAGCCAGAGTTTCAGCTCTCATTCCACTTGTATAGATGCGCGAGGCGGCCAAAGCGTCGCCTGCGGGCAGGCTGCCGCTACGGCAAACGCTCCCCGCCGCCGACGCGGCGAGGAGCGTTGCCTAAACGTGTTCTGCTCTGGACCTAGAAACCTGGCGAGAATCCGAACTGCCAGATCCAGCCCTTCCGCGGCCTGTTGTTCGGATGAACGAAGTCGATCTCCATCAACATCAGGCCGAAGAGGTTGATGCGCGCAGCCAAGCCGTAGCTCGTAACCAGGTTCCAGGGGTCCTTGTTACCGCCGCCGAACTCGATTGCCCCGTCCCGTGTCCACCATGCCACGCCGGCGTCGAAGAAGGCAGCGAGCGTGATCGGCAGGAAGGTCGGGGCGCGAACGCCGAACGCCTGGGGGAAGGGGGCGCGTAGCTCGAAGTTGGCAAGGAGCATGCGGCTGCCGAACAGCTGGCTGAAGACATCGCAACCGCCCTCGCCACCTCCAACGAACGAATCGTCGCTGACCGTGTCGTTGCACTCGGAGATATCGAATGACCCGTTATCGTATCCTCTGACGAATTGCTGGTAGCCGATAAACAGGGGGAAGAGCCTGAAATCCTCACCGCCTGTGCCATAGCGGCCGAGGTGTACGATGCGACCCGCCAGCGTGTACGGCGAGACCGGCATGATGTACTTGCGGAAGTCAACGAGAGCGCCGACGTAGTCGAACGTGCCCACAATCGGCTCCACCTCCAGGCGGTAGCGCTGCCCCAAGACCGGGCCCGTGAAACCGAAGAAGGTGTTGTCGTAGACGAGGGCCGCGCTGCCGGAGACCATGTTTACCGCGTCCGGCTCGCAAAGCGGCACAACTTCGTCCGAGCACTTGGGCTTGTCTATCTTTTCACTATCGCCCTGAGCGAAGATCCGCTCCTCCTCGTAGTCGTAGATAGTGTTCTGGTAGCTACCGCCGAACTCGATCCGCTGTGCCCGGTTCAACGGGTATGTCCAGAGTGTCCGGAGCCCGCGGCTGATCTGCCGAATGGTAAGCAGACTCTGGAACAGACGGCCTTGCTCGTCTATAGCGAGGGGTGTAAATCCGCGCCTGGCTATGGGGAACTGATAGCCCGAAAAGCTCCAGTTCCAGCGTGACCTGCGGTTCTCGTAGCCCACCAGCGCGGCGATGTCGGCGATGCTGCCGTTGACCTGCAACCCCGTGACAAGGTTGTGTTCGCCCAGAATGTCGCTCCAGAACAGGGCTGTACCGCCGCCGATGAGCGTCCCGGAAGATCCGACGCCGACGGCGGCGTTGGGTGGTGCGATATAGTCCAGCGAGAGGCCGGCACTGTACTTGGTCTCCTCGAACTCATCGGAGGTTGGCGGGAGCCCTAGGTAAGCGTTGTCGACCAGCGCCATCACATCGCCCACCGGGCGGTCCGCTGGAGGCAATACTGCAGGGTTTATCTCGGCCAGCGGCGGCTGCACCGGGCCGCCCTCGAGGACGGTTTGGTCATCGATGGCGTACAAGGTGTAGCGGTCACCCTCGTAAGCGCTGAACACCATCTTGTTGGATTCGCTAGAAATCGACATCGCCGGGCTGAGCGCGGTGATGCCGCTCACCCCGGTAGTCAGGTTGGTGACCTGGTAGATCTGCTGGTCCTCGACGCTGGCCCGATACACGTTGGTGATCCCGTTCTGGTCGGAGAGGAAGAAGAGGCTCGAGCCGTCCGCTGCCCATTGCGGATTGATGTGCTTGCCCTCCGGGAAGCCAGGGACCGGCCCAATCTCACCCGTCTCGACGTCCATGACCGCCAGCCGGTAGTTGCCCCAGTCCAGGTTGGTCAGGTCGGTCGTGAAGCGGTCGGTAACGAAAGCGATCCACTTACCATTGGGCGACCAAACGGGTTGCAGATCGGCGTACGGGTCGTCCGTCAGGCGCCGGTTCTCCTCGGTCTCGGCATCCAGGATGAACAGGTCCATCAGACCACCCACCGAGGCCGCATAAACGATGTACCTACCGTCGGGTGACCAGGATGGATTGAAGATCTCTCCCACTTCTTCGATCTTGTATTCGGCCGTCTTTCTGCCGCGCTCTGCGTCGATGACCGTGATGATTGGCTTACCCTTGCTGACCCCGGAGAACACGAAGTGTCGGCCATCCGGATGCCAATCGCCGGCCGAGTTGATGAACTGCAAGCTTTCGTAGTGCGGATCGAGCGCGGTCTTGAGGATCTTATTCTCGATCTCACCGGTCTCGGCGTCGGCGCGGTACATCTCGATCGAGTATCGGCTCTTCTCCGACAAGAAGACGAGCTGCGAGCCATCGGGGCTCACCGCCGGTCCGATGTTCAGTGAGCCGCTCCCGCTCTCCGGCGATATCAGGACGCGCCCATATTCCACGGGGCCCGACGTGCCCGCGACCAGGTCCGTGTGGGCGTCCATTATGGACTGCCGCCAATCGGCGATCAGGTCGTTGGGATTGATGTCGAGAACGACGGCGAAGGCCTGCGCTACGCTGCCGGAGACCGAGGCCGCCTTGAGGATCTCACCGATCGCCGGATCACCCCAGCGACCGCCGACGTATGCCCAAAGCGCGTGGCCGTAGCGGTAGGGGAAGAACTGGGGGCTGGCGAGCTGCCTGAAAGAGGGCAGCTTGTCGCGCCGCGCCGCGTCCAGCATCCACATCGCGGTGTGGGGATAAACCGGCCCCAGCGACAGGTACTCTGCCATTCCCTCGATGAACCAGAGCGGCATCGCCAGCGCGGCAGGCAAGCCGCCCCCCGCAGCGCCACGAGCGCCCGTCGTAATGTCGAACTGAAACGCGTGAACCAACTCGTGCCCAAGTACGTGGTCCGTCTCGGCCAGCGAGCCAGCCATCGGCAGCACGACGCGCCGCTTGAACGCCTCCGTCACACCACCCGTTGCCTCGTCGATCGAGCCCAACAGCGCGGTCGTCTGCTCGAAGTCCGGGTGATCGGCGTAGAGGATGATGATCTGCCGACCGCTCAGTTCATGGTTGAACATCCGGGAGAGGCGAGCGTACCAGCGCTCGGCCATGCGGCCGGCCTGGTCGACCGCTTCACGGGCTTCCGGATAGTAGTGAATGTCAAAGTGCTCGGTCTTCAGCACTCTGAAGTCGAAGTCCTCGTACTGAACCTTGTTTCGCCCGAAATACTGCGAATACTGCGCGCTAGCCGTCGCCGACCAGGGCCCCAACCCCAGGATTACAGCCACGAATAGGCCCGCAACGCTCAGCCGCCTGCTGCTCATACTCATTGGTGCCTCCATACCGCTTCAGATCGCGGCGGACGTGGAACCGCCGACAACTGCAAAATAGGCATCGGGCCCCCGCAACGCGACCTGGCGCGCGGCGCATCCTGACCCAGCCTGATTTCCTCCATCGCGTGTGACTCTGACGAATCTACAGATGTAGAACGCCACTGCTGGGGACATGTTCCTCTCCCCCGGGAGATTGCACTCGCGTCCCCGGCCAGCTAGAATGGCAGAGACTAGGGCCCTGGGCGCGCCTAACCCCTAGCGTCAGGCCCACATGTACCCCTAAGCTCATGCAGCACATCAGGCGCGAATGACACTCGCCACCATCCGATTAGACAGCTGAAACCGGCATGGTGTCAGGGATCGCGGCCCGAAGCATGCCGAGTAGGGGCAAGAGCAAGCGATGACCGGTCGAAAACCTCAGTCAAGCCGGCGCCGTGGCGGCTGGGGCGGTAGTGACCTAGAACAGCCACCCATCACGCTGGCCGAGGCTCTTCGTCCATTCTGGCGACGTTTCTCCCTGGCGGGATTCTACTTCGTCATCGTCTTCCTGCTCGGCTCGCTGGGCTACACGATCATAGAGGGTTGGCGCTGGATCGACTCGCTGTACATGGCGGTGACGACGGTGACGTCGGTGGGCTTCATGGAGCTCTACCCGCTGTCGCCGGCGGGACGAACTTTCACAATGGTACTCATTTTCCTCGGGATCACAGGGCTCGGCATTTGGTGGGCTTTGACGACTGCACTGATTGTCGAGCTCGACCTGGGAGGAGTGCTGAGGAGGCGTCGCAGAATGCGCAGTATCGAGGCACTGTCGGATCACCACATCGTGTGCGGCGTCGGCCGCATGGGCCGGGTCGTGGTGGCAGAAATGCTAGACGCCAAGCACCCATTCGTTGTCATTGAGCAGGACCCGGCTCGGATCGCACTGGTTCGCGACGCTCAACCCGATCTCCTGTTCATCGAGGGCGACGCGACGCTGGAGAGAAACTTGGAGGCGGCACAGATACAGAAAGCCAGAGGGCTTGCCGCCTGCCTGGCCGATGACGCCGAAAACATCCTGGTCTGCATGACGGCGCGGCACTTGAACCCCGAACTGACGATGGTGGCCAGAGCCTACAGCGAGGAATCACTCGAGAAGCTCAGGCGGGCGGGCGCAGCGCGCGTGGTTTCACCGAACGTGACGGGCGGCGTCCGCATGGCATTCTCGCTGCTGCGGCCCCACGTGGTGGACTTCCTGGAGTGTGCGATCAGTGGAGCCGGCATCGAGCTGCGGTTGGAACAGGCCGCCATACCGGGCGGCTCGCATTTCGTCGGCCAATCGCTGGCCGAGCTCAGGATCCCGCAACGCACTGGGCTCATCGTCCTTTCGCTGCAGCGGGCACGGGGGAAAGGTCCACCGATCTACAATCCCGGACCGGAGACGCGGCTGGAGGCCGGCGATGTAATGATCGTCATGGGAAGCTCCGAGCAGATTCAGCAGCTACGCGAGTATGCCGGGAAGGAGATGGAGCTGGGAGAGGAAGGTACAGAAGCAGACCACACCGGCGACTGAGCTCGCCTACTCATCCCTCCGTACGATCCAATTCGGGTTCGCGAATACCCAGGGACGCAGGTTCCAGGTAAGTGGGCCGACTCGCACGGTATACCTGTAGACCTCTACGCGATAGACGCCCGGCTCGTCGAGTGGCCAGGCCAGCTCGGCACCGGAAACCCAGGCGCGATGCTCGCCGTCGTGCACAACACGGTAGATCAGCCGCTCCCTCGGCCCCCCCCAAAAGCCCGCCCGCAAGTACTGTCCCTGCTCCCAGGCGACGGCCTGACCCATTCCAACCGCGCCGCCACCAGGCGCCACGAGCTGTAGTGAGAAGTTACGTGCCAGTTGCGTGTTCCCGAAGGAGATGAATGCACCACCCGCATCCAGGCCAGCGGCCAGCGCGTTCATCGCCACACCGGCGTCACGCGGCAGCGGGCTCGCCAGCTCGATGTGATTCACGATACTCTTGAAGAAGGGCCCATAGCCGGGCACCAGACGACCCGCGACGCGCGTCTTGGGGTGGGCGTCCAGGGCACCCAACGCCGTGGAGCGATTCCAGGGGTAGAGAGAATCGAAAGCAGCGACAGCGGGCTGTTCGAAGCCGTCGCGATGTAGGCGAAGCAGGCTTTCGTGCATCCGGCCAATCGGTGCGCTCGCCGCCAACGCCAGGAGATGATAGACCACCCAGGGGTCCTTGAGTCGGGCACGACCCACGTCGGCCAGGTCGAAGACCTCCCAGCCGGCTATTCCCGGCGTCTCGCGTGGACGCCAGCTGTCCCGGGTCCTCGGGCTCCGGGAGTGTGCAACGACAGCGGTCGCCGAGTCGGCTTCGAGCAGCCGACCGAGTTCATCCAGACTGCCCTCCCAGTGGGCCACCACTGTATCGATCCCAAAAACGAGCACACGACCGATATCGCGACCCAGCGATATCTCCTGCCCCCGCACCAGCAGCACACCGTCCTCGTAGCGGGTCTGCACCCGCCAGAGCTCCTGCGGGGAGTCGGCAGAGCGATGATCGGTGAGAATGACGAAATCGAGACCGGCTTCGCGGGCCGCGCGAACGACCTCCGCTTCGCTGCCCACGGCATCGTGGGAACGCTGGGTGTGGACGCCGAGCACTCCAGCGGCCCGGACGCCCGCCGGCGCGAGTGGTGGCACTCCTAAGACATTCGCTTCGATAGCAGGGTCGGCGGAGATCCAGTGGATGCGGGGCAGAAAATATCCGCCCGCCAGGTAAAGGACGACCAAGGCAAGTAAGAGACGCCTAATAGTCCAGCGGCGGAAGCGGAGCTTGGCCAACTGACTCTCCCGGAGATCAGACGTCCAGGTTCTTTACGTACCGGGCGTTCTCCTCGATGAATGCGCGGCGCGGTTCGACTTCATCGCCCATCAGCAGGCTGAACAGGCGGTCGGCCTCGACGGCATCGTCCATCGTCACGCGCAAGATGGTGCGCCGCTCCGGATCCATCGTTGTTTTCCACAACTGCTCGGGGTTCATCTCGCCGAGCCCCTTGTAGCGCTGCACGTCGGCCTTGCTTTTGCCATCCTTGTCGATGCGCTTCATGATCTTGTCGCGCTCGTCATCGGAGTAGGCGTAGTGCTCTTCCCTGCCGCGCCGGATCCGGTAGAGCGGCGGCTGCGCGATGTACACGTAACCTGCCTCGATGAGTTGCCGCATGTGGCGGAAGAAGAACGTAAGCAGGAGAGTGCGGATGTGGGCGCCGTCGACGTCGGCGTCAGTCATTATGATCACTCGGTGGTAACGAGCGTTCTCCAAGTTGAACTCGTCTTCGCCGATGCCCGTGCCCACCGCCGTGATGATCGTGCGGATCTCTTCGTTGGTCAGCACTTTGTCCAGTCGCGCCTTCTCGACGTTGAGTATCTTGCCGCGCAGCGGCAGGATCGCCTGGAAATTCCGGTCGCGGCCTTGCTTCGCCGAACCGCCCGCCGAGTCACCCTCGACCAGGTAGAGTTCGCTGACGCTAGGGTCGTCTATCGAGCAATCGGCGAGCTTTCCGGGCAGGATCGAGCCTTCGAGCGCCGACTTGCGCCTGGTCAGGTCGCGCGCCTGGCGCGCCGCCTCTCGGGCTCGCGCCGCCTGCATGCATTTCTCGATGATGCGCCGGGCCGCCGTCGGACTCTCGGCCAAGAAGTTCGACAGCCCCTCGTTAACGACCGATTCGACGGCACCGCGCACTTCGCTGTTGCCGAGCTTGGTCTTCGTCTGCCCCTCGAACTGCGGGTCCATTACGCGGACCGAGAGGATCGCCGTCAAACCTTCGCGCACGTCTTCGCCGGTCAGTGAGTAGTTCGCCTTTTTGAGCATGCCGCCGCGGCGCGCGTAATCGTTGAGCGTCCGTGTGAGCGCCGCCTTGAAGCCGGTGAGGTGGGTCCCGCCTTCGTGTGTATTGATGTTGTTGACGAAAGTGAAGGTGTCCTCTCTGTACCCGTCGTTGTATTGGATGGCAAGCTCGATCTCGCACTCGGGACGCTTCGCCTCCATGTAGATGACATCGACGAACAGCGCCTTCCGGTTGCCGCGCAGGTACTTCACGAACTCCTTGATGCCGCCATCGTACTGGTACTTGCTCTTCTTCTCCTTACCCGGCCGCTCGTCCTTCAGCGTGATCTTCACTCCGCGATTCAGAAAGGCCAACTCGCGGAGCCGGGTCGCCAGCGTATCGAAGTCATACTCGAGCTCGGTAAAGACTTCGGGATCCGGCTTGAACGTCACCAAGGTGCCGGTCTCATCCGTCTTGCCACCCATCTTGAGTTCGCTCTTCTTGCGACCCCGGCCGTACTTCTGGCGCCAGATCTTGCCGTCGCGGTGAATCTCGACCTCGAGCCACTCGGCGAGGGCGTTCACCACCGAGACGCCCACTCCGTGAAGACCGCCCGACACCTTGTACGACTCCTTGTCGAACTTTCCGCCGGCATGCAGAGTGAGCATGGCCAGCTCGACGCCGGGCACTTTCTCCGTGGGGTGGACGTCCACCGGAATACCGCGTCCGTTGTCGATCACAGTCACCGAGTTGTCCGGGTGAATGCAGACGTCGATCTGGTCGCAGTAGCCCGACATCGCTTCGTCGATCGAGTTGTCTACGACCTCGAAGACGAGGTGATGAAGACCGCGGCCGGAGGTAGAGCCGATGTACATGCTCGGCCGCCGGCGCACACCCTCCAGTCCCTTGAGGACCTGGATCTTGCCCGCGGTGTAGCCCGCAACCCCCGGCGCTTTCCGCTTGCCGGTCGTGGCCTTGGCCGAGCCGCCCTTGGCCTTCGACTTGCCCGACACCTTGGCCCGGCTCGCTTGTCCGGCACGCGCCTCCGGCTTGCCGCGGTTGGCTCGCTTCTTCTTCGCCGCCGCCTTCTTCTTCCCAGTCCCCGATCGCTTTGCCATTGCTCTTCCTCTTTTGCTCCTCGACTCTTTCACGTCCCTCAGCCTGCTAGCCGCCCTGGGCGAGCCTGAAAACGATCTTCTTGAAGCCGGCCCGGCCGCGGCCCACGTTGAGCCGCTCGAGGATACGCCGCTCTTGCATCTCGAGCTCCATCAGCCAGGCTGACGAGCGCACTTCCACAAACAGTATGCCGCGGTCGAAACCCACCGGTGTTGCGACCCGCGCGATCTGCGGGCCGACCCGCTCGGCCCAGTCGTCGATCGTCGACGCACGCTGCACGCCGTCCAGCAGGCCGCGTGCGCGGAGCAGTTCCTCGACCAGCCCTCCAACGGGGCGTGGGAATCCGCCACGCTCTTCGCTCATACTGGAACCACCGTGCCGTCCAGGACCCGATACTCGGTCAGGCTATCGCCCATGAACGCGAACTCGCTCGGTTTCGGCGACGTGACGATAACCTGCCCCCAATCTTCGGCCGTAAACAGCTCGGCCACACGCTCAGCCCGCAGCGGGTCGAGCTCGGCGAACACGTCGTCCAGCATCACGATAGGGCGCCCGCCGTGCGCGGCGCGCAGCGTCTCAGCCTCGACGAGCCTCAACGCCACCGCAGCGCTTCGCTGCTGCCCCGCAGATCCGAAGCCCCTCAAGCCCACGGCGTCGGGGCCGCCGCTCACCCAGAAGCGTAGATCATCGCGGTGGGGTCCGACCAGGGTCACACCGCGACGCCGCTCTCTAGCGGCGAGCCGCTCGATCTCCAGGTGAAAGGCCTCAGCCCAACCCTCTCGAGCCAGCGCCGGTTCGGCGCCAGCGGGCGCCGGGATCGACGGCGAATACTCTATCCCCGCCTCCTGACCTCCCGAGATCGCGCCGTAGTAGCGGGTGAAGCTCGGCGCTCTAGCGCTCACCCAACGCGCTCGCGCCTCGGCGATGCGGCTGCCCTCTTTCACCAGCCCGGCATTCCAAGCTACCAGCTCGCTCGGCCCGGCATCGTCCCTGAGCAGGCCATTGCGCTGGGCCAGAACCTGCCGGTAGCGCTGCAGAGCTGTGATGTATTCGGGCTCCACAAGCGAGAGCATGATGTCGAGAAAGCGTCTCCGCGCGCCGGGACCTCCGGCGACGATTTCGACGTCGCTGGCGGTGAAGACGATTGCTCCGACCCGGCCGATGGCCTCAGCAACGCGCTCGGGCTCGTGGCCCTCGACCGTCACCTTCTTGCGGCGGCCTTCCCGCGCGTAGCCTGCCGCCACCTCCACCTCCTCGCCGTCAGCGCCCGCCGAGATCTGCGCCTCGACCCGGAAGTGCCCGCACCCGAAGGTGATGAGCTGCTCATCCCGCGCCCCGCGGAACGAGCGGAAGATCTCCAGGTAATAGACGGCCTCCAGCAGGTTGGTCTTACCCTGACCGTTGTCGCCGATCAGGGCGGCGCCGCGCTCCGGAAAATCGACGGTTTCGTCCTCAAAATTCCGGAAATTACGGAGACGCAACCGCTGGAGTATCACCTGGAAAATCTATTTAAAAACGTGCCCTTTCTCAAGGTCAGGCCAGCCACGAGGAAGGGCCAATTTTGTCTATTTTGCCACACGCCGGCTTCACCTGAGTAGGTCACGCCACGACGGCCGCGGCGGCTCCAGCGGCTCGTCATGCTCGAGGCGGTCGAGGAGGCCCTCCAGGACCAGACGCATCCTCTCCACGCCCCGGCGATAGGCGACCCGAGCCAGCGCTACCGTGCCGGCGATGATGCCCGGTGTGGCCAGCAGCCACGGATCCGGGATAAAGCCCCCCTCCAGAATGAACATGAGCCACACCCAGGTCAGCGGCATGCCCACCGCGACACCGAATCCCCAGAACCAACCGGCGCGTTCGTTGCCGAGGTCTGAGGTCAGGGTTATCCGGCAGGACTCCTCGCTCAATGGAACCACGCGAAGCTCTACGGCCCGGCCTCTCTTGGCCAGCTTGTAGCCTCGCCCGAACACATCGAGCCCGCGCACGACGGATGCGACCACACTCTTGTCCGGTTCCCAGAGCGACGTGTGCTGCGTCCGCCTCACCAGCTGAAGGCTCTGATGCGATTGGAAGTGATGCTCGAGCTCGGCCGTGACCTCCTCCGCTGACCGCAGCACGGTGCGGCTCGCCGTTACCAGGCCGGAGCCGCAGAGCCGCGAGATCATGCCGCGGTCCGCCAGCAGCATCTCAGCGCCGCTGCTATGCTCGGCCAACGCCCGTCGGATGTTGGCCTCCGAAAGGCCAACTTCCTGAGCGATGCGCAGCACATCCGCCTCGCTCAGCTCGGGTACAGCACTGCCGCCTGAGGTTTCGAGCTCCGCCGCCCTGCGGATGACGGCCTCGAGATCTCGGCGCGTGAGATAGCGTCCGCCGCCCGATTCCATCGACTCTAGACTTATAACGTTTGCCCGGCTAGCGCCGGGAACGGGTGCTCACTCGTCTTTCTTCTTCCTCTCCACACTCGCTGGCTCGCCGGACGCCAGCCGACCTGGCAGCTCCATCCGCGGCGGCAGCTCCGGAGTATCGTCCTCCGCTTCGTCAAGCACTTCCTCCTCCAGCTCTTCTGCCTCGGGCCGCGTCCTTGCCTTGAAAGCCTCGAAGAGATCCATCGGGATGGGGAAGAGGGTGGTCGAGTTGTTCTCCGCGGCGATCTCCGACACAGTCTGCAGGAAGCGCAGCTGCAGAGCCACCGGATCGGCGCTCATGATTTTCGCCGCCGCCACCAGCTTGCGTGACGCCTGATGCTCGCCGAGCGCGTTGACGACTTTGGCGCGCCGCTCACGTTCCGCCTCGGCCTGCCTGGCCATCGCCCGCTTCATCTCCTGGGGCAGGTCGATGTCTTTCACCTCCACGGCCGTCACCTCGATGCCCCAATAGTCGGTCTGCTCATCGATGATCGTGCGAAGCATGTCGTTGTACTTCTCTCGTTCGGCGAGTAGATCGTCGAGCTCGGCCTGGCCGATAACCGACCTGAGCGTCGTCTGCGCGAGCTGTGACGTGGCGAACAGGAAGTCCTCCACCTCCACGATCGCCTTCACGGGTATGTTGACGCGGAAGTAAAGGACCGCGTTCACCTTCACCGAGACATTGTCCCGCGTGATGACATCCTGCGGCGGAATATCCATTGCGACGATCCGCAGGCTGACACGCTGCATACGCTCGATACCGAAGGGAACCAAGAAGATAAGTCCCGGTCCCCGGGCGCCCCGCAGACGTCCGAGCCGGAACACGACCGCGCGTTCGTACTCCCAGAGTATTCTGAGACTGGTGGCCAGGGCGGTGGCGCCGGCCACGGCCAGGGCAGCGAGTAGTGCTTCCACGATGAACCCCCGGATGTTGGGTATGTCGACCGGAGAACCCAGTCAAAACTTAGCCGCCGGGTTAAGCTCGCGCGAGGACCGCGGGAGATGAGAAACCCCCGGCACTCGAGCCCGCGAACCTTCTGGACGGGTCGAGCCGCCGGGGGTATCCCGCTGCCGGCGTTCGATTGGCTTACTGGCTACTGACTCAGCGTCCAAACGTAAGCAGCGACTTGTCGCACCTGCTCGTCGCTGATCCCGCTCCCACCCTTCGGCGGCATGGCGGTACCTGTGGTGGACGCGCCCGAATCGACGCCGTCCATCACGGTCGTGACTAGGGCATCGAACGAACCATCTCCATGAACCCACTCGTCGTCGGTCAGATTGGCGCCCAGTCCCGGCATGCCCTGACCCTCGGCGCCATGACACACGTAGCAGAGACCGGCGCCAGCGTAAACCTCTTGGCCCTGGTTCACCATCTCCATCGTCACGCCCTCGGGCAGCTCCATCTGCTGCTCGACCCCGGCCGCCGCGCTCTCCTGACCCTCCGCCATCGCGCCCGCGGCCGCCTCCTGCGACCCGCCCTCACCGCCGGAGCAAGCCACGAACGCTGCCATCCCGAGCGCCATGCCCAGAGCCATTACTGCGTTCTTGCGAGACATCTCTTTACCTCCAGTGTGGTTACAAAGCAGTCGTCTCAACCGGCGCGCCTACCCGGGCCTGAGCGTGCGACGGATGGCCGACACCGACAGCAGACTGCGTTCAAGACTCTAAGACAGGATAATTTGGGAACGGATAATACCGGCCCTCCCAAGCCCAGTCAAGCAGAACCCTCCGTACCTGGCCTGGGCGTCCCGCATTGCGAGCAGAACGACCAGACGGGGTGTAGGTCCGCGCCGCAGGTCGGGCAAGCTTCTGGGGTCAGTCGGCGGCCACAATGCGGGCAGAACGCAGCCGACTCGGGAGCTTGGCCGCCGCAGATCGGGCAGTATGAGGGCGCGGCAGGTTCGGGCTCCGCCGCCGGCTCGTCACTGACCTGTGACTCGGCCGCGCGCTCCTCCTCGTGACTCTCGATCGCTTCGCTCACCCAGTCAACCCCCTGACGTAGCTCGGGCGGCGCATAGCGAATGTCTCCAGGCGGCGGCACCTTCTCGGCATTGAGCCGGACGCGGACGTCGGGGAACGCAAGGAAGCGACGGATGTCGGGTAGTGACTCCGCCAGTCCAGCCCTCAATTCCTCCTGCACGTCGCGGTCGCCGAGTAGATAATCACGTTCCCCAGCCAACAGACGCGAGAGCGTCGCCTCGTAGTCACCGTGCGACCCGAGCCCCACCCGATTGCGAATCCGGCGATAGGGAATGATCTGTTCGTGGACCTCGACGATAGTCAGCGCTTCGTCCTTCAGCGCCGACGGTCGCTCTCGGCGGAGTATCTCCACGAGCTCGTAGTAAAGGCGATCCAGGTCATCCATGTCTATTCGGGGGCTTCCCCACCGCTGGCCTCTTCCCGGCTCGCAGGCGGTGTCCCTGTGATTTCTTCATCGCTCTCTAGCAGCCGCACGAGCCGCACGAGCCGCACGCGACGATTGTCGACTCGTTCGACCACGAGCTCGGCGCTTGGGACACGAACGACGTCGCCTCGCTTCGGTACGTGCCCCAGCTCGCCGAGTATAAAACCACCCAGCGTATCATAGTCTTCCTCGGGAAGCTCGAGCTCGTATTTCTCATTCACCTCGTCGATCGGCGCGCCTCCGTCGATGAGCGGCTGGCCGCTCGGCGTTGTCGTGAAGATCGGGCGCGCTTCGTCGTATTCGTCGTAAATCTCACCGACGATCTCCTCAATAAGGTCCTCGAGCGTCACCAGACCGTCGGTGCCGCCGAACTCGTCCACGACGATCGCCATGTGAATCTTCAGACGGCGCAACTCGGCCAGCAGTTCGCCCACCGACTTCGTGTCGGGTACGAAGTACGGCTCCCGCATGAGCTTCGTGACGTCAAAATCTCCGCGCTCCTGCACAGTGGCGAGCGCCAGCAGGTCCTTCGCCAAGACGACGCCGACCACGTCGTCGAGACTATCCCTATACACCGGCAACCGGGAATGGCCGGAGCGCCCTGCCGTCGCCACCACCTCCTCGAACCCGACATCGGTGGGCACGGCCACGATGTCGGGCCGCGGCGTCATCACCTCACGCGCAACCGTGCGCGTCAGCTCGAAGACGCCGTGGATCATCGCCTGCTCGTCCCGCTCCACCTTCCCAACGTCACGACTCCGCTTGACGAGCACCATGATCTCTTCCGGGCTGTGCACTCGTTCGGCCTCGCTAGGCAGTCGCACCCCGAACACCCGTAACAGCCCGTTCGCCGACTCGTTCATCGACCAGATCAACGGCCAGCCCGCCCGCGTGAATATGACGAGCGGCGGCACGACCCAGCGCGACAGCGCTTCCGGATGGAAGATCGCCAGCGCTTTGGGCGCCACCTCGCCCAACACGACGTGTAGATAGGTGATTAGTGTGAAGGCTATAACCACGGCGACGGCGTGGCTGGCAATCAGGTTGAACGGTTCGGGAACGCCGGAAAAGAGGGCAACCAGGGTCTGAGCAATCGCCGGTTCCCCGATCCAGCCCAACCCCAAGGAGGCAAGCGTTATCCCTATCTGGCAGGAAGACAGATAGAGGTTGAGATCATCTCGTGCCCGCCTAACTGCTCCCGCCAGACGATCGCCCCTCTCCACCATGCCGGCGAGCCGGCTATCATCGGCGCTTACGAGAGCGAATTCCGCGGCAACGAAGAAGCCGTTGGCGCCCACCAGAATGAGGACAGCCAACAGCCTCCACAAGACCTCAAGTGTCGTCATCTAAGGGGACGGAGAGCAAAAAAGGACCCCGGCGTGGCCAGGGTGATGTCGTCTCGCGTACCTTCAGTTCGTGCCCTCGCCGTCCGACCGGCTTCGACCGCCATGCGAGCCATACGATATGACCGGCTGGCAGTAGCGCCGGCCAATGGCATCGAGCTCAGCCAGTTCCTCCTCGGTCACCGACGGATAGCGCTTCGCCAGGTACTGCATCGTCTCTTTGAACCAGGCGTCTTGCTGTTCCTCGGTGGCCCCCAGCACCCCACAATGCCTGATCTGGCCCATCAACTCGTTTCGCGCTTTATCGAACACTGAAGGTTCAGACCTAGCCTCCTTACTGCGTTTGCCCAAGGCAGCCTCCTCTACCTACAATTACACTGCGTCGCTGAACTCTCCGGGAGAGCCCGCAGCGAGCAGCTGTCAGCGAACAGCATAATAATAAAGACAGACTCACGACATGCAATCGGTGCAACCCGACGGCTCGGCCGGACTAGATGCGATACGGCTGGAGGTCTACCGCTCGCTGTTGTTGGCCATCGCCGAGGAGATGGGAGCGGCCTTACGGCGCAGTGCCTACTCGCCGAACATCAAGGAGCGGCGCGACTACAGTTGTGCGATCTGCGACCCGCGGGCCCGCCCGGTCGCTCTCGGCGACCACATGCCCGTCCACCTGGGAGCCATCCCCCAGAGCGTGGAAGCCGCCCTGGCCGACACCAGCCTGGAAGACGGGGATGTGGTCGTGCTGAACGACCCGTACCACGGGGGCACTCACCTTCCCGACCTCACAGTGGTGCGCGGCGTCTGGGTCGACGAGCCGGCCGGCCTGATCGCCTATGTCGCCTCGCGGGCCCACCATGCAGACATCGGGGGCCTGGCGCCCGGATCGATGCCGCTGTCGCGAGAGATTTATCAGGAGGGGCTGCGGATCCCACCAGTCTTCCTGGTCCGGGGCGGGACCATCCAGACCGACGTTTGGCGGCTACTGCTCACCAACGTCAGGACACCGGTGGAGCGAGAGGGCGACCTCCACGCCCAGGTCGCCGCGCTCGACGTGGGCGCGCGGCGCTTGCAGGAGCTGGCAGCTCGCGGCGGGACCGAGATGCTCACCGCCGCTTTTGGTGCACTCGCCGCCTATGCCGATCGGCTGGTGCGCGCGGTGATCGGTCGCATCCCGGACGGCGAGTACGCAGCGGAGGACTTCATGGACGACGATGGCGTGGTCGATGAGCCCGTGCCGATCGCCGTCACGGTCACGGTCCGCGGCGAGGAGATGCGAGTCGACTTCAGCGGCTCGGCGGCGCAGGTCGCCGGCAACATAAACGCGGTGGCAGCTATTACTGAGTCGGCCGTCCGCTACGTGTTACGCTGCGTTGCCGAAGCAACTCTTGGGACGCCGCTTCCCGCAGGAGGTGGCGCCATGCCAGCCGTGACAATCGCCGCACCACCGGGCACCGTGGTGAACGCCCGTCCGCCGGCCGCCGTCGCAGCGGGAAACGTGGAGACATCTCAGCGGATCGTCGACGTCGTGTTCCGCGCCCTTGGTCAGGCGCTACCCGACTTGATACCAGCTTGCTCGAGCGGGACGATGAACAACTTCACCGTCGGTGGGGCCGATCCACGGACTGGCCGCTCTTTCGCTTATTACGAAACGGTGGGAGGCGGGATGGGAGGCGGACCCGAGCGCCAGGGGCTCTCAGGCGTTCACACCCACATGACCAACTCGCTCAACACGCCCATCGAAGCGCTGGAGCACGAGATCCCGGTGCGCGTGCGGCATTACTCGCTGCGTCGTAGCTCGGGTGGCGCCGGACTGCAGCGCGGCGGCGATGGCCTACGCCGGGACATCGAACTGCTAACCTCGGCGAGCGTCAACCTCCTAGCGGAGCGGCGACGTTATGCGCCGTGCGGCGCTCAGGGCGGCGCACCGGGCTCCTGTGGAGAGAGCTGGCTGAATCGCGATGGTACTTGGACACGACTCACAGGCAAGTCCGCCATCGAAGCGCGCCCGGGTGACATCATCAGCATCCGAACACCAGGAGGCGGAGGATGGGGAAGCGTCGGATCTTGACAGCGAAAGGGCCCCGTGCGGGGATGCTGACCTCACGGGTAGTCATGCGCCGCGAGTTACAGGAGGGCAGTCTCCGCCTCTACTACTTCGAGGCCGGCGTCGGCGCACCGCTCGTCATGTTGCACGGACTAGGCGGCTCCTCTCGCTGGTGGTTTCCTCTTTTCCCCGAGCTGTCGTCGGCGAGCCTGCGCCTGATCGCGCCCGATCTGCCCGGATTCGGCCGCTCGCCGGGCCCGATGCTGGACATCGCTGACGCCGCACGCGCGATAATCAAGCTCGTGGACCGTATGGGACTCGCACAATTCTTCCTTGCCGGCCACTCGATGGGTGGCGCGATCGCCGCCCAGATCGCCGCGGACTACGGCGGTCGAGTACGCCGACTGGTTCTGCTCGACAGCGCCGGCGTGCCAGGTGTCGGTCCGGGTCGAGCGCTCGGTCGCGTCCTGCAATTCTGGTCCTGGTGCCCCTTGCGGTTCTACTCGACCTTTATCGGCGACATGCTCAGAGCGGGGCCGCGCAGCATGCTGAATGGTATAAACGAGCTTCGCGACCACGACATTCGGCCGGTGCTCGGCCGTATTCGCACCAAGACCCTCGTGATTTGGGGTGAAAAAGACGGCCTAACACCCGCCGCACACGGGCGAACGATCGTCGATGGGCTGCCGAACGGGCACTTGGAGGTCGTTCCGGGTGCGCGCCATCTTCCGATGGTCAGCGCCCCGGACGTGGTCTCGCGATCGATCGTGCGATTTTTCGGCGAGGACTTGAAGCAGACGGTGTAACCACCGCAGCCGGGCCGTGAGCTCAGCGACTTTCCATCATCTCCGGTGTGAGCTTCTGACCTTCTCTGTATTCTGTGAGCTCGAGCACCACCGACCCGACCTTCATCTTGGTATTGATCCGCACCGGCACACGAAGATCGTCATCCGTTATATAGACCTCAGCTTCGCCGCCCTCGGCGAAGATACCACCCGTCTTGATGATCGGTCGCACCACGATCGTCTCGAACTCACCGGCCGGGACTCTAATCCGTTCTCTGCGCAGCACCTGTAGGATCACCGGGTTCCTATCGAAACGGTAGTAACGGTTCCACTCGTAGGCCTCCCCCACTTCGAGCTCGATAGAGCGCACGAAATAGATAAAGGCAGCCTCGTCCAACGCCATCTCGGGAATGGAATCCGTCTCCCCCTCCAGCCCGGTGCGAATCCCCTGCTCGAGATGGAACTCGTACTCGCGATACCGCTCGTAACTACCCTGGTGGGAATCCTGGTGATAGCGGCGCGTTGCCAGCAGTGCGACGTCGAGCCACGACTGTTGCGTGTCATCCAACTTGTAGAAGGGAACGGAGCCGCTCATGTGGAACCGTAGATGGTACGTGGCGTTATCATCGATCGTGTCGAGCCCCTCTACCTCCATATAGGCCTGTCCGACCTTCAGCGGGCCGAACTTCACGCGGTAGTCCATGCGCTCGCCGATCCCGAACGGCACCTCGGCGATCGTAACGCTGTCCGACTCCGCCGGCGGCTCGTCCTGAGCGACGGCTACAGCCGGCACTAGTGTGCCTAGCAGCACGAGTCCAGTCGAGAACCTCATCATTGCCTCAATAATCCGATGTAATCACGGGCCGCGCGCCAGACCGACAGGCGGCTCGAACGCGCCTGCCTATCGTAGCGAACCTCAGAGTGCGTCTCCTCGACCCGCTTCGTGTGGGGTGCGACCGCCAGGAGCAGTTCGAGACTCGCCGCCCAGCCGTCACGCTTCACCAACGGCTCGTTGTCCCGCTCGCGGAAAGCCCGCTTGACCAGCCCGACCCTATAGGCCCGCAAACCCGAGATCGGGTCGCTGAGCTCTTCGGGCAACTCGTATTTGCGTTCCAACCAGTGCAGGCCTCTGCGAATCCAACGAATCGCCAGTGGTACCGATGCACCGTTGGGCTGCTGGGTCGCGACGACGAGGTCGGCGCCGCCCTCGATCCGCTTGACCAGACCAGGGATGGCCAGCGGTTCATCCGTGAAGTCGGCCTGCAGTGTGACAATGGCGTCTCGTCGCGGGTAGGCGCATCGCGCCACCGCCTCGCGCAGCAGGCGCTCGAGCGAGGCGCCGTGGCCTCTGCGGGTCTCGTTGCGGAGTATGGTGAGTGGCAGCACCTGCGCGTAAGGCGCTACGACCTCGAATGTGCGATCGGTCGACGCATCATCGAGAAGCAACACTTCGTAGTCGCGCCTGAACTCGGACATGACCTGGCGGATCTTCCATAGCAAGACGCCCGCGGTCCGTTCCTCGTTGTGCGCGGGGATGCAGATATAGATCACAGTATTTTCTTCGTTATGCGTTCTCCGCTGCCACAGATCACTCTCTGGCGCGGCAAGTCGCGTATTCTCTACTTGCTAGTACCGCCGGCCTCGTGTGCTGTTCCCGGCGGCACCGTCTTCCAGCGCCTATGATGCCAAAAATACTGCTCGGGCGAAAGTCGGATGCGCCGCTCCAGTTCCCTCGTCCACATGCGGGTCAGCTCTATGACCTTCTGTCTGCTGTCGATACCGGCCGGCGGCTCGAGCCGCACGAGCCACCCCTCGTAGTGCCGTTGCCCGATCCGATGCGCCCCGCCGACGAAGAATGGCGTTCCGGCTCTCAGCGCCAGCAGTGCCGGGGCCCGGTGGGTCGAAGCGAGCCGACCAAAGAAGGGGACGAATACTCCCCTGCTCCGCGCATCCTGATCCGCAACGAAGGTGACAACTCGCCCGGCGGCGAGGCTACCCATTAACTGGTCCCAGGCGTCGCTACGCTCGATCAGTCCCATCCCGAGTCGCTCCCGAATATCCGCGACGAAACGACTCAGCGGCTCGTTCCTCAGCCGCTGCCAGACTGCATCGACCGGGAGCCCGTAGGCGGCAAGCCCCGACCCGGCAAGCTCCCAGTTTCCGAAGTGCCCGCTCACCGCCACGACACCGCGCCCCTCCTCGAACGCGGCCCGAAACGCGTCGATTCCCTCGCTGAAAACCACTCGCTTGTGCACCTCTTCCGGCCCGCCCCGGGCGAAAGCGGGCAACGCGAACCACTCGCGGCCCACGTGCTCATAGCACGACCTGGCAGTACCTCGTACCCAATCTTCGTCACGATCAGGATACGCCTGGGCAAGCTGCGACTCGACCACTCGGCGACGCCAGCCGATGCGATAGGCCAGGCGGCCCAGCGTCGCGCCAAGCCGCTCGCTCAGCCCCGGGGCCCGGCCCAGCAGCGAGCAGGCCAGCAGCACCAGCCCGTACTCGAAGAGATGGCGTATACGGGTCAGCTGGCTTCCACCTCGCCGCCGACGCCGCTGGCGGCGGCCGCTTCGAATTGCAGTTCGTAGAGTCTGCGGTAGGGTCCCCGGCGCGCCAGCAGTTCCTCGTGCCGACCGGTCTCTACGATCTCACCGTCAACCACGACGATGATCTGGTGCGCGCCCTGGATCGTCGATAGCCGGTGCGCGACGACGATGACCGTGCGGTTGGCCAACAGTCGGTTGATGGCACCCTGCACCAGCCGCTCCGATTCGGTGTCGAGCGCCGACGTCGCCTCGTCGAAGATCAGGAGCGGTGGATCCCGCAGGATCGCCCGTGCGATGGCAATCCGCTGGCGCTGGCCGCCCGATAGCCGGACACCGCGATCGCCGAGAAGCGTGTCGTAGCCCTCCGGCAACCGCACGATGAACTCGTGGGCGTTCGCGGCTTTCGCTGCGGCTTCGATCTCTTCCTGGCTATAGCGATCGGCAGCTCCATACGCGATGTTGGCCCGAACGGTGTCGTGGAAGATGATCGTCTCTTGTGAGACGACGCCCAGCAGGCTGCGCAGCGAGTCGAGTTGAATCTCTTCGATGTCAACTCCATCCAGCGCGATACGTCCGCTGAGCGGCCGATAGAAGCGAGGCAAGAGATCGACCAACGTACTCTTTCCACCGCCCGACGGCCCAACCAGAGCGACGACTTCGCCGCGCTTCACCTTAAAGCTCACACCCCGGAGCACGGACTCCTCACCATCGTAGGCGAAGTGGACGTCTTCGTAAGCCACCTCGCGCTCGAGGCCGTCCACACGGCGACCGCCTGCGGACATCGGCTCGATACCGGTGTCGAGTATTTCGAGGAATCGGTCCGCCGCAGCGAGCGACGCCTGTGCCCGCGCCGGGAACATCGTTAGCCCTTTCAGCGGCGACTGTACACGCAACGACACGGTCAGGAAGGTGAGGAACGCCTCGGCGGTCATTTCTCCGCTGAACACGAACTGTGCACCGACCCAAACCAGGACCAACGTCACAACCGCACCCAGCAACTCCGAGAGCGGTGCGCTCATCAGGCTAATGCGTTCCGCACGGACCGAATCCTTGTAGAACGCCCGGTTGGTGTTGCTGAAACGATCTTGTTCGTACTGCTCGGCCCGGTAAGCTTTGACTAATCGTGCACCCGACGCCGTCTCCTGCAGCATGCTAGTCAGCTCGCCCTGTGCGTCGTAGGCGCGGCGGAATCCGCGGCGTAACCGATGTAGCATCGGCTTCAGGAAACCGAGGAAGAGCGGTGCTACTACGAGCGCCAGCAGCGTCAGCTTCCATGAGATGAGGAAGAGCACCAAGACGAAGGCGATTAGCGACACAGTGTGTTTGAGGGCCTCGCCAATCGTGTTCCTGAAGATCTCCTTCGTCTTGTTCGTGTCGGTGAACACACGCGCTACCAGCTGGCCGGCCTTGTTGCGATCGAAGAAACCGAGCGGCAGCCGCTGAAGGTGACCGTAAAGCTGGATACGCATGTCGCGGGCGACCCGCTCCTGCACCGTCATGCCCAACGCACTCGCCGCGTAGAAGAAGAGGTTCTTCAACACGATCGCTGCCATCACGACGATGACCACGTTGCGCAGCGCTTCGTTCGGGCTGAGGCCAGCCAGGAACCCGCCCATGACGGTGTCGAGCGCTCGTTCCACCAGGCTGCCCGCACCCGGCAACACCGCTGCATCTCCGAACAGTGAACGGAGAAACGGGATGAGCAGGACCATCGAAAAGCCGTCGAGCAGCGAACCGACACCCATGGCAGCCAGGCTCACCATCACCAAAGCACTATAGGGCCTGAGGTAGTCAGCCAGCCGGGACCAGATCTTCACCGCACCTCACCTCGCGGTTTGAGCAGGGCCACAGGCAGGATCATCTCCTCCGGGCTGACACCGCCGTGCAGAAAGCTATCCCGGTAGCGAGACTGGTACTCACGCAGTTTTGTTGGATAAACGAAGAAGTAATCTTCACGCGCGATCAGGTAGTTCGTCTTCAGGCCGCCACGTGGAAGTCGGATCGACTCGCCGTCCTCGACCATGAATACCGTTTGCGGATTCTCTGCCCGCAGGTCGTCCCCGTATTTGTAACGCAGGCTCGCCGTTGCGTCCCGCTTGGCAAACACCGTTGCCGGCCGATGACAATGCACCGACCCGTGATCCGTCGTCAGCAAGACCCGAACTCCCCGGGCGCGGAGTAGCTTCAGCGCCTTTCGCAGATCGGAGCCCCTATACCAGGTCACCGTAAGCCGGCGCAGCGCTTTTGCGTCGCGCGCCATCTCGAACAGCAGCTGCGACTCACCGCGACCGTGCGTGAGCAGATCAACGAAGTTGAAGACGATGGCGATGGCGCGTGGTTCGTCGAGCAGCGCCGGCAGACGCCGCAGCATCCCCTCACCGTCGCTCAGCGTGTGTACTTTCTCATAATGTGTGGGCAGCGAGTCGCCGGTGAGCCGCCCGATCTGCTGTCTGAACAGCTCATCCTCGAAGGAGTTGAGACCCGATTCCTCGTGTGACTCCGGCCAGCCCGGCCGTTGCTGGGCGAGCTCATCAGGGAAAACCCCTCCGAATATCGCGTTTCGAGCATAGGGCGTGGCGCTCGGCAAGATGGAGATGTAGAGGTCGGATTCGACCTCGAAATCCTCCTCGATAACCGGCTGAAGCGCACGCCACTGGTCCAACCGCAGACAGTCGACCACGATGAGCACTGCGGGTTCACCGCGCGCCAACAGGGGTAGGAAGAAGTGCGGGATCACGTCGACAGAAAGCGACGGGCGGCCGCTGGCACCCTTCGCTACCCATGCCGCGTAGTTGGCGATCACGAACTCGGTGAACTCGCGTTGGGCATCGCCACTGAGCGTGTGCAACGACTCGAGTAGACCCGACTCGTCCGCTTCGCTCAACAGCAGGTCCCAGTTGATGAGCTCGGAGTAAAGGTCTGTCCAGTCTCGTGAAGTTTGGGCGCCGTCTATGCGGGCGCGCAGTTCGGAGAACGCGCGCACGAAATCACGTGCTATCTGTTCATGACGGAGCCCGGGGCCTTCGAGCAGGCGTGCAACGACCGACGCCACCTGGCGGGGGCTCGTCGGCTTTGTGATGTAGTCGTCGGCTCGCCGAGCGATCGCTTCCCGCAGTGTCGTCTCTTCCTCGCTCTTGGTGACCATGACGACGGCGATGCGAGAATCGACGGTGCGAATCTCTCGCAGCATCTCCGTGCCTGTCCGCCCCGGCATCTCCTGGTCGAGAATGATCAGGTCGTAAGGGTGGCGGCGGATCTGGCTCAAGGCGTCGTCGCCGTTGGGCGAGGTGTCGACCTCGTAGCCGCGTTGCTCGAGGACCAGCCGATGGGGCAACAGCAGGTCGATCTCATCATCGACCCACAGTATTCGTCCTCTCGTTGACTTCCCTGTGCTCGTCACAGTCTCCAGGTGTAGCTCGTCCACATGGCAACGGGGTGGCCTCGTCTTACCGCCGGCGCGAAGACCCAATCCCGCGCCTCACGGATCAGCGCCTCGTTGTACCCTCCATCCGGGGTCGGCGGATCAAGATACACGCTTTCCACCACGCCTGCCGCGTTAACAAGTACGTGTACGGTCACCTCGTGTCCCCGCACCGACCGCGGTCGGTCCAGGGGCGCCATGATGATACCCTTCGGGATGGGCATCGCCTGCCGGTTCCCCTCGCTCGCATCGCCCGCATCTCCACTACCTTCCCCTCCCCGAACGCCGGGATCGACTCGCTCCTGCGGAGGCCGCAACTCGACCCAGCTCTCGGCCATCTCCGGCAAAGGAACCTCCACTTCTACCGGATCGATCAACGGAACTTCAGGACGCGGCGGGATCCAGATCTCGGACCGCGGTGGCAGTACAACCGACACCATCGCATCTTCGCCCGGCGCGGCCAGTGCGCTGCCTCTGGCCGGCCCGGCGGCCGACCGCCCTATCTCCGCGATCGTGTTGGACAGCAGCAGCACGATCAGGTGCAGCAACACGGAAAGCAGCAACCCGACGCGCCACACCTCGCGCTCCCGGCGCATCCGCTGTCCGCTTCGTTCCGCTGGCATCGTTCCAGGTCCCCGCCCCGTAGTCAATTCAAAACTAGACGAGGGGGTGCCCGGGGAAAAGGGCAGCCCGGCAACCCGCCATCGTAACTCTCTTAAAGAAAATGACTTATCCCGCTGGCCCGCCGTCGGACCGCTCCCGACGCTCGCTCTTGCCCGTCCCTCGGCCGCTGGCCATGTTAGCCAGCACTCGATTCTACATCGAGCGCCAGACGTTCCCACGGGAGCAGAGGAGAATGCCGAGGATGATGGGACTCGAAGGGGCGATTCTCGTTCCGATTCTGATCTTGGGATGCGCAGCGATCCTCTACTGGGGGCTACTCGGGGTCCGCGATCGCCAGGTCGCCGCGCGCAGTAGCGACGAGCCACCCGCCGAATGATCGACGGGCACCCCTAAACCACGCGGAGGCAAGACGGATGAGCGGGCTGTTCGAGCGGCTGCGACACGAACTGCAGGAAATGCAAGAGCAGGGTGTCTACAAGCAGCTAATACACCTCGATTCACCACAGGACGCCGTGGTCAAGATCGAGGAGACCGGCGGTGAAGTGATCAACCTTTGCTCGAACAACTATCTCGGCCTGTGCAATACGCCGGAAGTTGTTGCGGCCGGCAGCGATGCTTATCAGGAGTTCGGTGCCGGCACATCTTCGGTCCGCTTCATCTGCGGTACTTTCACGCTCCACAAGAAACTCGAGGAGAAGATCGCCAGCTTCCTGGGTCTCGAGTCGGCACTCACCTACGTCTCCTGTTGGAACGCCAACACGGGACTGACGCCGACGTTTCTGGAAGATGAAGACGCGCTGGTCTCGGACGAACTGAACCACGCGTCGATCATCGACGGCGTACGCATGACGAGAGCGATTCGAAAAATCTACAAGCACTCGGACATGAGTGAGTTGGAGCAAGCACTCAAAGAAACACAGAGTGCAAGACACCGGTTCGTCATCACAGACGGTGTCTTCTCGATGGAAGGCGATATCTGCAGACTGCCCGACATTCTCGAGCTGGCGGAAAAGTACGATGCCGTTGTCGCCGTCGACGACTCACACGCCACCGGCGTACTGGGAGAGACCGGGCGCGGCACACCCGAGCACTATGGGTTGCACGGCAAAGTGCCCGTCATCACCAGCACGCTCGGCAAAGCACTAGGCGGTGCCGCCGGCGGTTTCACGGCCGGCCCCAAGGAGCTTACCGATTATCTGACGCAGCGCTCCCGACCGATGCTCTTCTCGAACGCGCTACCACCCGCCACGACCGCCCACTCGCTGGCAGCGATCGAATACCTCGAGCGGCATCCTGAGCGGGTTCAGAAGCTCCGTGACAATACGGCGTATTTCCGCGAGAAGTTGCTGGAGGCGGGCTTCAAGCCCATCGAAGGCGACACGCCCATCGTACCGATCATCATTGGGGAAACCGCCGAGGCGATCCGCATGAGCAAGATGCTGCTCGACGAGGGTGTCTTCGTGATCGGCTTCGGCTACCCTGTGGTACCGCACGGTACAGCGCGTATCCGCTGCCAGATCTCGGCGGCACACGAGACAGAACATCTCGATGCCGTGCTCGACGCGATGAAGAGGGTCGGGGGCAAGCTTGGAATAGTACAATAAGTGGTGGATTTCTACCTCCCAACACGAGAAGAGTGCACGCCCCGATGCAGGCACTAATTGCTCCCAGCATTTTGAGCGCCGACTTCACGAAGCTCGGCGAACAGATCGCCGAGGCCGAAAAGGGTGGCGCTGACTGGATACACGTAGACGTGATGGACGGGCACTTCGTCCCCAACATCACGATCGGCCCTCTAGTCGTCGAAGCGGCACGGCGGGCCACCAAGCTCCCCCTCGACGTCCACTTGATGATCGAGAACCCTGACCGTTACCTAGACGAGTTCGTGAGCGCCGGCGCCGATCGGCTCACCGTGCACCAGGAGACGTGCCCACATCTGCATCGCTCGGTACAAAGAATACGCGAGCTGGGCGCGCAGCCGGGCGTCGCCCTCAACCCATCGACCCCGGTCGACACGCTCGTCGAGATCCTCCCTTTCGTCGACCTGGTCCTCGTGATGACGGTGAACCCCGGCTTCGGCGGCCAAAGCTTCATACGTGAGAGTCTGCCGAAGATCACACGACTCAGCCGGTTGCTCCAGTCGGCGGGCCTGCCACACGTGCATATCGAGGTCGACGGCGGCATCGACCCGACGACGGCCCCGGCAGTCGTGGAATTCGGCGCCAACGTCCTGGTGACCGGCTCGGCGGTGTTCGCCAAGGGCTCGGTCGTGGAGAACATCCAGGCGATTCGCCGCAGCCTGGCCGTCGACGTATGAGATAAGGGAGATCGGGCGGCACGCTCCTTCCCCCGGAAAACCAGTTCTGAGCCGGCGGGAACCGGACCGGCGGCTCGAACGTTTTTCGGACGAGCGCCGGGCTACTGGCGACCGAGAGAAAGACGTTCATGAAGCTGCTCGCGCGAACCTGTAGAAGCTGCACCTGTACTGGCTGCGCCTGGGGCGCTGTGCCGGAGAGAGTCGGGTGTCTATGGAGCGCAAGATTGAGTTGACCTAGCAGTAATCGAGAGCAAGCACCCACGCCGGCCGCCGCCCAAGGGTACGCGGCCGCTTTCTTTTGGTGGCGTAATGATCGTGCGAAACTTGACAAGGCGCGCAGCGCTTACGCTGCCCGCGTTGCCGAGGACGCGAGCGCAGGGTTCGCCGCGGAGCCTCACCGATCTCATCGGGGGCACGCCGCTGCTACCTCTTCGCTTCCCCGACCTGCCGCCGACGGTACGCGTCCTGGCAAAGGCGGAGTGGTTGAACCCCGGTGGCTCGGTGAAAGATCGAGCGGCTCGTGCAATCGTTCTCGACGCGGAGCGGCAGGGTAAGCTGCCGAGCAAGCGGTTGCTCGACGCCAGCTCGGGGAATACGGCCATCGCCTACGCCATGCTGGGCGCCGCAAGGGACTTCCAGGTCACCATCTGCCTGCCGGCTAACGCCAGCGAGGAGCGGAAGGCCTTGCTCCGGGCCTACGGCGCCGAGGTAATCGAGACCGACCCGCTGGAGGGTTCGGACGGGGCGATCAGGCAGGCCCGCCGTTTGGCGGCCGAGGCACCCGACGTATACTTCTACGCCGACCAGTACGGGAACCCGGCGAACGCACGGGCACACTACGAGACGACCGGCCCTGAGATCTGGCTCGACACCGCAGGCGAGGTCACGCACGTCCTGGCGGGCCTCGGAACCACCGGTACACTGATGGGGACGGGCCGCTACCTCAGGGAGCGCGATCCCGGGATCGAGCTGATCGCCGTGGAGCCCGACGACGGCTTTCACGGAATCGAGGGCCTGAAGCACCTGCCGACGTCTATAGTCCCGGGCATCTACGATGCGTCGCTGCACGACCGCACGCTGCGGGTGCGCACCGAGGAGGCCTACGACATGACTCGGCAGCTCGCCCGTGACTTCGGGCTGTTGGTCGGCTTGTCCTCGGGCGCCGCCGCGGTCGCCGCGCACCGCGTCGCCTCCCAGTTGGCCGCCGCCTGTCTGGTTGTGATCTTTCCGGATGGCGCGGATCGCTACCTGAGCCTCGGACTATGGGGTGGGACGCCGTGAGATCGAGTAACAAAAAGGGCGATGACCTGGGCGCCCGGCTCGTGGTAAGCCGGGAAGTGCTGGCGCTAATATGCCGGCACGCAGAGGCTGTCTACCCCGAGGAAGCTCCCGGCGGTCTCCTAGGGACCGCGCATGACGAGACCACGGTCGAGGTCGTCAAAGCGGTCCCCTTGCATAACGCCAGAAACGAGGAGCGCCGCCGGCGCTACCTGATCGGTCCAGACGATGTGCTGGCGCTCGAGCGGCACGCCTCCGAGGCCGGCCTCCAGGTCGTCGGCTACTATCACTCCCATCCCGACGCACCGCCCGTTCCCTCGGAGTTCGACCGCGAACACGCCTGGCCCTGGTACGTCTACATGATCGTCAGCGTGGTGGACGGACGGACGACGGACGCCCGAGCCTGGCGGTTATCAGACGATCGGGAGGCTTTCGAAGCAATCGAGATGGATAACGAAGGACTAATGACGACAGGAACAGAGGATAAATGAACCGGATCACAGTCATCGTTCCCTCCCCCCTCAGACAGTTCACCGAGGGCCGCGACTCGGTAACGGTGGAGGCGGGCACCGTGGCCCAAGCATTGTCCGAGCTAACCTCGCGCTACACCGAGCTCAGGCGCCATCTTTATTCCGAAGACGGCCAATTGCGGAGCTTCGTCAACATCTACCTAAACGACGAGGACATCCGCTACCTTGATGGCAAGGAAGACGCCGGTCTGACGGTGGGCGACGAGATCAGGATCGTCCCGTCGATCGCCGGCGGTGTCGCTACGGCGGTGGAAGTGAAGGAAGTAGAGTTCTCACCGGAAGAGATGCGCCGCTATGCCCGGCACCTGATTCTGCCGGAGGTCGGGCCGGAGGGGCAGAAGAAACTAAAGCGGGCGCGGGTCCTGCTGATCGGAGCGGGCGGCCTCGGCTCTCCCGCCTCTCTCTATCTGGCCGCCGCCGGTGTGGGCACGATCGGGCTCGTCGACTTCGACGTCGTCGAGTCCAGCAACCTGCAACGCCAGATCGTCCACGGCACCAGCGATGTCGGCCGGCCGAAGCTCGAGTCGGCACGGGATCGCTTGCTCGACGTCAACCCGGGGATCAGCGTCGAGGGCCACGAAGTCCGACTGACGTCGCAAAACGCGCTGGATATCCTCTCGGGGTACGATATCGTCGTCGACGGGACCGACAACTTCCCGACCCGTTACCTGATCAACGACGCCTGCGTGCTGATGGGTATCCCGAACGTCTACGGTTCCATCTTCCGTTTCGAGGGTCAGGTCTCGGTCTTCTACGCGAGACAGGGTCCGTGCTACCGCTGCCTCTATGCCGAGCCACCGCCGCCGGGTCTGGTACCTTCCTGTGCCGAGGGCGGCGTGCTGGGCGTGCTGCCGGGGATTATCGGGGCGCTGCAGGCGAACGAGACGATCAAGCTGATCCTCGGCGCCGGCGACCCGCTCGTCGGGCGCCTGCTGCTCTTCGATGCGCTGCGCGTGCGCTTCCGCGAACTCAAGCTGCGCAAGGATCCCGAGTGCCCGATCTGCGGTGAGAACCCGACGGTCAAGGAGCTGATCGACTACGAGGTGTTCTGCGGTATCCGTGAAGCGGAGGCGGAGGGGCGCCGGCTCGAGGCGAGCGTTCCGGTGATCACGGCCACCGAGCTCAAAGCGCGCCTCGATGCAGGCGACCCGATCCGTGTAATCGATGTCCGCGAGCCCAGCGAGTTGAACATCTCGAAGCTCGACGAGGCCGAACTAATCCCGTTGAAGGAGTTCCCCGCGAGCATGGCACAGCTCGTACAGGGTAACGAGGAGATCGTCGTCGTCTGCCGCAGCGGGCGACGCAGCGCCTACGCCGTTCGCCTGCTGATGGATGCCGGGTTCAGTAACGTGTTGAACCTGACGGGCGGGCTACTGGCGTGGTCGGACGAAGTGGATCCGACCATGGCGAAGTATTAGAAGCAATATCCAATATCCGATACTCAGCTGCCGGTTACCAAGTTCTTCTCAACGATGTAGGGCACAAGTCTCAACACTCGATGGTCATCGGAAGTTGGTCATTGAAACGCGGTAGTTGAGAAACACTTGGACAACTGGACGTCGAATGTCCGATATTGGATATTGATCTGCAACAGAGCCATGCCTCACCACTTCTTTTGCAACGAGCCAATGATTTTGGCGCACCGCGGTGCCTCCGCCTACGCGCCGGATCACACACTGGAAGCGCTGCGCATCGCCCTGGAGCAGGGGGCCGACGCCATCGAGGCCGACGTGCACCTCTCCAGTGATGGGCATCCCGTGCTCCATCACGGCGGCGACCTATCCGAGAACACCGAGGGCTCGGGTCCCGTCGGCCGCTATACGCTCAGCGAGTTGCGCAGCTTCGATGCGGGCCACCGCTATTCGCCCGACGGCGGTGTCAGCTTTCCCTATCGCGGGACGGGCCAATCGATCCTCACCCTCGCCGAGGTGCTGGAGGAGTTTCCGGAAACGCGCTTCAATCTGGATATCAAAGCGCGGCGAGCGGCGGAGCCCACGCGCCGACTGATCGATGAGCAAGGCGCCCGCGACCGCGTCCTGATCGCGTCGTGGTACTCGTGGCAGCGAGGGCCGGCGATGCGCGACTGGCCGGGTCCCCGCAGCGCGACACTCGACCAGATGCTCTCTTTCATGCTCCTGCACTGGACCCGCACCGACGGGTTCTGGGGCAGACGGGTGGACGCGTTGCAAATTCCGGAACGCCACTGGGGACTGCGCGTCGTGACGCCGCGGCTGGTCGAGCGAGCTCACGCCCTGGGGATGCGCGTACATGTATGGACCGTCGACCAGGAAGCGGATATGGAGCGGTTGCTCGAATGGGGTGTTGACGGCATTGTTACCAAGAGACCCGACGCGGCTGCGAAGGCCCGGGGACGTCACCTCGGAAAGTAAGCGCCAGCCATAGCCCGTAACGCAGTGGCAAACCATGCAAATCACAAGATGCAGGCTGCGATCGCCAGCCCGCCGTACGGCGGCCCATGCCTGGAAGGCGTGTCTCCTGGCGGCCACCACCGCTATCACGTTCATGGCCAGCGACGTTGAAGCGCAGAACGGCCGACCGCGGGCGCGCGAGGTCGGTGTAGCGCCCGGTATTTTCCAGCCCGGCCGCTACAACGCGATCACCGACGTAGCGGGCGTGGCTGTGGGACAGACGACGGTGTGGGAAGCCGACTCGGTACGAACCGGAGTAACGGTCATCCTGCCCCACGGCGGCAACCTGTTCGACGAGCGCGTGCCCGCCGCCCTGTACGTAGCCAACGGCTTCGGCAAGCTGCTTGGCGTGACGCAGCTCCGCGAACTGGGCGAGCTGGAGACCCCCATCGCTCTGACCTGCACACTCTGCGTCTGGCGCGTCGCCGATGCGCTGATCGAGTACCTGCTAGCGCAACCGGGAATGGAGGGCGTCCGCTCGATCAACCCGGTGGTCGGCGAAACAAATGACGGTTTCCTGAACGACATTCGCGAACGGCCTATTCGAGGCGAGCATGTGGTAAGCGCCTTGGAGTCGGCACGCGGTGGGCCCGTAGAAGAGGGAGCAGTAGGCGCCGGCACCGGCACGATGGCCTTTGGCTGGAAGGGCGGGATCGGCACGAGCTCGCGGGTCGTACCGGAGGAACTGGGCGGCTGGACAGTCGGCGTGCTGGTGCAGTCGAATTTCGGCGGAGTCCTGACGATCGCTGGAGCGCCGGTGGGCCGCGAGCTGGGTCGTTACACATTCCGCCGCTATGTAGAGCCCGAGCGCGACGCCGAGGGCGACGATCGCGGCGACGGATCGATCATGATCATCGTGGCGACCGACGCCCCTCTGTCCAACCGTAACCTGGAGCGCCTGGCGGTACGAGCCGTCCACGGCCTTGCCCGCACAGGCTCGGTCAGCACGAATGGAAGCGGCGACTACATCATCGCGTTCTCGGCCGCCGAGTCCGTGAGACGCATCGGCAGCGAGCGGTCGCCACGCGACGTGGCCGACCTGCCCAACTCGGCCATGTCACCTCTCTTTCAAGCCGTGGTGGAAGCGACCGAGGAAGCGATCTACAACTCACTTTTCAAGGCAGTGACAGTGAGCGGCCATCGCGGTACAGCGGAGGCGCTGCCGATAGCGGAGGCCCTCGAGATACTCGAGCGCTACGGCGCGATCAGGAGGTAGTGCCAGATGTCGGATGAAAAGGGGGCACCAAGCGATACACCGGTCGGACACGAGCGCCGCCATAACCTCGAGCTCAGGGAGCGGCTCGACCAGATCATGGACCTCGCCCGGCATCTCTACCGAGAAGCATCTCAAATGTCACAGGAAGAGCTGGAACAGGCGCGCGAGAGAATCGAGTGGCTGGCTCAGGAGATCTGGGAGGCAGCCGTCTACGGGCCGCTGGAGGAACGGAGCCGCGACGCCCTCCCTGACACCGGCGATGACGAATCAGGCGGGTAGCTTAGAGACCCACCTCTCCCGGCCGGATTACCCGCCTGAACAGCCGCCGCCTCCCGGCCGCGGCATGCAGTTTATCTTCCCCTCCTCCACCGATGGCGAGTACGGCTCGACGCTCCTGCCGATATAAAGCGCGCACCTGTATTCGGGGTTCAGCTCATGGCTGGAACGGGCGGCCCACCCGGTGGCGTCCGCGCGGAGTGAGAAGTCGACGCTTTGGCTGGCCTGGAACTCCAGCTCGTCGATGTCGTCCGCGTAGGCCAGGTGATCCGAGAAGTAGGCTTCCTGGGCCACCGCGATGTTGCGGAGATCCGACTTCAGCACCGCCTGGGCGGCCGCAGTCTTTCGAGTAACAGCCTTCGTTACGATGGCCGCCAGAAGACCCATGAGTGCCATAGTGATGAGCAGCTCGACGAGCGTGACACCGCGCCGATCCATCGTGGGCTCCATCCCAGCCCATGCAGATGACGGGTGGATGGGTGGGAAGCTCTAGGCAAGAACGGGTGGGGGCCACCCAGTAACATTATAGCAGCCGCGCCGCTCGGCGGCCAGCTACGGAGGAGCGGCCTCAGCGGCCCTCTTCCAGCACCATTTGTCGGGCCGCTCCGCTCTCGACCGCCTCGCGAAGCTCGATCTGCCAGACGCCGACTACCTCGTCGAGAGCGGCCAGCTCATCGATGACCGGGCGTTCCACACAGCCGTCGACCGCGACAGCCGCCAACGCTTCGCCGCCTGCTTCCCGGCGCGCCTGGTGGTACTCGGCGATGTTGACTCCGGCGTCGCCCAGCACGCTCCCCACCTTCCCGACCACGCCGGGTACATCCCGGTTGCGTAGCACGAGTATCGTGCCGCGCGGCTGGATATCCACCCGGTAGTCACCGATCCTAGTGATGCGTGGGTGGTTTCCCGCCAGAAGGACCCCGGCGACACGCAGCGAGTCATCGGCTGTCGTCAGGCGCAGCTCGACCACCTCACCGGTCGCCGCCGTGGCACCCAGCCAGACTCGGCTCACCGACAGGCCCCGGTCGGTGGCCACGTGCAGCGCGTTAACAAGTGTCAGCGGGCTGGCAACGATATCGGAGAGCAGACCCTGGGACGCTGCCGCGGCCACCGCGCGCAGCGCAGCCTCGTGGGCACCGCCGTAGCGCACCTCGAGGTCCCGGTAGCTACCGCGGGTCAGGCCGCAGAGGAGCCGGCCGAGCTGGTGGGCGAGATTGAGCAGCGGTGCGAGGTCGGCGTGCTGCGACGAGAGCTCCGGAACGTTGACCGCAGAGCGGAAATCTCGCGTGACCAGCGCATCGCGAACCGCCCCGCAGATCTCCACACTCACACTCGTCTGCGCCTCCCGTGTGGCAGCGCCCAGGTGCGGCACGGCGACGACGTTGTCCAGACCGAGTAGCGGGTTGTCCGGGGAGACCGGTTCTTCCTCAAAGACATCAAGCGCCGCGCCAGCCAGCCGCCCGCTGCGCAGCGCTTCGGCGAGCGCGCCCTCATCCACTACGCCACCCCGTGCCGCGTTGATCAGGTAGGCGGTCGGCTTCATCAGCGCCAGCTCTACCGAACCGATCATCCCTCGCGTTTCATCCGTGAGCGGTACGTGGACGCTGATCACATCCGCCTGGCCGAACAGGTCGGGCAGGGTGACGAGTTGGATGCCCACCTGTTCCGCCCGCTCGCGTGACAGGTACGGATCGTAGGCGACAACGCGCATCCCAAAGGCTCGGGCGCGCTTCGCCACCTCCGAGCCGATTCGTCCTGCGCCGGCCAACCCCAGCGTCTTGCCGTAGAGCTCGATGCCCCGAAACCGCTTGCGTTCCCACTCCCCGCGCCGGAGAGACGCGTCGGCCTTCGATATGTGGCGAACCAGCGCCAGCATGAGCGCGAGAGTATGCTCCGCAGCCGAGATCACGTTGCCGCCCGGCGCGTTCAGCACGGCGATGCCCTGCCGGGTCGCGACCTCCACGTCGATGTTGTCCACACCGACCCCCGCGCGGCCCACGACCTTCAACCGCGTCGCCGCTTCGATGATCTCCTGGGTCACCTTCGTCCGGCTGCGGACGATCAACGCATCATACTCGCCGACAACGGCGGTCAACTCCGCTGCGCTGATTCCGGCACGGTCGTCGACTTCGAGGTTCTCGGTCGCCTCGAGGATCTCGATGCCCTGGGGCACTATGTCGTCTGCCAGCAACACCCTAAAGGAAGCGGGTCCAGCCATTCCCTACCCTCGTCCAGTGATCACAGACGTCAGCTCCTCGAGCAGGGTGTCGAGCTCCTCAACCGTATGGTCGCCCATATGCCCGATCCGAAACATACTCTCCTTGAGTTTACCATAGCCGGAGGCAATCGTATATCCCCGCTCGGCCATTCGCCGCGTGATCTCGACGCCGCTCAGCCCCTCGGGTACGGCCACGCAGGTCACCGACGGAGACCGCCGACCCTCAGCCGCCAGGACGCGCAGGCCAAGACCATCCGTCTCACGCGCCTCGTCGACCCAAGCCCACGTCCGCTCCGCCATCGCGCTATGCCGGGCCCAGCGGGCCTCGAGCCCCTCAGTCCCGATCCGTTCCAGCTGCACATCTAGGGCGTATAGCAGCGAGGCGGCCGGGGTATTCGCCGTCTGGTTTCGCTCCACAGCGCTCTCGAACGCCTCGAAGCTGAAGTACAGTCCACGCCCTGCCGTCTCCAGCGACCGCTCGTAGGCGCGCTGCGAGGCGACGCCGAACGCCAGCCCGGGCGGCAGCGCCATCCCCTTCTGGGATCCGGTGAGCGCGAAATCGAGTTCCCAGTCGTCGACCTCGACTGGGACGGCTGCGAGCGAGGTGACACAATCCACCAGGACGAGTGTCGCGGGCGACACCTCTCGCACTGCAGCCGCGATCTCGGCCACCGGATTCAGCACACCGGTAGATGTCTCCGAGTGCACTACCGTGATCGCATCGTAGACACCGCCGCTCAGCGCGTCGATCAACTGGCTCGGCTCGTTCGATTCACCGAATTCCACGTCGAGCCGATCCGCCTCCTTGCCACACGCCACGGCAATCTTGTAGAACCGCTCGCTGAACGCGCCGCAGACCAGCGACAACACCCGCTGCGGCGCGCAGTTGCGGATCGCCGACTCCATCAGCCCTGTAGCCGACGAGGTCGACACGTATACCGGCCGCGCCGTACGGAAGAGCTCCCGTAGCCGCGGCTGCACCCGCTCCATTAGCGCCTCCATGGCCGGCCCGCGATGACCGATAACCGGGCGTACCATGGACTCGAGCACCTCCGGCCTCACTTCGGTCGGGCCGGGCAGGAAGTACTTGCCAAACTCACACAAGGCGTTCGTTCTCTCGCTTAAGGTGGACAGCTTTGGTTTCGCCCTTCCCAAGGCACAAGCAGCCCCTAGATTATCGTCCGTTCCACAGCCCACGCAACTGATACCGCTGAAACCGAGTAGTAAAGATGAACAAGAAACAGTCCAAACCAGGCGACCCCGATCGCTTCTGTCACGCCTGCGGCGCGCCGCGCGACCCCGGCGACCGCTTTTGCCGAAAATGCGGTACGCCGTTCGGCGCCGACGCCGAGCCCAACGGCAAGGCGCGAGGTCTCACCGGGCTGCGTGCCTTCGGGCTCGCGGTCATCGCGCTCGCCATCGTATACGCTTTCCTGGTCTTCGGCAGGGGCGATACCGGTAACCAGCAACAGGCACAGTCCATCCCCATCGGCGCGGTGGGCGACCCTGCCGGCGCGGCCCCGACCCAGCCGCTGACGCCCAGGGCGTCTGCCGATCAGCTCTTCAACCAGGCGATGTCGGCCTACGAGACCGCAGATATGGCCAACGCGCAGCGCTTCATCCCGATGGCGATCACCGCCTACCAGCAGCTGAGCACCCTCGATCTCGACGCCCGCTACCACCTGGCGCTACTCGAGCTGGCAGCCGGTCGGCCCCAGGGCGCCCTCGCCCAGGCGGACACGATGCTGGCCCAGCTCCCAGAGCATCTCCTGGCGCTCTCGATATCGGCGCGAGCCCACGAGGCGCTGGGCGACGCGGACCAGGCCGCCCAGTTCTGGCAGCGCTTCCTCGACGCCTATACGCCGGACGTCGCCGCCTCACGGCCGGAGTACATGGATCATGCCCGGGCGCTGCCCGAGCGGCGGAACAGGGCCGAGGAGTATCTGCGCGAGCGCGGCCTGCGGTAAGTTTGGAAGAAGAGAGCGATGGAGCTCGAAACAGAGGTGCTACGATGAAATCGCACACCGAATACCGGACCGTTAACACGAAGAAACAGCAAGAGATCATCCACATCACTCCGTGGGTGGAAGAAGAGCTAGGCAAGAGCGGAATCCAGGAGGGTCTCTGCCTGGTGAGTGCGATGCACATCACCGCGTCGGTCTTCATCAACGACAACGAGTCGGGCCTACACCAGGACATCTATGACTGGCTAGAAGGCTCCGTCGCGCCCTGGACCGCACACCCGGCGCGCGGCGATGACTACCTGCACAACCGCACGGGTGAGGACAACGGAGCCGCGCACCTGCGTAATCTTACCATCGGGCACGAAGTCATCATCCCGGTGACCGACGGGAGACTCGACCTGGGACCCTGGCAGGCGGTTTTCTACGGTGAGTGGGATGGGCGGCGGCCGAAGCGGATTGTCTTGAAGATCATCGGAGAGTGACCGAATCCAGGGGATGGCCCCGCCAGAAGTGTTGATGGTTTGTTGAGGGGCAGGTTGGACATTCGACAGCCGACAGCCGGTGTCCGACGTCCGGGTTTCCAGACGACGCTCGACGCCCGACGCTCGACTTTCGACTTTCGATGTCCGATCCGGAGGTTTGAATGGGAAACCCCCCGACGTTCCGACGACCGAGTACGATCTGCAGGATCGCCTCCTCGACCTCGCCGTCCGCATAACCACGCTCTGCGATAGCCTGCCGTCGACACGGGTAGGCAAGCACGTGGCGGGGCAGTTGCTGCGCTGCGGAACAGCTCCGGCGCCGCTCCATATCGCAATCATCTACACGAGTATCCGCACAGCTAGTCGTAACGAAAAGCTGAAATCCCAGTAACAGCGAACGTCGACCATCCACCGTCGACGATCGAACGCCGAGCATCGAACACCGAACATCGAACATCGAACGTCGCAGCTAAACTCGGAAATCGATCGTCGAATGTCGGCTGTCGAATGTCCACTCCGCCCCTCAGCTTCGGGTAACTTTCGGCCTTTCCCGAACCCTGTGACTGCCCTACATTTACGACGCGATGATAAGGGATCGCCTTAACCAGACGACCATCGCGCTTCGCGAGTGGCTCTACCCGCAGGAGATCACGCCGGGCCATCGGGTTCGTTGCCAGTTGCCGGGCTGTCACGTATTCCTCGGCCGCAGCGGCCACCATCTACGCTTCCGGTCGCTGCGGCGTAGCGATGCAGCCCTGCCGCCCGAGTGGGTCGGATGGCACTGCAGCCGCTGCGGTCACTTGAACGTCTACTGCCCGATCGACGGACCGGGCGGTCGGCTGTAAGGTTCCGTCTCCTCCCCCGCGCGCGTTCCATCGGCTGAGCCGATTTGAGCCTGTCTTGCGGTTTTTGAAACAGAGGTTCCGATGTCGCCGAGCACCTCAGCCTCGTTCGGCAGTCGCTTCACCGCTGCCGCCTGTCTGCTAATCGCAGTCACGCTCGCCACAGCACATTCTGCGACCGCCCAGGACAGACGTCCGATTCAGGCGAACGATCTCTACAGGATCCGCACGGCAGGCGACGTGGCCATCTCACCGGACGGTGAGCAGGTCGCCTTCGTCGTCACCCAAATCGACTCGGCGGCTGACGCCTACTACAGTCATCTCTGGCTGGCCGGCATGAGCGGCCGCTCGGTACGGCAGCTGACCCGCGGCGCCGTCCGCGATCGCGATCCCGCGTGGTCACCCGACGGATCGAAGATCGCTTTCGTATCCGGCCGTGGAGAGGGCGGCGCGCAGATCTACATCCTCCCGCTCGAAGGCGGTGAGCCGTGGGCGCTCACCGACCTGGAGAACGGCGCGTCCAACCCCGTTTGGTCGCCGGACGGAAGCACAATTCTGTTCGCCTCGTCCCTGACGACGGGCGCCCTGGAGGAGGAGGCCGAGGGCGAGGCCGGCGGCGCGGAAGAGGACGAGAGGGAAGACGAGGCGGCGATGTGGGGCTCGCTGGCAGCGATCCGCGCCTGGCTGGCGAAAAACGCCGAGGAGGAGGAGCCCGCTGTGATCACCCGCTTGCGCTTCCAGGGCGAGCGGGGGCTCAACCCGATCGAGTACTGGGACCATATCTACGCGATCGACCTGGAGAATGGCGAGCCGCGACGACTCACCGACGGGCCCTATGACTTCTTCGCGCCGACGTTCTCTCCCGACGGCCGTCAGATCGCCTTCATCGCCGACATCACGGACGGGATCCACCCCGACTACTCGCTGAAAAACGAACTGTACATCATGGACGCGGAGGGCGGCGAGCCCCGGATGATCGACATACCGGGGTACAACGTCTTCAACCCGTCCTGGTCACCCGACGGTACCCACATCGCCTTCGCGGCCCGCGATACGACAGAGCCGTCGGCGGCCAACACGATGGTCGGCGTCCTCGAGCTGCTCGAGAGCGGTCTCGTGGGCAACGTCGAATGGGTGACGCGCCCCCTGGACCGCGGCTCACGTCAGTACCACTGGTCCGCGGACGGCAGCTCGATCTATTTCAGCGCCGGCGTGCACGGGACGGTACCGATCTACCGCGCCCCGCTCCACGACGGCCAGATACGCCAGGTGGTCTCCGGCGAGCGCGGCGTGCTCTCCTTCGACCTGGCAGCGGAGAAGCTCGCATTCGTCGTCACCCAGCCGGCCAACCCATCCGAAGTCTACGTGGCCAACGTGGACGGCGACGACGAGCGCCGGCTGACTAACCTCAACAGCGGCTGGCTATCAGGGATCATCGTGCAGCCGCACCGCGGCTTCTGGTACGAGAGTTTCGACGGCCGACGCGTCCAAGGCTGGTTGATCGAACCTGTCGGCTACAACGACGACGATACGTATCCGCTGGCCGTCGAGATCCACGGCGGCCCCCACGCGATGTGGGGCCCCGGCGAGCGGACCATGTGGCACGAGTTCCAATTGCTCGCCGCCAACGGCTACTTCGTTCTCTACACCAACCCGCGGGGCAGCGGCGGGTACGGTCACGACTTCAAGTACGTGATCCAGCGCGCCTGGGGCGATGGACCGATGCGTGATGTGCTGACCGCCGTCGATTCTATCGTCGCCCGCGGCATCGTCGATGAGGATCGCATGGTCGTCACCGGCGGCAGCTACGCCGGCTACCTGACCGCATACCTGGTGGGCCACGACCACCGCTTCGCCGCTGCCGTCGCCCAGCGCGGCGTGTACGACCTGGCGACATTCTTCGGCGAAGGTAACGCCTGGATGCTGGTGCCATTCGAGTTCAACGCCTACCCCTGGGAAGACCCCGACGTCCTACGCCGCGAGTCACCCATCACCTACGCGCACCAGATCGAGACGCCACTTCTCATCATCCACTCCGATCGCGATCTGCGGACCGGTGTCTCGCAGTCGGAGATGCTCTATCGGACGCTGAAGGTGCTCAACAAGCCGGTGGAGTACGTGCGTTATCCGCGGGAAGGGCACGAACTGTCGCGCAGCGGTGAGCCGCTGCTGCGCATCGATCGGCTGCTACGCATCCTCGAATTCTTCCAGCGACACGTGAGGCCCGACCTCTAGTACCGCACCGAGAGTCCGTGCTCCGAGAGAAAGCTCTTAATCTCTGTCACGGTCGCACTACCCAAGTGTAACAGCGAACTCACGAGGACCGCGTCGGCCCCGCCGATCATCAGGGCGTCAAACAGATCTTCCACAGAGCCCGCCTCGCCCGCCGCCATCACGGGTCTGGCCACAGCCTCGCTCACCGACCGCAGCAGCCCGAAATCGTAGGGCTCGCCGTGCGGGCCACCGCCGGGCGATTCGATGATGACCGCGCCGCCGTTCTGCGCCTCGACCACCTGGGCCCAGGTCAGCGCATCCCACTCGCGGGCCGTTCCACCAGGCTCGTCATAGACTCGCCAGCTTTCGTCCATGCCGGCCGCGGTGACGGCGACGGCGATCGCCTCGGACCCGAACTCGCCGGCCAGCTCCCTGATGAGATCCGGATCGTCGATGGCCGCCTTCTGGACGGCGACCCGCGCGGCGCCGGCGCCGAGCAGCTCGCCGACCTCGGCCACAGCCGTCAGATCGGTCCAGAAGGCGAGTGGGATCGGCAGAGCGGGCGCGAGACGCTGGGCCAGCTCGCACAGAGCTTCGACCGCTGTGGCCCGAGCTACGAAGATGATCTCGTCGGCGCCCGCCCCGGCGTAGGCGACGGCCGCTTCAGCCGGGTCGCGAGTTTTTCCGAGCACCCGCAACTCGTCGGCAAGAGCGCCGTCGCTGGTGAGGGCAAGGCTGGGGATGATCCGCTTGAACTGCAGCTGCCGCTACTCCGCTTCTTCGGGCTCGGGTGCCAGTGGCACGTTCTTCCGGATGCGGTGACTGAAGAGGGTGATCTCGCTGAAGCCGGCTTGCCTCAGCATCTGCTCGCCGACATCCCAGCCCTGCTCGAAGCTCGTCGGGACATGGCTGTCGGTCCCGATAGTCACCGTAGCCACGTGGGCGTCCTTCGCCATCTCGAGGATATCTAGGGACGGGTAGGGCTCGGCCGGCGCCTGAACGACGCCCGACGTGTTGACCTCGAGCCCCAGGCCTTTGGAGACCATGGTTTCCAGAAGGCCCCGTATCTGCGACTCGAACGGCTTGGCTTTGAAGGGCCCGTAGTGCTTGACGCCAAACCGCTTCGCCATGTCGAGGTGGGCGACCACATCGAAGCCACCCCACTCCAGCATCTCGGCCAGTGCCTCGAAGTAGCGGCCGTAGGCCTCCGAAGCATCTCGGGCCTTGAAGTAGCCGCTCACCGCGCCGCCGGAGATCTGCTCACCGTCCACTACGTGCAGGGAACCGATGATCAGATCGAAGTCGACAGAGTCGGTGAGCGCGTCCAGCGTCTCCACCCACTCGGGTCGATACTCGTATTCGGCGCCGAGCAAGATTCGCAACTCCGGGTAGTCGGGTTGCAGCCGCTCGATCTCGTGCTGGAGCTGCTCGTACCGCTGACGGGCTTCGACCAGGTCGAGGATCCACTCGTCGCCCGTGGGGCTCAGTGTCTCGGCGTGATTGGTGAAGCAGATCTCTTCGAACCCGAGCCGCGCCGCGATCTCGCACACCTGCTCGGTGCTGCCGCGACCGTCGCTCGAGTACTGGTTGTGAATATGATAGTTGACGCGCACGTTAAAGCCTCAATTGACCAGTGCGATCGCCACACCGTCTCGGGTCGGTACGACGATCGATGTGAATCGCGCGTCCTGCGCGACGCGGCGATTGAATTCCTGAATGCCGCGGACCTGAGGATTCTCGCTGTCGCGCTCCACGACCCGCCCACCCTTCAGTGCATTGTCCGCGATGACCAACCCCCCAGGCCTCACATGGGTGGCACACCACTCGAGGTAGCCGGGGTACCCCTCCTTGTCGGCGTCGATGAACACGGCATCGAACGGCGCCTCTGCAGACAGATCTTCCAGCAACGAATTCGCCTCGCCGACCAAAACCTCAACACGGTCAGCCAATCCGGCGCGGCTGATGAATTCTCGCGCCAGCTCCGCACGGTCGGGCCGTTTCTCGATCGTGACCAGTCGACCGTCGGTGGGTAGAGCCCGACCTATCCAGATAGCGCTGTAACCCCCCAGAGTTCCCAGCTCGAGGACGTGTCTGGCGCCGATGGCCCGCAAAAGCACCTGCAGCAGCTTGCCTTCCTCGGCGCTGATGTAGATCTGCGGCAGGCCCGCCTCGCCCATCGCGTGTCGCAACTCGACGAGCACTTCGTCCTCGGGCGCGAAGAGATCGGCGACATAGCGTTCGCAGGCCTCTCGGATACCGTCGTCCATGCGGCCACCAGCCGTCAGCGGGTCGCCCATCCCCAACTGCCCTCACCGGTAACTCGCCGGGCCGCTAACACCCAGACCCTGACCTTGGGTGGGGTGGCGGCCCTCGGCCGCTGCGTCATCTCTCGCAGGCGCGCGCTCAGCTCGCCGGGCTCGGACGCGGCGAGCTGGGGCACCGAACTGATGCCCGCCTCCCACATCAACCTGGCGTTCTCGGTCCCGATACCCCGCAGGGTCGACAGCCGCGCCGCTGCGATCCACTCTCGGGCCTGCGACAACGTGGTGGAGACGGGGCCGGCGACCTCCGCCGGCTGAGCCCCCGCCAACACGAACAAGTTGGCATACGGCGTTGCGGCCAGCCGCTCGCGTTCCGCCGACTCGACCAGCCATAGATCTTCCAGACTTGGCCGCAGCGAGTCGGTGTTCCAACGATCCACGCCGAAGAGCACAGCGAGAGAGAATGCCGCAGCGGCCACGGCGGGCAGCGCCGTGCGACGCGGGCGCGGCCGTGGAACGTCCACGGATCGATCGGCGCCCGGCGCAATCGCCACACGGGTCAACACCAGCGTCTGGTAGACCACGAAGCAGTCGAGCGCGAAGACCGGGAAACCGAGGAAGCCGGCCAGCGGCATCTCGAACAGCTTCAGGTTCTCGAACCCAGGGACCGTGTAGATCCACTTGGAGCGTGCCTCGATGTTGTACAGCTCCCAGATGAAACCGATCGCCAGGCCGCCAAGCAGGAAGCGGAGCAGGCGCGCCGGTCGACCCTTCGAGAGGTCGGCGAGCAGCGAGCGGCTTGGGTCGCGCAGGTAGTTCCACGGCTCGAGCAACAGCGTCAGCGCACCCCAGATCATCGGGAAGAATATCCGCGGCCAGGCCAGCGAGAGGGCGGCGAACGCGACCCCCGTCAGAAGCACGCCTAGCAGGGTGCGGCTGCTCACATTGAACGTCGGCCAGCGGACGGCCTCGAGCGCGCCTCGCGCCGCCAGCCAGCGTTCAGCCAGGAAGATCGCCGGGAGCACCGTGGCGAAAGACACCGTCGTACCCAGCCAGCGGATCGGCCGATCGGGCGGCAGAAAAACGTAGTACCAGTTCGCGACCCGGAAGTTGACCAACTCGAAGAAGAACCAGAGCACCGCGGACCAAGCGAGCAGCGAGAGCGCGAAGCGCGGGCGTGAGAGCAGGTAGTAGCGACCGCTGCGAGCCGCCACCGCGGCGTCCAGCACCAAGAGCGTCGGATACCAGGCAGAGATGTAGAAGTAGTTGACGAACGGCTCGACCCGTCGAAGCATCAACGCCGCGACCGTCGCCAGAAACAGGAGCGCCGGCAACGCGACGAGCCAGGGCGCCGGTCTCAGGGACGGGCCCTCCGCCCGGGGCGCGCCAGCGCCCAGCGGTCCGAGTTCGTTCATCTACCGTGTGCGGCCGGGTCGAGCAGCTTCACCAGATCAGAAAGCTCGGGATCCGCGTACATCACACGCCCATCCACGATGGTACCGAGCACACGCACGTCCTTGATCGCCGCCGGCTCGATCTCCAGCAGGTCTCGATCGAGGATCGTGAAGTCGGCTAACTTGCCGGCCCGGATGCTCCCCTTCATATCCTCCATCCGGGCAGCGTAGGCATTGTTGATCGTGTAAGCGCGAATCGCGGTCTCGACATCGATCCGCTCCTCAGGGAACCAACCGCTCTCCGGAGTACCGTCGAGCGTCTGACGCGTCACTGCGGCGTAGATGCCGAGCAGTGGCTTCGCTGGGTACCAGGCGGCGTTGGTGCCGGGCCAGTCGGAGCCAAACGAGAGCAGGGCGCCACCTTCCAGCAGCGACTGGAACGCATAGGCGCCCCTACAGCGCTCATGGCCGATCCGCTCCTCCATCCAGCGCATGTCATCGATCGCGTGATAGGGCTGCACCTCGGCGATGATCCCGAGTTCGCCGAAGCGCGCGAAGTCGTCCTGCTCGATCACTTGAGCGTGGATCATGCGGAAGCGGCGATCGCGGGGCCCGTTGGCCTCGATCGCCATCTCGAACCAGTCGAGCAGCGTGTCCACCGCCAGGTCGCCGATGGCGTGCACGTGCGGGTCCATCCCGGCTGCGTCAGCGCCGCGGATCAGCTCCGCCATCCCTGGTGGCTGCAGCACGTGCTGCCGCCAGATGCCGCTGTTCTCCGGTTGGTGATCGTAGGGCTCCCTGAACCGGGCACCTGAGTTCCCCATGATGCCGTCGACGAACCCCTTGAGGCCGCCGACCCTAAGAAACCCGTCGCCGTATCCCTCGCCGATGCCCAGCGCCGCCAGGTGCGGCCAGGTGTCCAGCGTCGGCCGCCCATAAACGCGCACAGTCAGCTCGCCCTTGTCACGCAGGTACTGAAAGACCTGCATCTGCTGCGCCCGCGTGATGTCGTGGATCTCGGTGACCCCATTCTCCGCCAGACGAGCCAGCGCGACGTGGGCTTCGAGCACCCGCTGCTCGAACGACTTCTCCGGAATGACCCGTCGAACCAAGCCCACCGCGCGACCGGTCAGTATGCCCGTCGGCTCACCGGTCGTCGGATCGCGTTCGATCGTGCCGCCATCGGGGTCCGGGGTCGCCCGGTCGATCCCCGCCAACCCCAGCGCCACACCGTTGGCCAGGTACTCGCTCCCGTCCCAGCGGGAGAGTAGCACCGGGGTTTCCGGCGTGAGCGCGTCGATCATCTCCCGGTGCGGCTTGAACCGCTGGACGGGTTCGGCCCCCGCCTCGCGCCCGGTGGACCCCATCTCCCATTCCTCGTAGGCGCCCCAGTCACCGTCCAGAATCCAGGCACCCTCGGGCAGACGGTCCCGCGCCGCCATCACCCGCTCGGCCAGCAGCTCGGCGTCGGCCACGTCCAGCAGGTTGATGCCCAGCAGCAGCCGCGCCGCGTAATCGAAATGTGTGTGGTTGTCTATGAAGCCTGGCACGACGAACGCGCCGTCCAGATCGATTACTGCCGTCGCCGGCCCCTGAAAGCTAGCCACATCAGCTTCGTCACCCACCGCCAGGATCCGGCCGTCACGCACCGCGACGGCCTCGGCCCGCGGTTGCTCTGCCTCGACCGTGTAGATCGCGCCGCCCAAGAGGATCAGGTCGGCTATCGAACCGGCACCGCGTCGCGACGCCGTCTGCAAGGCGATCACCAGCGCGGCCACGGCAACTGCCATCAGAAGCAGGGAATTACGCATGGGTCGCTTCCTGAGAAGGGTTGTAGGAGCGTGTGACAGCAGGTAATGTAGGCCGAAATCTGACTATCAAAAGGGTGGGCTTATGAGGCGACGCGACTTCGTCAGACTCGCCGGTACGGCCGGCGCCGCAGCGGTCTTCCCGCGCCTCGAGCGAGCGGGCCAGGCGACCACGCTATCCGGTCCGACCCTCGGCCAGAGGATAGGGCAGTTACCCGACGCCACCTTTCAGACCCGGCTCGTCAGAGCCGCAGAACTCGCGGCGCAGGGCGGACTCTCGGCCCTGTTCTGCGAGCCATCCACCAACTTCGCCTACCTGGCGGGCGGCAATTTCGGCCGTAGCGAGCGACTGATCGCGCTGATAGTCCCGACCGCAGAGCTGGACCCGTTCTTCGTGGCACCTCAGTTCGAGGTCGAGCGGGTGGCACGAACAATCCGTCCCGTCGGGGAAGTCCGGGGCTGGAGAGAGGAACACGACCCGTTCTCGCTGATCGCCGACGCCCTGGCCGGCCTGCGGCCCGCACGGATCGGGATCGAGCCGAGCACCCGCTACGGCATGGCCCGCCGGCTGAACGGCGCCCTCCCCGACTGGGAGCTGGCCGATGCGACCTCGATCTTCGAGCGCATGCGGATCATCAAGTCCGAGACCGAGATCGATTTTATCCGCCGCGCCGTTTCGATTACCGAGACCTCCATCGCCGCTACCTTCGCCAGCCTCGACGTCGGCGTGACCGACCGCGAGGTGGCCCGCTATCTGAGTGGACAGATGCGCGAGCGCGGTGCCAGCGGCGGCGGCCTCGTTCAGTTCGGTCCCACAAGCGCCCTGCCCCACGGCGGCACCGAAGGGCGACGCCTCGAGTACGGAATGCCCGTTCTCATCGACGCCGGCTGCCGGGTGCAGGGTTACACGTCCGACATCACCCGAATGCACTTCTTCGGTGAAGAACCCGGACCCGAGTATCGCGAGGTTTTCAACACCGTCTTCAGCGCCCAGACCGCTGCCTTCGACGCCGCCCGACCCGGTATGGAATTCCAGCAACTCGACCGTATCGCACGTCAGGTCATCCGCGAGGCAGGCTACGGCGAGTACTTCACCCACCGGCTGGGCCACGGCATGGGGATGGACGGCCACGAAGCGCCCTACGTCGTGGAGGGGAATACGCGGGCGCTCGAGCCCGGTATGGTCTTCACCATCGAGCCGGGCATCTACCTCCCGGGCCGTTGGGGCGTGAGAATCGAGGATGATGTCGTAGTGCGAGAAAGCGGCCTGGAAGCGCTGAGCACGAGGGTGGCGCTGATCTAGCGGCTCCCCTCGTCATCCCCATCGCTGGCGATGGCGAGGAGCAGGCCCTTCCTTGACTCGGAGCGGGCGAATCGAAATATTCGCCGCGACCACCAAGGCCAAGAGAACGCCAAAGGACAGCCATGGACTTCGAAGTGTCGACCCACCTCTCACCAGAGGATGTGATCCAGAAGGCCGAGGAGTTTTACCGCGAGCACACCGGCCTCGAGATCCAGGAGCGCGACGCGAACTCACTCGAGTATTCCGGCACCATCGGCATCGCAAAGATCAAGGCCTACAGGGAACACGGGCACACAACCGTACACGTCGAGACCGACCGCGGCGTTGGCTTCGACGTCACCGACGTCACGCTCAGGTTCCTCTACACGATCCCTCACGTTTAGCCCGAAGGACGACGCCGATGTTCGGAAAAATGCTTCAGATCCGTGTTATCGTCCCCGACGAATGGCGCGAGCAGAAGATGGAGTTCGCGCCCGACACCACGGTGCGTGACGTCAAGGAGCGGGCCCTGCCTGAACTGCTCGGGCGCGGCGCGATAGACACGTCGACTTACTACGTCGAGTACTTCGAGAAGGAGGTGCCCGACGAGTCCCGCACGCTCGCCGACCTCGGGGTCCCGCAGGGCGGCGTGATTTCGCTACGACCCTACGATATGGACCACCCGGCACCCTTCGACGGCTAGTATGGGTTAGCGCCGTCTAGAGACGATCTTGGAGACGATCGGGTAGGGCAGCAATTTCATCAGCCAGCCCATCAGGCGCCACCGTCTCGTCACGTAGACGTGGCGCTTCTTCTTGCGCATGGCCGTGAAGATCTGCCGGGCTGCCTCTTCGGGCGTCGCGACCCAGAACATGCCCTCGCGGCCCGCGGTCATCTCGGTGTCGACAAAGCCCGGCTTGACATCGGTGACCGTAATATCCAGCCCCAGCCTATCGGCTTTCAGGCGCAGGCCCTCCAGATAGGTCGAGTCGAACGATTTGGAGGCGCTGTAGGCTGCCCTCAGGCCCCGCAGAGCGGCGATCGATGAGATGCCGACCAGATGGCCCGAGCCGCGCTCGATAAAGTAGGCCATGGCCCGGTTGGCGACGGCGGCGAAGCCAAGAACGTTGATCTGGATGATCTGGAGCTCGATTTCCCAAGGCGGGTCGGTGTGCCCGACGCCCGAGTTGACCACGATGAGCTCGACGTCACCCATCTCTTCGATCAGTTCCGCCAACAGCTGCCGTGCCTCCACCGGCCGGCTGAGGTCCATCGCCTTCAGATGGGTCGGCGTGCCGATCTCGCGTCGTAGCTCCTCCATCAGCTCGACGCGCCGGCCTGCCAGCCCAACCTCGTAGCCGTTGGCGGCCAGCACTTTGACGAGGGCACGCCCGATGCCCGAGCTCGTACCGATGACGATCGCCTTGCTCACTTCCTGTTCGACTCTCCCTAGTGGCCCTCCGCGCCTCGGGCGCGGTCGAATCGACGGCTGGAACGGCGCCGATCATAGGTCGTCGCCGACCAGGACGTCAAGGTGAACGGACAGCTTCGGAATCCGCCCGCGCGTGATAGATTGGGGACATGAGTGACTTCAAGCAGCTGAAGCTGGACGATGACCTCGTCGACCTCCTCGGGCGCCTTGGATTCATACAGCCCACGGCGCTGCAGGAAGAGGCCGTTCCAGTGATCGCCCGGGGAACGACTGCGGTAGGCATCGCTTCCTCCGGCAGCGGCAAGACCCTGGCCTACGGCCTCGGACTCGCGGCGCGCCTCGAGGCGACCGCCTCGCTGACGCAGGCACTGGTGCTGCGCCCCACCGACGCCGGCGCCGGCCGCACAGCAGATGTTCTGCACCGCCTACTGCAGCCGCTAGGTCTCACGGTGGGCGTCGTCAGGGCCGATTCGCCACTGAGCGCGCAGGTGACCTGCGCCAGCCCCGCCGGTGCGTTGGCCGCCGTCGAGCACTCTGCGATCAAGCTGGAGGGGCTGGTGAGCCTGGTCGTAGACGGTGCCTCCGCCATGGTCGGGCTCGGTTCAGCTGATGCGCTGGAGACCCTGACGGCGCAAGTCCCGAAAGAGGCACAACGCGTCCTGCTCACGTCAGAGATCACCAAGGAAGTCGAGGACTGGATCGACCGGCACGCGCGCCGAGCCCGACGTCTGACCTACCTACCGACGGAGGTCACCCCACTCGAGGGTGGGAACCTCGAGTTCTGGGCCGCTCCACGGCACGAATGGCTACCCGTCCTCGTACGGCTGCTGAGCGAGCCAGGCGCGAAGCGCGAGACCCGGGGCCGCATCCACTGCCGTCTCGAGGAGCACGCCCGGGCACTGGCCGACCAGCTGCAGGTGCGGGGCATAGAAATCGCCGAGCGCCCCAGCGCGCGCGGCATCCGCATTGATTGGAGCGGCCGGCGCGACGATGAGCCAGCAGACCTGTCGATAGCTTGGGGAGCCCCGCCCGACGTAACTGCTCTAACAGCCTGCGTCGAGGGCGCGGCCCGGACGGTGATCTTCGCCGAACCCGCCGAGCTCGCCCACCTCGCCCGGCTGGCCGAACTCCTGGCACTGAAGGGAGGGCCACTTCGCGCCGCCGCCCCGCCCGAGGCGCTCCGCTCGGCCCAAACCACCCTCGAGCAGCTGCGCGAGGCCGCGGCACAGGCCGACCTGGAACCATATGTCCTGCTCATCGAGCCGCTGTTCGAGGAATTCACACCGACCCAGCTCGCCGCGGCAGCCACCGCTCTCTTGCGCGAGCGCCAGCCGGCGGCCGCCGCCGCGACGCCTCTACCCGCCTGGACCCGCCTCTATTTCGCCGTCGGGCGCCGCGATGGCGTGCGGCCGGCCGACCTGGTCGGCGCCATTACCGGCGAAGCCAACGTCACCGGCGACAGAATCGGCCGCATCGAGATCAGAGACACTCACACTTCGGTGGAAGTCGCCGCCTCGGTCGCCGAAAAGGTGATCAGGGCTCTGGCGACAGCGACAATACGGGGACGGCCCGCCAGCGTGCGGGTTTTTAGGGAGTAAGCGCAAGGTGCCGGGGGAAGCAGGCCCGCTACGTGAGGCCTCCTTCCCCCATCGTCCAGCCTAGAAGCCCGGCTTCACCCCGTCCTTCAACCCCTTCCCGGGACGAAAAGCCGGCGATACCGACGCCGGAATCTGGATCCGCTCGCCCGTACGCGGGTTCCTGCCCATCCGCGCTCCGCGCTTCCGGGTCTCGAAAGTACCAAACCCGGTGATCTGGACCTTCGCGCCCGTCTTCAGCGCGCCCGCGATGATACCCTTGTCTACGTCGAACAGGGCATCGACCGCGCGGCCAGCGTCGGCCTTGCTGAGGCTCGTCGCGTCAGCAAGCTTGTCGATGAGTTCCGTTTTGTTCACCACGTGCTCCTTTCAGGAGATGGGTGGACCAAAAAGGGCATGGGCGAAGCCGAAGCCGGGTCTACTGTACAGCCAAATCCCTCGAATCGTCAAGGGAAAAGCTAGGCCTGAAGCCAATCTTGACAGGGGCCGGCCCGGCCGCGGCACGGCTCTCCGCCACCCGCTGGCGACGTGACACCGCACCCAAACCGTTGTAAAACATAAGTTTACGGTCCTGGACCTGCCAGCCGCCCAGGCCCAAAGGTAATATAGCTTGCACAAAAATCGGCACCCTCCCGGGCGGGACACGGGATAGCGCTGATGGCGACGCACTGGCGGCGACGTGCCGCGGAGCGAAGGCCGCGGTTGACGCTTTCCGGGGCCTCTGGGCACCTTGGGGCCTCATGCGCCTTTAACGGTTGGCGGTAGGTAGCGCACTAACCAGAAGGCGACCGAGGAGACCGTGATGAGAGGATCGATCGTATCAGCGCTGGCTGCCGGCACGTACCTGGTCGTGACGGCTGCAGGGGTGCCCCCCGATCTGAGCGCCCAGGACGTGGAAATGCGCGGGCGTGAGACCGGGAAGCGACCGCCGGCCGCATACTACGAGAGGCTGGCCCAGGACCCGGACGCTTACCAGTTCCAGCGCGTCTGGAAGGGCTTCGCGCGTCGCGTCAGGGAGCGCCGCACGGAGTTGGTGCGGGCGGGCGACTTCCGGAACCTGAACGCCCATCTGAGCGGTGTGCAAGCATCGGTAGCGGCGGCCCAGGCATCGGGCGCGGCGGTGGCCGGCTCGTTCAGCTTTCCGGTGCTGCTCGGCCTGTTCAACGACAGCACGCACAGTACCTTACCGGACTCGATAACGCTGGACAACACACTGTTCAGCACTGCGGCGGCCCCACCCTACTCGATCCCGACGTACTACGACGAATTGTCGAACGGGCTGCTGACCGTGGGCGGCGACATCGTGAACTGGGTTACGGTGGCCAACGCCAGCACCTGGTACGAGGGCACCAACAACGGACTCGACCCGAGCACCGACCACACAGGCGACTTCATCGAAGAGCTACTCGTCGCTGCGGATGCGAATATCGATTTCAGCCAGTACGACAACGACGGTGACGGTTATGTCGACCTGGTGGCCATCCTGCATCCGCTGCAGGATGGGGCCTGCCAGGGCTCCTCCCACATCTGGGCCCACCGCTGGGTTTACAGAGCATGGAAGGGTGCGCCCTTCACCACGAACGACGGGGGCGTGCTCGTGGACGACTACGTCATCCAATCCGCCGTCGGCGGTCCCAATACCGGCTGTGATGCCACCCAGAACATGGCGATCGGCACGATGGTCCACGAGCTGGGCCACGGCATCCTGGGTCTGCCCGACCTCTACGACACAGGACAGGCTTCACAAGGGATTGGCCACTGGGGGCTCATGGGTTCGGGCAACTACAACACGCCCGCCAGCCCGGCCCATCTGAGCGCCTGGTCGAAGGACCAGGTCGGCTGGATTACGGTCCAGGCCGTTACGCCCGGCTCCGACACGACCCGGCACGTCTTGAACCCGATCGTCACGAGCGATGCAGCGCTGCGGATCGACCTGGCCGGGACGACCGAGTACTTCCTGCTCGAGAACCGACAATGGCTGGGCTCCGACGCCAACCTCCGCGGCGAGGGGCTTCTGGTCTGGCACGTAGCACCGGATGTCATCGATCAGTACCGGCCATGGAACGAGGTCAACGCCCATACGCCCCACGGGGTCAAGCTCGAGCAGGCGGATGGCCTGGACCAGCTCGGCCTCTACACCACCAACCGCGGGGATGGCGGCGATCCCTATCCGGGCTCGAGCTCGAACGCCGAGTTTGGCCCGGCGACCTTCCCCGACACGAGGCTCAACGACGGCAGCGTCACGGCGCTACGAGTCGACAGTATCACGGTGAACGGCGACGATGTCGCTTTCCGGATCAGCGTAGGCCTGGCACCCGTCGTGATCCAGAGCGACACGCTGGACGCTGGTGTGATGGGGGCCAGCTACGCCGACACCCTCGAGGCGACGGGCGGGACCGGAGGCTACACGTGGGCCCGGACGGGCGGCGACAACATACCGGCGGGGCTGGTCCTCGATTCAGCCAGCGGTGCGATCTCGGGCGCACCGGAGGAGGAGGGCACGTTCGAGATCGTATGCGAGGCTGTTTCGGGCGCTTTGTCCTCGACCGACACGGTGACGGTTATCGTGACCCGACCCGACCTGCTGCTGGACAACGTCGTCCATCACCTGCTGAGCCCGGTCCAAGTCCTTTCAGAGGATGAGCAGCGTTATCTGGACATAATCGGTAACAAGAACGGAGCCTTCGACATTGGCGACTTTCGGGCCTACCTGCAGTATACCGGCGCCGCCCCCGCAGGTCTGTCGGCTGATCTTATCGAGCGGGCGGCCGGCAAGGAGGGTGGACGATGAACATCCAGCGAGCTTTCAGGACCGGCGCGACGGCGGTCGTCTGTGCCGCACTGCTAGTCACCGCCTGCAGGGAAAGCCTCGCGCCGTCGCGCTCGGGTCCCTTGACCGTGCACGTCAGCGCGGCGGCAGGCCCCGGAGCGGCATTCAAGGTGATGGTTATCGGCGAGGGCATCTCGGAGCCCGTCGTGGCCAACGCGGGCGATCTTCTTTACTCGTTCGCCTCGAACGACACGCTCAAGGTGGCGGTGATCGGCGAGTACTCATCGGGACCGCTCTTCCGATTCTCGGTCCCCGACCGCAGCCTGGCGAGTAGCTATACCGTAGTCTTGCTCGAAGTCGCCGGAAGCGATAACGCCTTGCTTACGGGAGCCGACTTCACCCTGACCGCACACAACTAGGGGTACCCGGATCGCCCGACTCAGCGCATCTGGGTGTGAACGCGGGCGATCCGCGGATCACCCGCGATGGCCCTACCGCCCTCGGAGCGCTCCAGCCAACCCCGCACCCGCAGCTCGCTCATCACCGAGTCCACATGGAAGCCGTTCGCCTCCAGCCACTCCAGGTCGGCCTCCTCCACCGGGCGGCTGAATTCCAGTAGCACCCAGTTGCGCGTGACCCGTGGATCGACTTCCGCGGCCGGGGCAACCGCACCAGGTCGTTCGGGCGCGACGTCCGGCGCGTCCACCCCCGGCGCGGCAGCTTCCGGCTCCGCTTCCGCGGCGCGCTCCTCGGAAACGGCCGGGCTCTCTGGCGGCGGCTCAGCCTCTGCCGCCCGAGCCGCCTCGTCGGGCGGCTCAGCTGCACGCTCACTCGGCGCGCAGCCCAGGTGCCCGACCACGAGTGCCAAGGCGGCGATCCGCCACGCGTACGTTGATATCGTCATCGAAGCCTCCGGCGAGTCTGCCAGGTGTCTACCGGTCAAAGCCAGCTGTCTACCGTACCGACGACTTTTTCGTAGCTCGTCAGCGTTCCGCCATTCAGGGCGATCCGACCCAAGAAGTCGTGACCGAAGCGTGTCCGGATGTATTGCTCGATCGGCTCGCCCAGGTATGCCGCTACCAGGCCGGCGATAACGCCGGCGTGAGTCACGAGCAGCACGGCATCGCCCGCGTGACGGGCCTCTAACCCCAAGACGAACTCCAACGCCCGCTCCTGCACATCACGCCAAGACTCGCCGCCGGGGTAGTGAAACTGTCCGAGTATCGCATCGCTCGGCAGTAAGCTCCGTACTTCGGGGAAGCTGAGCCCGGTGAACTCCCCGGCATCGATCTCGGCGATGGACTGCGCCAACTCGATGGGGACTGGTCGATCGAGCGTCTCCTGCACGAGGGCCGCCGTCCTCTGCGTCCGATCCATCGGGCTCGCATAGATACGCGCCAAATCGCGTCCCACCAGATGCCGGGCGACCTCCACCGGCTGTTGCCAGCCCGACTCGGTGAACGGCGAATCCTCCCGGCCGATCAGAATCTGCCGGACGTTCGCCTCGGTCTCGCCGTGTCGCATGACATAGATCTCGACAGCCATGGCCCAATCCTAGGCTCCAAGCCGGTCCTGACAAGGCCGGCCGCCCTCCCTTGCTACAGCGCCGCGTCCTACCTTACGTTGCCGCCGCTTCCGAGGCAGCGGGCCCCATGAACGAGCTAACGGGAGAACCACATGGTATACACCGCCGTCATAGCGATGTACGTCCTCCTACTGTTCGGCGTCGCCATCTCCAAGTCGCGCCGCATCAAGACCCAGGACGATTTCATGGTGGCCGGCCGCCACGTCCCGGTGATGATGCTCGTGGGAACACTGGTCTGCACCTGGATCGGCTCCGGCAGCCTGTTTGGCGGAGCCGGCCTGGCGTTCCGGATGGGGTTCTCGCAGCTCTGGATGAGCGCCGGCGCCTGGGTGGGGATCGTCGTCGTCTACTTCCTGGCGCACCGCGTGCGCCGGATCGCCGAATACACGGTCCCCGACATCCTCGAGAAGCGCTACAACAAGTGGGCTCGTGTGTTCGGCACGCTCGCCGTCATCATCGCCTACGTATCGATCGCCGGCTACCAGTTCCGCGGCGGCGGTCGCCTGTGGAACATCATCACCAGCGGCGGTATCAGCCCCGAGCTGGGCGCGATGATCACCTGCGGCGTGATCATATTGTTCACTCTGCTCGCTGGGATGGTCTCCATAGTCTCCATCGATATCTTCAACGGCATCGTCATGATCGGCTCGGTGATTCTAGCCGTACCGTTTGCCCTGAACGCCGCCGGTGGCTGGACCGGTGTGACCGAGGCCATCCCCGCAGACCACTTCGCGGCGTTTGGCAGCAGGAACTGGATCTGGGCCGTGGGCGTGTTCTTCCCGACGTTCTTCTTGCTCCTGGGAGAAAGCAGCATCTACCAGAAGTTCTTCTCGGCGGAAAGCGAACGCGCCGCACGCCGCGCGGTCATCGGGATGATCATCGGCGTCGTGGCGATTGAGACGCTGCTCGCCGTCGTTTCTGTTATCGGTTCCGCAATTCATTGGACCGATCCGGCCTTCGTCGACGCCGCGGCGACCTCGGCGGCCGGTGCACTCGCGCACGACGCGCCTACAACAGAGACCATCATTCTACAGGTCGCATTCGAGAACCTGCCGGTCATCATGGGAGCACTGCTGCTGTCGGGCGGCGTGGCGATCATTCTATCAACGGGCAACACGTTCCTGATGGTGCCGGCCACCAATCTGACCCGGGACATCTACCAGCGGTTCATCAAGCCCGAGGCCGGCGACAAAACGATCATCCTCTTCCAGCGTGTATCGATCGCCGTGCTCGGTGTCGTAGCGCTCCTGCTGGCGACCCAGTTTACGACGATCCTGGCGATGGCATTCACCGCCTACACCATGGTCGGCGCGGGCATCACGCCAGCCCTGCTCGCCGCGTTCCTCTGGCGGCGAACAACGACAGCAGGCGGCGTGTCGTCGATCGTCGCCGGAATGGGTGTTACAGTGTTGATCACAATGATCAACTGGTTCAACCAGCGATCCCACGGCGAACCGTTCCTCGAGACCGACTACATCATCATACCGGCGGCAACGGCGTCGATACTCGCGCTGGTCGTCGTCAGCCTGCTAACCGCGAAACCGCCCCGCGAGAAGTGGGAGCCGTTTTACTCCGCGGCAGAAGGAGCCACGACCCCATAAGTTGGGGATTCGGGGATTATCGAAGTACTTGGGAACAAGAAACGGTGAACATCGGAAATCAAATTCGATGTTCACCGTTCTCAATTCTATGATTGGAATCCCAGAATCCCCGAATCCCCTAGTCTTCTTCCATCTGACGCTTGAGTTCTTTCAAGCGTTCCTCGATCTCGTCCGCTTCCTTCGCCGCTTCCAGCTGCCGCAACTCGTAGTCGGTTTCGATCTGTTTCGCAGGCGGACGCTCGCCCAAGGCCTCACTCACCTCTCGCTCCGCCGCGGCCAGATCCTCAGCCGCCTCGATATCATCCTCGGCCCGTTCGAGACGACCCAAGCCGCTCTCCGGGCCCCGCAGCATGTCGTCCAACTTGCGCGCTGTTGTGGCGCGACGTGAGCGGGCGACCAGGACGTCGCGGTTTCGCTCCGCCTCTTTCAACTGGTCCATCTTCGCGGTGTACTCGCCTTTCAGTCGCTCCGCTTCGCCACGTGACTCGTCGGCCTGCCGGCGCAGATCTTCGGCGTGACTCAGCGCATCCCGGGCCGCCTCCGAAGCCATCTGCGCCTCGCCCATGTCTCCCGACCCCTGCGACTCACGCGCCTTGTTGTAAGCCAACTCGGCACGTTGCACCTGCTGGGCGGCACGCTTGTCCAGGTCCATCGCCTGGCGCTCCAGCCGCGGGATGCGGGACTTCATCTCGATCAACTCCTCCCGCATGCCATGCAGCAGGCGGTCGACCTCATCCCGGCTCAGCGGGCGTTCTGCTTCGCGCCGCTCGAGAGCGCGCTCGATCTTCTCGCGAAATCGCTTGAACATAGAAGCGAAACTAGGGGGCAGGGGCCCCGGAGTCAAAGCGCGGGCCGGGCCTTGCACTCAGGCCGGCGGCGCGTTATTTGAACGTATGAGAAACTCTTCACGTGTCCCAAAAACCGCGCCACCAGGCGCTCCACATAACCTCCACCTGGTTGACCCCAAGGCCGTCGCCGCCGCTCTGGCCGCCCTCTGTAGCGAGCAGGAGCTCACCTTAATCGCGGACACCTTCCAGATCCTCGCCAACCCGACGCGCCTGCAAATCGTTAGGGCGCTGGCCGGGCGCGAACTCTGCGTGGGCGACCTCGCCGCAGCTGTAGGGGCGAGCCCCTCCGCGGTCTCGCATCACCTTCGCCAGCTGCGCCAGATGCGGCTGGTGCGTCATCGGCGCGACGGGAAGCTGACCTACTACGCGCTGGACGATGAGCACGTGGCCCAGCTGCTCGACCTGGGGCTGGAGCACGTCAGGGAGGAGCTCGAGTGAGCGGGGACGGCGATCGGGCCTTCCGCGAGCTGGTCTTTGGGGTGCCGGACATGGACTGCGCCAGTTGTGCGCTGCGCATCTCCGGCAGTCTCGAGCGAATGAGCGGCGTCGAGCAGGTCGAAACCCGCATCGTCACTAAGGACCTGCGGGTTCGCTTCGACCCGTCGGTGCTGGAGGAGGAGAGGATCGCGGACGCGGTTCGCTCCCTCGGCTACACGGTGGAGAGCGACGGAGCGGAACTCGGTGGCGGCGGGCGCCTGGCACAGCCGACCGTATGGCGGGGCGGCGCTGCGCTGCGCACCTACATGTCGGGGTCTGGTATAGCGGTCGGGCTGGCGCTCAGACTGCTGGGTCTGAGCCCAACCCTCTGGAGCGGGTTCATATGGGAGATCGATCTGGCGGCCGTGCTCTTTGTCGTCGCCGCCATAGTCGGCGGTCTGAACTTCTTCCCGAAAGGCTTGCGTGCTGCCAGGATCGTCCGGCTCGACATGAACTTCCTCATGACGATCGCCATCTTCGGGGCGCTGGCGATCGGCGAGTACGTCGAGGCGGCGAGCATAGCTTTCCTGTTCGGAATAGCCGAATTGTTGGAGCGTTACTCCGTGGAACGGGCGCGCCGCTCCATCGAGCAGCTGCTCGACCTGGCGCCTGCAGAAGCCCGAGTCCGCCGCGGCGGCGAGTTCGTGACCGTCCCCGTGGAAGACATCGAGCCGGGCGACAGGGTCCAGGTGATGCCCGGGGAAAAGCTGCCGATCGACGGCTGGGTGAGGGAGGGCAGCTCGAGCGTGGACCAGAGCCCGATCACCGGTGAGTCGATGCCGGTGGCCGTGGAACCGCCTGCTTACGTCTATGCCGGCACGATGAACCGCGAGGGCTATCTCGAGGTCGAGGCCGCAAAACGCGCCGGCGACACGACACTCGCGCACATCATTCACCTGGTGGAGGAGGCGGAGGCCTCTCGCTCGCCCAGCGAGCGATACGTAGAGAAGTTCGCCCGCTACTACACTCCAGCGGTCACGCTACTGGCCCTCGCCGTAATGACGATCCCGGCGCTAGTCCTTGACGCGCCGTTCGCCACCTGGTTTGTTCGCGGTCTCACCCTGCTGGTGATCTCTTGCCCCTGCGCCCTGGTCATCTCCACGCCGGTCAGCATCGTCTCCGGCCTGACCGCCGCCGCCCGGCGCGGCGTCCTTATTAAAGGCGGGGTGCACCTGGAGACCGCGGGGCGGCTTCGGGCGCTGGCGCTGGACAAGACCGGCACGCTGACCTACGGCCGTCCCGAGGTCCGGCAGATCGCGCCGCTCACCCCGCATTCGCGACGGGAGCTCCTGGAACGCGCCGCCGCCCTGGAGGCGCATTCGGGGCACCCGCTCGCCCGCGCCGTCCTGCGCGCCGCACGCGCCGAAGGAATCGAACCGGTGCCGGTGGACGGCTTCCGAATCATCAAGGGCGAAGGGGCAGAAGGCCTCATCGGCGACCGACTTCACTGGATCGGTTCCCACCGGATGATGGAGACACACGGCCAGGAGACCCCCCAGAGTCACGACATGGCCGAGGCGATGGAGGACGCCGGCCACTCCGTCGTAGCCCTCGGGAACGACACGCACGTCTGTGGTTTGATCAGTATCTCCGACCGAGTGCGCGAAGACGCCGCCGAAAGCGTCGCCGCGATGCGCCGCGCCGGCATCCGCCGAATCATCATGCTCACCGGCGACAACGAGGGCACCGCCGCCGCCGTAGCCCAGGCAATCGGCGTGGACGAATTCCGCGCCGAGTTGCTTCCCGAAGAGAAGCTTGGCGCGGTTTCCGAAATCGTCACCCGGTTCGGCCCGACCGCCATGGTCGGCGACGGCGTCAACGACGCGCCGGCAATGGCCGCCTCCAGCCTTGGCATCGCCATGGGCGCCATCGGAACCGACGCCGCCATTGAGACAAGCGACGTCGCCCTCGTGTCGGACGACCTGAGCCGCATCCCCTGGCTTATCCGACATTCCCGCCGCACGCTCCGGATCGTCAAGATGAACATATTCTTCGCCATCGGCCTCAAGGCGCTCTTCATGGGGTTGGCCGTCGTGGGAGTCGCCACCCTATGGATGGCCATTGCCGCCGACATGGGGGCCTCCCTCCTGGTAATCCTGAACGGCTTGCGGCTCTTGGACACTGGAAGGACAGACCAAAATGAAATCGGATAGCGAACTCAGATTCAAGAAGGCGACCGAGGAATGGGAACTCCGGCTCATTCACCGGCTGAACTACCGAACGTTCGTCGAGGAGATTCCCCAGCACGATCCGAACCGCGAGGAAACGCTGGTTGACAAGTTCCACGCCGAGAACACCTACCTCATCGGTCTGCGCGGCAAAGAACTCCTCGGCATGGTGGCGATCCGGGGCAAGCGCCCCTTCTCGCTCGACAAGAAGCTCGACGACCTGGACTCCCTCCTGCCCAAGGGACGCCGCATTTGCGAGATACGGCTCCTCTCAGTGGAAAAGGACCACCGCTCAGGCCGCATCTTCGTGGGACTGATGAAGCTGGTGAACGAATACTGCCGCCGACAAGGCTACGACCTCGCGATCATCTCCGGCACCGTCCGGCAGTTGAAGCTGTATCGGCACTTGGGCTTCGAGCCCTTTGGCCCGGTCGTCGGCACCGCCGAGGCCCCCTATCAGCCGATGTACCTGACGATCGAAACCTTCAACCGGAAGCTGGAGACATTGGCGCGTCTTCTGGGGGACCCGCGCGAGGGCCGGAAGCTGGTCAACCTGCTGCCCGGGCCGGTGAACGTCAGCCCGGACGTGCACAAGGTCTTCAGCGGGGAGCCGATCTCACACCGCTCCAGGACGTTCGTCCGTGACTTCCTCAGGACCCGGAACCGGCTCAGCCAACTGGTGGGTGCGCGGCACGTCGAAATCCTGGTCGGCTCCGGCAGCCTGGCGAATGATGCGATCGGGGCCCAACTATCCCTCATCGCCCGCCCGGGCGTCATCCTCAGCAACGGCGAGTTCGGCAACCGGATCGTGGACCACGCCACGCGGTTCGGCCTTGCATTCGAATGCCTGGCGCTGGATTGGGGCGAGCCTTTCAAGCGGAGTGACACCGAGCACGTGCTGGACCGACAGCCAGAGACCGGATGGCTCTGGTTCGTCCATTGCGAGACCTCGACCGGCCTCCTCAACGACATGGAGATGTTGAAGGACCTGTGCGCCGAGAGGAAAATCA
>CAYFSW010000106.1:0-3046 GCA_964345885.1 uncultured Gemmatimonadota bacterium | reverse complement strand
ATCACGAAGTAGTTGGAGTAGATCGAGGTGCGGGACGGCTTCCAGAGCGAGACGCCGCCCATCAGCGCCGGCGCCGTGGGCAGATTGCCCCCGATCGAGGTGAAGTTGAACGGCGTGATGGCGTAGACGAAGCCCTCCAGCGGCCGTTGCTCGATGCGGTTCCATACCCCCGCCGTCGAGAACGGCTGCTCCGCGTAGATCTCCTCGGCGAAGTGGCAGTTGAAGCGCCAGAAGTCGATTAGCTCGCAGGCCGCGTCGATCTCCGCCTGGTGTACCGTCTTGCTCTGACCCAACATCGTCGACGCATTCACCGCGTCGCGCCACGGGCCCGCCAAGAGGTCCGCCGCCTTGAGCAGCACGGCCGCCCGCTCCTCCCAGGGCCAGCGCGACCACTCCTGCCAGGCCCGCTGCGACGACTCGATCGCCGCCGCGATCTCCTTGGGGCCGCCCTTGTGCCAGGTGGCCAGCACGTGGCCGGTATCGTGGGGCATGACGTAGTCGGACGTGTCGCCGGTCCTGACCTCCTGCCCGTCGATGATGAGCGGGATGTCGATCGTCTGGCCCGCCAGCTCGTCCAGCTTCTTCTTCAGGCTCTCTCGCTCCGGCGTGCCCGGCGCGTACGAGAGAACCGGCTCGTTATCAGGAATCGGTACGGTGAAGAGAGCGCTTGACATGGTAGTCCCTCTATCTCGGCTCGAGTTTTTAGTGGTGGTGATTCGCAGGTAGCTTGGCTCGCCGGGCCCATCGGGGCAAGTACCAGGCCAGCCGGATGGAAGCGCGCCCGGGTCGAGGGCCCGGTGAGGCGCGTCGGCTAGGAAGGGACCAGCAGGTCGCTGAAAAAAATGACGGTACTCAGCAGGGGAGGCGCCGGGGTTCCCCGGAGCGTAACTCGTGAGCGGGAAAGGGCGGCGCCAAGCTCTCGTGCGGTGCACGCGAGCGGTGAAGCGAGGGGGACCCCGGCGCCGACCCCAACCCACGGACCTTTTTCAGCGACCTGCTAGGCGGGCCCCCGCTCCAGGACGCGCCGCGCCAAGCGCTCCGCCGCGTGGAGCGGCGACTCTTCGTTCTGCCGCGCCTCTTTGAAGATCACCTTCAGCGTGTCGCGGATCGAGAGGATCTTCGCCGCCACGTAGTCGTCGGTCATGCTCAGCGCCTCGAGGCCGCACAGCGCGATGGCGCCGCCGGCGTTGCAGATGAAATCGGGCGCGTAGAGGATGCCTCGCTCGTGCAGCCGCTCGGCGTCCTCCGCCGTCTCCAGCTGGTTGTTCGCCGCACCGGCCACCGCCTTGCACTTGAGCTTGGGGATCGTCTCCACGTTGAGCACCGCGCCCACCGCGCAGGGCGCGAAGATGTCGCACGGCTCCTGGTACACCTTCTCCCCGTCCACCGCCTCGCCGCCCAGCTCCTCGGCGATCCCGGCCGCCTGCTTCGCGTCGAGATCCGCCAGCTTGAGCTTCGCCCCCGCGTCCCAGAGCCGCTTCGACAGCGGGACGCCAACGTCGCCCACACCCTGCAGCAGCACCGTCCGGCCGCTCAGCTCCGAGCTGCCGAACAGCTCCTCGGCCACCGCCTGGATGGACGTAAACACGCCCAGCGCCGTCCACGGCCCCGGATCGCCCGCCACCCGCGTCCCGAACACGTGCGTCGTCTCCCGGCCGATCACCTGCACCAGGTCGGGGCCCACCCCGAGGTCGGCTCCGGTGCTGAACCCCCCGGCCAGCGTCTCCACCAGCTCGCCGTAGCGCTCCAGCAGCCGGTCGCGTTCCGGCGAGCCCAGCGGCCGCGACAGGGCTATGACGCCCTTGCCGCCGCCCATGGGAAAGTCGACCCCCGCCCACTTGTAGGTCATCCCCTCGGCCAGCCGCAGCGCGTCGTGCAGCCCGTCCCGCGGCTTGTCGTAGACCTTCATCCGCGTGCCGCCCGAAGCGTTACCCAACCGGGTGGAGTGGATGGCGATGAAGATCCAGGCATCGGCCTCGCCGTCGTAGCGCATCACCACGTGCTCGCCGTCCCAACCACGCAGCAACTCTTCCATGTTGGCTTCCTTGCCTCGAGCCTGAGCGGCTCGTTCTCCCGGGAGGTCAGGGCGGCGGCAGCGAGACGTGCAGGTGGTCCGCCGTCCCGACGTGCCTGACCGTTCTGAAGCCCATAGCCCTGAAATAGGTCCGCATGAGCAAGTTCCGCCACCCGCTGCGCCCCACCGTCCGCAGGTCCACGGCATGCGCATAGCCGTCCGCCTGCTCGAAGTGCAGCGAATGCTCGTACAGCGGCAGCCCCATCAAGGCGTAATCTTCCGGCTGCCTCTCCATGTCGGTGACTACCAGATCGCTATCTACTAGGATGAAGGTACTCGTGGCAAGACGCAGCAGCGGATGCAAGGAATGGTAGGTATCCTCCACCCCGCCCTTCACGTTCATGCTCGAGATGTAGATCAGCAGGTACAGGCAGTACGCCCCCACCACCGCCAGCAGCGTCTTGGGCAAGAAACCCGGCATCTTGATCTTGCCTGCGACCCGCTTCGTGATCCAGGCCGAGTACAGAAGCAGCACCAGAACGGTCAGCAGCACCCCAGCCAGCAGCGCCGGCCAGGTGGGCACCCCGTAGTTCCGGTAGAAGAAGACCGACGAGCCGACCAGCAGGTAGAACGGCAGGAGCAGCGCGGCGGCAGTCAGTGCCGCCCGTACGCCCCACAGGGCCAGGGTGGCCTTGGGGCTGCGGCTCGGCCGCAGGGCCTCGTCGGGCTGATCGGGGGCCCGCGTCCGCTGGAGCCCTTCCTCGAGCTCCTGGACCAGGGCGTCGAATTCGGCGAACGGATCACTCATGACTCTACTCGACCCTACGAAGCTGGCGGGTCCGCCGGTTTCCCGCCACACGCCAGGGTATCGTCGGACACACCCCGGAAATCTGGACGGGGTGTCCAATCCGTTGTCACGTATGAAATTATAGGGTGGAGACCTTGGGAAAGCCGGCGATCGCTACGGAAGGATGGGGCTCACGCCTGTCGAGTTGGTGGAGCAAGTTCGGTGGGTGCTCAGCTTGGTCTAGA
>CAYFSW010000105.1:0-43023 GCA_964345885.1 uncultured Gemmatimonadota bacterium | reverse complement strand
GCCGGTCCGGCGAGCGGACGACCTACAAGACGGTCGGCGAGCAGGTAAGCACCCTGAACACGGCAGGACGCGCCGCCGACTTCGCCACCAGGGACGCGCGCGGCGAGGGTATGGGCGTCGCCTCGCCGGGGGGGACGGTGGAGACGACGATAGGAGGCGCGACCCTCACGGTGGAATACAGCAGGCCGGCGAAGCGCGGCCGCGAGACCTGGGGGGGCTTGCTAGTCCCTTATGGCGAGGTCTGGCGCACTGGCGCCAACGCGGCGACCGAGTTCACCACCGACCGGGACCTGGAGATCGGTGGAGCAGAGGTCCCCGCCGGCTCCTATACCCTGTTCAGTGTATTTACGCCGGAGTCGGCGCAGTTGATCATCAACCGTCAGACCGGCCAGTGGGGTACGATGTACGACGAGGCCCAGGACCTGGTCCGGATCAACCTCATCCCCGAGACGATCCCCGAGTCCGTGGAGCGCTTTACCATCTCGATCGAGCCTAGCGGCGACGGAGGGGTCCTGCAGCTCATCTGGGACCGGACCCGTTTCTCGGTGCCCATAACGGTCAAATAAGGGCACCCAACGTCAGAGGGGGGTCGCGGCGACTTTCGCCCGACCCCCCGCCGTTTGTTGCTACTCTTCCGTTACTCTGATGATGTCACAGTGATCGTCTCCAGGCCGTGCGCCCGCGGGCCCGTCTCCTCCCTGCGCAACAGCCAGGCGAAGACGAAGCCTAAGAACCCGAGGATCGAGAATATCCACATCCCCAGCGCGTAGCCGCCCGGGTTCCCCACGCCCGCGCCGGAGTAGTCGTTGGCCCAGCCGATCATGAAGTTGAAGCCGGCTAGCCCAATGTTCTGGATCATCGTCATCAAGCCGTACGCCGTTCCCAGCCTGCTCTCTTCGATCAGATAGGCGACCGACGGCCACATCACGGCAGGCACCAGCGAGAAGGCGATCCCCATCATCGCCATCGGTATCCAGAGAGCGATGTCGGTGTAGGCCATCATGAGATAGACCGGCACCAGGAGCAGCGAGCCCCACATCATGAACAGCGAGCGCTTGCCCACCCGATCGACCCAGTAGCCGAACAGCGGGGTGAAGACCATCGCGAACAGCGTGATAATGCTGGACAGGAAGCCACCGAACTCGCGGGTCTCTCCGTGGCGCTCGATGAAGAACTTCACCGCGAACGTCTGGAACGGGAAGATCGCCGAATAGAACGTGACGCAGAGCAGCACGACGTATATGTATGACGTCGGGAACTTGAATAGGTCGCTCCACACCATCTTCTCAGTCTCGCCGGCGGCACCCATCTCGTAGCGGGCTACCGCACGGTCCTCCATGATCCAGTAGAGCACCGCGCCCACGATGCAGAACACACCGAAGGCCACCGAGATGACCAGCGGCCACTGCCAGCTCTCGAACGCCGGTCGCGCCCAAGTCGGCGAATTGAGCGCGGCGAAAGACCCGAGCCGGGCGATGGTCAGGTTCACACCGAAGGCGAAGCTGAGCTCCTTACCCTTGAACCACCGGGCGATCGCAGCGGTCACGGAAACGATCAGCGACTCAGCCCCGATGCCGAAGACCAATCGTCCCGCCGCCATGATCCAGAATTCACCGGTGGCAGCGGTAATCGCGGCACCGATGAAGCAAAGGACACCAAACAGCAGCGTCGCCTTCTTGACACCGATCCTATCGATGATAATGCCGCCGATCAGCACCATTATGATGTTCGGGACGCTGTAGATCGCATTCAGCGTCCCGATGTTCCGATCGGAAAATCCCAGCTGTTCCTTGAGCAGGTCGGCGATCGGGCTAACCGCGTCATAGACGTAGTAGTTCCCGAACATCGCCAGGCTGATCACTACCAGGACGGCCCAGCGGTAGAACACGGGCGGCGACGGCTTGGGCATGTAGTCGGCTGCCTGAGACTCGGTCATGCGGGTCTCCCTTCGTACGACCGCGTGCTGCTACGGTTGGCCTTGGTGAGGTGCGGAGCTCGGGTTAGACGGTTGCCCGACGAATCTTTCGCTTGAGGCGTTTGATCCGCTTGCGAACGTGCTTGAGCTGCGCCGAGTCTTGGGCCTCGAATGCCGCGTCCCGCTGCCTCTTCAGCTCACGGATCTTCGCCTTGATCTTGCCCTTGTCGACTCCGACTACTTCGTGGTGCACGTGCTCGTCGAGGCCAAGGACCTGACAGAGAGCGTGCAGCAACTCGGCCTTGTGCATCGTGCTATAGCCGCGCAGCGACTCGTGTTCCTCGGCCTTGGCGATCTGGCGCAGCTGCGCGACGGTCATCTTGTGCAGCTCATCGTACGTATAGGCCATGCCTGCATCTCCGGTTGATTAGACGTTGCCGCGGGAGTCGCCGCCACGCCCGCTGGCTGATGTGGAGGTAGAGCCAGTTGGGTAACATGAGCGGCGGCGGGTGGCACGGCAAGCTGCGGCGTGATCCTGATCTGGACGCGAGCGAACATCTAGCCGAGGTCCTGAAGCACCACTATACTGGCCGCGCGATCGCCCCAGCTAGACCCCCTGGAGGCCGAGGCTGCGACTGACCGGCAAGAGGATCTTCGTCTTCTGGGCGCCCCTCGCGGCGACCTGGCTGATGATGGCCGTAGAGGGACCGTTCCTCGCTGCGGTGATCGCCCGGCTGCCGGACCCAAAGTTCAATTTGGCGGCCTGGGGCGTCGCCTTCGCCTTCGCCATCCTAGTCGAGGCACCCATCATTATGATCATGAGCGCCTCCACCGCCCTGGCGGAGGACGCCGCCAGCTTCTTCAAGCTGCGCAATTTCACCTACGTTCTGAACGCCATCATCACGGCGGCGATGATCCTGGTGCTGGTCCCGCCGGTCTTTGACTTCATCATCGAGGACCTCATCGGCTTGCCGGACGAGGTGGCGCACCTGACCTACGGCGCATTGTTTCTGCTGCTGCCATGGCCGGGAGCCATCGGCTACCGAAGGTTCTTCCAAGGCCTTCTGATCCGCGACAGCCGCACCAGGCTGGTCGCCTACGGAACGGTGATCCGTCTATCGTTCATGGCGGCCACCGCTCTGGTCCTTTACACCCAGTCCTCGCTCGCGGGAGCCTACGTGGGAGCGGCGGCGCTTTCGGCAGGCGTCTGCGCCGAGGCTCTGGCAAGCCGGCTGATGGCGCGCGGCACGGTTCGTAGACTGCTCGAGACCGCGCGGGATGAGCACAAGCCTTTGAGTTATCGACGGATCGCGGTCTTCTACTACCCCCTGGCTCTGACCTCGACACTCGCTCTGGCGGTGCACCCGATGGTCACCTTCATGCTCGGCCGGGCCCGCTATCCCGTGGAATCGCTGGCGGTGCTGCCGGTGGTAAACTCGCTATCCTTCATCTTCCGCGCGCTGGGGCTCAGCTATCAGGAAGTCGCGATAGCGCTGCTCGGCAAGAATCGTGAGCACGTGAAGCAGCTGGGCCGGTTCGCCATCTGGCTGGGCCTGGCATCGTCTCTCGGGCTGGCGCTCGTCGGTTTTTCGCCGCTGGCCCGCGTCTGGTTCGAGACGGTCTCCGGGCTGAGCCTCGAGCTGGCCGACTTCGCCATCACGCCCACACGGATAATGGTACTGCTCCCCGCGACCTCGGTCTTGCTCTCTCTGCAGCGTGGTATACTCGTGCAGGGTCGTTTCACCCGTCCGATTACCTGGGCGACGGTGATCGAGGTGGGAGGTATCGTGCTCGCCCTGCTGGCGTTGACCCGCGGCCTCGACATGATCGGTGCGACGGCGGCGGCCATTGCTTTCGTCGCCGGGCGGCTGGCCGGCAGCGGCTACCTGGTGGCGCCCAGCCTGAGCGTGCTCAGGGGCCGAAAGGAACCGACGCAGGCCGGTGTGTGACCGCTAAGCCTTCTCTCTCTTCGCTATACCGACGAACGATGTCCTACCTTCGATCTCGACGAAGTCGAGGTTGACGATCTCCCATCCTTCGTCCCCAATGCCGTTCAAGTAGGTTTCGATGGCGTCACGGCTTTTCACAGCCAGAAAGCCGCCTTCCTCGATGTCCATCGAGTCCAGAAACCGGTACTCCCATTTCTTCATTTCACCCTTCCTCGCTGGTGGTGGCGAGGCCGACAGCCGCGCCTCGTGATCGGGGACGTTCCCAGCAAGAAACTAAGGAGGCGCGCTCGAGCCGGCGACCGCCTCCCAGTTGCCAGTGACGCTAGTGCGGACCTGCCTCTTGTCTTAGAGTAAGCCATGGAGATAGTGCGGCGCCCCGGCGAGATCCTCTCAGCACAACCGCTGAAACTCGGCATCGGCGAGCCGATTGGCTGGTCACGCGAGGGGCGGCCGGTACACGCCTTCCGTTTGGGTACCGGAGAGACGCAAGTCAGCCTGCTCGCCGGCTGTCATGCCGACGAGCCCGTCGGCCCGCGGCTGCTCCTTCAGCTCGCCACCTACCTCTCGGCGCTGGCGTCAGACGACCCGCTACTGACCGACTACGAGTGGTGGATCGTCCCGCACATCAATCCCGACGGGGCCGAGCGCAACCGTGCCTGGCAACACGATGACGCAGAGGCTTACGACCTGTCTGAGTACCTCGCACACGTCGTCCGAGAACCGCCCGGCGATGACATCGAGTTCGGTTTCCCCGCTGACGAAACAGACTCGGACGCCCGTCCGGAGAACCGTGCCGTCTACGATTGGTGGCGCGCCGCGGAGGGCCCCTTTGCGCTGCACGTGTCGCTGCACGGGATGGGCTTCGCCGCCGGCCCGTGGTTCCGGATCGAGCCGGCCTGGCGCGATCGCTTCGACCGTATCCGAGAGGTCTGCGTGCACGCTGTCGACGAGTTGGGCTACGAACTCCACGACGTCGAGCGCCAGGGTGAGAAAGGGTTCTTTCGCCTGGAGCGGGGATTCTGCACGCGGCCCGACTCGCGCTTCATGCGCGAGTACTTCGTCGCACAGGGCGAGCCCGACACCGCCTCGCTCTTCCGCCCCAGTTCGATGGAGACCGTCCGCTCGCTGGGCGGCGACCCCCTGACGCTCGTCTCGGAGATGCCGCTCTTCATCACCCCGGGCGTCGGAGAGTCGTTGGGACCACCCGACCCGGTCGCGGAAGAGTGGAAGCGACTGCTCGAGGGCTGGCGCGCCGACCTTCAAGCCGGGGGAAAGGCCGCCGGCGTGGCGGCCGCCGCAAGAGCACGCGGCCTAGAGGCGATGCCGATACGCGACCAGATGAAGCTGCAGTGGACCTTCATTGCCGCCGGGCTGGAACAGATCCAGGCCCTTGATCGCTGAGCCCGCGCGCGCCACACTAATAGTCCACTCCCCATCCTGAACAGCCGAAAGGAGCTCCTGTGCACACCCCACGCGTGCTGCATCGTCCACTGACGCTGGCGGCGCGAGCGCTAGCGCTGTCACTCGTTGCAAGCCTCGCGGGATGCCCGGCAGGCGGCGAGAGATCGCAAGAGGCAGGTGAGGAGATGCCCGCTTACCAGGTCGAAATTTTCGGAACGACGCCCGGGGGCGTAGAGGTCGAGCTGTACACGTTCAAGAACGCGCACCAAGTCGAGGTGCAGATCACCAATTACGGTGGTATCGTCACCCACCTGCGCGTCCCCGACAGGGACGGCGACCTGGCCGACGTAGTGCTCGGCTACGACTCGCTGGCCGCCTACCTGGCGGACTCGCCGTACTTCGGCGCCATAGTGGGACGCTACGGCAATCGGATCGGCGCAGGGCGCTTCGAGCTGGACGGCGTCGAGTACAACCTCGCCAGGAACAACGGCGACAATCACCTGCACGGTGGCCTGAAGGGTTTCGACAAGGTCGTCTGGGGAGCCGAGCCGTATTCGGCCGACGGCGAGACGGGCCTACGACTGACGTATGTGAGCGAAGACGGCGAAGAGGGGTATCCGGGAAGACTGAGCGCCACCGTCACCTACATACTTACGAACGAGAACGAGCTGATAATCGAGTACTCGGCCGAGACGGACAAGCCAACCGTCGTCAACCTGACCCACCACAGCTACTTCAACCTGGCGGGCCACGACGCGGGCAACATCCTGGGGCACGAACTAGCACTGGCGGCGAGCCGCTTCACACCCGTGGATGCGGGCCTGATCCCGACGGGTGAACTGCGACACGTAGCTGGTTCGGCGATGGACTTTCGGACGTCCACGCCGATCGGGTCACGGATAGAAGAATCCGACGAGCAATTGGAGTTCGGCGGCGGCTACGACCATAACTTCGTGCTCGACGACCACGATGGCTCGCTGCGGATCGCGGCGCGGGTCTACGAGCCAAGCAGCGGCCGCGTCATGGAGGTCTACACGACCGAGCCGGGCATACAGTTCTACTCCGGCAATTTCCTGGACGGCAGCAACGTGGGCAAAGGCGGCTCGCCGTACGAGCATCGAAGCGGCTTCTGTCTCGAGACCCAGCACTTCCCCGATTCGCCCAATCAGCCGCACTTCCCGTCCACCGTGCTGCGGCCCGGCGAGCGCTACGAGTCGACGACCATTTACAAGTTCTCGATCCAATGAGAAGCCTCTTCGCCCTGATTCCGCTGCTGGCGCTGGCCTGCGCCGAGCCGCGCTGGGAGCCGGCGAACCTGCGCCTGGCGACCCGCTGGACCGGGGAAGTCTCCCCAACGAACGCCCGTCCCGAATACCCGCGGCCTATGTTGCGGCGCGATGACTGGCTGAGCCTTAACGGACTGTGGGACTACGCGATGACCGCGCGTGACGCCGAGCCAGTCACCTATGACGGGCAGATCCTCGTTCCCTACCCCGTCGAATCGGCGCTCTCCGGCGTTGCCGACACAGTCGGCGAGTCGCGCACGCTGTGGTACCGGCGCAGCTTCGAGATCCCCAACGATTGGGCCGATCGACGCGTGCTGCTCCACTTCGAGGCCGTCGATTGGGAAGCAAGCGTCTGGGTTAACGGACAGGAGATGGGCCGGCACCGGGGAGGCTACGATCCGTTCAGCTTCGACATCACGGCGGCGCTGCACGAGGGCGCGACGCAGTCGCTTACAGTGGCCGTGTGGGACCCCACCGATGCCGGCACACAGCCACGTGGCAAGCAGGTCAGGGAGCCCGGCGGCATCTTCTACACATCGGTCACCGGCATCTGGGGTAGCGTCTGGCTCGAGCCCGTTCCCGTCGCCGCGATCCGCGAGTATGCGGTCACAACCGACATCGACGCCGGACAAGTGGCGATCGTGGTGGCGGCCGACGATGCGTTGAACGACGAGGTCGAGGTTGTCGTCCTCGCCGATGGCGTCGCGCTAGCGACGGGCGGCGCCGCCGTCGGACAGCCCATCACCATCCCGATCGCCGACCCGCACCTCTGGTCGCCCGACGACCCGTTCCTCTACGACCTCCGTATCCGCTTGCTGCGCGACGGCCAGACGCTGGACGAGGCTGACGGCTACTTCGGCATGCGCAAGATCTCGGTCGGCCCAGACGAGGACGGCGTCACCCGCCTGCTGCTCAACAACCGCTTCGTCTTCCAGAGCGGGACGCTCGACCAGGGCTACTGGCCCGACGGGCTCTATACGGCACCCACAGAAGAGGCCATGGTCTACGACCTAGAGATGACGAAGGCGACGGGGTTCAACATGCTCCGCAAGCACGTAAAAGTGGAGCCGCGCACCTTCTACTCGTGGTGTGACCGCCTGGGCTTGCTGGTCTGGCAGGACATGCCCAATGCGAACATCCCGCTCGAGTCCCGCGGATCGGATGTGGCCAGTGACCCGGAGGCGACGGAGCAATTCGAGCGCGAACTGGTGAAGGTCGTCGAAACACTGCGCAACCATCCCAGCATCGTGATGTGGGTGCCGTTCAACGAAGGTTGGGGCCAATACGACTCGGGGCGCATCGTCCAACTGGTCCGCGCTACCGATCCGACCCGGCTGGTGAACCACGCCAGCGGTTGGTACGAGCGCGGCGTCGGCGACGTGATCGATCGCCACCACTACCCGGAGCCGCGTCCTCCCGAGCCGGAGGCCGACCGGGCCGCCGTACAGGGCGAGTTCGGCGGCCTCGGATTCAACATGGCGGGGCACACCTGGCATGAGGAGGGGTGGGGCTACGACCTGTTCCCCGATCGCGAGAGCCTGACCCAACGCTTCGAGGACTTCTTCCGGATCATACAGACGGCCGCTAGGGAGCACGGGCTCAGCGCGTCGGTCTACACCCAGACCACCGACATCGAGAGCGAGAACAACGGGCTCATGACCTACGATCGGGAGGTCGCCAAGATCGAGCCGCAAGCCGTGGCGCTGGCCCACCGCGGCTACTTCGCGCCACGCGTCGCCAGGCGCGCACCGATCTTCGTGGCGAGCACCACCGTCCAGTTGCTCGCCGCGCCACCCGGCGCCGTCATCCGATACACCACCGATGGGAGCGAGCCCGGAACCGACTCGCCGCTATACACCCAACCGCTCGAGATCAGCGAGACGTTGACGGTAAAGGCGCGGACGTTCTGGGATGACGGCACGGCGAGCAGGGTCAGCACCTATCGGTTCGAGAAAGCGACGCCGAGGAGCGCCGTGACCGTGGAAGAGCTTCAGCCGGGCCTGCTCGTCGAGCACTACGAGCAGGACGGGAGCTGGCGCCGGTTACCAGACTTCGGCGCGCTCACTGCAGCTGGAAGTGAAGTCATCGACCGCGTACACCACGCGGTCGGCGGTCGCGTAGAGTACTACGGGTTGCGGTTCCGCGGTTACGTCTCCGTGCCACGGACCGGTGTCTACGGCTTCCATCTGTCATCGGATGATGGGAGTCGCCTCTACCTCGCGGGTGACGTGATCGTCGAGAACGACGGTATCCACGGCACCCGCGAGCGTTCGGGCTACGTCGCGTTGGAGGCAGGCACGCACCCCATCGCGGTTCACTTCTTCCAGGGCGCCGGAGGTGTCTCCCTCGGACTGGCGATCGACGGCCCGGACCTCGAGAAGCAGGAGGTGCCCGGCCAGCTCTTGTTCCACGAAGAGGGTCGCTGACCGCTCGCCGTCACTTCTACTGGCGTCTACGTGTCGCTATCGGCCGCCGGCAGATCGCTGTTGGAGATCGTCACTGTGCAGAGCCAGGAACCGTCGGCCTGTTTCTTCATCACCCAAAGGAACTTGCCCGCTAACTGCTCAGGCTCCGCCTCTCCCATCGCCATCGTCTCGGAGTAACTGCCCCGCACGTAGGCCAAATCGCCACGGCCATCGATATCGGCGATATCGATGGTTAGGTCCTGGACGGACGGCTGGACCTGGTCGACGAACGCCCGCCATGCCGCAAGGCCCTGCACCGCCGGCTGATCGGGGAACATGAACACGGCGTCTTCGGCGAAGCTTGTGGCTACTGCGTCCCAGTCGCCGGCAACCTCAGCCTCGACCAGAGAGTCGAGCACCCCGCGGATCGCGGCAACATCAGCGTCTGACAGGGGCCCAGCTTCCGGCGCCGCCGGCTGACAGCTCAGGCTCGCTATGGTAAGCGCCACGACTACGAGCACTATTCTGCGACCGATCATTCGACCTCCAGTTCATTGGCGAAGGTGAGAATCGGCGAAGAGCATTCGATCGCTAACGTCTGCAGCTGCGCCGAGAAGATGGGTCCTCGCGCTCGCGTCGGCAACCCGTAACATGGATTACGGTTCACGGGTGCAAAAGGTTCCTTACGCACACGCTTTTGCATACCCCAGCCCCCGCTCCGGCCGGCGGCCCCCGAAGGTAATTTTATACGGTGCATATAGTTAGGCGCTCGTCTTGCATTTGGCACTGATGTTGCCGCGTTTTGCGAATTGAACCAAGCATTGTGTTGTCCCGCCTAGTAGCGACCAATCACACAGAGCCATAGAGGTCCAAGCGATGGCTGAGCGTGGAGCGCAAAGCCCGCCACCCGCCGCCGCTAGAGACTCGAGGTCGGGCTTCGGCCTAACGGAGATGCTGATCTCGACGACCTTGTTCGCCCTGGCGTTAGCGGGGATCGCCGGCACGGCCGCCCAGGTAGGTGCCGGGATCAACGGTGCACACGAGCGGACGCGGGCGCTGACGGTGGCGCAGGCGCAGCTGGAGACGCTGCTGGCGCAACCGTACGAGGAGATGGAGGGCGGGACGGCGGAGTCGGCAGGGGTGAGCATGAGCTGGACGGTGAGCGAGCGAGATGGTGTCAAGGAGATCGAGCTCGTCTACCGCCACGAGACGCCGCAGAAGGCGGTGAGGCGCACGCTGACGGCGGCGCGTTTGGACCGATGAAGCTCAAGGTCCTGAGCCAGGCGGGCTACAGCCTGGTTGAGATGATGATAGCGCTGCTGGTGAGCATGGTGGTGATGGCAGCTTTGATGGGTATGGTCATTCACCAGCAGCGCTTCTACCTGAGGGCGGCCGACATATCGGAGACACTGAGCGAGCTACAGCGTGTAGAGACGGTCGTGGTCCCGGAGCTTCTGCCGTTGAGCCCGGGTGCCGGTGACATCGTCTTCGCCGGCGAGGATTCGATCGCGATGCGCGTCTTCCGGGGCGTGTACAGCGTATGCGACAAACTGCTGGCGCCCGAGTTCGCGATCGTGGTGAGGAACCTGACGGGTAACTCGGTTCCACTGGCCACCGACAGCGTTTTCGTTTACGCCCGCGGTACACGGACCGGATTGGGCGACGACTCGTGGCTGCCCGTGAAGATGAGCAGCGTCAACGAGACGACGTGTCCCGACGGCACGACGGGCTGGCGGGCGGTGATCCCGGAGCTGAACGGCGTGTCGTTCCAGATTCCGGTGGGCTCTCCGGTGCGGGCCTTCCGGCACGGCAGCTACTGGCTGGAGCTTTCTTCTGACGGCTGGTATCTGAAGACGGACGCGACCAGCGGGACAGCGGTGGTAATTGCGGGGCCGCTAACGCCGCCGGATTCGGCGGCAGCGGCGGCGCTGGAGTTCCGGTATCTGAACGGCGAAGGGGATGTCGCAGCGACCACCGCGGAGATCGCGCGGATCGATCTGAACGTGAGCTCGCTGGGCAGCGTGCCCGTCAGGCGCGACGGCCTCCCCCATCGCGCGCAGCATCAGTTGTCGTTCGACATCCGCAACAACTAGGGGGTGTAGGAGATGTACGGAGAGCGTGATCAACGCTTCGATCGCAACGGTTTCGGGATCACCGCGGCGATACTCTGTCTGATCGTCCTCTCAGCGCTGGCGCTGTTCGGGGTCTCGCTGCAGATCAAGGAACATGAGTCGCAGATCCGTAGCGGCTCGCGCACGATCGCCTTCTACGCCGCCGAGACTGGCATGATCCGCGGGCTGGAGAACTGGACGAGGCCCGATGTGATCGCGGAGGGCGAGACCTGGCTGGTGGATGAAGGTACGTTAATGGGGAACGCGCGTTACCGGGTCGAGGGAAAGAAGCTCGACGATGCCAGCAACGTCCACGGCCTGTTCGCCGTGCGGGCCGTAGGACTGGCCGGTCGCGGGCAGACCCAAGAGACGGCGATGCTGGTCGCCACGGTGCCGCTGGGGAGCCCGGTGCACGGCGCCTTGCGTACGATCGGGCAGGTGAAGCTCGCCGGGCGCGCCGAGGTGGACGGCCACGACATGATCCCGCCCAACTGGTGGGACGATTGCCCGCCCACGCTCGAACATGCGGCCGGCGTGACGATGACCGATACCACGAAGATGAGTCGCTCGGGCGCCGCCGCCGTCGACGGCGAGCCGGCGGTGGACGAAAACCCCGACACGATAGGCTACTTCAGCTTCGGCGATTCGAGCTACGAGGAGGTCGCCGCCGAGGCGAACATCACGCTGCCACACGGTACGAACGTTTCCGGAACGCAGCCCGTCGCTTCCTACACTCTCGAAGGCAAGTGCGACACGAGCGATCCGTACAACTGGGGCGAGCCGACGATCGATATAACGCCGTGCAGCGACTGGTTCCCGATCATCCACGTGACCGGCGACCTGACGCTCTCGGGCAGCGGCTCCGGCCAGGGGATCCTGCTGGTCGACGGCAACCTGTCGCTCTGCGGCGGCGCGACTTTCTACGGGCCGGTGGTCGTCAAGGGGTTGGTCAAGAGCTGCGGCTCAGGGTTCCGGCTGTTCGGCGGTGTCGTCGCGGGTGAGAGCGATCTGAACGTAGCTGCGGGCGGTGTCGTGGTGGGCGCCTCGCAGATCCAGTACAGCGCCTGCGTCGTCGAGCGGGCGATCAGCCGCTCCCGGGCCGGCCGGCCGCGCCCGCTGACGGAGCGCCCCTGGTTCGCGCGCCGCTGAGCCGAGGCACGACGGCGAACCGTGAGATCGCCCGCCAGAGTTAGGGGCCGCCACAGGTCAGTACGCCACATTCAGTGGCCGGATACTATTCCGGGATTCGAACATGAGATCCATGTCGGCGTGCTGGTCTGTTGGCGGCGTCCCCTTCGCTATGTCGCGAGCGTCTCTTCCCTTTCTTCAGAGCGCTAATAGATCGCGCCGCAAGGCGAACGGGTCCTCACCCTCAAGACCCCGCATGCGACGGGCGAGGGCGCGGTAGATGCGTTTCAACAGTCCGTAGGTCGCCCGGTGCTTCGGGTCGGGCCGCCGGCGGCGGTCTTCGTCCAGTACCACGAACGGTCCTGCGACTTCGGCGAGCGGCCGCTCGTCACCCGTCTCCCCGTACCAGACCCAAGCGGCATGGATCGCCGCGCCCAACGCCGCCCCTTCGCCGCGCACCGGGACCGCCTCGGCCTCGAAGACGTCGGCGATGGTCTGGCACCATGAGGGTGAGGCGGCGAGTCCGCCGGTCAGTCGGATCTCGTCGGGCGTCACTGGCATCCGTGTGAAGCCCTCGTAGAGGTTGAGCACGTGCCCTTCCAGCAAGGCGCGGCAGAGCGTCGCGGGCTCGAACTCGGCTAGCCCAAATCCAAAGTAGAGCGGCGCGGCATGCGGCACGTCGGGGGTGCGCTCGCCTTCGTACCAGGGCACCAGCACGCGGCCGCCGTTACCCGGCGGTGCGTCTAGCACGAGCGAGTCGAACTCCTCGTGGGTCAGCGCGAATCTTTCCAGTGCCGCGTTGTAGCCATTGGACATGTTGGAGACGCAGAGCAGCGGCAGGTAGCGGCCCGTGCTGTCGCAGTAGGCGGCGATCTCGCCAGTCGGATCGATGAACGGTTCGTCCAATATGGTGCAGGCCGTGCCGCTGGTCCCCAGGCTCACGGTGACGACCCCCGGCTCGATGTTCCCGGTGCCGAGAGCACCGTACATGTTGTCGCCGGCTCCGGCGTCTATTCGGCAATCAGCGGGCAGGCTGAAGCGGGCGGCGAGGTTCGCGCCAACGTTCCCAATGGTCCGATCCGCTCGCTGCAGCGGTGGCAGCTTATCGGGCAGCTCCGGATCAATCGCTTCGATGACCTTTTGCGACCAGCGACCGGTGCCCGGATGCCAAAGCGCCATCCCGGAGGTATCGCCAGGCTCCATGACTGCGACCCCGCTCTCCGCTCCGCCGGTCAAGTACCAGTTGATGTAGTTGTGGACGACGAACAGCGTTCTGGCGCGAGCGTAGGTCTCGGGCTCGTGACGGCGCAGGTGCAGGATCTTGGGTGCGGTGTAGCCGGTGCGCTGGCTGTTGCCGACCTCCGCGATCATCGCCTCCGGCCCGCCTACGGCCTCGGTGAGAATCCGACACTCCTGGGCGGTCGAGAAGTCGTTCCACAGCTTGGCCCGGGGACGAGCGAGGCTTCCGTCCGCGGCCAGCGCGACGAGCCCGTGTTGTTGGCCGGAGACCGAGATGCAGCGGATATGTTCAGAAGGCACACCCGCCTCACCCAGCCGCCCGAGCAGAATCTCCACAGCCTCGATCCACATTTTGGGATCGGACTCAGAGACCCCTTCGCCGAGTCCGACGACGGCACCTTCCTCGGTCCCGTAGCCCGGAAGGTCGCGGTCGTAGTCGACGCGATCGACGTGCACAACGGCACCGGACTCCGGGTCGATGACGACGAGCTTGCAACTCTGGGTCGAGACGTCGAAACCGGCGAAGAGAGGGCCCGTTCTCTTGCTCTCAGACATCGCACGCCGCCCTACCGTGACCGTCAAGGCTCCAAGACCAGCACCTGTCCGACGACCTCGAAGCGTCCGCTGACTACGCCGGTGCTGGTGGCGTCCGCGAGACCGCCGAAGCCCGGCTGTTTGCCGCCGATGCTCACCTCGAAGGTCCCGGGCTCGATCACCCGGCGCGAGTCTTCGTCGATCAACGAGAGCTGTCGGGCCGCCAGCGTGAAGCTGACCGTCATCATTTCGCCGGGCTCGAGATGCACGCGCCTGAACCCCTGCAGCGAGCGGATCGGGACGGGGACCGAGGCCTCGAGATCGGTGACGTACAGCTGCACAACCTCTTCCCCCGCCCTGTCGCCCGTGTTCTCGACCTGCACCGGCACCTCGATCTCTTCTCCGGGCCGGATGGTCACCGGTAGCTCGATATCGCTATAGCGGAAAGTGGTGTAGCTCAGACCGTGCCCGAAGGGAAAGAGCGGCTCGCCCTCGAAGTAGCGATACGTCCTGCCCTGCATGTCGTAATCGGTGAACGGCGGCAGCTGATACACCGATTTGTAGAACGTGACCGGCAGCCGGCCGGCCGGGTTGTAGTCGCCGAACAAAACGTCGGCGATCGCGGTACCCGCCGCCTGGCCTGGGTACCAGGCCTCGACGATGGCAGGCACATGCTCGGCGGCCCAGTTCACCGCTACGGCGCTGCCGTTGAGCAGCACCAGTACCGCCGGCTTACCCGTGGCGACCACCGCCTCCATGAGCTCGCGTTGCGGAGCAGGAAGGCCGAGTCCCAAGCGGTCGCCGCCGGCGAAGCCCGGCACTTCAACCCGCATCTCCTCGCCCTCGAGCCGCGGCGACAGACCCATCACCATCACGACCGCATCGGCGCCCTCGGCCGCCTCCAGCGCTCGGTCAAGGAGTCGCGGCTCAGGCCGCGCCCAGACGAGCTGCGCAATGGCGTCGGCGCGCCGGGTCCGGTACTCGACGCGGATGGCGTACGACCTGCCGGCTTCCAGGTCAATCTCCGCCCAGCGCGGCAGCACGACGTGCCGGTCCGAGAATTCGACGAGCAGCGAATCGTCGAGGAAGAGCTGAAACCCTCCGAAGACGCGCACGCCGAGAGAATAGCGGCCCGATGTCGGCGCGACCAACATCCCCGTCCAGCGCGCGCTGAAACTGTCCGCTGGCATGCCGTCGATGGGCGCCTCATCCCACCAGTTGAAGTCGAGCATGCTGTCTACGCGGGTGGCGAACGGCTCGCCTCTCCACTCGCGGTTACTGAAATACTCACCCTTGAGACCGTGCATCCGTACGCCGTCGTGCTCGGTGAAGAGCGCCTCGGAAGGCACGACCTCGAAGGACGGCATGTTCTCCGCGACGTCGGACCCTCTGGCGTAAAGCACCGTCGTTCCCGGCGCGACTTTCCGCCGCATGCCTTCCAGCGGTGTCACCGGGCGGGACGGAACACCGTTGTAGTTGCCCAGCAGCAGGTCGACGTCGTCGGCGTTGGGCCCGATGACCGCGATCGTGCCGAGCTCTCTGCTCAGCGGCAGCAGACCACCCTCGTTCTTGAGCAGCACGATAGACTTGCGCGTCGCCTCGAGCGCCAGCTCGCCGTGGGCCTCCGAGTCGTTCACGCTATACGGGATACTCGTGTAGGGGTTGCGCTCCGGTGGATCGAACATCCCGAGCCGGAACCGGGCGCGGAAGAGCCGCTGGAGCGAGACGTCGATCTGTTCCTCCGTGATGAGCCCCCGCTTGACCGCCACGGCCAGGCTATCGTAGGTGACGCCGCAGTTGAGGTCGGTGCCCATAGCCACGCCCATGGCGGCGGCCTCGGCCGCCGTCTCTACGACCCTGTGGGTCCTGTAGATGTCCATGATCGCCCAGCAGTCGGACACGACATAGCCGTCGAACCCCCAATGATGTCTCAGCGTCTGTTGGAGCAGCTCGTAACTCCCACAACAGGGCGCGCCACGGAACCGATTGTAGGCACACATCACCGACCGGGCGTCCGCCTCGACGACAGTCGCCCGAAAAGCCGGCAGATATGTCTCGCGCAGGTCGCGCTCGCTGACCACGGCGTCGAAAGTGTGGCGGTCGGGTTCGGGCCCACTGTGCGCGGCGTAGTGCTTGGGCGTAGCCACGGTCTTGAGGTAGAACGGGTGGTCGCCCTGCATCCCCCGCACGAACTCTACCGCCAGCCGGCCCGTCAGATAGGGGTCCTCACCGAAAGTCTCCATCCCGCGCCCCCAGCGCGGGTCGCGGAAGATGTTGATGTTGGGCGACCAGAAGGTGAGCCCCTCGTAGATGCCGCGCCGGCCCCGCCGCACCGACTCGTGATGCTTGGCCCGCGCCTCGTCGGAGATGACGGTGGCCACCTTCTGCATCAAATCGGTATCCCAGGTCGCGGCCAGCCCGATGGCCTGCGGGAACACGGTGGCGCGGCCCGCCCGCGCCACCCCGTGCAGCGCCTCGTTCCACCAGTTGTATTCCGGGATCCCCAGGCGCTCCACCGCCGCCGCGTTGTAGAGCATCTGCGAGACCTTCTCCTCGAGCGTCAGGCGCGAGACCAGGTCGTCGACGCGGGTCTCGAGGGGGAGCTCGGGGCTCAGGTAAGGCGGCCTCTCCTCCGCGGGCTCCGGCCGGGCCGGGCCGGCCGGAGCGCAGGTTACGAGCATGACGGCACAGACTGCGATGGCGCCGCCCGTGGCTAGTCGTCCGAACATCGTGACTTCGCCAGTCCGGCCGTTCGCCATCCTCTACTCCTCGATTCCCAGCAGGTCGAGCATGAATGCGTACTGGAAGGCGATCTCACGGTAGCGCTGGTAGCGGCCCGAGGCACCACCGTGGCCCGCCTGCATGTTCGTCTTAAGCAGCAGCCGGTTGTCGTCGGTCTTCAGCGCCCGCAGCTTCGCCACCCACTTCGCCGGCTCGAAGTACTGCACCTGCGAGTCGTGGAGCCCGGTCGTCACCAGCATGTTCGTGTAGTCTTTCGCCTCCACCTGGTCGTAGGGCGAATACGAAAGCATGTACCGGTAGTAGTCTTCCTCGTTGGGGTCGCCCCACTCGTCGTACTCGCTGGTGGTGAGTGGGATGCTGGCGTCGAGCATCGTCGTTACTACATCGACCCACGGTACCAGCGCGAGTACCCCCTTGAACAGTTCGGGTCGCATGTTGTACACAGCGCCCATCAGCAGGCCGCCGGCGCTGCCGCCCTGTGCGAACATCAGCTCGGGACTCGTGTAGCCTTCCTCGACCAGGTACTCCGCCACATCGATAAAGTCGGTGAACGTGTTCTTCTTGTTGAACAGTTTGCCGTCCTCGTACCACCAGCGGCCCATCTCCATGCCGCCGCGGATGTGGGCTATGGCGTAGACGAAGCCGCGGTCGAGCAGGCTGAGCCTCACCGAGCTGAAGCTGGCGTCCCTGCTGGCACCGTACGAGCCATAGCCGGAGAGCAGCAGGGGGTTGTCCCCGTCCCTCTCAGTGCCCTTACGATAGACGATCGACACGGGCACGCGTACCCCGTCTCGGGCGGGCGCGTAGAGGCGCTCGCTCACGTAGTCGGCGGGGTCGTATCCACCCAGCACCTCGTCCTGCTTGAGCAGCGTCTTCTCGCGGGTCTTCATGTTGTAGTCGTACACCGAGCCGGGCGTCGTCAGCGACGAGTAGCGATAGCGCAGGACTTCCGTGTCGATCTCCGGGTTGCTGGTCGGATACGCCGAATAGGCCGGCTCACCGAAGTCGAGGTAATGCTCATCTCCACCGGACCAGGGACGTATACGGATCTGCAGCAAACCTTCCTTCCGCTCTACCACAACCATGAAGGCCTTGAAGACGTCAAACCCGAGAAGCAGCACGTCTTCGCGGTGCGCGATCACTTCCTCCCAATGCTCTTTCGATGTGCGGTCGACTGGTGTCCTCATCAGCCGCGAGTTCTCCGCCTCGTAGTTCGTCGTGATGTAGAAGTAGTCACCGAAGTGGTCGATGCTGTACTCGTGGTCCGGCTCGCGCGCCATGAAGAGCGTGAAGTCACCGGCCGGATCGTCGGCGTCGAGGTACCGGTACTCATTGCTCAGCGTCTGCGAGGAGCCGATGACGATGTACTTGTCCGTCTTCGTCTTCCTCACGTAGCACGAGAACTCTACGTCGTCTTCCTGGTAGACCAACTCGTCATTGGCAGGATCGCTGCCCAGCACGTGCCGGTAGATCTGGTAGCGGCGTAGCGTACCCGGATCCTGTCGCGCGTAGAACACCGTGCGGTTGTCGTTGGCCCAGGTGATGTTGGAAGTCACATTGGGGATCTCGTCCTCCAAGTACTCGCCGGTCTCGAGGTTCTTGAAGCGGATGTTGTAGAAGCGCCGACCCACCGTGTCGTGCGCGAAGGCGATCAGGTCCCCCTCCGAGCTCACCGCCGGGAAGCTCACGGAGGTGAAGCCGTGTCCCTCGGCCAACTCGTTGACGTCGACCAAGATCTCTTCCTCGGCGTCCAGCGAGCCCTGCTTGCGCGCGTAGACCGGGTAGTCTTTCCCCTCCTCCGTCCGCGTGTAGTAGTAGTAGCCGTCCCTGAAGAAGGGGACCGACAGGTCGGTCTGCTTGATGCGCCCGACGATCTCATCGAACAGCGCCTCCTGCAGCCCCGCGGTGTGGGCCATCACCGCCTCGGTATAAGCGTTCTCCGCCTCCAGGTAGGCTATGACCTCCGGGTTCTCCCGCTCCCGTAGCCAGTAGTAATTGTCGATACGGACGTGACCGTGCATCTCGAGCTCGTGCGGGACCACCTTCGCCACCGGCGGGGTGACCTCAGTTTCCTGTGCCGTTGCCGGAGCGGTGGCGACCGTGCCCAGACAGAGCACGGCGAAGCCGCGAGCCGCCAGGGGCCCCAGCGGTGCTCGTTTCAGTAGCCGGACGCGCATGGCCTGCCTCCTCGTTTGAGATGCGCTCTGTTGATTTTGGTGTTCCACCAAGATAGGCGTCGAACGAACAGGCAACAATCGCCCCGAAAACTGACATATTGGCCTCGGGGGTGTGACGGTGACCTCCATGCTTTGCCTTCGTGTTTGCGCTCTCTTATAGTTTGGTTTCAACGGCCAGCAGATTGTCTGACGTCGGACGCCCTAGAGGAATGGAAGAGCTAAGGCAGTACCCCATCTCCATATCGGAGGTCTTGAGATCTCGTGCGGTCGTCGGCGCGCTTTCCAAGCCCACCCAGCTGATTCGCTACGAGGAGCTCTCGCGGCTCATCGGCGCCGACGTCCACGTCAAACACGAAAACCACAACCCGACGGGCACGTTCAAGATCCGCGGCGGCATCAACCTGATGTCGCACCTGAGGCGGAGAGGCGTGAAGGGGGTCATAACCTTCTCGACCGGCAACCACGGGCTGTCGATCGCGACGTCCGCCGGATGGTTCGGCCTCGATGCGGTCGTCGTCGTACCCGAGAACAGTAATCCGACCAAGGTCCGCGCGATTCGCGAGTGCGGCGCCGAACTGGTGGAGGCCGGCAGCACGTTCGAGGAAGCATCTCACGCCGTGGACGCGCTGTGCCAGGAGCGAGGGCTCTACTACGCACATCCCGCCGACGAGCCGCTACTGATCAACGGCGTCGGCACCGGCTTCCTCGAGATCCTCGAGGATCTGCCCGACGCGGAAGTGATGATCGTGCCGCTGGGCGCCGGCAGCGAGGCGGCCGCGGCCGTGACCGTATTTCGCGCCCTGAGTCCCGGCGTGAGAATCATCGCCGTGCAGGCGGAGTGCTCGCCGGCGGCGTACCAGTCGTGGCAGGAGAAGCGTATCTGCCACGCTCCCAACACCACGTTTGCCGGCGGGTTCGCCACGGGTAAGGCGTATGAGGTACCGTTCGAGATCTATAAGGACGGCTTGGACGATTTCGTGCTGCTGAGCGAGGAGGAGATCTACGACGGGATCGGCGCGGCGTTCTACTACACCCACAACCTCGCCGAAGGGGCCGGGGCGGCGACGATCGCCGCCGCTTACAAGCTGAGAGAGGAGCTCGCCGGCAAGATGGTGGTGCTACAGATGAGCGGCGGCAACGCTTCGCCCGAGGAGATCCTGGAGGCTGGCAGACGTTCTACTTTTTTCGAGGGCTATACGCAATAGCACAATCAAAGAAAAGCGGCCGCATCGCTGCGGCCGCTTTCCCTTGTGTGTGGCGTCTCAGCCGGACTAACGGCAGGTTACATCGGAGACGCGGAAAGTAGCGGTCACCTCGCCGTTGCTGTTCTTGTTGATATAGGTGTGCAAGGTGAACTGGTAGTCGGGGGCACTACCCTGCCCGATGACGCGAGTCCTCGTATTCGTGTGGTTCGAGAAGTGGTTCCCGTCCCACTCGGATCCCGCGATCCGCATCAGGGTGTTCTGGTGCCAATTATACTTGGCGCCGCTCGTGATGCTCTCCCCCGAGCCGTGGCCATTGACATGCCAGGCCCAGCCCGAGTTGTCTCGGCCGCGCGCCACCTGAACGCGCTTGATCTCGACCCACCCAGCGATGTCGACGACCTCACCACAGGCCGCCAGCGTGTACATCCGATCGTTCCTGACCTGGTAGGTCACCGCCCCGTTGCCGTTGCCCCGCGTCTGCTGAGCGACGGCATCCTGTACAGGGGCCAGGAGCGCGACCAGCGCGCCCAACAGGATAACTGTCGATCTCCTCATCACTAGCTCCTCCTCGTAGAGCGTGTATTCGGCGGGTACAGGGCCCCGGTGGGAGCGGACCTGCCGGGTCCAGAGTTCTCCACGAGGCCGGGCTTCACATGTCTTAGCGGGAAACGCAGTGCCGTAAGGCGGGTGAGGCGACGTCATCCGACGCCTCGGGCACCGGGCAACGGCAAAGTTTGCAAGAACTGTGCAAAGCAGCGCCGCCGAGCTCGCCGACCGGACACCCTTTCTAAGCTAATATATTACAAATGGTTAGGTGGCCGGAACTCTAGGCGGTCACACCCGAAACCCGGTCGGTGGAGCCGGACACGAGTTCCGAGAAGCTCCAAAATCGGTCATTCCGACCGATCCGGGGTACGGCCGCATCGCCGCGGCCGCCCCCGGACGAGGGTCCCATTACCTGGGGCCCGTCAATTACCGGCGTGCGCGCACCGGATACGGTGGGCGTGCATGCGTTGCCGGCGGATCGGCCTCCAGCTGTTCCATGATGACCTCAATCGCCCTCTCGAGCTGCGGGTCGCGACCGGCGATCACGTCGGCCGGCAACATCTCGACCTCGATGTCGGGCGGCACGCCAACGTTCTCCACCACCCAGCCGTCCTCGGTCCAGATGGCGAGATTGGGAGCGCTGATGTAGCCGCCATCCATCAGCACGGGGAACCCGAGGACACCGACCAGGCCGCCCCAAGTCCGCCGGCCGATCAGCGTTCCGAGGTTGAATTTGCGGAACATCCAGGGCAACAGGTCGCCGCCGGAGCCGGCTGTCTCATCGATCAGCATGACCTTCGGCCCCAGGATCGCGCCTTGGGGCGTCCTCAGGTCGGCTCCGTAGCGCATCGCCCAGTAGCTGATGAACTGGCGGCGCAGGATGTTGATGTAGTAGTCGGCGATCTGGCCACCGCCGTTGTGGCGCTCATCTATGATCACCGCTTCCTTGTTCGTCTGTGGGAAGAAGTAACGCTTGAAGTAGGAGTGGCCGGATCCGGCGGTGTTGGGCACGTACACGTACGCCACACGGCCGTCCGTGGCCTCGTGGACCTTCGCCAGGTTCCCCTCAACCCAATCACGGTTGCGAAGTCCGTATTCGCTGCTGACGGGCACGACGTGGACCGTGCGGGCGCCCGAACCGTCGGGGTTGGGCCCGACGGTGATCTCGACGATCTTGCCAGCGCTGTTCTCGAACCGCGAATAGAGGTTCTCCGGCGGTCTGAGATCCTCTCCCCCCACAGCCAGCAGGTATTCGCCAGCCTGGACCTCGACGCCCGGCTCGGTCAGCGGTGAGCGAAGCTCCGGGTTCCAATTGAGTCCGCCGTAGATCTTGGCGAAGCGGTAGCGCCCGTTTTCGATCTCGTAGTCGGCACCTAGCAAGCCGCCAGGCACGGACTCAGCCCGCTCCACCACATCACCGCCCCCGACGCCGTGGTGCCCGACTGCGAGCTCGCTGTGCAGCCACCTCATGACGCTGTTCAACTGCGAGCGCGTGACCACGTGCGGCAGGAAGACGGCGTACTTGTCCTTCAGCGTCGGCCAATCGGCGCCGTGCATGTTCGGATCGTAGAAGAAGTCGCGATTGATCCGCCAGGCCTCTTCGTAGATCTGTCGCCACTCGGCCCGCGGATCGATCCGCACCTCGATCTGGTCAGTAGCGATCCGGCCCTCGCCCTTCGTGATGTTCGAGGAGCCGGAGATATACCAGTTATCGCCGGAACGGTAGAGGATTTGCTTGTGGTCTGTCGAGAGAGCGTACTGTGTCGCGCCGGAGACCAGAGTTTTCTCCTCCCGCTCGTCCAGGTCGAACACGGCCAGGCTCAGCTCGCCGGTACCGCCGCCGAAGAAACTCAGGGCTTCGTCCGACTTCAGGTAATAAAGCTTGCCTGCCGGGCCCGGTGTGAGGCCGAGGTAGGTACCAGGTTCCAGTGGCAGGTCGAGTATCCTCTGATCCAACCCGTCGAAGTCGATACGAACCGTGATCTCGTCATCGTCGTCGGCGCTGGATTCGCCCTCCTCGGTCTCCCCCTCAGCTTCCTCTTCATCGCTCTCCCTGGCCAGCGGCGACGGCGTTCCCTTCTCCAAGACGGCCAGATAGATCGTGCTGGTCATCTCGAAGTCCTGGTTCGACTGGGCAAACCACTGGATGACGGGTCCGGCGTCGGTAGAAGCGATCATATAGAGGTACTTGCCCGAGGCGTCGAACACCGGATCGAAAACCTCGCTCAAGCCGTCGGTGATCGGGTACGACTCGTTCTCTTCGAGCGAGTAGACGTGGACTGAGTGGATGTTGGTCGTATTGTTGCGAGTGTAGGCGATCCAGCGCGAGTCGGGCGACCAGGAGTGGTACGGCGCGGCGAGCGGACTGTACACTTCGTCGGCCGATATTCTGCTCGACCGGCCGCTCTCCACATCGAGCCAGTAGAGGGCGTGAGCGTTGTCCGTGTAACTGATCTTCTGCCCGTCGGGTGACCACTTCGGGTCCTCGTAGAATCCGGCCCCATCCAGGGCGATCTTCCGCGCCTCACCCTTGCCGTCTTGCGGCGCGATATGCAGCGCGTACTCGCCCGACTCGTCGGAGAAGTAGGCGATCGACGTCCCGTCCGGCGACCAGGCGGGCGAGCGCTCGTGCGCGCCTGTCGACGCGGTGATGTTGCGGTAGTCACCCTTCTCTTTGGGGACCGTAACGATCTCGCCGCGGAACTCGAAGACCGCCCGCGCGCCGGACGGCGAGATCGCGTGGTTGCGGATGAACTGGCTGCCGTCCACATAGCGTGGCCGCACCTCGATGAGGTCCGTGGCGATCCGGACCGGTACCAGCCGGCTCGCGCCGCTCGCCGCCTCGAACAGGTGTAGGTAGCCCGCCTGCTCGTAGGCGATCAGCCCCGCGCCCGCCGATGCGCTCAAGACCGGGAAGTCGTCGTGGTTGGTCAGCTGTTCGACGGCGCCGGAGGCGGGATCGAACGAGAACAGGTTGAACTCGCCGTTGCGGTCGGAGCGGAAGTAGACGCGGTCCCCGATCCACATGGGGTCGGTATCATTGCAGCGGCCCTCGGGTTGCGGGATCTGAACGACGGAGTAATCCGCCATGTCGATGATCCAGATCCGCGTCGCCGTTCCGCCCCGGTAGTTTTTCCACTGATTGAACGGCTCGTAGAGCGGCGTATAGGCGATCATCGAGCCGTCCGGCGAATAGCTCGCCTTGAAGGCAGTGGGAATCGGCAACTTCTGCGGGAAACCACCATCCAGACTGACGGTGTAGAGCTGAAGATGACGCCCGGTGTAGGAGGCACGTCCCGAAGTGAAGAGCACCGCGCTCCCGTCCACCGTGAAGCCCTGAACCTCGTCGTAATAGGGGTGCCAGGTCAGCCGCGTCGGCACACCGCCTTCCACCGGCACGACGTAGACGTCCATATTACCGTCATACTGGGCGCTGAACGCGAGCGTGCGACCGTCGGGCGCGAAGCGCGGGTCCGACTCGATGCCCTCGTGCGTCGTGAGCTGTCTCACACCGCTTCCATCGTGCCGGGCGACCCACAGGTCGCCGGCGTAAGTAAACGCCACGTGCTCGCCGCTAACCGCCGGTTGGCCAAGCATCAGCGTCATGCCCTCGCGAGGCGGGACATCCTGTGCCGAGGCGCCGGCAGCACTGAGGCTAAGAACCACTCCCAGAACCAGGCTGCGGGACAGGCAACTCATCGTCATACCTCCTCTATCGCAGGCCCGACGAAGGAACGCCGCACTCGGCACAACCGGAACCGAAGCCGGTTGCCGAGTTGGGCGGAGCTTGTTGGAGTAACACTCTCAAGTTACAGCTAGACGGCAGCCCCTGCGAGGGCAGCAGACGCTCAGCTGAGCAAGCCACGCGGAATCCCGGGGCCAGGTCAGCGACCGGGGTTCCGCCGCGCCGTTCCACACCGCATCCAGGCACGCGGCTCGCCGGTCCGAGGATCGATCGGTAGGACGGATTTTTCCCGCGGCACACGCTGCGGGTCCTCGGAAGCGGCGTAGGCGAGCATCGCGGCGAGAGTCGCGTTCCCTTTCAGATCGTCGAACACGATCTTGTCGTACGTGTCGCGGTTGCTGTGCCAGGTCTACTGCCGGTACTCGTCGTATGGTGACTGCAGGCGAAAGGCCGGCACGCCGTGGCACAGGAAGGCGGATTGATCCACCCGGCGGCAGCGAGTCTGGGGTCCATGATCGATCACTTTGAGGTTCGAGGAATGCTCGGCGCGGGCTCGAGCCCGCGGGCCTTGAGCTACTCCAACGTGGGGACCGAGACGAGCCGCCCCGATGCCCAACCCCGGATGAGGAATGAGTTCAACACTTCGGTCCTCTCAGCTGTCTTTAACTAGAGACCTCGCGAACTCTTGAATGCAGATTACATAGCAGTGGAGACGGGAAACGTGCGAGCAAGAATCATTACCAGCAGTTTCGGCCTGGCGGCGCTGTTGCAGGTGGCAGTGGCGCAGCCGGGCGCTGCCCAGACGAGCGCCGTGACCCTCGACGAGGCCGTGAACATGGCCCTCCGGGTGCAGCCAGCGATGGTGCAGGCCCGGGGACAAGTGACCTCGGCGGCGGCTACGAAGCGCCAGGTCATCGGCAGCTGGCTGCCAAGCCTCAGCGCCTCATCCGGCACCAGCAGGAGCTCGACGCGGCGCTACGACCAGGCTACGCAGCGCGAAGTCACCGGGTCGAGCGTCTCATACTCTGCCGGTATCAGCTCGAGCGTGACGCTGTTCGATGGTTTGAGTCGCTACTACGACGGGCGGGCCGCCAACGCCGATGCCCTGGCCGCCGAGGCTTCCCTGGTCAATCAGCGGTTCCAGACCATCCTCCAGGTGAAGCAGACGTTCTTCAGCGCGCTCGCCGCCGAGGAGCTGGTCCGGGTCTCGGAGACGCGTATCGAGCGGGCCCTCGAGCAGCTCAAGGTCTCCAAGGAAATGCTGGCCAATGGCACCGCGACCCGGTCTGACACTCTGCGCTCGACCGTAGAAGTCGCGAACGCTCGGCTGCAAGAGCTGAACGCGGAAACCCAGCTCGCCACGGCCGAGGCTAACCTGGCCCGCCTTATCGGAGTCGACGGCACCGTAAGCGCGATTTACGACGAGCGGCTGCTCGCCCCCGTCGTGATCGACACGACGGCGATCCGCCAAGAGGCGTACGCCGCATCTCCTTCGGTGCTTCAAGCCGACGCGAACCAGCGAGCGGCGGAGGCCAATTACGCAGCCTCGTTCGCCCCTTACTTGCCAAGGATATCCTCGTCGGGCTCGTATTCCTGGTCGGGCAGCGAGTTCCTCAATTGGAATTCCAGCTGGTCTATCCGGCTGTCGGTGTCTTGGGCGCTGTTCAACGGATTCAGCCGGGAGGCTTCCCGTGCCCGGAGCGCCGTTTCACGGGACAACGCCCGGGCGCAGGCCGCGGAGGCGCGCCGGCAGGTGAACGCCTCGCTGACCCAGCAGTTGGCAGCCCTGAGGTCGGCGCAGATAAGCTTGGAGATCGCGCTGAGCAACCGGGCGGCCTCCGAGGAAGATCTGCGAGTACAGCAGGAGCGGTATCGTGTCGGGAACTCGACGATCCTCGATGTACTCTTATCGCAGGTCAATCTTGACCAGGCCGAGGTCGACATCATTCAGGCTCGCCTGGGCTACCTGACAGCCAAGGCACAGATCGAGGCTCTCATCGGGAGGGAGCTGTAATGAAGCGCACAGGACTCATCGTTCTTGCCGTCGCAGCCATCGTCGTGATCGCCGCATTCATTCTCCGTAACGGCAATGAAGAGGTTGGTCCCGTCTATCGCCTGATCCCGATATCGACTCGGGATATCGTGGTCTCGGCGAGCGCCGCCGGCGTCGTCGAGCCGATCACCACCGTCGAGGTCAAGTCGAAAGCCTCCGGCGAGATTTTCGAGATGCGGGTCGAGACCGGCGACCATGTGACCGCGGGTGAGCTGCTGGTTCGGGTAGACCCACGGGTCCCGCAGGCGACACTGCGCCAGGCCCGGGCCGATCTGGTGCTCGCCCAGGCGCAGCTCGAGAACGCGCAAGCGAAGCTGCGTCGCTCGGAGGAGCTGCATCGAACGCAATCGATCACGGACCAGGAGTACGAGGATTCGAGGCTGGCCGTGGCGAGCGCCCAGGCGCAGCTAGTGCGGGCGGAGCGATCGCTGGCCGATGCCGAAATCGCCGCCGAGGACACCGAGGTGAAGGCACCGATCTCCGGCGTGATCATAGTGAAGAACGTCGAGGTCGGCAGCGTCATCTCCTCCGCTACCGCCCAAGTCGGCGGGGGAACGGTGCTGATGCAGATGGCGAACCTCGACACCGTCCAGGTTCGCGCCCTCGTCGATGAGACCGATATCGGCAAGATCCAGCCCGGTATGGAGGTCACCATAACGGTTGACGCGTACCAGAACCGCCCGTTCAACGGCCGCGTGCTCAAGATCGAGCCGCAGGCGACGGTGACCCAGAACGTCACGATGTTCCCGGTGCTGGTCCGGATCCCCAACACCGCCGGCCTGCTCAAGCCGGGGATGAACTCGGAGGTCGAAGTACACGTCGGCGACCGACAGGACGTGCTGGCGGTACCTAACACCGCCCTGCGCACCGATCGAGACGTGGGCTCGGCGGCGCAGGTCCTGGGGCTCGACCCGGAAGCGGTCCTCGAACAGGTCGCCGCGGCACGGCGGTCGGCGATGGAGCGCGGTGGCGAACCCTCTGCGGAGCTTGCCGACACTCAGGAGAGCGGCGGTGGTGAGACCGTCACCTGGCGCGGGCGGGAGATCCCGCTCCCCGAAGGCGTCAGCGCCGAGGCCGTTCAGGCACTGGCGGCGAAGTTCGAGGGCGCCAGCGACATGCGGTCCGTATTTCAGTCGCTCACGGACGAGGAGCGCGCGCTGATGCAGCAACTGAGGGGGGCGGGCGGCAGGCAGGGCGGGTTCGGAGGCCCCGGCGGCCAGGGCCGCCCTGGTGGACGCCAGCAGGGGCCCAGCGCCACCGACGCCGCCCTCATCGGCGGCAGCTACATCGTGTTCGCGATGCGCGATGGGGTGCCCACTCCCGTCCCGGTCCGCACCGGCCTCACCGACCTCGACTACTCCGAGGTGATATCGGGTTTGAGCGAGGGCGACACCGTGCTGGTGCTGCCGAGTGCCAGCCTGCTGGCGAGCCAGCAGGAGTGGCAAGAGCGGGCGGCACGCCGGGCCGGCGGCGTGCCCGGCGTACAGACGAGATAGGCGGAGCAGCCAATGCTCTTCACAGAGATTCTCAGGGTGGCACTCAGCGCGGTCCGGGCAAACAAGCTGCGCTCTTTCCTGACCATGCTCGGGATCGTCATCGGCGTCGGCGCGGTGATCACGATGGTCGCACTCGGTAGCGGGGCGCAAAAAGCGGTGCAGGACCGAATCGCAGCACTCGGCACCAATCTGTTGTCGGTCTACGCGGGGCAATCCTTCATGCGCGGCGTCGCCAGTGCCGAGCGCGTGAGCCTCACCACAGACGACGCGATGGCATTGAGTAGTGAAGCGACTCTGCTGAGCGCTGTGATACCCGAACTGAGCCGTAACCAGCAGGTCGAGTACGGGAACCGGAACATCAACGTGAACGTCCTCGGCACGGTCCCCGAGTACATACGGGTCAACAACTATGAGGTCGCTGCCGGAAGGATGTTCACCGCCGGGGACGGGATCACGCGCAAGCGGGTCGCGGTGCTCGGCAACGCCGTCCCCGAGATGCTCGACGCGAACGCCGTGGCCATGATCGGCCAGCAGATCCTGATCCGCGGTGTCCCGTTCGAGATCATCGGCATCATGGCGGAGAAGGGTTCGACGAGCAGCTGGCGCGACCCAGACGAGCAGATCTGGATTCCGCTTCAGACCGCCCAGTACCGAATCTTCGGCAGCGACCGTGTCAACTCGATCACCGTTCAGGTCGTGCATCCCGACTCGATGAACGTCGCGATGATCGAGATCGAGGGGATACTTCGAACGGAACACGGCATCCCCCCCGGCCGCGACAACGACTTCCAGATCCGCAACCGCGCCGAGTACCTGGAGACCTACGAGGAGACCACCCGGACCTTCACCTTCCTGTTGGGCGCGATCGCTGCGGTGAGCCTGCTGGTGGGCGGCATCGGCATCATGAACATCATGCTCGTATCGGTCTCGGAGCGTACCCGTGAGATTGGGGTGCGCAAAGCGATGGGCGCGACCCGGCGTAACATCCTGATGCAGTTTCTGATCGAAGCGCTGGTCCTTTGCCTGATGGGCGGCGTCGTCGGCATCGCCGTCGGCGCGGGCGGCGCGGTCGCACTCTCGAGGCTCGCCAACTGGGCCACCTTCGTCTCACCGGCGGCGGTGTTTATCGCCGTGATGTTCAGCGCCGCGGTTGGCCTGTTCTTCGGAGCCTGGCCCGCGCGACGCGCGTCGCTGCTCGATCCGATCGAGGCGCTGCGCTACGAGTAATTTCCCTACCCTTCCAAGGTCTCTCCGCGAGCGTTCCGGCGAAGCCGCGCGGCGGCCAGACCCGCTTCTCTCGAACCTCCAGCCGACGCGCGCAAGAAACCTCAGGCGGCATGGCCGGGTTAGCCTGACGGGTTAGTGCGAGCGATGAGAAGAGCAGCGAAGCAGAACGGAGGAATAGATGAACCCGCAGTCTGACGGAATCCGAATCGCCGTGGTGATCGGGAGCGTACGGCCGAGCAACTACACGTCGAAGGCGGTAGCGCTGGTCGCGGACGAGATACGGAAGCATCCGGATGTCGAGCTCGACCTCATCGACCCGGCCCAGCTGAACCTGCCCCTACCCGGTACGGACGGCGCCGTCTCAGACGCCAAAGGGTTGCAGGAGCGAGTGGCACGGGCCACGGGTGTGATCCTGTCCACCCCGGAGTACCACGGCGGCTATTCCAGCGTGATCAAGTTGGTGATCGAGAACCTAGGCTTCCCCTCGGCCCTCGCCGGCAAACCGGTGGCGCTGCTGGGCGTGGCGGCGGGCCAGATCGGAGCGATCAAGGCGCTGGAGTACCTGCGCGGCGTCTGCTCGCACGTGGGGGCGATCGTACTGCCGGGACCGGTCTCGGTGGCGAAGGTGCGGGAAATCTTCGACGAGGCGGGCCGCGTGCGGGACGAACGGACCGAGAAGCGGATCCGCGGCCTGGCCACCAACCTGATCGACTACATCCGCTCGGCCATCTGTCCCGGCGTCGCGCTGGAGGCGATGGTGCGAGAGGCCGATTGAACCTGGGGCGCCGGGGACGGGACCCAGGCAGGCCTCAGCCGCCCGGGTCCGCCATTTCCTCCTCGGCCTCGTCCTCCACCTCGATCGGCATCTCGATTTCTTCGCCCCACAGGTACTTCCCGAACCACTGCCAGTTGTGCCACATCGCGGCGAGCCGCTCCTTCGGCTTGCTGATCCCGTGGCCGAACCCCTTATACACGATGAGCTTGCTGTCGACGCCCATGTCCTGGAGTCCCTGGTAGAGCTCGTAGGCGTTGGGGATCGGTACGCGCCGGTCGAACTCGCCGTGCTGGATGAGGGTCGGAGTCGACGCCTGGTTGATGAACGTCATCGGTGACGTTTTTGCGTAGACCTCGCTGTCCTCCCACGGCGTCGCCTTGAGGTACTGTCGGGTGAACGGATGGATGTCCGTGTTCACGTAGTACGTGACCCAGTTCGATATCCCGGCGCCCACCGAGATCGCCGCGAAACGGTTGGTGGTTGTCGTCAGGTAGGCCGAGATATAGCCGCCCTGGCTCCAGCCCATGGCACCCATGCGCGTCGTGTCCACGATTCCTCGGGCGACGAGGTGATCGACGCCCGAGAGCACGTCCCAGGCGTCACCGACGCCGAGGTTGCGCACGTTCAGCGAGCGGAACTCCTCGCCGTAGCCCGCCGAGCCGCGATAGTTAGGACACAGCACCAGCGCGCCCTTGGCCAGCCATTGGTGAACAGGGTAAACGTAGCTGAGTATCGGCGTGGGGTAGTCGATGCCGGTCGGCCCACCATGGACGATCACCAGCAACGGATACCGTCGTGACGTATTGAAGTCGTCCGGCTTGTGCAGCACGCCCTCGATGGCCGTGCCGTCGCTGCTCTCCCAGGAGATGACCTCACTTCTTCCGGTCTCCCAACCCTCGATCTGCGCGGTCATATTCGTGAGTCGCTCGGGACGGAACCGGCCGGTCGACGAGCGATAGACCTCGTCCAGCGTAGTGGCCGTGCGCCCCACCAGAGCCAGGGTGCGGCCGTCGGGCGTGAAGTCGACGGACCAGATGCGATCGGGGCTGTCGGCGAAGACTTCAGTGCGGCCGGACGATGGATCGACCCGGTACACACGCCGGTTCGTGCGTTCCCACCCCACGAGAAAAAGGCCGCGCGGGGTCCATGCGGTGATGAAGGGGTCTTCATCCAGATCGACGGGGATGCGAGTCGGCTCACCCCCGTCCGCCGGGATCTTATAGAACCACCCGTTCGTGTAGTACACCGAGCCCATGTCAGGCCCGCTCGACTGGTAAGCGATCCAGCGGCCGTCGGGCGACCAGGTGGGGTTGCCATCCGGGCCGTCCTCGTCGACGAGCGGCCTGATCTCACCGCTCTCCACAACTAGGATCGAGATGTCCGCACCCATCCACGAGTTGATCAACGGATCGGGGCGATGATCGAAGGCGATCCGCGTACCGTCGGGCGACCACTCGAAACCGGAGACCGTGAAGTCGTCGCCCTCGGTGAGGCGGGTTGATTCCACCGTCCCGGGCTCATCGGGCAACTCGACCATCCAGAGGTGGGTCATGCGATACTCGGCATCCTCCACCGCGTAGGCGCCGTACCGCTCCTCGCGCTGCTCGTCGGCCTCGCTCTCTTCCTCCGAGCGAGTGAAGGCGATGCGCGTACCGGCCGGTGACCAGGCGAAGCCGCCCACGCCTTCCTCTCCCTCGGTGAGCGCCCAGGCTTCCCCTCCCCGCGGGTCTATCAGGTAGATCTGCCGACCGTCGCCGCGGTCGGCGGCGAACGCGATCCAGCGGCCGTCGGGCGACCACTGCGGGCTCGAACTGCTGCCATCCTCGGTGCGGGTGAGCTGGTATGGCTCCTCCCCCTGGCGTACCAGCCAAATCTCGGTGTCGTAGCGGTTCTCGTCCCAGTCCGCCCCGGAAACCGTGTAGGCGATAGCATCCCCGTCCGGAGAGATCACGGCGCCTCCGATGTCCGAGAGGCTCAGCACTTCCTTGAAGGAGGGGCCGGGAACTTCCGGCGCTTGGGCGAACAGCGGCGTGGCGAGGCCCGCCAGGCCGACCGTAAGAGCGGTTGCGATCGACAGACGTAAAGACATCCTCCAACCTCCTGTTACGAGCCGAGAAGATAGTTACTGGTTTTCCTTCTTGCCCTTCTCCAGCGCCTCCCGAAGCTCTCTGTACTCGTCCAGTTCGAGTTTGAACTCGAACAGGCTCTCCGCACCGCACTCTTTACACTCGACGTGGATCTTGTCATGGGCAAACATCGCGCCTTCCACGACCTGATATCCTGTCTCTCGCCCGACCGGTTCCCACTCTCCTTCCTTGCCGTCTTTACACTCGTGTGGATGTAGCATGATATAGCTGTATTCCTCCGGCACACTCATCACTTCGATCAGCATTTTCCCCTGCCCTCCTTTGCAGTTCGACGTTGCCAACAGGCATTCACGATAGTCTCGCATGCCGATGCGTCTGCGCCCCAGCCTATTCGAGTGGACCGAACTCCCCCTGACAGATGAACGCGCCCCAGTAGCGTGATTCGGTGAAAGGTTGGTGATCGCCTGCTTGCCGTGCGAGCCTGTGGAGGTCGCGCGCTGCCTCCGTGCCCTCTCCTGCCAGTCGGTCGATCTGCTCTGCTGCAAGCCATTTCTCGCGAATCTCGCCGACCGACAGGTCACGGACCTCGAGCTGGGCTTGACGAAGCGATTCATCTCGAGGCAGGCCGCGATGGAACAGCTTGTCGTAAAAACGTTCCATCAAGATAGCTGTGGCAAGATCCGGTACTTTCCAGAGACTCATCACCAACGTCTTGGCCCCGGCCAGAGTGAACGCACGTCGAAGGCCGAAGACGCCCTCGCCGACTCGGATCTCACCCAGGCCGCTATCGCAGGCTGAGAGCACCACCAAGCTCGTCGCCAACAGGTCCAAGCCGGACACGTCCTCAGCAGTCAAGATCCCGTCCTCGGCTTCCTCGGGTGGAGAGCCGCCCTGGATCCAGGTGTTAGCGCCGGCGAGAGCGATGCCCGAGCGTAGCAAGGGGTTCTCCAGACGCGCCGCCGATAACCTGCCCACGTCGGCGCTCGGCGCCCAGCCGACAGCTCCCAGATCGCGACACTGGTAATCCGGGCCAGTGGTCCGATCCTCCAAGAAGAAACCGTGGGTCGCCAGGTGCAGGACACGCGGTGATCGAATCCTCCTCAGCTGCCCCTCAAGAGCTGTCGCTTGCAGCCAGGGCTCGACGTTCATCATCGCTGCGACCTGCTGACCCTCAACCAGCGTGCCGGGTAGGTCTCCAAAGCGGAGGTCAGCAGTCCGGAAGCCTCGAGACCGCCGCCCAGCCGGCTCCGTATCGACCGCACTCGCTCTGCCGCCACTCAGATCGAAGTCGGGATGGGCAATGACAACAGAGGTCGTAGCCTGGCCGGTCGAGCCGGCTCCGAACCGCAGCACGTCGCGGCCGGCGCCTAGATAGCTGATTCGGTAATCGTCAATCAACCGCCCTTGCCGCTTTGCCGGCAGCACCCCGAAGGGCAACCGAGTCAGGTCTCCATCGGGTGCCAGCAACACCCGTTCGCACGCCGCCAAAGAGGGTAGCAAGGGGTCAAACACGGCAGCCCGCAGTTCCTCTCCCGGCTCCGGGCCTCTGATCTTGCGCTTGTCGGGGAGAGCGCCGAGGTCCCGACTCCCCCGGCTTTCGGGCTCGCTGACGATTGACTGCCTGAACTCGGCGACCATACGGTCGATAGACTCGGCTTCGCCAAGGTCTATCAACGCCACCTCTTCGGCGTAACCGGCGGCTAGGACGAACGCGAGATATCGGGCAGACTTCCAAGAAAGCTCGCCAGCAATCTGAACAGCGTTAAAGTCGAATACGTATGCGCGCACGAACTCCACCAACACCGCTCCCTCTGGGAGTGCTCGCGCCACCGTCTGATGATCCACAGCCCGGAGCTTCCTTTCCAAATTCATCTCCGGAATCTGCCGGGCCAGCTCTGCCTCCAAACGCTCCCGCTCAGCGTCCCAGTCCGCCAGGAGTCCATCGTGTGCCGCCAAACCTTCTGTGCTCGGACCGGCGAGGGCCTTCTCTGCAATCTGCTTGCGCAGCGACGCCAGCTGACTCAGTGATGCACTAAGCTCTGGGTACTTGCCCTCCAGCAATGTGCTCTGCTGTATAGCCAATGCCTCTGCACCGATCGCTTTACGCCTCAGTGCCAAGTCAAGCGCGATAGGCACCAACTCCGGCACATCCGATTGATACTGCTGGGCAAACGACAGGAACACGTACAGCTTCCACCGAATCGACTCCAGGAAAGCCATGCGCTGGCTCTCTGACCCGATCGAGAAGACCTGGCCGATCGCACGGTCGTCGATCGCTGCCGACTCTCTCATCAGCGCCAGGGCCTCCTGGAGACGACCGGTGCGGACATAGAGCGAAGCTAAGTTCTGGAGGCTTTCCCCATAATCAAGATGGTCCTCGCCCAATATCCTGCGCCGATTCTCGAGTGCTTGCCGATACAGCGTTTCCGCCTCCGCGTACCTGCCGGTGGCCTTGTAGACTGCCCCCAAGTTGTTCAGGCTCCTGGCGAATTCGATGTGATCTTCCCCCAACACATCGCGCTGGATCTCCATCACCTCGACATAGAGCGCTTCGGCATCGGCGTATTCACCCAGCAAATGGCGGATCTCAGCCAGATTGTTCAGAATCGTTGCGACATGTCGATTCTTCCTCCCTTGGGTCTTCCGCACGATGCCCAGTGCACGCTCGTAGCACTGCTCCGCATCATCGAGCTTCCCTGCTGCCAGGCGTACCATAGCCAAGTTGTTCAGCGCACTTGCGAGTACCGGATCGTCGTCCATTCCTGCTTCTGACAGGGCGTCGACCGATTCTTGAAGCAGAGACTCGGCCAGGGCTTGGTTTCCCAGCTTGGTGTGAAGACCTGCAAGCTTGATTTTCGTGGCAACAACTGACTCAGGATCGCACTCCGGTGTCTCGAGCTTGAGCTCCAGCGCTCTCTCGAGAAGCTCTGCAGCATCGCCGTAATTACCCAATTCGTGTTGTAGCGCAGCCAGGTTGTTCACAACAGTCGCATACCCGGGAAACCCTTCCTCGACAGCTTCCATCACTTGCCGATAAAGGCGCTCCGCCTCCGCGTAGTCACCCATCTCCTTGTGGAGCAGCGCCAGATTGTTGAGGCTGGTGAGGTACCTGGGATGATCCTCGCCATAGTGCCGCCTCGTCAGCTCAGAGACCTGACTGCTAAGGCGTATGGCCGCCTGGTACTGGCCTAACTCGGCATGCCGCCTGGCCTGGTGCTCGAAGAAACCGAGCTGTCTCTCTATATCCCTAGGCATCTACACCGACCCTCTGAGACGACTCCCTGCACACGACGGGGTGTAGAAACTGCCGCCGGCCTCCCCAGTAGCCGACATCATGCGCTCACCTGCTCGGCCAAGCAACAGCAGCCGATACGAGTTAGCGGGACCGTGTTGGGTCGTAGCGCTCATTGATGCGCGCATTCTGAGGCCGCATATTTCGAAAAGAACTGGGTGCCCGTAATCCCACATACCGCAGGCCGCCGGTCACGGCTATGTCGCGTTTCAAGCGGCTGATCGTTGTACGGCTGGTTCCGGCCGAGTGGCTGCCCGCGACGATCGTGTCGCCGTCACCAAGCCCTGGAAGGTGAATCGTGCGGTCGACGTCGATTCTGTGGTTTGCCGTTGTACCTCTCTTGCTGGGTGCCGGGCCCCTGTCCGCACAGACGATCCTCGGCGAGGTGGTGGAAGAGGGCGCCGCCGAGCCTGTCGCCGGCGCCCACGTGGTTCTGCTGGACGAACGGGGCGCCGAGATCGACGCCTTCCTGAGCGACAGTGCCGGCCTGTTCTTCCTCCGGGCACCTAACCCCGGCCCGTACCGGCTACGCGTGGAGCGCATCGGACACCTCGCTGTCCTGACGAGCGTCCTCGAGTTCGAAGCAGACGAGCAACTCGGTTACCGCATCGAGGTTCCGTCGAGGCCCGTGGACCTCGCCGCCCTGGCGACGTCCGCAGAATCGAGCTGGATCGACGACCCGAAGAACACCTTCGCAACCGCCCTTCTATGGGAGGAGATAAGAAAAGCCTTGGCGATCGCGGTCTGGACCGGCCGGTTGGCGCCACTGAGTGTCCAGGTCACGCGCTACGCACGGGAGTTCGAGCCGACGACCCATCGGGTCGCGCGGCAGGAGACCAGCTCGTGGGAGCAGAGCGGTGCTCAAACGCTCGCGAGCCTGACCGCCCTTGAGCTGGCGGCGGAAGGCTATGTGCGAGCGGACCCGGACGGAGGGTACGCGTACCACGTGCCGAGCCCGCAGGCACTGCTCTCGGATGAATTCCGGGAAGCGCATCGGTTCAGGGTCCGGGCCGGGGAGGGTCGGGCGGGAGCGGGCTTGGTGGGGCTCGCCTTCCAGCCGCTCCCGGAAAGCAAGCTGCCGGACTTGACGGGCGTGCTCTGGGTGGACCGTGCTACGGCAGAGCTTCGGCGCATGGAGTTCCGGTACACGCCGCTACCGTTCTCCGTGCCCGCCGTCGAGCCCGCCGGCCGCATCGACTTCCGGCGGTTGACCACAGGGGCCTGGATCATCGAGCGCTGGCACATTCGGGTGCCGGTGCTGCTGCCCGGCGATGACCCTAGACTGTTGGCCATCCGCGAGGACGGCGTGGAGGCGACGGCCGTCTACGGGCCGGACGGGACGCCGCTGGCCCAGGCTTTACGGACGGCGCTCCTAGGCACAGTCGTGGATGCTACGAGGGGTGTGCCGCTGGCCGGGTCGACGGTACGTCTGGCAGGCACGTCGCACGCCGACACGACCGACGCGCTGGGCCGGTTTCGAATCGAGGGAGTGCTGGATGGGACGTACGGGGTAGAGGCATCCGACGCGGAGCTCGAGGCGCTCGGGCTCGTGCCGGAGCTACGGACCGTGCATGTCACAGGAGGAGGCGAGATTCGCCTTGAGCTGGAGATGCCCGGGCCAGCGGCGGCGCTCGCCGCTCTTTGCCCAGAGGACGAACTTGCTGAGGGCGCTGCGGTTGTGACCGGCGTTGTCAGCGACTCGCTGAGCGGTATGCCACTGCCCGGTGCCACGGTGGTGGCCCGCTGGTCCCAAGTGACCCGAGCGTCGACCGACGCGAGCGGGAGGTATAGCTTCTGCAGCCTTCCGCCCGACGTGCAGCTCACCTTGGAGCCCGAGATGGCGGACCGCACGGGTCCTCGAGTCAGCCTCAATTCGCCGGGGCCAGGCCGCCTGCTGCGCCGCGATCTGAAGATAGCGCTGGTGACGGAGGGAGGCTTGGTAACGCGCGTGGTCGAGACAGGTCGGGAAGGGCCGACGCGGCTTGTGGGCCAAGTGCTCGACGCACACACCCTCAGTCCCATCGAGGCGGTGGACGTGCGCCTCGAGGAAGCAGGGCTGCGGACACTAACGGATTACGACGGCCGCTTCGTGTTCGCCACGGTAGAGCCCGGACAGCACGAGCTGGTGCTGGATCATCTGGCGTACGGTACGCGGTCCTTGGGGGTCCTTGTGCGGGGAGGGGAGATCGTCGGCCTGGAGTTGCGGCTGGCGATGCGCCCCATCGAGCTTGAACCGCTCACCGTGGACATACAGCGCAGGCCGTTGCCGCCGAAGATGCGCGGCTTCTACGAGCGGATGGACGTGGGCTGGGGAGACTTCATCACTGGGGAGGACATCGAGAGGCGGCGCCCATTCTGGATTAGCCAGATCATCGGAGAGCTGCCCGGAGTGCGCATCTATCCCCGGCGATTCAGTGGGTATGTTATCGAGATCCGCAACTGCTCGCCGACGGTCTATCTCAACGGCATGCGGCTCCCGACGGACATTAGCATCGATGATTTCGTGCACCCACTGGACGTCGCGGGGATCGAGGTCTACAAGAGCGCCATCGAGGTTCCCGGCATGTTGGCCGGTTTGAATGACCGCTGTGGAGCAATCATAATCTGGACCCACTAGCGGGTGACTTGGAACCACCCACTACCCTGCCCGACCCTCGACTTTCTACATAGTTCGGCCCGTTCAGTGAAGGTAGGGTTAAGGTCGCCCCGCTCAACACGCAATCGACACGATTCGTGGTTGGCGAGCGGCAAACCCTGCAACCGGGAATCGCGTCTGGAACATTTTTTCATTGTCTCGGTAGTTCCCTGAGAATGAATAGATCGAGCATACGGATTCGTCGAGGGGTGAGCGCCGGGTGGAAAGCGGTTCTCGCGACTGCCGCGCTGTTCCTCCTGACCCGTTGCGGAGAGAGTACGAGCCCGGAGCCCCCGGGCAACATACCCGCCTCCATAATCAAGACGGGCGGCGACGTGCAGAGTGGTCTGGTGGGAACCGTGCTGCCCTCAGCGCTGCGCGTGCGAGTCGCGAACGCCAGCGGCGCGAGCATTGCGGGCGTTGCCGTACTGTTCGAGGTCGTCTCGGGGAGCGCAAACGTCGACCCCGTCACCGACACGACCGCCATAGGTGGATTCGCCCAGACCCAGGTCGGGCTGGGGCAGGCAGCCGGGGAGATCGTGATCCGCGCGACGGTCGAAGGTCCCGCCGAGCCGGTGCAGTTCACGGTGACCGCCCTGACCCCTGTGACGATCGAGGTAAGCGCCGGCGGCGGTCAGTCGGCACCGCGCTCCGCCAGCCTGCCGACACCACTGGAATCCCTGGTCCGCGATCAGTTCGCTGAGCCGTTGGCCGGGGTCACGGTTACCTGGGAACTCACAGACTCGGCCGGGCCCGGCGCTCTGCTGGGCGCGCCGACCTCGGTGACCAACTCGGCGGGCGTGGCCGCCAACAGCCTCACCCTGGGCGACTCGACCGGCTCGTACCAGGTGACGGCCAGCGTTGAGGGGCTGCCGGATCAGTTCGCCCTCTTCTCGTTGACGGCCACCAACGCGCCACTAATCACTTCGGTCAGCCCGTTCCCCGTCCGGGAAGGTTACACGGCCACCCTGCTGGGACTCGACTTCGACCCCACTGCTGTCAACAACGTCGTGACCTTCGATGGGATGGCCGCGAGCGTGACGTCGGCCAGCAGCACGCAGCTCGAGATACTGGTGCCGGAGACGGCCTGCCTACCCGCCCGAGATTCAGCCGCGTTCCGCGTCACGATCGGGGGCGTCGCGGGGCCGCCGTTCTTCCATGCAGCCATCCCGCGCGACTCCAGCGTCGCCGCCCTCGGCTCGGCAGAGGTCGACATCCGAACCCAGCGCTCGTCGGTGGAATGCCTGCAGTTCCCGGCCCAGTCCACGCCGGAGAGCTTCCTGATCGTCTCGGCCGTAGCCACCAGCACTTCCGGCATCACTGTCCCAGAGCGTTTCACGCGCCGGCAGGGCACGCGCTCTACCCTCGCGACAACGGGGACCGAAGTAGCGGCACCGATGCCGCCAGCGCGGCCGGACCTGGCTGTCCTCGAGGGACCGGCGCGATTCGATTCGCGGCTGCGAAGCTTTGAAAGCGCTCTCCATCGCCGCGAGGCCGCCCGGGCACGCGCCGAGTTCGCGAGCGTCGCCATGCGGCAGGTCCGCGCCGCGCCGGCTGCGGTGGAAGAGGTCGGCGACACGATCAACCTCAACGTCATCGATGGCACCTCTCAGGACCTCTGCAACACGTTCAACCCGATCCGGGCGGTCGTCAAAGCGGTGGGAACGCGCGGGATCGCGGTGGAGGATGTGGACGCGCCCGCCGACGGGTTTATGACGACCGACTACGAGCAGATCCTTGCCGAGTTCGATAGCGAGATTTACCCGACCGATACCGTGTATTTCGGCGGACCCTCGGATATCGACTCCAACGGGAAGGTGTTTCTCGTCTACACCCCCGAGGTGAACAAGATCACGCCACCCGGCTCGCCGGGCGTGGTAGTCGGTTTCTTCTTCGCGGGCGACCTGTTTCCGACTGTTTCCTGCGCGGCCTCGAACGGCGGCGAGTTGTTCTACCTGCTGGTGCCCGATCCAACGGGCCGATTCTCGGACCCGCGGAGCACGGCAGCCGTCCGCCAGGTTACACGCGGCACCGTGGCGCACGAGTTCCAGCATCTCATCAACGCCGCGCAGCGCATCTTCGTCACCGAGGGCCCACCCGAGGATATCTGGTTGAACGAGGGGCTCTCGCACATCGCCGAGGAGGTCGTGGGCCACGCGGTCACCGGTCTCAACCCGCGAGCGAACCTCACGTTCGCCGAGGCGAACGCCGATCCCGAGGCCTACCAGGCGTTCTACCGCGCCAACTTCGGCCGGCTGGCCAGCTACCTTCAGGACGCGAACACGCTCGCGAACCAGTCGCCGATCGACGCGGACGCGGATCTCGAAACCCGGGGCGCGATCTGGAGCTTCCTCCGCTGGATGCTGGACCAGGAGGCAGACGCGATTTCCATCACCCGCTCGCTGGTGATCACCGACCGCACAGGCGTAGACAATCTCGAGAGCGTGGTCGGAAAGAGTTTCGAAGTCTTGCTCCCCCAGTGGTTAGCCGCGCTGTTCGCCGACGATTTCGTCGCCGGTGTGGACAACCGGTTCACAATTCCCTCGTGGAATCTACGGAGCATCTATGGGGGCGACCCCGCGTTCGGCGCTTATCCGCTGGTGCCCACGCCGCTCGAGTTCACAGCAGGCACAACGAACTTCACCGTAGTATCGGGCTCGGCCCGATACTTCCTGCTGAACTCGACCGGCGACGCGCCGGCCCTATCGATGCGACTCACGAACCAATCGGGCATCCCTCTGGACATGGCGACGCTGCAACCGCAGATCATACTGCTCCGATTGCCGTAGGAGATCCGCCGACGCAGTTTCTCGCCTAGGGCTACTCCCGTCGGTTCGCCGTGAAAGTGAAGTGTCGGGTCACGGCCTCGGCAAGAGAGGTGAAGGATGGAAATGCGACCGAGACTCATGGGCGTAGGGCTACTGATCGCAGGGCTGGCGGCGTGCGCGGCGTCGGGCGCGGGCAGCGACGACGAGCCGGAGCCCCGGGAGGAGATCACGCTTCATGTGAAGAACGAGAACTTCTACGACGCCGTGGTCTACGCGATCCCCCGGTCGACGGCACCCCGACGGCTAGGTACGGTCGGCGGCAACAGCACCGGGCAGTTCAGCTTCCGCTGGTCGTCGCTGGACCTCCAGATCAGGGTGCGGTTCATCGGGGCGGGCTCGTTCGTTACCGATCCGATGGCGGTGAGTCCCGGGGACGAGGTCGAACTGCTCATCATGCCGAACTCGCACCGGTTCGGCCGGTGAAGTGCCGGAAGAACTTCATCACAGCGTCGTGACAGCGCCATGGCCACCCGCTGGGGCAGGCCAGCCCGAACCACCTTGCGAACCGCCGTACTGGGCGTGTCGTGAACGATGAGCCCGACGATCCTGGCCGAGCGCGGAAACGAACTGAGACGTACAACCTGCCTGTCTTCCCACACCACAGGGGATTGAACTCCAGATGCCGGGGGAGGGGGTCGAACCCTCACGCCCCGAAGGGCCAGGGATTTTAAGTGCGACTGATACCCCATCACCATAGCACACCACCACCAACCACCACCAGACAAACCCATACGACAACACGCCTTCCGGTGACCTGACCCACGGTCAAGTCCTGAATCTTCTGCAAAAGTTCTCTAGGGTGTGAGTCCCCTCCGGGTCGTTGCCTAAGCTGCTACTTCCATCTCCTTAGCGGGTGTGATCTTCAACTCCTGGTAGAGGAGTTTCAGCTGCTCGTATTCCAGCGGCGTGATGCTGACGCGCTGCCAGCGGGTCGCTGCCCGGATGAGCGTCGCGTGCACGAGCTTCAAACAGCTCTTCTCGGTGAAGAAGCGCGGCAGCGTCTTCGTGCGCCGGCGTTCCTCGACGAAGCTCCGCTCGATCAGGTTCGTCGTCCGCACGAACTTCCGGTGCCGCCACGGTAGCTTGAGATGCGCGAGGAGCGCCTCGAGGTCTTCGTTGAGACAAGCACAGGCGCTGGGAAACTCGCGGCCGAAGCGTGAGAGGAAATCCTTCACCGCGGCCTGGCCCGCCCTGTACGTCGGCGCGTCGCGGGTCGCCACCAGATGCGCCTTCACCTCCGCGCGCATAGACTCCGGCACCTTCGCCAGCACGTTGCGTGTCCGGTGGACCCAACACCGGAGCCTCAGGCTCTTCGGCCAGGTCTCCTCCACCGCCCGTATCAGACCCGGCGCTCCGTCCGTGGTGATGGTCAACGGCACCTTCAGTCCCCGACTGACCAGGTCGCGCAGGAACTCCCGCCAGGCCTCGTAGCTCTCCCGGCCCCCGAGCGACAGCGACAGAAGCACCTTGCGGCCTTCCACGGTGATCGCCCAGGCACAGAGCACCGCCTCCCGGCTCACCCCGTGCACCCGCAGCGGCTCGTACAGCCCGTCCAGGAAGAGGTAGAGCACCCCCAGCTCGCTCAGATCCCGCCCCTGAAACGCCTCGTACTCTTCCCACAACGTCTCGGTCACCTCGCTCACCGCCCTCCGCGACAACAGACAGTCACCCTGCTCGTCCGTGAACGCTGCCTCGACGTCCCGGGTCGAAAGACCTCGCGCATACATCTCCGTCGCCAGCCGTTCCACCACATCGGAGTGCCCACGCAAGAACTCATAGAGCTCTGAGCGGTACGTCACCTCCGCGTCCCGCACCTGTGGCCGCTCCACCTCCACTCGCCCCTCCGCGGTCTTCAGATGCCCGCGGTTGTACCCGCTCCGATAGCCTCGACCCTCACCCCGCTCGTACCGCTCCCGACCGATGAAGTCCCGCTGCTCCGCCTCCAGCGACTCCTGCACGATCAAGCCCACGGCCCGACGCACAAGCTCGCTCAACGCTCCCTTGCCGTCCGCCACCCCCTCGAGATGCTCCAGAAACTCCCGCAACTCTTCCCGTAGCCGATGACTCGGTGCTATCTTGCCCATGGCGGCGTGAACTCCTTTTCTGCTCACTCTGAGCTCTGAGGTCTTCGATCACCCCAGAAGGATACTTCACGCCGCTTGATTTGCAGAAGTATTAGGACATCACCGGGAGCGTGCGCCCATGACCATACTCGCTTTCACACTCGCTATTCAGGCGGCAGCACCACAGACCGAGACGACCGGCCAGGCCGTGGCGGCGATGCTGACGCACGGGGACGGCCGTGTA
>CAYFSW010000104.1:0-13363 GCA_964345885.1 uncultured Gemmatimonadota bacterium | reverse complement strand
TTCTTGGTCCATGTCCGTGAGCGTCTCTCGCGAATCACCACTTCGCCGCGTGATAGCCTTCCCTGTTGACCTCGATCTTGTACAGGCTTTTGCCGGCAGTGATGTAGAGTGTCTTGCTGGTCGGTCCGCGCCCGAAAGTCACATTGGTGGGTGACTCGGGAGTCGGGATCAGCGCCGACTGCTCCCCTTCGGGCGAATACACGTAGATGCCGGGCGTCTGCGCCGGTCGGGCGAGATAGAGGTGGCCTTCCACGTCGATAGCCATGCCGTCTGGACCGGCGTCCGGTGCGAAGTCGATAACGACTCTGCGGTTAGAAACACTACCGTCCTCTGCAAGATCGTACGCGAGCAGGCCATGGAGCCCGAACTTGGTCGGCCAGTCGACACTCGCCACATACAATGTCCGCTGATCGGGCGAGACCAGGATGCCATTCGGCGTTCCCGCGTCGGTTATGATCAATGAGACGCTACCGTCCGGGTCGATACGATAGACGCCCATCACAGGTTGTTCGACGGGCTCGTGCCCGAAGTACCGCGGGTCCGTGAAGTAGAATCGCCCCGCCTCGTCGATGGCGAGATCGTTTGGCGCGTTGAAAGACCTGCCGTTGTAAAGACCTGCAATGATCTCGCTCTTGCCGGTCGTCATATCGGTACGGATCACACAGCGGCCCCCGAAGTCCGCTCCCTCCGCCACCAGCATCCTACCTTCCGAGTCGAAGATTATACCGTTGGCCATTCCGCTCGGTGACCGGAAGACCGACGCTTGGCCGGATGCCGGATCGTATCGCCAGATGTGACCGGCCTGCATACCCGAGTTCGCCGTGTTGGTGATGTCGCTGAAGTAGACAGACCCATCTGGAGCGACCGCCGGCCCCTCGGTGAAAAAGCCCCCGTCAAACAAGAGTTCAACTTGGGCATCCTCGGGAACGATCGGCGCCGATATTATTTGCGCCAACAAGGGTCGCGGCCACGTCCAACAGGCAAGAGCAACAACGACGATAGGAAGGGCAGTTCTCCACTGACTCGAAACGTGATAGCGCATTGTATAACCTCGCTACGTAGTCGACCATCCGGTCCTACTTCCGCCGGGAGTCTGGAGCTGTGGCGTAACAGGCCTGCGCCATTGCAGCCTAATAGCAATAGTCATTCGCGCTCTGGATTGATCTCCCGAGGTGAAAGATAGGTGCCAGGACGGCCGCAAGACCAGCGACCGGCACCGCGGAGCTGGGTAAGGACTATAGTTCGCGGAGTTGCTCGCCGATGTCGCTCAGCTCTTCGTGACGGCGATCGGTGATCAGCATGTGGCCGGGCGCCTGGGTGATCATTAGCTCCGGCTTCGCGCGCATCGCCACCGCCTGAGGGGTGACGCCGCAGGCCCAGAAGACCGGGATCTCGTCGGGCCGGATCGAGACCGCATCGCCGAATTCGGGCCGGCCCAGGTCGCCGATCCCGAGCGCACCCGGGTCGCCGATGTGGACGGGCTCGCCGTGGGCCAGCGGGAAGCGGGCCGTGACCTCTGCGGCCTGGGAGACCAGCGGGGACGGGATCGGCCGCATGGAGACCACGAGCGGTCCGGCGAACCGCCCCGCCGGTCGACAGTGTCGGCCGGTGACGTACATGGGGACGTTCCTGCCCTCCTCGATGTGGCGGAGCGGGACCCCCGCTTCCTGTAGCGCCCACTCGAAGGTGAAGCTGCACCCGAGGAGGAAGCCGACGAGATCGTCGCGCCAGATCGACAGCAGGTCGGGCACCTCGCCCTCCAGCGCGCCGGACTTGTAGACCCGGTACTTGGGGAGGTCGGTGCGGAGGTCGGCGCCGGGCGCGAGGATCTTCGGTTCAGGATCGCCGGCCTCCGTCACCTCCAGCAGGGGACAGGGCTCGGGGTTGCGCTGGCAGAAGAGCAGGAACTCGTGGGCCAGCGCCTTCGGAACGACCACGAGGTTGGCCTGGGCGAAGTTGCGGCAGCAGCCGGCGGTCGGCCGTCCCCACGCGCCGGCCCTGATCTTCTGGCGCAGCTCCCTGGGAGAGAGCTGGGCCGGCTTCACCGCCGCCTCATGCGGTCTTCGCGGCCTCGGCCATGGCGTCCCAGAACATCCTCTCGTAGGCCTGGAACAGTCGCGCGCTGCGCTGGAGCCGCCCCGGCTCCTCACCGTTGGTCAGCCCGTCCTGGATGATCGCCAACGCGGGCTCCTCGAACGACGGCATGTTCGCGAAGGCGTCGAGGAATACCGTCTCGTCTTCGTTGAATCCGTAGCTCTTCCGCAGCGCCGCGCTCATCCGGCCGCAGTTGTGGCCCCAGGCCGCGAAGTTGACGAGGATGCCGATGACGAACTCGGCGGCGGAGGCGTAGAGCGCCTGCCAGGCCATGAAGGTCGTGTAAGCGAAGCCCTCGGCGGAGGGTTCGTAGCCCTTCAGGTCCTCCTCGGTCATCCCGAGCTTGCGGGCCATCACAAGCAGCCCGTCCAGCCCCTTCCGCTCGCCGTCGAGGATCCCCATCAGGAAGTCGCGGCTCGGCGCATCGCCGAATCGCTGGACCAGCAGGGCGAATGAGCGCAGGTCGCTGGTGATGATGTGATACTGATGGCCGGGAAAGGCGCGGAGTGCGTCGAGCGAGACTTCCCCTTCCATCAGTGCGTCGGGGTAGGGGTGCTCGCGGATTTGGTCGTCGATCTCCCTGAGATCCTCCCGGACCCGTTGGACGAGTCGTGCCGCGTCTGTCATCTCGTGTCACCCAGCTGCGTCTTCTTGTGAATCCTCTTCACCGGCTGTCGACATCCCAAGATGCGGGTCAGGCGGCAGCGGCGACAGGGCAGCCGGCCCGCGACCACGAGGCACGCTCGGTCATCTAATAAGGAAAGAGCAAGACAGCTGGCCTGGGTGCTGGTGAAGCGACCGGCACTCATCTATTGTGACCCTTCACTAATGGCGCCTCTTCACCGGGAACGAGGAAGCGATACTATGCGGATATCTGCCCGCCTGCTCGTAACCAGCGGTCTAGTGCTCCTACCCTTCGGTCGTTCGGCGGCTCAGGAGCCGGCGTGGGACGCCGTGGCAGTTGTGCAAAGGGCGCACGAGAAAGTCGTCGAGCTGGGGCTGCTGGGGCCCGACTCCATCTGGCCTGGCTTCAGACCCGATACGATCCCGGTCCTCTACGTCTTCCCGGAGCGCGGCACGCTGCTTATGGGCTGGCGCGGCGATCTACCGGACGGTTTCGAGACGCTCGACCAGCTCGAGGGCGCCGGCTGGCAGCCCGCGGCGGCGCGGGGCGCGGCGAGCACTGGGACGCAGCTCGAGGGTCGAGGGACGGCGCAGGTCGTGGTGAACGAGCCAGACACGGCGGCCCTGGTGGGTGTGACGGTCCATGAGGCCTTCCATGTCTTCCAGGGTAGCGTTCGTGAGGAAGGCAGGCGCTTCGGCCGCGGCGAGAACTCGTTTCTGGTGACCAGCTACCCGGTCTTCGACGTGGACAACGAGACGGCGTTCGCGCTGGAAGGACGATTGCTGGGTGCGGCGCTGGCGGAGCGTTCGGACGAAGAGGCCTTCGCTCTCGCCCTGAAGTTCGTCGCCGCTCGCGAGGGCCGCCAGCGAAGGCTCGAGGCCGAGATGGTCGAGTTCGAGAAGTATGCCGAGCTCAACGAGGGGCTGGCGCAGTATGCGGGGCTGCGTGCGGTCATGATGCTCGCCCACGACCCGACCTACGCGTCGAGCGCCGCCGCCGAGGTCGACCGGATGCTGGGCGATCTCGACGGCTTGATCACCGACACGAGCCGCTCGTTTCGCCTCCGCTTCTACAGCACCGGCCCCGCCATGTCGCTCATCCTCGATCGCCTGGCGGACTTCGATTGGAAGACGAGGATGATGGAGGAGAACGCCACGCTGCAAGACGCACTGGCCGAAGTCGTCGGCTTCTGGGAGCGGCAACGCGCCTGGCAAGCTGAGGCGTACTACGACCACGGTGAAGGGCTGACCGAGCTGGCCGAGCGCTCGGTGGACGAGCATCGTGCGCTGCGCCGGGCCCAGATGGAGGAGGCGCTGGCACGGCCCGGCGTCCGACTCCTCGTCCAGGGCGACGCGCTGGGCTACATCGGGATGTGCGGGATCGACCCGCAGAACCTGCTGCAGGTGGACGAGGGTGTGCTGTTCCACACCCGCTGGTTCGTCGCCTGCGCCGGTAGCGAATTACGGGCCGAGTTCACCACACCGGTTGTGCAAGACCAGGCGAACCGTAGGCTGGTAGCTGTCGTGGGCTCGTTGGGCGACGTCAAAATCACGGTAGGCGGCGAGCCGCTCGATTTCGCTGACGGTCGGGTCGAGAGCGCGTCGGACGTGCGGGTCGAGGCGCCGGGCGTAACGCTGCACGCGCCGCTCGCCGAGGTCGAGATCGAGGGAACGGTCCTCACGATCCGTCCGCTGCATCAGTAGTTCGGGTGAGCCGCTCCAGGTGGTCGGCCGGCCGGCGCAGGTACTCGCGGAGCGCCTCCTCCGGCTGGTCCTGGTTGTGGATATCGCGAACCTGCTGGACGGGGTCGGCCAGCTCGAGGCGGATCTCCTCGACCAACGTGCTGATCTGTTCGCGTGAGTGCTCTTCGGCGATGCTAGCCGCGACGCGCTCCGCCTCGGCCGGCGGGTCCGGCGCGAAGATGACGTCGTAGAGTACGTAGCTTATCGCACTGCCCCAGCTTGACCGCCTCGCAGCGGAGGCAAAGATAGTCGGTCGGTTCGCTTTCCATGTTCGTGGCTGACTACGATCCTTCCACGGGTGGCGGGAAGTGCCCCAGCTGCGTCAGGATCGCCAGGTTATCCCACTCGACCCATAACTCGGCGATCACCCCGTCCTCTATACGGGCCACACTCAGGAACTTGCTGTCCACCTCCTTGCCGGTCGGTGGAAACAGTCCCATCCGACCGTCCTGCGTGCCCGTGAACGACCCGTAGGTGGCTACCATGTCTCGCTCGGCTACCATGATGTCGATGGTAACGCGTGCATTGGAGAAAACCGCGGCCGACGCCTCGTAGAAGCGGACGAAGTCCTCGCGACTGCGGATCTCGACATCGGGTGTCGCCTGGCAGTGCCGTACCACATCCGCTGCCAGCACTTCGTTTAGTAGTTCGATGTCTCCGGTGTTCTGAGCCTCGGTGAAGCGGCGCACGGTCTCCTTGTTCGCCTCGAGCTGGGACTCGGAGACCGGGCCGCAGCCGCCGCTCACGTACAGAAGCGTGGCCACGAGAAATCGGTTTCGCAGTCGCATCGTTACGTCCTACGGGCTGAGGTTGATGTTGCGCATCAGCGCGATGAAGCGCGGGTCGTCACGCAGGAAGTCGTACGCCGGATCCTTGAGAACTAGGATGCCCGACCTGCGACGCTCGTAGGCCCGCTCGAGCCACTCGAGAGTCTTCTCCCGTTGGCCGGCGAGCGCATAGATCTGGAAAAGGCGGCCCGGGCGGTCACCCGCGGCGGCCTCGATATCTGGAGGAATCGGGGCCGGGCTTCCGCTACGGTCATACTCGACCACGAGGTCGACCAGGCGGCTTGCCGTCTCCGGAGCGCCACCGGTCAGCTCGAAGAAGCGGCCGAGAGGGTGGCGAGCGTCGTCGAACCTCCGCGCCCATAGAAGCGATTCTGCCATCCAGAAAAAGGTTGGCGGGAATTCCGGGCTCAGCTCGAGTGTTCGCTCGAATTGCGATATCGCGGCCTCGTAGTCGCCCGCCCACCGGAGGTTCTGCGCCAGGTTCTGGTTGATGACGACCGAGAGCGGATCCAACTGCAGCGCACGTCGGGCTTCGGCCAGCGCTTCCTCGTGCCGGCCGAGCACCGAAAGTGCCAACGAGTACCAGTGATGGGCTGTCGCGTAAGCGGGACTGAGCTCGATGGCTTGCAAGAACCGCGTTTCGGCGCCGATCCAGTCGTAATGTGCCCACATCCGTACGCCGCCAAGCGGTACGTGCGCCTCGGCGAGCGTTGCGTCGAGGGATAGTGCTCTTTGCGCGGCCGACTCGGCCTCGCGATACAACGCTCTCGAGTCGACATCTTCTATATAGATGGGAAGCAGAACGTAGGTGTCGGCGAGCCCGGCGTAGGCGTGCGCGAAGGTGGAGTCCAGTTCGGTGGCCCGCTGGAAATGCTGGATCGCGGCCGAGAACCCTTCCGGCGTCCGCTTGTTCCATTCGTACCTGCCACGGAAGTACTCGTCGTGCGCCTCGAGGTTGAGCGTCGGCGGTGTTTCTATTCGCGCCTTCTCCTCCGGGGAAAGCTCGCCCGTCAGCGCCCCTGTTATTCGCAATGCGAGGTCACTCTGAATCTCGAACAGATCCCCTGCGGTGAGGTCGCGGTCGTATTCATCGGCCCAGAGGTGCTCGTCTCGCCCGGCATCGATCAGCTGGACCGTGAGGCGGACCCGTTCCCCGGCCTTCCGCGCGCTACCCTCGAGGACGAAGTCCACGCCGAGTTGAGTTGCGATCTCACGAACAGGGGGCGGGTTCTCGCGGTAACGCATCGTCGACGTTCGCGAGATCACTGCTATGCCAGAGACCTTCTGGAGCTGCGTGATGATCTCCTCCTGCATCCCGTCGGCGAAGTACGCATCCTCCGGGTTCGGACTGATGTTGTCGAAGGGAAGGACGGCGACGGCGGGCAGCAGCCGTTCGGGCTCCGTGAGGCCAGTGCTCAAAGAGCGGTCTGAAGCCTCTTCGGTTGGAGCGACGACCGTGACGATGAACCCGGCGACCGCGAGCAGCGCTGCAATAATCAAGAGCTCCGGCCCGCTGACGTGCTGGCGGCCCTTTTCGCCGTGGTACCAGGCGAGGACAAGCATGATGATGAAGCCGATACCGAGGAGAAGGTGGACGCCTCTTTGGAATGTGGGAGATAGGTTCCACGGCCCGGCCAACACCTCGGTGGCCTCGAAGATCAGCCACGCCCCCGCCAGATAGGCCAGGGCCCATTGTGCGAGCTTGCGCTCTCGGAGACGTGAGAGAAAAGAGTTCATGAGCTTGGGTTTGGAGGGTCAACCTCCGTGCCGGAAGATAGCCGGCGGTACCACTGCGAGGCCAGCGAGGGCTGGAATGTGTGACGTGGGCAGGCTTGGGGTTCAATCGAGTTCGTACTCGACCGGTGGGCCTGCCTTCCGTCTATAGATGAGTTTGGGTTCGCCCGGGTCCCCGTCACTGTGAGCCTTGATCTCGAAGACCATCCCTGTCTTGGGGACGCACTTCATTTCGATGCGGTCGCCGCGCGAGAGCTGCTTCGTGACCTTCGGGTCCACATAGTACCAGTTCCCCGCCACCTTGATCGAGAAGGCGTTGAGATGCTTGAAGCCTCCGCCCTCCCAGCGGGGCAGGTTGACCTTCTCGACCATGACATCGGAGAAGTGAGTGATCCCTCTCTTGAGGGCGCCTTTGAGGTAGTGGATCTCGCGTTCGTCACCCAGGAGCACGAGCCCGCACACGAGAGGAGCAAGACCGTAGAGCACAAGTCTCCAGAGTAGCTGAACAAACCCCGAGAGCTCCTCCAGCTCGGGGATCACGAGCCAGAACACGAACGGCAGGCCCAATCCTATCGCGAAATACAAGTAGTACTCTCCTCGCGTGTCCTTGATCCTCTGCTTTATCGCGTTGCGCTCGTCGGTCCCGGGTGGATAGAGGTGTTCGGCGGTTCGCATGGCGACCTCCTTTGCAGCACCTGAAAGATACCGGCACGGCGCTCCGCGAGACCAGTGAGAACCAAGGGTTGCGTCCTTCCCCCGCCGGGGCTTATTGAAAACTTCTCACACCAGGCCCTTCAGCCCCCGGAGGTACAGCGATGATTCGCACGGACGATGGGCTCGCCCGTGGACGTTCTGGCGTCCTGGGCCGTCGCGCTTTTTTGCGCACGGCGGCTCTGGGCGCAGCCGCCATGGCACTACCGACCCGGCTCATCGCCGACCCGTACGCGCCGCTCGTACCGCGGCGCGCCGCGCGGCCGGTCCGGATCCGTGGGCAGGTGCGGGCGGCTGCAGGCGGGGTAGGCGGCGTGGCGGTGAGCGATGGCCTGGACGTCGTGGGCACCGCAGGCGACGGCAGCTTCGAGCTAGTGAGCACCGCCGATCGGCCCTTCCTGCAGCTGAGCATCCCGGCCGGTTACGAGATCCCGTTGAACCCGACGGGTACAGCCTGCTTCTACCAGCCGATTCGCCCGAACGCGGAAGGCGAGATGGAGGCGGTCTTCAAGCTGGAGCGGATGTCACAGCCCGACGAACGACACGCCTTCCTGCTTCTCGCCGACCCGCAGACACAGAACGAGCAGGAGGTGGAGTGGTTGCACGAGGAGACGGTGCCAGACGTGAAGGGCGTGGTCGCCGGGCTGGGCGACGGGGAGGTCTTCGGCATCGCCTGCGGCGACATCATGTACAACAACCTCGAGCACTTCCCCGGCTACGAGCGCGCCGTGAGGGCGATGAACGTCCCGTTCTTCCAGGTGGTGGGCAACCACGACATGGACTTCGAGGCCCGCACCGACGAGGATTCTGCGGCGACGTTCTCGCGTCACTTCGGGCCGCGCTACTACTCGTTCGACCGCGGCGCCGTCCACTATGTGGTCCTCGACGACGTGTTCTGGCACGGCTCCGACTACATCGGCTACCTGGATCACGACCAGCTGACTTGGCTGGCGAATGACCTGGCACGAGTCGAACCAGGCCGCACCGTTTTCGTCGCCCTGCACATCCCTGTCATGGGTAGCCGGCACGCGCGCGACGAATCTGCGGAGCCGGAGTCGTCGCTGGCGGTCATGAACCGCGAAGCTCTGTATCGCTTGCTGGAGCCGTGCGAGGCGCACGTGCTGGCCGGCCACACGCACGAGCTCGAGCACCTGTTCGAGGGCGGCGTCCACGAGCACGTGTGCGGCGCCGTCTGTGGTTCCTGGTGGAGCGGGCCGATCTGTCCTGACGGTGCCCCGAAGGGCTATACCGTCTACGAGGTCGACGGCACACAGGTGAGCTGGCGCTACAAGTCGGCCGGCCGCGGGTTCGAACACCAGATCCGTGTCTACCCGCACGGCGCCGACCCGAAGGCGCCGGACGAGGTCGTCGCCAACGTGTGGGACTGGGATCCCGAGTGGAGCGTCGTCTGGTACGAGGACGGCGATCGGGTAGGGGAGATGGCGCGCCGGATAGGACTCGATCCGCAGTCGGTTGAGCTGCACACGGGTCGCGACCTGCCCCTGCGACGGGAGTGGGTCGAGCCCGTGCCGACCGGTCACCTGTTCTATGCGCCGGCGTCCGGCGCTGCAAGCGAGATCCGCGTCGAGGCGACGGACCGCTTCGGGCACGTCTATTCGGCGATCGTGCCGCCGGCCGAGACCGCCGCTGGAGCCGGGCGATGAGACGACCGCGCGGGCTGCTCCTCGACCTCGACGGTACCGTCTACGAAGATGGCGGGCTGATCGTCGGCGCAGATGCCGCTATCGAAGCGTTGCGCGCCGCCGGCGTCCCAGTCCGCTTCGTCACCAACACGACCCGTGTGCCGCGCGCCACCGTCGCCGGCTGGCTCGAGGACTTCGGCGTGCCCGCGCTAGCCGACGAGATCTTCACTCCCCCGCTCGCCGCCGTCGCCTGGCTGAGAGGGCAGGGGATCCGGCGCGTCGCAATCTGCCTGCCCGAAGGTTCGTTCGCCGAGTTCGCCGAGTTCGATATCGTCGACAACGATCCCCAGGCCGTCGTGGTCGGCGACCTGGGTCCCGTGTGGAACTTCGACACGATGAACCGCGTCTTCCGCTGGCTGCTCGACGGCGTCGAGTTCGTCGCCCTCCACCGCAACCGCTACTGGAAGACGGAAGGGGAGTGGGTACTGGATGTGGGCGCCTTCGTCGCCGCCTTCGAGTACGCGACGGGGCGCCAGGCGACGCTGGTCGGCAAGCCCAGCCGACCGATGTTCGAGGCGGCGGCCCGCTCGATGGGGCTCGCGCTATCCGACGTGGCGATGGTCGGCGACGACTTACAGGCCGACATCGCCGGCGCCCAGGCCATCGGGGTCCAGGGGATCATGGTGCGGACCGGCAAGTTCCGGGCGGAGGAGTTGCAGAACTCGGCGATAAGGCCCGATCTGGTGGTCGATTCGCTGGCGACGTTACCCGACCTATTGCTGGGCTGAGCCACCTGGCCGCCGGGCTTTGACGATCCGTTGACACTCCTCTGTAGATTCACTCGCCATGCAAGCCGTCTCGCCGTATACTCGCCGTATGGGTGGTGCAAAGTTGATGACGGCGGAGGAGCTGCTCCGGGACCAGCCGCTGCACAAGCGGTCGGAGCTCATCCGCGGCAGGCTGGTCGTGCGCGAGCCGGCAGGTGGCAGGCACGGTCACGTTACCATGCGGGTTACGCTCCCCCTGGCGAACCATGTGCAAGAGCATGACCTGGGCCGGGTCTACGCGGCGGAGACCGGGTTCAAGATCGAGTCGGACCCGGACACGGTGCGGGCCCCGGACGTTGCGTTCATCGTCAAGGCGCGCGTGCCAGAGGAAGAGCCCAGGGGTTACCCCGCCTACGCGCCCGACCTGGTGGTCGAGGTCCTCGGTGCCGACGAACGCCCCGGCGAGGTGTTGGCCAAGGTCGGCGCGTGGCTGAACGCTCGTGTCAGACTGGTCTGGGTAGTCGATCCAAGTAGAAAGATCGCCCGGGTGTACCGCGCCGACGGGGGTGAATCGCTACTCGAATCCGCCGACTCGCTTAGCGGCGAGGACGTGGTGCCCGGCTTCGAATTACCTCTCGAAAACCTCTGGTAGCCCTTTCCTTCTGCCACTAGCTGGAGGGAGGTTAGCCCGACCCGGCACTTCCCTCGGAGGTCGCTACCTGTTTGTCGACCACGACGGACGCGGCAAGTATGCCCGTCACGTTGGTCGCCGTGCGCGCCATGTCGGGTATGCGATCGACGCCCAGCAGCACGGCGAGGCCATCCAGCGGGACACCCACCGCCCCCAGCGCCGGGGCCAGGCTGACCACGCCGCCCGCGGGGATGCCCGGCACGGTGAACGAGACGATGAAGGTGGCCAGCACGGCGCCACCGATCCCGGCGGCGGCCAGAGGCACGCCGAACAGCCAGGCTAGGAAGACGATGGCCGCGCCCTGGAAGAGCGCGGTCCCCATGCGGGCGAGTCCCGCGCCCAGCGGGATGACGAAGCTCCAGACAGGGCGCGCCAGACCCAGCTCCTCGTCGGCCGTCTCCAGCATCGCCGGCAACGTGGCCGCCGTACTCGACGTGCCGGCGGCGATGAGGATCGGGTTGAGACAGCGCTTGAGGAACTTGCCGGCGGGCATGCCGCCCAGGAAGCGGACCGCCGGTAGATAGACGGCCGCCACGAACACCACCAGCCCGGCCAGCACGGCGAGGATGAAGGCGCCCAGACTCTGCAGCATCGCCCAGCCGGCCCGGGCGGTGACCGGCGCCGCAAGCGCGAAGACGCCGATCGGAGCCAGCCAGAGGATCCAATGCACCATCTTGATCAGCGCCTCGCTCACCGCGCCCGCCAGGGAGAGCAGCGTCTCGCGCTCGCGCTCGGGTAGCGCGCCCGTCGCCCCGGCAAAGAAGATCGTGAAGACGATGAGCGGCAGCAGCGCCCCATCGGCCGCCGCTGCGAACGGGTTACTCGGGATCAGCGACAGCAGAAACTCTATGGGACCCGGCAGGACCGGCGCCTCCGTCGCCGCGCCCGCCACCGCGTCGGCCGCCGCCTCGCTGGCCAGCGGTAGGAAGACCTGCATCACCCCCATTCCCATCAGCACCCCGATCGCGGCGGTCGCCGCGAAGAAGAGCAGCGTCAGGCCGCCCAACTGGCCCAGACGCCTGAGATCACCCAGCGTGCCCACCCCCACGAAGATCACCACTACCACCAGCGGGATGACTACCATCTTCAGCAGATCGACGAACGCCTGCCCGATTGGCTCGATCCCCGTGGCGATCGCCATGAGCCACGGCCAGCCGGTGATCGAAGCGACCAGGCCAAGCAGCAGCCCGGCGACGAGTCCGAGCGCAACGGCGGTGTAGAGTTTCATGAGGCGCGGTCCCTCTCCTTCGGGTCGACGTCCAGTCGTTCGAGACGTGAGATGACGTGGCACATTGAAGCGTCCACGTCAACCCGCAGCCGGGGGTTGACGGTCCGGCGCGCTGATTGTACTATATCACTAGAACACTAGTCATCTAGAGTTCTTGGCAGGGGGTTTGGCCTTGGAATTGGCGATTGACCTGAAGAGTGGGGTCCCGTTTTACCGGCAGATCATCGAGCAGGTGAAGTTCGCGATCGCGCGGGGTGATCTGAGTCCGGGGGACCGGTTGCCGACGGTGCGGCAGCTGGCGGTGGACCTGTCGATCAATCCGAATACGGTGATCCGCGCCTACCGGGAGATGGAGATCGAGGGGGTGCTCGACACGCATCAGGGGTCGGGGACGTTCGTGAGCGGCGAGCCTCCGGAGATCGACGAGTTGGAGCGGGCTCGGATGCTGGACCAGATCGTGACCGAGCTAATGGCCCGGGCCTCGGGCTACGGGTTTACCCTCGAGGAGGTGCTCGAGGGTTTGAGGCAGCGAAAGGAGGAGTCGAGATGAACGAGACGTCGAGGCCCAAGTGGGCGCGACACCATCACCACATGTCGCTGGAGAAATTCGCGACCACGTTGCGGGCCGATTTCCGGTTCGCGCCGCTCAACGCCTTGCTGACGGTGGCGATCTTCGTGGCGGGGCTGGTGGTACACCTGAACGTCCATCCGTTCAGCGTCGAGGCGGTGTTGTTGGCGCTGGGCTCGGCGCTGGGCCTGGTGGTGATGCTGCGCACGTTCCAGATGTGGGAGGCCGTGGTCATCTTCGGCACCGCCGCCTGTCTGTTCGTCTTCCTCGAGCTGCGGCCGGACAGCGAGATCTTGCTGGCGACGATCGTCGTGGCGCTCCTCGTCGCGCCGGCTGTCCAGATCGCCTACCAGTGGGAGCGGGCGGTGTTGCTGCGCTTCGGCAAGTTTCGCGGGCTGCGGAAGTCGGGGCTGTTCGTGCTGGTTCCGGTGATCGATAAGGTGGCGCAGTTCGTCGATCAGCGGGTACGGGTCACCGACTTCAGGGCGGAGACGACGCTGACCGCCGACACGGTGCCGGTGAACGTCGACGCCATCGCCTTCTGGATGGTCTGGGACGCACAGAAAGCGGTGCTCGAGGTCGAGCGCTTTGATGAGGCGGTGGTTCTATCCGCGCAGACCGCGTTGCGTAACGCGATCGGTAGGGATGACCTGGCGGTGCTGCTCTCGGAGCGCGATCGCTTGGGCCAGGAGATTCAGAAGGTGCTGGACGAGAAGACCAACGGCTGGGGGATCACGACCCAGGCGGTTGAAATCCGCGACATCATCATCCC
>CAYFSW010000103.1:0-10853 GCA_964345885.1 uncultured Gemmatimonadota bacterium | reverse complement strand
CAAGTTCCCTCCGGCCGTCGGCTCGCAGCTGCTGCTGCGGCTCCACCGGCGCTTCGACGATTCGCACGCCCTCACGATGGTGAAGAAGACCCTGGAGGGGATGGCCCGGGGCGGTATGTACGATCACGTCGGGGGCGGCTTTGCTCGCTACTCGACCGATCGGGCTTGGCTGGTGCCCCACTTCGAGAAGATGCTCTACGACAACGCGCTGTTGGCGAAGGCGTACCTCGAGGGTTACCAGGTCACCGGCGATGAATTCTTCCGCCGCGTCGCGGTGGAGACGCTCGACTACGTCCTGCGCGAGATGGTGTCGCCGGAGGGCGGCATCTACTCGTCCACCGACGCCGACTCGGAGGGTGAGGAGGGGAGGTTCTTCGTCTGGACGCCCGAGCAGATCGCCGATGTGCTCGACGAAGAGGAAGCGCGCCGCTTCAACGCCTACTACGACATATCGCCGGTGGGCAACTGGGAGGGCGTTAGCATCCCGAACGCGCCGCGTCCACTCGAAGCCGTGGCCGAACAGCTCGGCATCGCGTCCGAGGAGCTCGAGCGCTCTCTGGAGGCCGCGCGGGAGAAAGTCTACGCGGCGCGGCAGCGGCGCGTGAAGCCGAGTCTCGACGACAAGATCATCACGGCCTGGAACGGCCTAATGATCGGGGCGCTCGCCGAAGGACACCGAGTGCTCGATGAACCTCGCTACCTGGAGGCGGCGGAGCGCGCCGCCAGGTTCATCATGGAAAAGTTGTCACGCGAGGACGGTGGGCTGTACCGCACTTACCGTGAGGGGGTGGCCCACCTGAGCGCCGTTCTCGAAGACTACGCCTACCTGAGCGAAGCGCTCATCGATCTGTACGAGGCGGGTGGCTCGCTCGATTGGCTGCGCGAGGCGGAGCGGTTGCTCGAGCGAACGCTGGCCGACTTCCGCGACGAGGAGACGGGCTCCTTCTTCAACACGGCGAGCGATCACGAGAAGTTGATTATACGCTACCGGGATGGCGCCGACGGAGCGACGCCCTCGGGCAACGCCGTAGCCGCCCACGCTCTGGCACGTCTGTCGTACCACCTCGACCGTCCCGAGCTCCGCCACGCAGCAGCTGGGGCAATCAAGGCCTTCGGTCCCCTGATCTCACGCTTCCCCCGCGCCTTCGCTACTACCCTCCGTGCCGTCGATCTGCTGCTCGAGGGGCCCGTTGAGATCGCCCTGGTGGGTAAGAAGGGCTCGGCGGACCTGGGAGCGTTGCAGCGCGCCGTGGCGGAGCACTACCTGCCCAACCGCACCGCGGCGGTCTTCGAACCGGGCGTCGATGTCGGCGCCGCCGAACTGCCTTTGCTGCGCGGCAAGGATCTGGTCGACGGGGTGGCGGCGCTCTACATCTGCCGCGACTTCGCCTGCCGGGCACCGATCACAGACCCGGCAGCCGTCGCCGCCGAGCTGGAAGTGCCACTCGGCGACGAGCGGCCGCCGACGACGATCGCGATCCATCTTCCCGGCCGTGCGACCGCGGCGGGCACCGACCGCTTAGCAGGCCGCTTCGCCGAGACCGGGTTTACCGAGCTCGGGGCGACAGGACTGAGAACCGCCCGCCTGGGTTTCGGCAGCTACCGCACCCACGACCACTCCCCCGAGCATCGCGAGGCGCTCAAGCGAGCGCTGCGGACCGGCGTCAACTTGATCGACACGGCCACCAACTATATCGATGGCGCGAGCGAACGGCTGGTAGGCAGCGCACTGCGCGAACTGATCGACAACGGCGAACTCGAACGCGAGGGAGTCATCGTCGTCTCGAAGATCGGCCCGGTGCAGGGCTCCAGCTACGAAGAAGCGCTGGAGCGCGAGGAGCAGGGATCTCCTTTCCCTGAGATGGTAAAGCACGAGGACGGGCTCTGGCACTGCATGCATCCCGAGTTCCTCGAAGATCAGCTATGTCGCTCACTCGACCGACTCGAGCTCGAGACCCTCGACTTCTGTTTGCTTCACAACCCCGAGTACTTTCTGTCCGATGCCGCGCGGCGTGGCGTGCCGTTGGACGAGTCGCGCGACGAGCTCTATCGGCGCCTCGAGAAGGCTTTCGCTTACCTCGAGGACCAGGTCACCGCCGGTCGCCTAGCCGGCTACGGCGTCTCGACCAACACGGCTGCGGCACTCACCGATGACAGCGAAGCCGTCTCCCTCACCCGCATGCTCGCCGCCGCGAACGAGGCGGCCGGTGCAGAGCATCATTTCCGCGTGTTGCAGATTCCCCTGAACCTCCTCGAGAACGGCGCCGTCCTTGTCCCGCAGGAGGACGACAGCGCGGGTCGAACCGTGCTCGAGATCGCGCAGGCGGAAGGGGTCGCCGTGCTGGTCAATCGACCGCTCAACGCCTTTGTTGGTGGCGCGCTCATTCGCCTCGCCGAGGTCGAGGTCGAGGAGACCAGAATCGATTTCGAGGAGCAGCTGGGCCGGGTCGCCGATCTCGAGGTGGCGTTCCGCGCTGAGATCGCGCCTCACCTGAAGGCCACACCCGACTCCCTCGATCCCAGCGAGTACTTCCGCATGGCCGAGCGACTGGCACAAATCCAAGGCTCGCCCGTCGGCTTGGCTCACTGGTCGGAGTTGGAGACCCAGATCTTGTACACGGTTCAGGCCGTCGTGGGCGCACTCGACCGCGGGCTCAATGGAGAGGCAGCCGCCCGCTGGTCCGACTGGCGTGACGTCTACCTGCCGGAGCTCGACGAACTGATCCGCGAGTTGCGTCGCCAGGCGGCGGAGCGGTCGCAGGTCCGCAATGCTGCACTGAGCGCCGCCATCGACCCGCTACTCCCAGACGAGAAGAGGGTGGAGAGCCTATCGAGGAAAGCGTTGTGGACGCTGGCGAGCACGCCGGGCGTCACCGCCGTTCTGAACGGCATGCGCAGAGTCGATTACGTGAACGACTCGCTTGGCGTGCTGGGCTGGCCAGCCCTCGAGTCGGCTGCGGCGGTCTATGAAGCCGTGCGGGAGCTAGCAGCGCGATCGGAGCTCTAGCCGATCACGGTCGTGGCACCCGACTGCCCGGCGAGTGAAACCATCCGGTCGACCGATTCCTTCATCTCGACCCTGAGGTTCTCGACCTTCTCACTCTCTTCTGCCAGGGCGTGCGAGTTGAGTCGCCGCACGAGCCTGATGAAGTACTCGACCTCGGAGCGGAGCCCTACGTAGATCCGGCGATTGGGGAGCAGGCGCGTACCCAACCGCCAGGCACCCGCCCCGATCATCAGGGCACCAGCCATGACAACGAAAAGCGGTGTCCATGCTTCGGTCAGCAGCGTCACCGTCACCATAATGATGATGACACCGACAATCGTCAGACTCTGATCGAGTGCGGAGCGAATCGACATTACGGTTTCCACCCTTTTCGACTTTGTCATGCGGCTGCCACTCCGTTTCGCGATTGCTCCGACACGGTGGTCCCGCGGCGCCTATAAGATACGCGCCCGCCGCAATATCAGCACGTCGTGTGAAAGAGGCCGCCTACCGGCTCTCTCACGGCCAACTCGTTGTAAAGCGCGACCGCCTTCTCGGTTTGCAGCACGTGAGCCGTGATCCCGCGGTCGGCCAGCAACTCGAGCGTCTCGCGGGGCACGGCGAGCCGCTCGTACATCCCCCTCGACAGCACGACAACGGTAGCCCCGTGCTCCAGCAACTCATCGACGTCGGCGGGCTGGATCCCGCGTGAGTGTTCCGTCCCCGTCTCGCTCCAGTCCCATTCACGCGAGCCGCCCGGGAAGAGCTTCACATCCTTGTAAGGGGCTGCGGCGCCCTCAACTTCGATGCGGCCCCACGAGAGGTGTGTGATCCGCGGCGAGTGCCTCTCACCCTCCATACATGTTCACCTAGTGCTTCAAGCTAGCCCGCTCCGCCTACCGCGCCCAACAACGTCACTGGCGGTTCGGGTTGTCGGTGTTTTCCATCGGGAGGTCGGGGTAAGCCGACCACTCCACAAGAGAGGCATCGTAGAGCCTCGCCTCCTTGTTGCCAACCAACTCATAGGCAGCGAACCAGGCGATCGATGCGAAATGACCGATGTTGCAGAATGCGATCTGCTCACCCTCGCTGGGCAATCCGGCTTCGGCCCACAGAGCTGCGACCGTATCCGCCCCGGCGAACATCGCTCCGCTACCGACTGTCAGCTTCGGACCCGGAATGTTCTTGGCGCCGCTGATCGTGCCGTAGCGGTCCGCCATCGCGAACTTGCGCTCACCCCGGTAGTAGGGCTCGGAGCGCGCGTCGATGAGCGGCGTGCCGCTGTCGAGCGCAGCTACGACGTCTCGCGTGGTGGCTACGAGCTGCCGCTGGTAATTGGCAGTGTAGGTCGTGGGCGTCGGCTCGTTGCGGCCGGCCTCGGTCGGGTATCCGGCGTTCGTCCATGCCGTGAATCCGCCGTTCAGGATCGAGACCCGCTCGTGCCCCACTACTGAGAACCCCCAGTAAACCCGAGTGGATGAGCCCAGGTCCCCCGCCGACTGACCCTCCGCCACGATAACCACATGATCGTCGTTCGAGATGCCAAGGCCGCCTATCAAGTCCACCAGGTCATCAACGAGCGGGAGCATGGCCGGCACGCCGTCAAGGGTGACGCGCCAGGGATCCTGCGCGTACGGCGAATGGACGGCACCCGGGATGTGGCCAACTTGATAAGGACTCCCGTCCGGACGGTTGGCGCGAACGTCAAGTACGACCACAGCACCGAGGTTCTCTTCCAGCCAGGCCGCATCGACCAGTGGCCGCACCTCTTCTCTAGTCTCGGGGCCGGCGCAGGCGACTGCGAGCAGCACCGTCAGTCCGGCCAATATCGTTCTCATAGTTCTCTCCTGTTTACGCTGAGTGCACTATCGTTTCGGAAGCACATAGCTGAGTATCGACATCCCGATGACCGCGGCTACTGCCGAGGCACCGAGCACACCGACCTTTGCAGCATCGAGAATCTCACCTTCCAGGGCAAGCCCCGCTATGAACAGCGCCATCGTGAAGCCGATACCAGCCAGAAAGCCGCCGCCGCCGAGCGCACCCCACCCGACTCCCTCCGGCAGCCGCGCCAGGCCGATGCGGACGGCGATGAAGCTCAGGACGACGATCCCCAGCGGCTTCCCAATGACGAGACCCGCCGCCACCGCCTGCGCCACCGGGTCGGCGAGGTCCGCTAGCTCGAAGGGCACGCCGGCGTTGGCCAGCGCGAAGAGCGGCATGATGAAGAAGCCGACCCACGGGTGGAGCACGGTCTCCAGGTACTCCACCGGCGGAACCGTCTCGCGCGCCGCCTGCCGGAAGCGCAGCAGTTTGGCGCCGCGGTCCTCCTCCGATTCCCAATCACCGCCGTGGAAGATCTCGCTCGCCCTGTTGAGTATTTCGCCGAACAGTCCTTCGCTGATGTACGCTCTCGTCGGTGTGAGCAGGCCTAGCGCCACACCCGCGATCGTGGCATGGACACCCGATTCGTGGAATGCGAACCAGACCAAGACCCCGATGACGATGTAGGCGAGCAAACTGCGAACCCCGACGCGCGCCATCAGGAAGACGACGATGAGTCCCAAGAGACCGAGGACAAGGGCCGTGAGATCGAGTGACTCGGTATAGCCAATCGCGATCACCAGAATCGCGCCGATGTCGTCGGCGATCGCCAGCGACAACAGCATCACCCGCAGCCCGTGGGGCACCCGCGAGCCCAGCACCGCCATGCAGCCGACGACGAACGCTATGTCCGTCGCCATCGGGATCCCCCAGCCTCGCGCGCCGGGCTCACCCGCCTGCAGGGCCAGGTAGACGCCGGCCGGTACGATCATACCGCCGATCGCTGCGACGACCGGCAGCGCTGCACGACGAGGATCGCGCAGCTCGCCGATCACAAGCTCACGCTTTACCTCGAGACCGATGACGAAGAAGAACACCGCCATCAGGCCGTCGTTGATCCAATGCTTCAACGAGTGAAACATCTCGAATGAGCCCACTCGGAAACCGACCTCGGTCTTCCAGATGCCGACGTACCAATCCGAGAGTTGCGAGTTGGCCAGTATCAACGCCACGACCGTCGCTACCAGCAACACGATCCCGCTGGCCGCCTCGACGTGCATGAAGCGCTCGAGCGGAGCGGTTATTCGACGAATCGGCTCTTCGCGCAGCCGCACTTGTCCTTCACGTGGTTCGAGCATCTTTCGTTCGGTGGTTTGGTGGTCGGTTATCGGTGGTCAGTAGCCGGTAAGACGGAATTGCCACTTGGCGAATCCCCAATTGCCGGGCACTGGTCACCGGTCACTGGCCACCGGTCAGCGGCCACCGTCTACTGCTCAAGCATCAGCCGCGTCGGTGTCTCGATCAATTCCTTGATCTTGACCAGGAACGTGACAGACTCGCGCCCGTCGATTTGTCGGTGGTCGTAACTGAGCGCCAGGTACATCATCGGTCGTACCTGTACCTGTCCGTCTATGACGACAGGTCGATCCTCTATCTTGTGCAGGCCGAGGATCGCCGATTGCGGCGGGTTGAGGATGGGCGTCGAGAGGAGCGAGCCGAAAACGCCACCATTGCTGATGCTGAACGTGCCGCCCTCCATCTCATCGAGGGCAAGACTGTCCTCGCGCGCCTTGGCGGCGAGCGTCGCGATGTCCCTCTCGATCTCGGCGAACGATTTGCGGTCGGCGTCGCGAACGATTGGGACCTTGAGTCCCTTGTCCGTACTCACGGCGATCCCGATGTCGTAGTAATGCTTGTAGACGATCTCGCTGCCGTCGATCTGGGCATTGACCTCCGGCATCTCCTTGAGCGCAGCGACACACGCTTTGACGAAAAAGGACATGAAACCGAGCCGCACGCCGTACCTCTCCTCGAAGCTGTCGCGGTAACGCCTGCGTATCTCGATCACCGCGCTCATGTCCGCTTCGTTGAACGTGGTGAGGATAGCCGCCGTGTTCTGCGCCTCTTTCAGCCGCGCGGCGACGGTGCGGCGCAGCCGCGACATGCGAACACGCTCCTCGCGACGCCCTTCGGCCGCTGCAGATGGCGGCCTCTGCCCGAGAACGGACTCGAGGTCTTTCAAGGTCACTTCGCCATCGGGTCCGCTGCGCGGAATGTCATCCGGATCGAGGTCAATGGACGCAGGCGAGGCGGTCGGCCCGGCAGGCGCCGGCGACGGCTCTATTTCTCGAGTTGCGGCGGGCTGGGGCGCCGAAGCCTCAGGGGCTGCGGGCTCGGGGGTCTTATCCTCGGGAGCGGCCTCCGCGGCGGGGCGTTCTGCAGCGACCTGGCCGCTCGCCGGGTCGATGCGACCCAAGAGCGCTCCGACCTCCACGTCCTCGCCCTCCTGGACGAGGATCTCGCTGAGGATTCCGGCGCTGGGCGCCGGGATCTCGAGCGTCGCCTTGTCGGTCTCGAGCTCCAGCAGAGGCTCGTCGGCGGCCACCTGATCGCCCGGTTCCTTGAGCCAGGTGGCCACCGTGCCCTCGGTGATCGATTCCCCGAGGTCGGGAACCAATATATCGATTGCCATGACGCTACTTCGCTTTCGTTTTGCCGGTCTCCGTGACGGTTAACGCCGCGTCGACCAGACGATCCTGCTCCTCTTGATGCCGCAGGTAGACTCCGGTGGCCGGAGACGCCGACGGCGCACGGCCCGCGTAGCGCGGCCGCGGCTCGGCGAAACCCAGCTTCTCCGCCACTTCCGCAACCCGGTCGGCGATGTAAGTCCAGGCGCCCATGTTGCCGGGCTCCTCCTGACACCACACCAGAGCGCAATGCGTATACGGGGCAAGTTTCTCTTCCAGATCACCGGACGGGAACGGGTAAAGCTGTTCGACACGCAGGATCTGGACATCACTGGCGTCGCGTTTCTCGCGCTCCTCCACCAGGTCGTAATAGACCTTGCCGCTGCAGAGCACGACCTGCCGCGCCTGCCACGGGTCGCACGGGCGCTCGCACTCCATGACCCGCTGGAAGCGAGTGCCCGGCCCGAACTCCTCCAGTTTCGATACCGCCCGCCTGTGCCGCAGCAGCGACTTCGGTGTCATGACGATCAGCGGCTTGCGGAACTTGCGGTGAAGTTGTCGCCGCAGCACGTGGAAGTAGTTGGCCGGCGTGCTGCAGTTCACGACCTGCATATTGTCTTCGGCGCAGAGCTGCAGGAACCGCTCGAGCCGCGCCGACGAGTGCTCGGGACCCTGACCCTCGTAGGCGTGGGGCAAAAGCATCACCAGCCCGCACATGCGAAGCCACTTCGATTCGCCGGCGGCGATGAACTGATCGATAATGACCTGCGCGCCGTTGGAGAAGTCGCCGAACTGCGCCTCCCAGAGCACCAGCGCCCGCGGTTCATCGATGGCGTAGCCGTACTCGAAGCCCAGCACACCGAATTCGCTGAGGGGGCTATCGATGACCTCGACAAGCGCCTGCCCTTCACCGATGTGGTTCAGCGGGACGTAGGCCTCTTCGGTCTCCTGGTCGATCCACGAGGCGTGACGCTGTGAGAAGGTCCCGCGTATGCTGTCCTCACCCGAGAGACGCACGCGATTGCCCTCGAGCAGCAACGTTCCTATGGCCAGCGCCTCGCCGGTTGCCCAGTCGAGCCCGCTACCGGATTCGAACATCTCAGCTTTCGCCTTCAGCTGTCGGGTGATCTTGCGGTTGATGTTGAACCCGTCGGGCACGGTCGTCAGGGCGACGCCGACCTCACGCAGTGTGTCGAGGGCCACACCGGTCTCGGGCGGCTGCCAGCTATCGGAGCTGGCCGCCTCCAGTCCGAGCCAGGCGCCTTCGAGCCAGTCAGCCTTGTTCGGCGTGTAGTCGGCGGCGGCGGCGAACCCCTCATCGAGCCGCGCCTGCGACTCGGCAACGAGCGCATCGACGTCATCCTGTGACAGCACGCCGTCTTCGATCAGGCGTTTTGCATAGATCTCACGCGTCGTAGGGTGTGTCTTGATCTTCTTGTACATCAGTGGTTGGGTGAAGGCCGGCTCGTCGCCTTCGTTATGGCCGTGCCGCCGGTAGCAATAGAGATCGATGACCACGTCGCGCTTGAAGATCTGGCGATACTCGGCGGCGAAAGCCGCGGCCTGCACGACCGCCTCGGGGTCGTCGCCGTTGACGTGTACGATCGGTGCCTGGATCCCCTTCGCCAGGTCCGACGGATAGGGACTGGATCGCGCGGCCATCGGGTTGGTGGTGAAGCCGATCTGGTTGTTGATGATGAGATGGATGATGCCACCGGTGGTGTAGCCCTCGAGGTCGGCGAATTGCAGCGTCTCGGCCACCACGCCCTGGGCGGCGAAGGCGGCATCGCCGTGGATCAGCAGACCCATGACATGACAACGCTCGCTGTCGCCCCGCTGGTCCTGGCTCGAGCGGACCTTACCCACCACAACGGCATCGACGGCCTCCAGATGCGAAGGGTTCGGCACCAACGTCAGGTGCACCTTCTGGCCCGCGATCTCGCGATCGGTCGACGTGCCCAGGTGATACTTCACGTCACCCGACCCGCCGATCTCGTCCGGCGACGAGGCGCCGCCCTGGAACTCGTTGAAGATCGCCGGCAGAGGCTTGCGCATCAGGTTGGCCAGCACGTTCAGGCGCCCCCGATGCGCCATGCCGATCACGACCTCGCGCACGCCCATGCTCACCACACAACGGAGGATCGTCTCCAGTCCCGGTAGCGCCGACTCGCCGCCCTCGAGACCGAAGCGCTTGGTGCCGGTATATTTCCGATCCAAGAACTTCTCGAAGGTCTCCGCCGCGGTCAGCCGCTTGAGGATGGTAAGCCTGTCCTCAGCCTTGATCTTGCTGTGATGGAGAACTCCCTCCATGCGTTTCTGGATCCAGGCCTTCTGATCGGGGTCCTGGAGGTGCATGAACTCGAGACCGATGTTGCCCGTGTAGTCGCGGCGCAGCACCTGCATGATCTCGCGCAGCGTCGCGCTCTCCAGACCCAGCACGCCGTGGATGTAGATCGGGCGGTCCCAGTCCCCTTCGCCGAAGCCGTAGGTCGCCGGGTCGAGCTCGGGGTGCGGCTGCTTGGGCGCGAGGCCCAAGGGGTCGAGATTGGCCTCCAAATGCCCGCGGACCCGGTAGGAGCGGATCAGCATGAGCGCTCGGATCGAGTCGAGTGCAGCGACGCGCGCGTCGCCTGCTATGCGCGGCTCTGCATCCGAAGGCGCGGCCACGGTAGCCAGCGCACCGTCCAGCGACTCGAGGTATTCGCGCGCCTCGTCATCCAGCCGGCTGAAGACCTCCCTCCAGCCCCGCTCGACAGAGTCCGGATCCCGCAAGAAGCCCCTGTACAGCCGGGCCACCGCGCCTGCATCGGTCTGGTAACGAGCGGACATCTCTACCTCTCGAGTTCAGCTAGCGACATAAGAGCCTAGAAAACACGAAATCATGGCCCTGTCAACGCCGGCACCAAGCCCGGGCCACTTTGCCCGCAACCCCCCAAGCGGTGCCATGCTGAGCCAGAACGGCACAGGTCGATGGACATTGTGCGCTAGCGGGAGCGCGAGCGGGATTATAGGGTGGGTTGTTACCGTTTGGTCACTTCTTGCTCGTGCCCGAGCCGACCAACGTTGCGACCATGATCGCCTTGATCGTGTGCATCCGGTTCTCGGCCTGGTCGAAGACTATCGAGTGCTCGGATTCGAACACGTCTTCGGTCATCTCCATGCCATCGAGGCCGAAGTTCTGGTAGACCTCCTCGCCCACAGTCGTCTCCCGGTTGTGGAATGCCGGCAGACAGTGCAGAAGCCGGACCGACCTCACACCGGTGAGGGCCACCACGCGTCGATTGACCTGATACGGCTTCAGAAGCTTTACCCGCTCCGCCCATTTCGATTCCGGCTCGCCCATCGATACCCACACA
>CAYFSW010000102.1:0-2470 GCA_964345885.1 uncultured Gemmatimonadota bacterium | reverse complement strand
AAGATCGAGCGCAACGCCATGTACAAGCAGAACAGCTTCTCGCCGTTTTGGACGGCGGAGGCGCTGCTGCATACCTACCACGCGACCGGCGATTCGCGCTACCTAGAGTGGGGGCGGCGTACGCTGGACGAGCTGTCGATGTTCCAGCAGGTCTGGCAGCCGCCCTTCATCTACGTACCCGCCCTAGGCGGCTTCGGCGTGATGAACTCCGATGGTGAATGGAACGACTCGCGGGAAACTCTTTTCGCCGAGCTGTTCCTCGATTACTACCGTGAGACAGGTGAGCGCGACTACTTCGAGCGCGGAGTCGCCGCGCTGAGGTCGGGCTTCGTGATGATGTACTGTCCCGAGAATCCCACGGTGAAAGCGATGTGGGAAAAGGTATACCCCTGGTTCGGGCCGGAAGACTACGGCTTCACGATGGAGAACTACGCCCACGGCGGCCGTACCAGCCCAGAGGGCGAGGGGATGGGCATGTTCACGATCTACGATTGGGGCAATGGGGCTGCAGCGGAAGCTGCGATGCGCATTCTCGACCACTACGGTCATGTCTACATCGATGCTGCGCGCGGTCAGGCGTTCGGAATCGACCAGGTGCGCGTGAGTCGTTCCGATCAGGGTTGGGAGCTTCTCAACGAGACCGGCCAACCGCGACTGCTGCGGGTCGTCTTCGATGACGGGAGTGTTCAGGAAGTACCGATAGAGGACAGAGCGGTCGTTCATCCCCCCGCCGCGGGAGAAGCCGCGCCGGCGCACCGATAGCAACCTCCCGGCTTGACCGCCTGAACGCGCGGAGGATGCGATGAAGATGTGGAAGTATGGGCTCGCCCTCTGCTGTCTGGCTCCGAGCCTGCTTACGAGTTGCGCTAACGGCGACGAGCGGATCGATCGACTCCATCGCGAAGCCCTCGTCTGGGACTGCCACAATGACCTCTCCTATCGCGTCCTCTATGAGAAGCTAGACATCGGCCAGCGCCTTCCCGGCGGGCATGTCGACATCCCCAGGCTCGAGGAGGGAGGAGTCGACGTCCAGACCGTCGCCCTCTTCGTCCAGAACTTCCTCTACCCTGACGGAGGCGCGCGCCAGGCGCGCCAGCTGCTGGCGGCTATGTTGGGTGCGATCGAGCAGCATGCCGACCGGGTCGAGCTGGCGCGGACCGGCGCCGATGTCGAGCGAATCGTATCGGCGGGCAAGATCGCCATCCCCATCTCTATTGAGGGGGGGCACGCGATCGAGAACAGCCTGGAGAACCTGCAGGAGTTCCATCGCCTGGGTGTCTCCTCCATAACCCTAACCCACAACATCACTCATGGGTGGGCGGACTCTGGTGCTGACGAGCCCCGCTGGGGTGGACTCAACGAACTGGGGAGAGAAGTCGTGCGGGAGATGAACCGGCTGGGCATGGTGATCGACATCTCCCACGTATCGGACGAGACCTTCTTCGACGTGATCGAGACCAGTGAGGATCCGGTTATCGCCTCACACTCCGGCGTCCGGGCACTCAACCCCCACCGCCGCAACATGAGCGACGATATGCTACGCGCACTGGCGGACAACGGCGGCGTCATCGGGATCGTCTTCGTCCTCAACTACCTGACCCCGGAGTACCTCGAGGCGATGAACGAGCTGCGGGCGGTGGGCCGTCCTTGGCATCGGCAGGTGCCCACCGTCGAGGATCCGGATCTCCGCAGCGCGGTGGAACACCTCAGTGCCGGGCGTGATTGGCCCTTGGAGAACCATCCCACCATCGAGGACGTCCTCGACCACATCGACCACGCGGTGAAGATTGCCGGCGTCGATCACGTCGGACTGGGGGCCGACATGTATCCTCGCACCCCCTCGCCGGTGGGGATCCGCGGTGTCCAGGACTACCCCAACATCACCCGGGGCCTGAAGCGGCGCGGATACAGCGATGAGGATGTTCGCAAGATCATGGGCGGGAATTTCCTACGCGTGTGGAAGCACGTCACCGACCCGGATTGAATGCTTAGTAGGTTATTGGTTACAGATAAGGAGCGTAGCTAGAAGGGGGACACGATGACGCCGGACGACTCAGGAATCAGGTACGAGGGTGGCGACGGCCGCGGCGCGGAGTCGGCCATCGTCATTTGCGGTGCTGCGGACAGCATGCAGGGGATTTCAGCCGAGTACGAATGGTTGGAACGCGAGTACCCGGGCGCGAACATGAAGATGCAAAGTCTGCGGCATGAAGGCGATCGCATCTACGACGTCCTCGAGTTCGAGACGGAGGATGGGGCGAGCCGCGAGCTCTGGTTCGACATCACCGAGGTCTTTGGGAAACTCTGACGCGGTCCCGCTGTCGAAGGCACTCCTTATCCGTTGAAGTACGGGTACGCCATCAGAATCAGCAGCAGCACGATCGCGGACGTGATCACGTCGCGCCGGTCCCAGCTGGCGCGCGAGAGCGCTTTCTCGCCGGCGCTGGTGGTGGCGAACGTGAGACCCTGG
>CAYFSW010000101.1:0-8275 GCA_964345885.1 uncultured Gemmatimonadota bacterium | reverse complement strand
CTTCTTTGGCTCGCGTGACGGGAAGTTCTACGCCTTGGATGCTTCGACCGGGGAGCTCGGCTGGCGCTTCGACCACTCGACTCCCTGGGTCGTCTCGTCCCCGGCGGTCTATGAAGGCCTGGCGGTCGTCGGGACCTCGGATGGTCTGTACGTGCACGCGATGAACCTCGCGACGGGTGAGGAGGTCTGGAGGTTCGAGACTGGGGACCGCGTCTTCAGTTCGCCGGCCGTCTCGGGAGGCATCGTCTACGTCGGCGTCCATTCCGGCCGTTTTCTCGCCCTGGACGCGGCCGGGGGAGCCTTGGAGTGGGAGCTCAGGTTCGGCGGCGCGGTCATGTCGTCACCGGTCGTCCACCAGGGCCGCGCCTATTTCGGCTGCGATGACGGGTCGGTCTATGCGGTTCGACTGGAAGACGGGCCGGCGCCGCGCCGCGCCGTGTACTGGGACCCCGAGCGTACTGGCTGGAACACGTTTGCCGGCCACGAAGGTGTGCGTGACTTCTTCGAATCCCGGGGCTACGAGGTGCTCGACCGGTTCCAACTCGCGCGGTTCATGGAAGTATCTAACGGAGAAAGCGGTCGTAGCGTGGTCGTGTTCGCGATGGACGACCTACCGGCGACGGTCACGGCAGTCCCGGCGGATACGGTGTTGGCCAGACGCTACCTCGATTCGGGGGGCAAGATCGTCTGGTTGGGGCTGCCGCCGCTCAGCCTCGAGCGGGACGCCGATGGGAATATCACAGCGTTCAACCGCGACGGCCCGCGGACGCTACTGGGAGTGGACCATTATCGGTACGACTTGGATCAGTACGCGGGCTACCCCACGGGTGATGGTGAGCGCTGGGGGTTCACCGATTGGTGGGTGAGCGTGTCGGGGGTCGATGTCGCCGAGGTCACGACGGCGCTCGCTCTGGACGAGAAGGGCGGCGCACCGGCCTGGGTGAAGGACTATGGTGGACCGGTCGGATCGGGCTTCGTGTCGCTGTGGGGAACGTACAGGCCGATGCCCGCGCGGTACTATGAACAGGTCAGACGCGTAGCCGAGTACGGACTCGGCATCGCCGCGGCCGAACGTTGAATATCAGGACCCTGAGATAGGTGAGAACCGAGATGGCTAGTCTATGGCAGGACGTGAAGTTGAGCCTACGGATGTTGCGCAGGAACCCGGGATTTGGGTTTATCGCCGTGCTGACGCTCGCGCTCGGCATCGGAGGGACCAGCGCGATCTTCTCTGTGGTAAACGGTGTGCTGCTGCGCCCCTTTCCATACGGCGATCCGGATCGGCTGGTTGTCGTCTGGGAGCGGAACCTGACCCGGGGCCTGCCGTACATGGTCGTTTCGCCGCCCAACTACGCCGACTGGCGTGACCAGAATAACGTGTTCGACGAGATGGGCGCGTTCAGCCGCCGACGCTACATCCTCGAGGGCGAGGCGGAGTCCAGCGTCGTGCGCGGTGCGACCGTGACCGCCGGGATGTTCTCTGTGGTCGGCGTCTCGCCGCTATTCGGCCGGCTCTTCAACGGCGAGGACGATCGTGAAGGCAGCGCCCGGGTTGTGCTGCTCAGCTATGGGAGTTGGCAGACCCGCTTCGGGGCGGATCCGAACGTTGTTGGCAGCTCGATCCGGCTGGGCGGAATACCTCACACCGTCGTCGGCGTGATGCCGCAGGGGTTCGAGTTCCCACCACCCATCGTACTGGAAGGTGCGATCCCCACCGAGGAGACGGAGCTCTGGGTGCCGTTCGCGATGGACATGGAAGGTGGCAACCGGTCGGCCCACTTCATGACGGTGATTGCCCGGCTCAAAAGCGGCGTCGATCTGAGTACCGCCGACGCGGAGATGAGCACCATCGCGCATCGCTTACAACAGGAGTACCCGTCGTCAAACGCCGGCTGGGACGTCACCCTGACGCCGCTTGACCGTCAGGTGCTGGGTGACGTCAGCGTTCAGTTGATGATCCTTCTCGGTGCCGTCGGTCTGGTACTGCTCATCGCCTGTGTCAACGTCGCCAACCTGCTGTTGGCCCGGGGCACGACACGGCTGAAGGAGTTCGCGCTGCGCGCATCGCTGGGCGCTGGGCGCGGCCGGCTGGTGCGGCAGCTGATTACAGAGAGCCTCGGTCTGTCGTTGATGGGCGGCCTCGCCGGCCTGGGCGTGGCACTCTGGGGAGCGAAGGCGCTGGCTAGGTTGGGCCCGCAGGATATTCCACGCCTGGAAGGTGTAGGCCTCGACGCCAGCGTGTTGGGCTTCACGGCGCTCGTCTCGCTGCTCACCGGCGTGCTGTTCGGTCTGGCGCCCGCATTTCAAGGTGCCTCGGAGAACTTGAGTCAGCGGTTGCGTGAGGCCGGGCGCGGACAGGCCGAGAGCCGGGGGAGCTCGCGCCTGCGATCGGCCCTCGTGGTCGCCGAGGTTGGCCTCTCACTGGTGCTGCTTGTCGGAGCAGGTCTACTGATTCAGAGCTTCGTTCGCCTCAGCGGAGTTGATACCGGATTCGACGCCAGAGACAGGCTGACACTCAGAATCGCGCCGCTGGAGTCACGTTACCCGGAGGACCCCCACCTCGTCGCGGCTTACACAGAGCTCGAACGACGGCTGAATTCGACTCCTGGCATCAGAGCGGCCGGGTTCATCAACAGTATCCCGTTGGCGGTCGACCGCGGCGGCACCTCCTTCACTAAGGAAGGTGAGACCGAGGTGCCGCCGAACGAGAACCGCTCGGTCAACTTCGCGGTCGTCACACCGACCTATTTCCAGGCGATGGGGGTCCGGTTGGTGAGTGGCCGGCAGTTCGGCGAAGCCGATGGCCCGCAGGTAGAGCCTGTCGTGATCGTGAACGATGCCTTCGTGCGTGCGCACTTCCCCGATCAGGACCCGGTCGGGGTCCGGCTGGGAGTTCATGGGCAGGCTTTCCGAATCGTCGGTGTGGTAGGCGGCGTCCGCCACAACACTTTGCGGCACGACCCCAACCCCAGCATCTACGTGCCGTACGCGCAGATACCCTGGTCGAGGAGCATGTCGCTGGTCGTGCGCGGCGAGCGGGACGCCGCACTCGCTGCGGCGCGAGGAGTCATTCGGCAATTCGATCCGACGCTCCCCATCTACGATGTCAGGTCGATGGAGCAGATCCTCGGTGAGTCGCTGGCGCGCATGCGCTTCTCCACCACTCTGATGCTCGCCTTCGCGATCGTTGCTCTGCTACTTGCCGGCGTGGGCATCTACGGGGTCATCTCCTACTCGGTCAGCCGCCGCACCCAGGAGATCGGTGTGAGGTTGGCGATCGGCGCTGAACGGAGCGACGTGCTGCAGTTGGTGCTGGGGCAGGGCATGAGGCTCGTGGGCATCGGCATCCTGGCGGGAGTGGTGGCCGCGCTGGGATTGTCCCGATTTCTGGGAAGCCTGGTTTACGGCGTCGGCACGACGGATGTGTGGACCTTCGTAGGAGTCGCCCTGGTGCTGGTCGTCGCCGCCGTGCTGGCCTGCTACCTTCCGGCGCGGCGCGCGATGAGGGTCGATCCCGTCGAGGCGCTGCGCTACGAGTAGGAAACCGATCTAGGCAGAAGGGGGGGGCCATGAGCGGACGGATTCAGAAGCTGGAACGGGACCTGAAGTGGCTCAAGGCTTATGCCGCGATACTGACGTGCGTGCTCGTCTTCACCGCGCTCGCGCCGCTCGGCCAGTCTACGAGCGAGGATGGGATCATCCGCGTGCGGGGCCTGATCATCGAGGACGAGGAAGGGAGGGAGCGAATCCTGCTCGGGGCTCCGATTCCTGACGCTGCCAACCGTGTGCGCACCGACCTGGAGCGAGTCAGAGAGATCTGGGGGAGCCGCTTCGGCGAACGATACATGGAGTTCTACAAGGACTACCGGAACGACATGAACGGCCTCCTGATCCTTGACGCGAACGGCTTCGACCGGATCGCCGTTGGCGACCCGACTCCCGACCCGAACATCGGCAGGCGGATCGCGCCTGCCACGGGGATCGAGATCAACGATGAAGAGGGGTACGAACGGACCGGGTACGGATTGTTGAAGGTCGACGGCCTGTATCGGGTCGTGCTCGGCTTGGATTCTGACAGAGGGACAGAGGGACTGACGCTCTCGCTATTCGACGGGGGCAAGGTCGGGCTGTCGGTGTATGGAGAGCGCTCGCTGTTTCTCGGCACAGCACCTCCCGGTGCCATGACTGGGGTCTCCGGCGAATTCCACGGTCTGCGACTCGGGTCGGGCGACGAGGTGAGTTACGAGATCAACGCCGCAGCCGAGTCGGGAGCGGAGCAGTGACAGGCGGCTTGTGGCTCGCGAGAGGCGGTGCCCGCTAAAACACATTGAGGTACGAGCCGAACCCCGCCCGGCCAATCTCCGGCGTGAGTCAGCCTGACGGAGTGATTACGACACTACCAGCGACTCCAAATCAGGATGACACCGCAGGTGGAGAATTGGCCGTACTGGATAGGGGTTGCCATGCCCTGATAGACCTCGATGCCTCCCACTGTCGAAGGGGGAATCATGTCCAGGTCGAAGTCTCGACCCATCCGGAACCCGTCCAGGTAGATTGTCATCCGGCATCTGGGGCCGCCGCGACCCGTGACTCGTACGCCGCCGAAACCCCATTGAACCCTCACCCCAGGCGCTCGTCGCAGCACGTCTGAGAGGTAGAAGATCCCCGAGCGGTCGATTTCATCCGCGGTCCACTGCCACCCTCCCGGCTCGTAGCGGGCACGCCGGTAGAAACCTACCCGGTCGAGATACTGGGAGCGCACTTCGACGACGATGGGCTCCAGCTCGATAGGCTCTACGGCGAGCGCGATCTCGAGTGACGTCGTGTGGCCAGCCTGGACGCTGATCGGATCCCTACGGGGTGCATAACCGAGCATCTCCACGGACAGACTGAGCACCCCGACCGGCAGCTCTTGGATCGCAAAGTACCCCTGCTCATCGGTGAGCACATGGCGGCTAGTCTGAACGACGTTCACGACGGCGCCCGCGATCGGCTGTCGCGTGCTTCGATCGATGACGGTACCCGAGACGTGACCTCGAGATGAGAAGTCGGGAAACTGCCGGCGCAACGCCACCTCGACGCTGCCGCTGCGCTCGACGGTGAAAGTGCCGTCCGCAGCCTCGTAGCCGACCCGGCGGATGTAGATCAGATATGTCCCGAGCGATATCGAGTCGATTACGAATACGCCTGCTGAGTTACTGACCCATCGTCGCCCGAGTTCTGGGATCGTCACCACCGTGTTGGGCAGCGGGGCCCCGCTGCTGTCGTCCACGATCGTGCCGACCACCCGGCACAGCTTCGCTTCTTCGATCTCTTGCGCACGGACAGGCAGGAAAAGGCCGGATATCGCTAGTGCAAGCAGAACAGCGGCGGGCAGCCTTGCCATTGTACAACCGCCTCCAGGCTGAGAGCAACCGCCTGAACGCGTCCCGTACCTACAAGTTCGCAGAAGTGAGGCAGCCTGGCAATCCTCGGCGACTCGCCGACTAGCGGCTCGCCAGGCCGCCGGCGATCTCGCCGCCGTCTATAACATAGGTCTGCCCGGTGATGTAGGCGGCTTCGTCGGAGGCTAGGAAGGCGAAGAGCGCGGCCACCTCCTCTGGCCGACCGTGGCGGCGGAGCGGGATCTTGCTGTTCACCTCTTCGATCATCTCGGGGGTGTACTCCGCCTCCTGCATCGGCGTCATGATGTAGCCCGGACAAACGGCGACGACCCGCACATCGGGCGCCAGCTCCAGGGCCATCGACCGCGTCAGTTCCAGCACACCAGCCTTCGAGGCGTTGTAGTCGGCGTAGAACGGGTAGCCCATGATCGCGTTGGTGGAGCCCGTGTTGATGATCACGCCGGCACCCGCCGCCTTCATCCGCCGCGCCGCCTGCTGCGCCACGTAGAACACACCGTTCAGGTTCACGTCCATCACCTGACGCCACTCATCCGGCGTGATCTCGAGGAAGTCGTGTCGGATGCTGATGCCGGCGTTGTTGATCAGCACGTCGAGGCCGCCGAGTGTCTCGTCCAGCTCATCGAACGCCCCCGCGACCGCGCCGGGGTCCGAGACGTCGGCGCGAATGACGCCGGCCAGTTGCGGCAGCGTCTTTTTAATCCGCTCGCAACCGAGCTGATCCCGGTCGAGTACGACGACCTTCGCGCCCTCAGCTAGGAAACGCTCCGCCGTCGCCGCTCCGATGCCGCTGGCGCCGCCGGTAATCAGGACACGCTTGCCATTCAAGCCGTTCACGTTCGCTCCTTATCCAGAGCCCGCCAGGCCGCCGCCGTCGACGACCAGCGATATGCCGGTCACCGCCGAGCCGGCGTCGCCGGCCAGGTAGAGGGCCGCCTGGGCGATGTCTTCGGGCTGCGCGATGCGGCCCAGCGGCCGCTCGGTTCCCTCGGCCAGGAACTGTTCGATCGGTTCGCCCAGCTGTTCCGCCTCCTGTCGCAGCATCGGCGTGTCGGTGTCGCCGGGACAGATGCAGTTGACTCGGATGTTCTGCGGCCCGTGGTCGAGCGCCATCGCCTTGGTCAGCAGAACCACGGCGCCCTTCGAGGCGCAATACGATGCCGCGTTCCGGCCGCCCGCCAGCCCCCAGCCCGAGCCCGTGTTGATTATCACGCCACCGCCCGCCTCTTGCATGACCGGGATGGCGTATTTGGACATGAGGTAGATCGACTTCACGTTCACCGCCATCACCTGGTCCCAATCGCGCTCGCTGAGCTCCAACACGCTGGCCCGGCGAATAATGCCGGCGTTGTTGAACAGGATGTCGAGGCCGCCCAGCGCATCGACGGTGCGTTCCACCGCACGCCGGCAGTCTTCCGCCGCGCTCACATCGCCGGCGATGAACAAGGCACGGCCGCTGCGCTGGACGATCTCCCGGGCGACCGATTCGCCGCCCGCCTCATCTAGGTCCACGATCGCGACCGCCGCTCCGGCGCTCGCGAAGAGCTTCGCCGTCGCGCGCCCGATCCCGGACGCGCCGCCGGTGATCAGTGCCACCTTCTCTTTCAGGACCTGTTCCATCTCCTTCGCTCCTAAGACTGGACTCCGGCACGGCCGACTAGGCGTAGCAGGACACCCTGTAGACTGCGGCCTCACGGTAGCCGGTGACAACCCTGTAGTAGCCGCACAGATACAAGTCTGTTTCGCTGTCTCCGGTGTCGACGAGAAGCGGCCTCCCTCGCAGGGAGGTCAACTTCTCGGGTGTGGCGACCACGATGATGTTCTCCTTGCCGACCCTCCTGATGACCTCGGGTGAGATCTGCTGGTTGCCCCTGCCGAGCAGGAATCCCTGGCCGCCCACCGGTGTGAGGATCAAGCTGCACTCGGCGTCGGCCGTCCCCTCGAGGATCTCGCGCTCGCTCATGTCCTTACCGATCTGTCTCCCGCCGCGCACCATATCGACTCCGAGCAAGCTGTTGTCGACGCCCAGCATCTCCATTAGCGGCCTGCATGTGCTTCCCGGACCGACTATGTAGCAACGGTCATCGGTCATCGACTCGATGAGTTCCGTGGCGATAGCCATCTGGACGGCCCGTTCATCGGGAGCGCTCGCCGCCTTGAGGCCCTGCAGGAGGCGTCTGCCGTCGGGGATCGCCATGTATCCGTACAGGCGCGCAGAGAGGATTTCCCGCCGATAATCCTCCTCGTTGATATCCATCACCTCCGCTTCCTTCACTCGCGTGATCTCGCCCGCGAGAAAGGATGCGGCGATCTGACCGGCCGCAGGCGGGCTGGAGGCGAAGACGGCGGAGTGGATCTTCACCCCTGCGGGGATCCCCAGGACGGTAACAGACGTACCGATGGCGCCACACAGATCCCTGGCGGTTCCGTCACCGCCTGCGAACAGCAGTAGATCGACGCCTCGATCCGCCATCTGGCGAGCGGCTCTCGCAGTGTCATTCGGAGTCGTTCTGGGAAACGAGCCGGATCCTATCACCTGCGGCTCCAGCCCGCATTCAGCTGCGGGCGCTTCGCCCATGACGTTACTGAAGGTGAGAAGCACAAACTTGTCGCTATGTGGGATGAGCGCCGCCAATGCCCGTGCGGCTCGCGTGTGAGCCTGGGGACGGGCACCGAGTCGCTCGGCCCGCTCGAGTATCTCGGGGCCGTCTGTGCCCTTGAGGCCGACGCTGCCACCCATGCCTGGCACAGGGGTGACGATGAGGCCCAGTGTCTTCATTGGGCGGTCTGTTAGCTATCCCCGGATCTTCGCCGCGGCCTCGCCGTGCTTCTTGAGATAGGCCCGCCAGGTCACGGCCCACTTTTCCGGATCA
>CAYFSW010000100.1:0-7077 GCA_964345885.1 uncultured Gemmatimonadota bacterium | reverse complement strand
GCCACCGGCCGGGTGAGCGGCGCCGCTTCCTTGGGGCTGATGATGATCAGGTCCACACCCTGCTGGACGAATTCCTCCACCTGCGCGCGCTGGACCAGCGAACTGTTCTGGGCGTCCTTGAAGATCACCCTCAGGTTGTCGTGGTCCGCGGCGGCCGCCCTGACGTCGGCATCCATCTGCACGCGCCACGGCTCGCCCAGGTTGCACTGGCTCATGCCGATGACCCAGGGATCCTCGGGCGTACCGGCGTGTCGCTCAGCCGCGTCGGAACCGCAGCCGGTTATAGCGATTACATGGCCAAGTATGAGAAGCCACGTGAATCCGCGAAGCGACATATTACCCCCTACCTACCACGCTGGAACAGCACAGCGCAGATGATGATCGCACCCGTGAGCATCAGGCGCGTGGCCTCGGGCGCCGCGTTGAGCGAGAGGATCTTCTGCAGATAGCCGATCGTCAGAACTCCGATCAGGGTCAGCACGACGCTTCCCTTGCCGCCGGCCAATGTGGTGCCCCCGATGACCACCATGGCGATGGCATCGAGCTCATACGCCATCCCGGTCTCGGGATCGCCGTGCGTCTCTTGTGCCGCTTGGCAAATCCCGGCCACCGCAGCGAACAGCCCTGACAGCGCGTAGGCCGTGATCAGCGTGCGGCGAACCGGGACACCCGAGAGGCGGGCCGCCTCTTCGTTTCCGCCCACCGCGTAGATGTACCGCCCCAAACGGAGCCGCGACAGCACGATCCAGCTCACCAGTACGCAGACCAAGAAGATGATGGTGACGATCGACAGGTTACCTCCCAGCACCTTGCTGTCGATGATGCCGAAGATCCGTGGCAGGTCCACCAGGCGGGTGCTGCCGTCGGGATCGGTCACGTAGTTCGTGATCTTCCGGCCGCCCGAGATCACCTTCGCCAGCCCCCGCGCGAAAACCATCATCGCCAGCGTCACGATGAACGGCTGGATGCGCATACGGGCGACCAGCGCGCCCGACGCAGAGCCGAGCGCAGTCCCGAACACGAGTACCGCCGGTATGGCGAAGACCGCCGGCCAGCCGTGCGGCATCGTGAGCCAGGCGAACGACACCGCTGCCAACGCCAGCAGGCTGCTCACCGACAGGTCGATGCCGGCGGTGATGATCACCACCGTCATCCCGCAGGCCAGCATGCCGTGGACCGACACTTGCCGCAGCATGTCGCGGTGGACGCTCCACCTGAAGAAGGCCCCGTCGGCGCTGAAGATGCTGCCGATCGCGATCATCAGCAGCAGAGCCAGAAGCGCCCGCGCCACGGGCGAGCTCCACCAAACTCGAAGCCGCTTGCGCCATTCAGTGATCAGTTGACACCTCCACGCTCCTGACCTCCGGTCAACCCCATGGCTGCCGCCAGAACACCGTCCTTCGAGGCCGTCTCGCGCGTGAACTCGGCCGCGATTCGTCCTCTATGCATCACCAGGGTCCGGTCGCTGAGCGCGAGCAGCTCGTCCATCTCCGACGTGATCAACAGAATCGCGATGCCCTGCCTCACCCAGCCGTGCATCAGATCGTAGATGTCGGCTTTCGCGCCCACGTCGATGCCGCGCGTCGGCTCATCGAGCAGCAAGACTCGCGGCTCCGGCAGCAGACAGCGCGCCAGGTAAACCTTCTGCTGGTTACCGCCCGATAGCACACGTACCGGCGCGTCGAACGAGGGGGCGCTCAGCCGGAACTCCTCCGTCAAGCTCCGGACCGCATCGCTCTCCGCTTCCCTCCGAACCCATCCGCCGTACCCGCAGAAACGCGAAAGGCTGGCCAGGCTGACGCTGTGGGTCACAGACAACTCCGGCGCCAGGCCGAACGATTTGCGATCGTTCGTCAACAGTACCAAGCCTCGCTCCACCGATTCCCGGGGCCCGTGCAACTCTAACGGCTCTCCGTCGAGCCGCACTTCCCCACTAACCCGGCGACCCAGCGCACCGAACAGAGCCTGCAGCACTTCACTGGTCCCCGAACCCTGCAGTCCGGCGAGCCCTAGGACCTCTCCGCGCTGCAGGGTGAAGGAAACGTTGTCGACCACAGAAAGCTCCTTGATCGACGCGTGGGTCACGCACAGGTCGTCCACCTCCAGGGCAGGCGCCTCGGTAGGCGCCGGCCGCGCCTCGCTCCGCAGCGACAGGTCGCGAGCGACCATCCGTTTAACAAGCTCTTCGGGCTCCAACTCGCTCGACGCCGCCGTACCTACCAGGCCGCCGTCGCGCAGCACCGTGATGCGGTCGGCCAGCCGATAGATCTCCTCCATCTTGTGCGTGATATAGACGATGCCGCGCCCGCGGCGTCGCAGCTCGAGGATCCGCTCGAACAGCGAATCGACCTCGTGCTCGTTCAGCGCGCTGGTCGGCTCGTCCAGGATGATGAGGTCTGCATCACGGGCCAGCGCCCGGGCGATCTCGAGTATCTGTTGGCTCGAGATCGGCAGTTCTTCCACCAGCTGACGCGGTGCGAAGTCGAGCTCAGTCTGCTCGAGGATGCGAGCGGTCTCCGATTCCTGGAACGCGAAGTCGACTCGGCCGAAGCGTTGACTCACCTCCCGCCCCAGGAACAAGTTGTCCGAGATACTCATCGAGCCCACGAGCGAGAGTTCCTGGTGGATGGTCGCGATCCCGGCCCGCACGGCCTCGTTTGGATGCGAGAAGCGTCGCGGTCTGCCGCCTACGTGCAGCTCGCCGGAGAAGTCGTCATAGACGCCCGAGAGGATCCTGATCAGCGTGCTCTTGCCGGCCCCGTTCTCACCGGCCAGCACGTGCACCTCACCAGGCAGGACGTCGAAATCGACTCCGTGCAGGACCTCCACCGGCCCAAACGACTTGCGGATCCCGCGCATGACCACGATCGGATCGGAACGGGACGGGCTTGCCGTCCCACTCCTGCGCCCGGCCGCAGTCGGTTCACCCCCGGTGGCAGTCATGATTAGCTACGCTATCACCAGCGGATTACATACGGCAAGGGAGGGACCGAGCCATGTTTAAGCACCTCGCCATTGGCCTGCTGGCCGCCTGCTTTTTCACCACGGTCACGGCGCAGGCACAGGGAGTGGACGGCACGCTGCTCGACCTGGCGCGCGTCAAAGACGACGCCCGCAGCAAGCGCGTCAGCAGCTTCGATCGCAGCGGCGGTAACAACGATCGCTTCGAGCGTATCCCGGACGCCGAGCGGCGCACGCTGTTCGAGGTCGAAGGCGCCGGGATGATCAACCACATCTGGATCACGATCGCGCCACCGCCACCGGCCCTCAGCCGCAACGACATCATCCTGCGCATGTACTGGGACGGCAGCGAAACGCCCAGCGTCGAGGCGCCGATCGGCCCGTTCTTCGGTCAGGGCTGGGACGAGAGCTACAACTACGCCTCGCTACCACTCGCCGCCGGACCGGTCAACGGACGCGGCCTGGTCTCCTACTTCGTCATGCCGTTCGGCGACGGCGCACGCATCGAGGTAGAAAACGACAGCGGCCGCACCATAGACGCCTTCTACTACTATATAGACTACGTGGAGCTAGACGCGCTGCCCGAGGACATGGGCCGCTTCCACGCCTGGTACAACCACGAGCTGACCGAGGCGTTGCCGGAGGGCGAGAACGAATGGTCGTCGCTGGGGCCGCAGGATAAGAACACCACCGGTGCCGGCAATTACCTGATCGCCGACATCGAAGGCAAAGGGCACTTCGTCGGAGTCAACTACTACGTCCACTCGCCCAGCCCAATGTGGTACGGCGAGGGAGACGACATGTTCTTCATCGACGGCGAGCCGTGGCCGCCCTCACTGCACGGCACCGGCACCGAGGACTACTTCAACACGTCCTGGTGTCCCGACACTCTGTTCAGCCATCCCTATTACGGCTACGCCCGCGTCAACGACGACATCGGCTGGCTCGGCCGGACACACGTCTACCGGTTCCACATCAGCGACCCGATCTACTTCGACGAATCGCTCCGCTTCACCATCGAGCACGGCCACAACAACAACCTGACGCTCGACATGGCGACGGTCGCCTACTGGTACCAGACGGGGACCCACAAGCCGTTCCCGCCGCTGCCCGATCGCGAGGCCCGCGCGCCCAAACCCTTCATCGGTGTCGTCGATATCCACCGCTGGCGGCACGAATGGCGCGAGAACATGGGGGACGATCCGCAGCTCTGGGGACGTGAGCGATGACCGGATGAACCGCGGCAAGCACGTCATGCATCACTGCCAGAAGGGGGGCCGACTCTTGCCCCCTTCTGCGGCTGCGACTAGAGTCGTCCCGGGCCAAGAGCGCGTCGTCGGGAGGTGGAGGTGACCATCGGCGGAATCGATCTGTTCATCGTCGTCGCATACCTCGTCGCGATCCCCATCTTCGGTGTGTACTTCAAAAAGTACGTGAAGACCGAAGAGGACTACTTCCTCGCCGGACGCATGCTGCCGTGGTGGGTCATCAGCATGTCGATCATCGGGACCAACATAGGCGCCTACGACTATATGGGCGCCGCCGGCGGCGCCTATCGCTTCGGAATCGCCCAGGCCAACTATGAGTGGATCGGCGCCGTGCCGGCGATGGTGCTCTCCGCCCTTCTCTTCGTCCCCTACTACTGGAAGGCCGGCGTCTACACCGTGCCCGAGTTCCTCGGTCGGCGTTACAACCTGGCCGTCCGGGTCATCCAGGCGCTGCTCTGGGGACTGTTCCTGGCGTGCGTGCTCGGCGTCTTCTTCTGGGCCGCCGGCCTGATGCTCAACGAGTACCTCGGGATCCCCGTATGGGTGAGCCTCCTGTTGACGGCGGCGATCGTCGGCATCTACACGATCACCGGTGGCCTGGCCGCCGTCGCCATGACCGACGTCGTACAGCTCCTGGTCATGTTCATCGGCGGCACCGCCCTCACCGTCTTGGGCTTGTGGACCGTGGGTGGCTGGTCCGGGCTGGTGGGGAGCATCACTCCGACGCACCCGAACCACTTCAACCTGTTCCTGCCCCTCGACGACCCCACGATACCCTGGCTCGGCATGATCCTCGGCCTCGCGTTCGTGCTGTCGCCGGCCTGGTGGTGCTGTCACCAGGCGATCATCCAGCGCACCCTCGGAGCACGCAGTGAGTGGGATGCCAAGGCCGGAATGATGTTCGCCGCCTTCCCCAAGATGTTCATTCCTGTACTCGTCGTACTGCCGGGCCTGCTGGCGTTGTCGCTGAATCCCGACCTCGTCGGCCCGGATATGGACCGGGCCTTTCCATGGCTGATCCGCAATCTCCTCCCCGCCGGGCTCGCCGGGTTGGTGTTCGCGGCGTTCATGGCGGCTCTGATCTCAAGCGTCGACTCGACTTTGAACTCCGCCGCGACGGTGTGGACGCGGGACATCTACCAGCGGTTATTCGTCAAGGACGCATCGGACCGGCACTACCTGAGAGTCGGCCGGATACTGACTTTGCTGTTCGTATTGTGGGCGATCGCCTTCGCTCCGGTAACGCAACAGTTTCCCGGTATTTACGTCGCCATGCAGAGTCTGCTGTCGATCTTCCAGGGTCCCACCTTCGCCATCACGCTGCTGGGCATCGGCTGGAGTCGCGCCACGCAGTGGGGAGGGCTATTCGGGCTCCTGGTGGGCGTAGCGATCTCGAGCACCCTCTACTTCGCTGCGGGATGGAGCTTCCTCTACGTCGCCTGGTGGTCGTTCGTCGGCGCGCTGATCGTGAACGTCATCGTCAGCCTGCTGACCAGACCGGAACCGACCTCCAAACTCGAGGGGCTGGTCTATGGACTCGTCATGAAGGACGACGAGATCCAGGACGTCCTCTCACGACGCGCCGAGGGAGGTGAGTGAAATGGGTGACTGGCTGGCAGGCCTGCCACTCTGGTGGGGAAAGGTAATCGCGACGGTCTTCTTCCTAGCTGTCGCCGTCTGGGCGTGGCGTCGACCACGGAGCTACATATATAGGGATGCACCGGACAATCACGCGTGGCGGGACCTCAGAGTCTGGGCTTCCGTCCTTATGGTCATCCAGATCATGATCTACCTGGCGTTCTGAACGAGCCGGAGACCGAGATGCACGACAAGAAGACGTTTGAGCCATTCACGATCCTCGGCCTGTTCTGGTCCGCCTTCGGACTCATCGTGTTGGCGGCCACCTTCTTCGTTGAAGAGACACCACAGGTGCCGGTGGTGCGGGGCGTCGTCACCAACCTCATCGCGGGTGTACTGTTGCTCGGGGTAGGCGTCGCCTGCCTCCTCAAGGGACGCGCCAACCGCCGCAGGAAAGGTACGGGACCCTGAGCGACGAGCGCGTCAGCGTCTCCCCAACCGTAACGAAGGAGCAGGCGACGGCGAGCTTCTCCGCGCCGGCGACGTCGTTTCCAGCCAGACTCTGGAGTAAGCCCAGCCAGCCGACGCGCATCGAGCTCGTCTACCTGCCCTACTACTTCTTCGACATCAGGTTGTCCCAGGACGCCAGCGAGCAGCGGGTTGGCGTCGCCGTCGACGCGGTTCTGGGGGCCAGCGTGTTCTTCATCGGAGAGACGCTCGTCCGAACACAAGGATGCGACGGCGCGGCCTGTGAGTTCGTTCAGGATGCGACGGTGGCACGGGAGACCGTCATGCAGGAGTACCGCTGGCTGTTGCTCGATCACGGGCTCCGCAGCAAGCGCGCGGTGTCGGTAGAGGAAATCTCGGAGCCAGAGAGGGTCCACTACCCGTTCTGGGTCGCCTACTTCAAGAGACGCGGGTCTTACGACTTCAAGGCACTGGACGCCGTTTCGGGTGAAGTTCAGGGCGTGAAGATGCGGAAGGTTTTTCTCGCCGCCTTCCGCCAACTGCACGAACACCAGGAGGATCCATGAAGGGCTCGCTCATCCCTGCAATACTCGCCGCCTTGCCCGCCCTCGCCGCCACAGCGCGCGACATGCCGGCGCAGAGCGCGCCCCAGCTGCTCTTCGAGATATCCTTTCCGGATTCGCTTCGTTCGCAACCGGTGACCGGGCGAGTCTACGTGATGATCTCGCGGGTGCCCCAGCCCGAGCCGCGCTTTCAGATCGGCCGCACTGGCGTCCCGCTGTTCGGCCGCGACGTGGAATCG
>CAYFSW010000099.1:0-2111 GCA_964345885.1 uncultured Gemmatimonadota bacterium | reverse complement strand
CGGATCCCGGCCAGCCGCGCCATGATGTCCTCGGTGACGCCGTCGCTGAAGAACTCGTTCTCGGGATCGCCGCTCAGGTTGGCGAACGGCAGGACCACGACGCAGGGTCGGTCGTCGGTGGGGCCCCGTACCGGGACGGGCTTGTCGGGCTCGGTGGCCGGGGTCTCAGTCGGTTGGTCGTCGCCGGCGGCGTCGGCCTCGGGCGGCTCTGCCGGCGCCGTGACCCGGATCCCCTCCGGGGTCAGCTCCAGCGCCCAGGCGAGGACCAGGGCGATGGGGAGGCCGAGCAGAACGAGCGCCACGACGAGGGTGACGGTCCAGGGGGGGAGGTTGAGGGCGGGAAAGAAGTTGTTCGCCGCCTCAACGACCAGCAGGCCGGCCACCACATAGACCACCGCGACGCGGACGACCTTGCGCCGCTTGAGCTCGGCCAGGAGGCTGCGGAACTGGGAGCTCACTGGACTCCCTGCAGTCTGAGGTAGCCTTCGTGCGCGCTTCTCACGCGGGCCGCTGGGATGATTGGGGTCTCCGGCTCACCGGACAAAGTAAGAATAGCCCAGCAGCACTTGAAACGCACGGTTCTTCAACGTGCCGTCCGAATCGTCGATATCGATCAGCCCGAGGTTGTAGCGCACGTCGGCCGTCAGCGCGCCGCCCCCGATCCGCTTGTCCAGCCCGCCCCCGAACAGGATGCCAATGTCGATCGTCTCGGTCTGTATCTCCTCGTCGGCGCAGTCGCCTGTTGACTCGCTGTGCTCAGTGCCGATGACTGACCCCCCAGAGATAAAGACGCTCCGCTCCGTCAGGCTCCAGCCGCAGCCGAGCTCGAGCGCCAGACTGGGCACCGCGTACAGCCGCGGCCTCAGGCGGCCGCCCGTCGGGAACATGACGGCGAGCGGGACCTGAAGCTCGAGGTAGTCGAGGTGCACGGTCCAGTCTAGGGTCACCTCCTCCACGACCCCCTCGCCGGCGTCCCTGAAGAAGTACCCCTCGCTCGAGTATCCCTTTCTGACGAACGACAGCTCGCCGTATATCGTCACGCGCTCACCGAGCTTGAACCCGGCGAAGCCCCCCGATGCTGAATCCGAGCTTCGAGTCCCTATCGCCGTCGCCGGCGAGGGTCGTGATAGCCGGGCCCAACCGGCCGCCGAACTCGAGGCTTTGCGCATTGGCCGGCATGGCGGCGAGTGCGAGGGTGAGGAGAGCGACGTGGCGGCGAGCACAGTACAGCGTGACATGATGCACCTCCACGGTCGTTGGCCGCTAGCAGGCGGCGACCGATTGACCGTCTCTTCTCCATAGCGTGTAGCCCATCCAGACCAGCGCGAGCGCGGCAGGCACAGCGCCGATCGCGCGTATGATCAACGGCGGTAAGAGAATCCCTGCCGAGAGAACCATCCCTATCGTGAACAGCACGGCACACGAACGGGGAAAAACGCGTCCACGGAAAGTAGCGACGCCGAACAGCACGAACCCCAGCGTGTGGAGCGGGCCCATAACGGAATGGACGACCGAGAACCGGGGGTCACGAAACATCGGGCCGGAAAAGTCGATCAACTCGGGCGCCTGCGCGGCGAGGGCCGGCCAGACGAACGCCAGGTCGAACTGGAAAGCGGCGAAGAGCAGCAGCCCGAGGAAGGCGATGACGAAGCCGAGGGACCCGAGCCGACCCGTCTCCTCGACCTGGCTGGCGTAGAGGCCCGTCAGTGCCAGCGGCATCAGCAGCGCCAGCACGAAGGCCGGAACGCTGATGATCGGCCAGGCGTCGTCGAGCACCCACTGCAGGACCGGTTGCCCGGCCGGCAGCGACAGCCACGGCAGGACGCCGAGGATGAGCAACAAGAGACCGGCGAACATAGCCAGCGGTCCGGTCCAGCGGATCAGGCTTCGAGTAGTCACAAAGGTCGTCCTCGGTTCACGGTGAACCCGGGAGCGCGCACCCTCGCAGCTCTTGGGCGCCCAGCAGGAGCCGCGCGCTCAAACCGAAGTAGGCATTCAACGGTAGTGCGGCGGCGTCACCGAGTCGATGAACACGATCCCGTCGTACTGATCCCGCGGCACCAGCGTCTCCCTACGGCTGCCATCCAGCATTGCGACGCTCGGCGTGAACA
>CAYFSW010000098.1:0-93903 GCA_964345885.1 uncultured Gemmatimonadota bacterium | reverse complement strand
CTCGATACAGACGGCCCAACTGGATGGCATCGCGCCGATCGTGCTTGCGTTGTTCGCCGGGGCGCACCGGCGTCAGCGAAGGGGCGACCACGTCGCAGTGAAAGCCCCAGCCCGTGAGTTCTCGGTGGAGCACATAGCCGGCGCCGCTGGCTTCATAGCAGGCCCGGATTTCCCCATGCGCGTGCCAGCGCTGGAAGAACCGGCGAAGCTTACGAAGATCGTTGGGGAGTTGCTGGACGACCTCCGCCTCCCTGGCGTCGCCCCGGAAAACGGCTACCATCACCGTGTCCTTGTGGACATCCATTCCAATCCAGATAATTGATGAAGACATGGGGCTGGCCCTCCTCTCGGTTGCGACCTTCTGTGTCGCATGTGGCTCTGGCACCGAACCCGAGCGGCTCGTGCTAACCCACGATACGCCGATCAGGTCGGGCCAGCCCTTTCATATCTTCTACGAGTAGGGTAGGCCCTGCTGTGGCTAAACTGTGGCCAGATTGTGGCCAAACCAATGCTTACTTCTGTCTAATTATGCGAAAAGGTCTGGCCACAATCTGGCGAAAAACGCTGGTTCTATTTGCATTGACCGACATTGGTATACATTGGTCACGGTATCCATTGGCACTTAAGATCCTTGGTCCTTCGGGGCGTGCGGGTTCGCCCCCCGCCCCCTGACCCAAGCGCCTGTAATAGAGAGAGATAGGGCGACGGCCGCTGATCTCATTCTCCGCCGTATGCAGGCACGATTTCGACGTTCCGTCCTGAGCCGAGGTAGGGAGGAAACCGCCACGTGAAGATGATCAAGAAGCTAGTGCAAACCGACGATGACGCTGCCCCCCTGATCGCCCGCATCGGGCTCGGCCTGGTGATCTTCCCACACGGAGCCCAGAAGGTCTTGGGGATGTGGGGCGGCCATGGGCTGCAGGCCACGATGGACGCTTTCCAGCAGTGGTTCGGATTCCCTTATGCCATCACCGCGCTGGTGGCTGCCGCGGAGTTTTTCGGGGCCATCGCGCTGGTCATCGGTCTCTTCGCGCGGTTCATGTCTGCAGCCATCGTCCTGGTCATGGCCGGGGCCATCTTCTTCGTGACCCGGGGCCACTTCTTCATGAACTGGTACAACCAGCCCCAGTACGGGGAGGGATTCGAGTTCCACCTTCTTGCCTTGGCCCTAGGACTGATCGTCATGATCCGGGGTGGGGGTCGCTACTCGGTGGACGCCCTGTTGACCCGACGGTGGACGAAGGCCGAGGAGCTGGAAGTGGGGTGACCCGGTTTGTCATGCAAGCGCGTAAAGGAACAGGGCAGCCCAAGTCGCCCTCAAGAGGAATCGCTCTTCTTGCTTGCGGCGGTGGCGTCCTTCTGCGCGGAATCCGGCAGGTACCTGCCCGGCGATGTCTAGTCCACTTCCAGGCGCTGCTGGAGAAGTACGAGTAGTTAAGAATCCCTATCAGTGGTGACAAGAGTGGTGACAGCGCCCACCGCCGCTGGCTCGCGCTGGTCAGCGTCGAAACGCACAAAGCCGCATAAACTGGCGCTCACTGGCGGTGGCTGGCGCCAGTTTCAGCTTTGGGAGCAGGAGGTCCCCGGTTCGAATCCGGGCGCCCCGACTTGGTTTTCAGCCAGTTGTGACAATAGAGGTGACAATTGCAGACGTCACAAGATTGCGACCGACTGCCTCAAGGCCCACACTCCACCACATGAAACGTCTGCCTGCGGAGCTGCAGCTCTGCTGCTCGTTGCCGCTAACTGCCAGCCGTCGCATCTTCTTAGCAGCCCCAACAGATCCCACCCCAACGTGCGATTGGACGGCCTATAGCCTCAATAGAGGCGAGCGCAATGACGAATGCACTGATCCGATATCGCTCAGTGATCTGGCTCATTCCAATCGTCCTTCTCCCCGCCCTGACGTCGCTGAACGCAGCGACGGCTGGGCCTCCTGCGCAGGAAGGCCCAAAGCACCGTCAGTAGACATCATGCATATCATTCGGACAGCTTCCGGAATCAAAGCTGCCATCGCCGTTCTCGTGTGCGTTGCGACCGCGACATGTGACGGTGCTGCGAACAGGTTCACCGCCGGCGACGCTTCGCGCCTCCTTTCGGCACTGACCGAGGCCTTGGCGTCGGGCGATACACTTCAGATAAGAATACTATGGAGCGAGAAATCTCACACGAGGAATGAGTTCTGGTATATGCCCTCGTGGAGAGGAACTCGCATGCACGTGTCTGACTGGCCTCAATTCCTGGAGGCATTCACCTTCCACGTAACTAGCATCGAGCACGGTGATCACTACGCTGTCGCTGATATCGAGTGGGTTCCCAAACGCCCGGGCGACGAGACACCGACCGACCATCGGCGGATGCGCTACTACGTTGTGCGTGAGAGAAACCGCTGGGTTCTTGCCGATCCCATCGATGTCCTGACGCAAGGATGGTTGAGCCACGAGACAGACTGTTTCGTATTCCACTATCCAGGTGAGTTGGCCAAGGAGGGGTACCAGGACGACATGGCGTTGATGGATCAGGAATGTGCGCGTGCCGTGGAGGCCCTCGCTATCGATTTGGGATCAAGGATCGACTTCTATGTAGCCAGGACGCCCACAGAGTGCGGCGCGCTAGTAGATCAGCCTCCTGCGAACGGCTACGCGGCAACAACGCGACCGTACCGAGTGGACGGACCCGGCGGTCTGCCACTGGTCACTAGCACATCATTCTTCCACCCGCACGAGGTGTTGCACGTCTTGCAGGTGTTGGCGGGAATAGCGGATATCAATGCGGCGTTTAGTGAGGGTTTCGCCGTGGCGTTTGGAGGTGGACCGGCATTCTCCCCAGCGTTGGCCTTGGCAGAGACGCACCACTTGATGCACACACCCGAGTTCATTCCATTGCGTCGCCTGCTCACCATGAGTGACGCAGAGTTCTTTCGGCAAAACTACATTACCTATCTTGAGGCGGGTGCCTTCTTCAGGTTCTTGATAGACCGGTTCGGTATCTACTCCCTGAAGCGACTCGCCAGCGAAACGGGCTCGGCGGCAGGTTTGCCGAGCTCGGTTGCCCGCGTTTATGGCCTCTCCGTCGAGGAGATCGAGATCGCGTGGAAGGACTACTTGGCAGCCTTGACGCTGCCCGTGGTGGAACATTCGATTCCAGAGCAGGCGACGGAAGTTTTTGCGATGGCCGATCTCTGGGGTGACGATGTTGGTGACGGCGATTACTCCTACCCCAATGAGCGCTTTGCGCCAGGAGTGTTCGATCTCACGGGATTCGAAGTGCTCAGAGACAGCGAACGCGCTTACTTCAGGTTGACGTTCCGCGAATTGCAGCGGCCGGTGACCTACGGCTCGAGTAGCGAGCGTTTCGTGCCTGGCGCGGTGATCGCGATCAAGAAAGGCCCGTCCGGCAGCCGACACCTACAGCAACACGCCCACGGAGTGCGATTCGAGGCAGGGTCCGGGTACGACCTGAAGTTGAATGTCGGAACGGCAGTATCCGTGTCGGACAATCATGGAAGAGTGCACTTCACTAGCGCTCAAGTGTGGCACGAAATGGCGGATACAAGCACCAAGACGATCTCCTTCTCCCTGCCAATCGCTTTCTTGGGAGAGCCAATCGACGAATGGGAATACTTCGTTGGCCTCGGGCTCGCGACGGATCGCACCATGAATTTCTTATTCGGGGGTCCCGCCCCCGTGTACCCGGAGCATCCGGTCTACCTCTCCGGTGGCAATGACCCCGACGGACGAAACCCCGCCTTTATCGACATCCTTCTTCCCGAGAGCGTAGACCAGGTCGCTGTGCTGAGCGATTACGATACTATCACCGCTGCCGCTGTCCGAATGCTTGGCCGTCATTAGAGATCGACACGATCTGGCGCGCTACGGAACCGGCCGACGACACCAGCGTTCGCAGTGTCCATAGCCATGGAGGCCGGCGCCAAGCGGACAAAGGGCCAATATTGGCAGGACGTTCCTCAAAGAGAGCCGCTGCTAGCCGACGGCGAATCGGCCCGAATCCCAAATCCTCCCTCCCGGGGCCTTGCTCGGCTCGGTAGGCGCTGCCACCTCCTCAGCATGCGTTGATCCGTAGTGCCAAGAGTAGTGCCAACACACCCAGCGCTGGTGTCCAACAGTCAGCGCAGAAATGTCGAAATCAGTGCGTATCAGCGCTGATGAGCGCTGGTTTTCGGCTTTGGGAGCAGGAGGTCCCGGGTGGAGGACTCACACCGCGCGTAGGAACGCGCGGCTTTCGGTATGAAGGCCCCTGGCGGCGCCTTCAACGCGAATCCGGGCGCCCCGATTGTTTGCAGTCGCTAGGACAAGATCCCAGCCTAAACGAGATGCCTCCGAAGGTGCGCCCAGCGGTCTGGCGCAAGCTCGATCACGCCCAACCCTGTGCAACGCTGTTCCCTCCATCTCCTTTGTCAGGCAGGGCGAGATCAAGGCAAGCTCATTGGGTCAAATCCCCAGCTAACTGGGTGATATACCCTATTCGGCTCGTCGCAGTCTGCTCCTGACTGCACCTTCTGTCCCGCAGAGATATGAAATCGAACCCGCTAACGGATTGGCACAGCTTATGCCAGTGCCTTGCTTAGTACGCGCGGCTAACCGGCCTTACTCTGTCAGCCGGAATGAGTGCTGGAAGACGTGCGTGGGGTGTCTCGGCGATTGCGTCACCGAAGCGGAGTGGAATAATGGTGTGTCGCGATACTGGCCTGCTACTGCGGCACGAACTGAGCGGTTTCGTCTGTCACAGACTGCTTCGCGTCGTTCGCCGTGCTCGCCCCATGAGGTGTATCCCTTCCGAACCGAGATCCGTCCAACAGAATGAGGGGGAATACTTGGATCCCCTTAAGCCGCTAACTCGGAACTCGAAAGGGAGCGTCCAGTAATGGAAGGACTTAGCAGTGCCCAGCGGGAACTCCTAGCGCTCGGCGCCGCACTCGGCAGCAACTGCGTGCCTTGCATCGAGTTCCATGTCCCTGAGGCGCAAAAGGCTGGCCTCAGGGATCGGCAGATCAACCAGGCCATACGTCTTGCCGACAAACTGCGGCAGGTTCCTGCCCGGAAGGTTCTCGACACCGCTCTTGACTTTCTTGCCGAACCTGCCAGCACAAGTGCGGCTGAGCCCATCGCTCGAGCGCAGTCTGCCAGGGCGAATGAAACGGCTGCAGTCGTGGCCTCACCGAAGCCCGACAACAGTCTCGCTGACCAGCAATCGACAGGTTCCGACCAGGGTTGCTGTAGTTCGTTCCCTCGGCGATAGGCAGCTACGCTAGGGAGCATGCTCACGAATGGAGGTCAAAATGGAAAACTACACACCCGACTTCTCGCTGGACGTGCAGGGGGTGAAAGGGGCTTGCCCGGCTGGCGAGGTCTACGCGAAGCAGCAAATCGAGGAGAAGAGGATCCCTGTTCTTTCCTGCGAGGGACCCTGCATCCGAGGGGAGATCGCCAGACTGGCGGCCAATCTAATAGGGCAAGAAGTGCCGACTCTCGCCCGCGCCTGTCACGCGGAAGCCTTTCTCGTGCCCCATTCGTCGATGGCACGTTGGGTCACGGCTGCGGACACGAGCATCATGATCGATGGCTGCTTCCTCAAGTGCCACGGGCGCGTTCTGAACAAGCTGATCGGGGAAGAGAAAGTCATTCACATCGATGCGCTGCCCCTGTACAAGAAATACACTGATGTCTTTCTCATGGACGACGTTCCGGAAGAGGAACGCAAGGCAGTGGCACGAGAGGTGGCTGACAAGATCATCGCGAAGTTGAAGGAAGAAGGTTCGGTGGCGACTGCTGCTGCGCAGTCCGAGGGGGATCGATGACACAGGTGGTGATTCTTGGCGCCGGCACCGCCGGCACAGCGCGCGCAGGAACGCGCGGCGTTCGGTACGAAGGCGCCTGACGGCGCCTTCAACGCGAATCCGGTCGCCCCGACCCCAGGCCCAGGCCGACTAGCCTGGGCCTGGAAGCGCTCCGCGCCGGGGGAGAGGATCACCCATAGAAATCAGGCAAGGTCGAAGCGATCTAGATTCATCACCTTGTCCCACGCAGCCACGAAGTCACGAACGAACTTCTCCTGCGCGTCGTCACACGCATAGACTTCTGCGATAGCTCGGAGCTGGGAGTTTGAACCGAACACGAGATCAACGCGGGTACCTGTCCACTTGCGCTTGCCTGTCGCGCGATCGTGCCCCTCGAACACGCCGTCAGAGGTCGCTTTCCACTCCGTGCCCATGTCCAGCAGGTTCACGAAGAAGTCATTGGTCAACGTCTCGGGCCGATCGGTGAAGACACCGTGCTTTGAACCTCCGACGTTCGCGTTCAAGACGCGCATGCCGCCGATGAGCACCGTCATCTCGGGAGCGGTCAGCGTCAGCAGCTGCGAACGATCCAGGAGAAGCTCCTCCGCCGGGATACTGTGTCCGTCCCGCAAATAGTTGCGGAACCCGTCCGCCTTCGGTTCGATGACGGCAAAGGCGTCCACGTCAGTCTGCTCCTGCGACGCGTCCGTGCGCCCCGGTGCAAAGGGAACCTCTACGTCATACCCGGCATTGTTCGCGGCCTGCTCGACGGCTGCGCATCCGCCCACTACGATCATGTCGGCCAGCGAGACCTTCTTGCCGCCGGACTGCGAGCTGTTGAACTCGTGCTGAATCTCCTCCAGCTTCTGCAGGACCGCTCCCACCTCGGCCAGCCGGTTCACTTCCCAGTCCTTGTGTGGCGCAAGACGAATGCGCGCCCCGTCCGCTCCACCGCGCTTGTCGCTGTTACGGAACGTCGACGCCGACGCCCAGGCCGTCGAGACCAGCTGCGAGATGGGCAGTCCGGATGCGACGATCTTGGCTTTGAGCGCGGCGATGTCCTGCGCGTCGACCAATTCGTGATCGACGGCGGGCACCGGGTCTTGCCACAACAGTTCTTCCTTGGGAACCTCCGGGCCGAGATACCGCGAGACGGGCCCCATGTCGCGGTGCGTCAGCTTGTACCAGGCCCTGGCGAAGGCATCGGCGAACTCATCGGGGTTGTCGTAGAAGTGCCGAGCAATCGGCTCGTAGATGGGGTCGAACCTCAGGGAGAGGTCCGCCGTGGTCATCATCGGGGGGTGCTTCTTCGACGGATCGAATGCGTCCGGCACGGTGCCCTCTCCGCCCTTTGCGACCCACTGATGTGCTCCGGCAGGACTCTTGACGAGTTCCCATTCGTAGCCGAACAGGTTCTCGAAGTAGTTGTTGTCCCACTTCGCCGGCTCGGTGGTCCATGCGCCCTCGATCCCGCTGGTGATCGTGTCGCCGGCCTTGCCGCTGCCATAGGTGCTTTTCCACCCCAGGCCTTGCTCCTCGATCGGGGCAGCCTCGGGTAGAGTTGGCTTTGCCTGCCCTCTGAACTCGCGAGTTGCGTGTCCCGATCAGAATCGTTTGCTCCGCCTTCGCTCAGTTGACATTATGTGGCAGGCTTTTCAGCAGCTCTTATGCCGTGGGGGGACAATGGGGCTGGCCGATTTGTTCCATTCCATTGCAACGGGACCGAAACGGCGACGACAGCTCCTGACGCCGCTAGGACTCCTGTTCTTCATGGGCACAGTTGCGGTCGTGATCGTCGGCGGCCTCTACACCGACCGCTGGCTGGGGCTCCCTTCGCTCATGCCAGGCAGAGTCGGCTTGGCCCTGGGCGTTCTCATCCTGGCCGCGGGCGCGTCGTTATGCGGTTGGTGCGTCATTCGCTTCCTCAAGGCGCGGGGAACGCCCGTGCCACTGAATCCCCCCGATGAGCTGATCGTTGAGGGACCCTATGCGTGGGTGCGCAACCCAATGCTCACGGGACTCTTTGCAGCCCTCGTTGGCCTGGGGCTGCTACTCCATTCGGTTGGCACAACCTTGATTTGGACCCCGGCGTATGTGTTGCTGCACGTGGCCGAGTTGAGGTGGGTCGAGGAGCCGGAGCTAGCACGACGGTTCGGGTCGGCTTATGCAGACTATCGGGCCGGGGTCCCGATGTTCATTCCCCGTCTTCGACGCTACCGGGGACGCAGCACGCCGCCCAACAGGCAGTAAGAGGTACTGAGGGACGCTGGAGAAGAGTTGTAGCCGAGCTTTAGATCCGCCAGGCGTAGCCGATCTTGAAAAAGAAGGTGCGATCCATCTGCCTGAGAGACACATCGCCCAGTCCGAGATGGTTGTCCGAATAGCCTATGAAAAAGACGGCCCGCGGGTTCAGCTTGTAGCTGAAGAGCAACTGAGTGAAGAGCCGCTCCGTCTCCGGTTCGACGGCCTCGAGATAGAGATCCGTGTTCCGGGAGATATTTCGGTATTGGATAGTCAGACGCACGAAGGCACGAATGTTCAGGTGGTACCGTACGCGAAGCTGAAGGAGGTTCTCGACAAAGATCCGCTCGCCTCTGAGAGAGAGCCGCGCCAGACTGTGGCTGATGCTCGCTCTTAGATGGCGGCCTACGCTCAGACCTATGCCCGGACTGAGCTGCAGATTGTCCGCCTCTCGCGAGTTCGCGTAGTCGATCGCGTCTCCGATCGTAGCTGATAGCCACAGGTTGAGCTGACCGGAAGGGCGAATGCTGAAGGAAAAGTGACCGGTTTTCAGGGCGTATATGTTTCCGTCAAACAGCTCTTTTTTTGTCGTGATCTGGAATTCGAGGTTTGACTGTAAGGGACCGCTATACTCGCCGGCGAACCCTATCGACTGGTCGGTGAGGTTACCGTCGTGATTTTCGGTCCGTGAGAACCACATGACGAAGAACAGCTGGGAGAGCCAGCTGCCCGGACGCCCCCAGATCAACCTTCCGACACCGAGGTCGATGAAACGGATGTCGACGCGGGGCACGAAACCGAAGTCGGCGCGGAAGTCGGGGCCCAGATCTCGATACGTCAGCCCGGCCATCCAGTTGCGGCTGGCGTGAAAGAACTCCGCTTCGAACCCATACCCAGCGAACGAATCGCCCCGCTGCCCCCACTCGCCGGCAAATCCGACCGGGTATTCCGTGTGCGTGCGAACGTATTGAAAACTGAGTGTATTGCTGGGCGAGATTTGCCAGTATCCGTCCAGGCCAACGACTCGATTGTGATAGTTCTTCGCCTCACGATCGGTGTAAAGCAACCCAAACGTCGAGGCTCGACCGACATCGCGCCGATATCGCAAGACGGCACCGCTGACGGGCTGATCGATCGAGGTGGGCACCGACGTCTGGTTGGACGGCAGAATCAGGTTGTTGATTCGATCGCTTGTGACGAAGGCGCCTACGGCGTTGGCGCCCGCCTTTCCAGTGAGCTTGAGGCCGGCCAGCGGGTCCGCTACGGTACGAGTAAAGACGACCTGAAGCGGAGTGACGAAGAAGTCGGACCCCTCGAGGAAAAACTGACGTTTCTCAGGAAAAAAAAGGGCAAAGCGCTTGTTCAGCTCGAGCTGCGCTGCGTCGGCCTCGACGTGGGAGAAGTCCGGATTCAGGGTGCCGTCTAGACCGATGTTTGGCGTGACGCCCCAGTGGATGCTAAGACCGGGCTCTGCCTCGATGGCTCCGGCTTGCATGGCCCCGACGGGTTGGTCGTCTCTCGTGTCCGTCCGGGTCGCCGTCAGGGTCGGGGCGAGTTCGAGATTGTGGCCGGGCGCGATTCCTTCCAGGCCGTCCAGCTTGTTGGCCTGACACAGAAGACAGGTATTGTCACGGTCGGTGTAGCACGAGCGGATCTCGTGTCTAACGCGACGGGGATACGATCGGAAGACGATCAACCCCCAGGTCTGCTCTTCCGCTCCGCGTTGAAAGCGCAGCGAGTTGAGTGGAATCGCTACCTCTACAACGTAACCGTCCTCGCTGACCCTGCCCGCCGAATTCCAAATAGCATCCCAAGAGAAATCTTCGTCTTCCTCTGTAGAGAAGATCCCATCCATCTGAACGCCGACAGCGTTCACTCGAAACTGGAAGGCGCGCCGCTGGTCATTGAAGGTGTCGAGGAGGACTCCAATGTGGTCGTCCTGAACGATGAGACCGCGGTCGTCTCGGTCGGCTAGGTGGACGCGAATCTCCGATGGCGACGGGTCGAACGCACGGCAACCTATGTAGAAGTTCGTCGCATCGTAGGTTATCCGGCATTCTGTTTCTACCGGTGGTTCCAGATTGTCACCCGGAAACGACTCATAGGGCAAATCGATGACCCTGGCATCCAACCACGCAGGCTCGTCCAGCACGGCGTCCACATGGATCTCGGCTGTGGCTCGTTCGACGGTGAAGCGACGTAAAGGAGGGACTTTCTCCTCTAGGGGTTGGCCCAAAAGTGAGTTGCCCTGTGCTGCGATCCAGATGAGAACCACTACGGAAGACCGAGGCCTGCCGTAAGATCCTCCTGGTCGCCCAGCTGGCGCCGGGGAAGCCGAACTCTGCATACGCACGCCAAACGCTTCGCGCAGGTCGCGCACCCGTGTTCTGGACCGAAAGACTGCGGTCCGTGAGTCGGGCGTCCGGGCAGTACGACAGCACGGGCTGTACCATTCCGTCAACGGCACTGGCTCTCAGGTCTTTGCCGTAGCAGAGGCACAGTCGGCATCAGACTCCGGTGGGCTGAATGGGGCAGATCACGCAGTGACCTGGGGGATTCGACCCAGGGTCGAGGGCGGTGCGGCCCAGGAGTCTCAACCCCCTCGGCCGATGTCCGATTTGAGGAGAAGATCGCGCATCTAAGGGCAGTGCTCACCGTGTGGCCGTCGCCCGTCTTCGTCGAATATCGGGGACGGTTGAATTGCCCCAACCACCAGGAGGGAATCGTCATGCGTGTAGCCAGGCTGAGTTCAATGGGTCCGCTGGCCTGCACCCTCGCCGTCGGGCTCGGCTCGTGCGATCAGAGCATCGCCACTGTAGAGGGTTCCTGTGGAGACTTGTACGATGCACGAGTCTGTACCTGGGCCACCGTCGACGGCGGAGAGGTCGTAGAGTTCGGCGCCACCGTGCCGGTGGAGGCGATCGAGAGCGCGCCTGCCGATCTCGAATTGGTTTTCCCGCCAATGCCGGTGGCGATCATCCCGCTGCCGGCGGAGGTAGAGGAGCGAATAGGGTTCAATCATCTCATGATCAACTGGGAGAATCACGGGCATCCGCCGGCCTTGTTCGCGGTGCCGCACTTCGACTTCCACTTCTACACGGTCGATCCAGCGACGGTGAGCGGGATGGATTGTGGTGACGTGCGGAAGCCGGAACAGCTTTCCGCGGGCTACGCGCTACCGGACATCACGATAGAAGGTCTCGGCGAGCTCGTGGGTCTGTGTGTACCGGGCATGGGAATGCACGCCATGCTGGCGGAGGAGATCGATCAGACCGAGCCGTTCGGCGCGTCGATGATCGTCGGCTACTACGGCGGGGACGTGATCTTTCTCGAGCCGATGATCGCCCGGTCGAAGTTACTGGCGGCTGAGGGGTTCACGATGGCGATCCCCGAGGTGAAGACTGCGGCGGCGGGCATGCAATGGCCGTCGCGTTTCGAGGCGATCTACGACGACGCGAATCGAACTTATCGGTTCACGTTCTCGCACTTGGGCGGGTGACTCGGGATGCGGCCACAATCTGGCAAGGAGCGACTAGCTATGGCAAGCACGAAGGACGTCCTTGGGCACCATTTGTAGGCCTTCGGCGGCGGCGACCTCGATGGGGTCATGGAAGACTTCGATGACGATTCGATTGTCTTCACGCCGGATGGGCTGCTCAAGGGCCGGCACGCCATCCGCGAGTTCTTCGTCGGACTGCTCGAGGAGTTTGGCAAGCCCGGGATGTCCTTCGAGATGCTCCGGCAATCTGTGGAAGGCGACTGCGCCTATCTCATGTGGCAGGCGGAGACGGCGGATAACGTCTGTGAGATCGCCACCGGTACTTTCGTGGTGCGAGACCGGAAGATCCAATACCAGAGCTTTTGCGGTAAGGTCGTGCCGAAGGCCTGAGCGAGCTAGGCCGTAAGCATGCCACGGTCGGAGGTTCGCTGACGCCTAGCGCCGGGTGGGCAGCTCGCTCGGCGCTAGCGCTGCCTGATCTCCTTCAGGTAAGAGATGCTCTCGGCGGAGAAACGGTACAGACCTTCACTCGACTCTGCCGCCTCCTGGTAACGCAGGACAAACTCGAGGGGTTGGCGGACAGCGTCGCCAGCTCGTGGCGACCGAAGGTCGCCTCGATCACCAGCGCCATGTACATCCCCGTGCGATGGCCGCCCCAGGGCAGTCCGCTCTTGATCTGCGGCCCGGCCTCCTCCGGGTCGATTTCGCCCCGCGCAACGGCGGCCAAACGCGCGTCCAGTTCGGCGAGCACGCCCGGTGGGAGGTCTGGAAGATTACGGGGTTGCTTGGCGCGAAGTGAAATGGGGAGCGACCGGCGATTGCCGTCTCCGTAGGGTGCCTCGGTCCCTGTTTCTCTGGCTCTACTTATGCGCGGCGTTCGGAATGAAGACGCCTGCGGCGCCTCCAACGCGAATCCGGGCGCCCCGACTTCACAAAACATTCGTTGCTCCCCGCCCGCCGAGGCCGCATCTTTCAGGCAGAACCGGGTGCCCGTAATCCCACATACCTGGGGCCGCAGGTGGCAGCTATGTCCCGTCTCCAGCGGCTGATGGTCTGATCACGGCGATGAACCGTCTGGCCGATCGCCTGAACTCTGCCCTGGCCGACCGCTATTCAATCGAGCGCGAACTCGGTAGCGGTGGGATGGCGGTCGTGTATCTCGCGCGGGACCTCCGGCACGAGCGTGACGTGGCCATCAAGGTACTGCGCGCCGAGCTCGCCGCCGCGATGGGTGCGGATCGCTTCTTACGCGAGATCAAGCTCACCGCAAAGCTGAATCACCCGCACATCCTTCCGTTGCTCGACTCCGGGGAAGCTGAGGGCTTTCTCTACTACGTCATGCCGTATGTCGCAGGCGAGTCGCTGCGGCAGCGGCTCGAGCGCGAGACCCAGTTCCCCGTGGACGAGGCGCTGCGCATCACCCGGCAGGTCGCCGGAGCACTAGACTTCGCTCATCGCCAGGACGTGATCCACCGGGACATCAAGCCGGAGAACATCCTGCTGCACGAGGGCGAGGCGATGGTGGCGGACTTCGGGATCGCGCTGGCGGTGAGCGCGGCGGGCGGCGAGCGGCTGACGGAGACGGGGCTCTCCCTCGGGACGCCGGAGTACATGAGCCCGGAGCAGGCGCTGGGCGAAGGCGAGCCGGATGCGCGGAGTGATATCTACAGTCTGGGGTGTGTGCTGTACGAGATGCTGGTGGGTGAGCCGCCGTACACGGGTCCGACGGCGATGGCGGTGCTGACGAAGCGGTTGAGCGATCCGGTGCCGAGCGCACGGCGGCTGCGGGGTGCGATCCCGGCGTCGATGGACGCGGCGCTGGTGCGGGCGCTGGCGAAGGAGCGGGTGGACCGGTTCGAGAGTGCGGGGGAGTTCGCGGCGGCGCTCGTGGCGGAGGCGGTCGAGGACGTGGAAACGGTGAAGTCGATCGTGGTGCTGCCGTTCGATAGCCTGAGCCCCGATCCGGACAACGAGTACTTCGCCGACGGTTTGACCGACGAGCTCATCGCCCAACTGTCGAAGATCGAGGCCCTACGCGTGATCTCGCGCACGTCAGCGATGTTATTCAAGGATGCTCAGCAGAGCATCCCGACGATTGCCCGAAAACTAGGTGTGCGGTACGCGTTGGAGGGCACCGTACGGCGGGCAGGCAACAGTGTGCGGATCACTGCCCAGCTCATCGACGCGGCGACCGACGTACACCTGTGGGCGGAGCGGTACTCGGGCAGTCTGGAAGACATTTTCGATCTGCAGGAAGACTTGTCGCGTCGTATCGTCGAGGCGTTGCAGGTAACGCTGAGCCCGCGGGAGACCGGTCTGACCGCCAGGCGCCCTGTCGATCCGCAGGCCTACGATGCCTACCTGCGCGGCCGGTATCATCTGGAGCAGGCGACGGCCGAAGGTCGGAGGCGGGCACTGGAGTACTTCAACCAGGCAATCGAGTTGGACCCGGACTACGCCCGGGCCCATGCAGCGCTGGCCGAGACCCACGCTTACAGCATGATGCTGGCGGGAGTCGTCTCAGACGAGGTGAAGGCGCAGGCAAATGAGGCGGTGCAGAAGGCCTTGGAATTGGACCCAAAAGACGGAGTCGTGCACGCCATATCCGCGGTTCTCAAGTCTGCGACGGCGTTTGACTGGTCAGGTGCGGAGGCAGAGATGCAACGCGCGCTCGAGCTGAGCCCGCAAGACACGACCGTCCTGCATTGGTATGCACATGTGTTGATGGCCCTGGACCGGCTGGATGAATCGATGGCATTGACCCGACGAATCCTGGAAATCGATCCGTTGTCGCCGATGATGAACGCGCATCTCGCCGCGGAGCACTACTGCCGCCGCGATTACGACCGGGCGATCGACCAGGCCAAGAAGACCGCCGAGATGGACCCGGGCTACGCTACGGCGCGCGGTATGCTGGGAATGGTCTACGAGCGGATGGGTCGCTATGCGGAGTCGGTTGCAGCGTTTGCCGAGGGCATGGCGCTACGAGGTGAGTCGGCCGAGGCGCTAGCAGCGTTCCGCAATCGCTACGAGACCGAGGGGATGCCGGGGATCTGGCGGTGGCGCGCCACCACGAGGCCGCCCAAAGACAGGGCCGTGGCCTATGCCTACCTGGGAGACAAGGAAGCGGCGCTGGAGTGGTTGACCCGGGCGCTCCAGGAACAGCCCCTGACCCTGGTGGGTCTCAAGACGGACCCCGCCTTCGATGGTCTCCGTGCCGATCCACGATTTCAGAGCGTGCTCGAGCAGATGAATCTCGCTTAGCAGTACTTGCAGGAGGCAGCGGATCAGTGAAGACACTCTTCGATCCCGTCAACCGCAGCCGCATTGTCGGTCGTCTCGAGCGGCTGACTCCGGAGCATCAGCCCAAATGGGGTGGCATGACATCGCACCAGGTGATCTGCCACCTCGCAACGGCGCTGCGCTTGGCCTTGGCAAGTGAGTGCCCCGGCCAGCCCCGTGGTCCGTTGAGTCGACCACCGCTCAACTGGTTGGTGATGTACGTGCTACCATGGCCGAAAGGAAAGACCAGGTCCCCGCCCGAATTGTTCGAGTTCGAGCCGGATCAATGGGCCCGGGACGTTGCCGAGCTACGCGATCTGATCGACCAATTCGGCAGGCGCAGTCCGGCAGACGATTGGCCCGCCAACATGGTATTTGGCCAGATTTCCGGTCGGGCGTGGGGCGTGATTCAATACAGACACCTCGACCACCATCTGAGCCAGCTTGGAGTCTGAGGACTCGCCGGCAGGGGAAGCCCGCGAATCCGGGCGCCCCGACTACTAACCCTGTCACCTTTTCTCGCGCACCGGCCTGGTGTAGACCACCTCGCCGCCGATGACCGTCATGTCCGGTTCGATCTTCCAGATGTCCTCGGGCGGAACCGTCATGTAATCGACCGGGATGACCACGAAGTCGGCCAGCTTTCCAACCTCGATGGAGCCGAGGATATCTTCCGCATGCATGGCGTAAGCGCCACCCATGGTTGCGGCACGCAAAGCCTCTTCCCGGGTCAGGGTCTGCTCGGGGATCCAGCCGCCCGGAGGATTGTTGTCCCGGTCCCGTCTGGTTACCGCAGCATGGAGCGTGTAGAAGGGATTGTAGGGTGATACGGAGTAGTCCGTCCCCGTTGCGAAGGGTACGCCGAGGTCCAACAGGTCGCTCCAGTTGTAGGCCGTCTTCAGGCGCTCCGGTCCCACCCTGGCTTCGGCGAAGTGCATATCCTCGGTGGCGTGCAGCGGCTGCATGGAAGCGATGATCCCCAGCTCGACCAACCGGGGAAGGTCGTCCGGGGTGAACATCTGAGCATGCTCGAGAGCGAAACGGGCGTCCTTACCGTCGATCCCCGTCGCCTGCAGAGCCCTCTCGAAGGCGTTGATCGCTGCATGGTTGCCACCATCGCCGATGGCGTGAACCCTCAAGTTGAAGCCCATCGGCAGCAGCTCCGTGGCTAATTGGGCCATATCGTCCTCGCTCATGCCCGCTTCGCCGAAGTATCCCGGATAGTCGCTGTACTCTTCTAGGAACAGGGCACCCCTCGAGCCCAAGGCTCCGTCGGCAAACCCTTTCACGGATTGCACGAAATACTTGTTATCGAGGTTCAGTGGCTCACCCAAACTCCGCGCCGCACTCTCACTGACCATCTCGTTGATTCTGATTCTAAGCAGCCCCACCTCGTAGAGCTTGATCCGTCTCTGAACCTCCGCATAGCCCGTCCTGCTGGCCCCGTGGATCGTTGTGAGTCCGCTGGCCACAGCCAGCTGTGTCCCTTCTACGAGGTTGCGGCTCCGCTCATAGTCGGTGAGAGGAGGCAGGCCCGGGATCAGTCTGGTCAGCTGTGGCGGAGCCCGTTCGACGAACTCGCCCGTGGGCTCCCCATTCTCGTCCTTCTTGATGTGGCCTCCATCGGGATCGGGGGTGTCCCGTGTGATGCCGGCTAGCTCCAGAGCCTTGCTGTTCGCGCCGCTGCCGTGTGTGTATCGGGAAATGAACACGGGATTGTCCGGGGCGACGGCATCGATCAGTTCTTTGTGGAAAACCGGCGGATCCCACACATCCGACATCCAACCCCTCAATACCACCCAGCGTGGCTCGGGCCCGGGGCGCATGCCTTCGCCGGTTGCCAGGGCGTGTCTGATCACTTCCTGCATCCGCTCCACCGACGCCCACTCGCCGAGTCCCGCTCGGATGTCCGGCGTTCGCGGATAAAGCTCTCGCTCTCCGTACCGAATGTGAACATGGGCATCGTGCAGACCGGGAATGACCGTCTTGCCTTCCAGGTCGAACACAAGAGTGGTGGGACCGATATGGGTCTGAGTTCCGGCATCATCGCCCACGTAGATGAACCGACCATCTCTTACCGCAAGGGCAGAAGCGGTGGTGAAGCCTTCATCAACGGTATAGATGTTCCCATTGAGGTACACTCTGTCAGCTTCCTGAGCATGACAGACCGCGGTCGGTGCCACGAGGAACGGCACCAGCGGGAGAAGCATAGCAAACACACCGGATGATCGTCTCGACGTATTCATCTCAGCTTCCTTGCTTGTGTGTAGGGTCTTGCTATCTATCTGGGAAGTATGACCCCCGACATTGGGGCTGTCCAGTGCCGTTGGGGAGCCATTCGACACGGAGGCGAGACGGGCCGCAAACGTAGTCCCAACACCGGTATCGTCCCTGACTTCTTCGGAGGCATCGTTTGCTCGGGCTCTCAATTTTCCTTACGATACCCTCGAGCTTGGCGACGGACCACGCTCGAAACGTGCCGGCTCAGCGCGCTAGTGTCGCCACGACCGGATCCTAAAGCGGACGAGCGGATGAAAGCGTTGCTGCTCCACCCCGAGTTCTCTCACCTCGGATTCTGGAACTACAAGGCCGTTTGCCGACTGATGGGGGCCAAGTACCCGGCGTCGCCGCTCGGCATGATCACGATGGCGGCGCTGCTGCCCTGGGAGTGGGAGCTGCGCCTCATCGACCTGAACACCGCGCCGCTTGACGACGCGGACATCGACTGGGCGGACCTCGTGTTCATCGGGGGGATGCTCCCTCAGCAGTCGAGGTTTCTCCAGCTCATCGACCGGGTGCATGACCGAGGGAAGCGGGTCGTCGCCGGAGGGCCCGATGTGACGTCCCAGCCCGAGGTCTACGCGAGCGCCGACTACCTGGTGCTAGGCGAGGCCGAGTGCTCAATGCCGGACTTCTTGGCCGACCTGGAGCGAGGCGCCACGTCTGGACGGTACGTTCCGGATCGGCGCCCGGAGATGACCGAGAGCCCTGTTCCCCGGTTCGATCTGCTGAACCTCAATAGCTACCTGATGATCGGCGTGCAGTTCTCCCGGGGCTGTCCGTTCAACTGCGAGTTCTGCGACATCATCGAGCTGTATGGACGGAAGCCCAGGACGAAGCCACCGGCTCAGGTCATGCGGGAGCTGGACGCCCTCTACGCGCTCGGGTACCGCGGGCACGTCGACTTCGTGGACGACAACTTCATCGGTCACAAGGCGAAGGCGAAGGACGTCCTCCGCGCCGTGAAGAAGTGGTCGGCCGAGCACGACCACCCGTTCTTTTTCTCCACAGAAGCCTCGATCAACCTCGCCGACGACGACGAGCTGCTCGGCTTGATGCGCGACCTGGACTTCCGCTACCTGTTCATCGGCATCGAGTCGCCCGAGGAGGCCATCCTCTCCGCGACGCAGAAGCGCCAGAATCTTCGCCGCGACCTCGTGGCTGATCTGCACAAGATTTACGAGCATGGCATTGTCGTCAACGGCGGGTTCATTCTGGGCTTCGACGACGAGACCAGCGCGTGTGCCCGGAGCATGATCGACGTCATCGAGCGCGGTAACATCGTCATGTCCATGATCGGACTGCTTTACGCGCTGCCCAATACTCAGCTCACGCGCAGGCTACAGAAGGAGAATCGACTGCTGAAAGGGTTCGCTCGCCTGAGCGCCGAGAACGAGGCGACGGAGGTGGACCAAGCCACGAGCGGCCTGAACTTCATCACGAAGAGACCGAGGGCCGAGGTGCTCGCCGACTTCCTCCACGTCCTCGAGCAGACGTACTCGACGAAGAAGTACTTTGACCGCTGCCTTCGCCTCGCAAAGGTCATTCGGGTTGAACCCCGCTTCAAGCCCACCTGGAGGCGCAAGCTCCGCTACGCGTCGGCCTTCCTCAAGTGCGTCGTCGGGCTCGGCGTGCGGCCGTCCACCGCCTACTTCTTCTGGCGGAACATCGGGATCCTCCTCTTAACGCGGATATCCGCAGTGGAGACCGCCGTGAACCTCATGGCCATGTATCTGCATTTCGGGCCGCAGACGGAGTTCATTTCAGGTTTGACGTCTGATGGCATGCGGAAACTCGGACGGCGGCGAGGGGGCTGGAGCGATGCCAGCCTCGAGGAGGAGCGCGACGCTCTTGGCACCGTCTTCGCGTCTTTCGAAGACTGACCACTTGTCGGGAGCGCTCGAAAATCAGACTTGCGTGTAAGTGGGACCCCACCGGCCTGCCGCAGTCGACCGCGGCGGATACCCTGGTCTGCAAGAAGGAACCATTGAGCCGGGATTGGCGTTGACGGTTCATCGAGCCTCTATCTACGGGGACACTCAGACGGATGAGTCGCGACGCGGGAACCGGTGCCTTCAAAAGCGTTGCCACCTATCGCGTCACCACTGACAGGAGGGCCCACCATGGCCGACCTAGCTAAGATCGCGCGTGAAGCCGTTGATGCATTCAACGCCAGTGATTGGGAACGAACCAAGGCGCTGGTGACCCCCGATTACCTCTACAACGAAGTGGGAACCCAGAGGCGTATTCAAGGACCAGAGGAGGTGGTTGCGGCTTTACAGGGGTGGAAGCAGGCCATGCCGGATGCTAAGGGCACTGTGACAAGCGCCTTAGCCAGTGGCAACACGGTGGCGCTGGAGATCACCTGGGAAGGCACCCACACCGGTCCGCTAGAAGGTCCGACTGGCACGGTTCCGGCCTCTGGTAACCGCCAGGTCACGCCTGCTGCCCAGATCCTCATCTTCGAGGGAGACAAGATCAAGGAAAATCACCACTACTTCGACATGATGAGCCTGCTCAAGCAGATCGGTGCGCTGAAATAAGCGCACGGTGGGCTATTCCAGACGCAGAGATTCCGCCGTCTACGGACCATTAGCCAACCGGTGCTTTCGGCTCGCGTCAGGTACGGTAGTGACAAACGTGATGCCGATACACCCAGCGCTGCTGTTTGCCGATCAGCGCAGAGTCGCCGAAATCAACGCTCATCAGCGGAGGTGGGCGCTGTTTTCGGTTCTTGGAAGTAGGAGGTCCCCGGTGGGGATTCACACCGCGCGGAGCACGAGACGGCGAGCATGAGAAGGCACATGAGGCGATGAACGGAATCTTTTGCTGTTCAATCGCTTACGGCGATAGCTTCAGAGCCAGTCGACGCTGCGCCCGGCGCTGCCGAAGTCCGGCAGCTTGAACCTACGCCGGTACGCGCCGGGCGTGATGCGCGTGATCCGCTTGAACAGGCGTCGGAAGAATGCCGGATCCTCGTAGCCCACTGCCCAACTGATCTTGTCGACCGGCTCATCGGTTCGTTCCAACCGACGCTTCGCCTCCTCGACCCGAAGGTGCTGAACGTATGCTATGGGGGAGTAGCCCGTCGCTTTGGTGAAGCGGCGCTTGAAGGTCCGCTCGGCCAGGCTGGACCGCGTCACCATCTCCTCGACCGGTGTGGCTACGGCGAAGTGGGTTCCCAGCCATTCCTGCGCCTCTAGCACAATGGCGTCTCCGTGATCGGTCGGTGCCTCGAACACGACGTAGGGCGCCTGGCCGTCCACATGCCATTGCAGGAGCATGAACTTCGTGATCGCCGTCGCCGCCGCCGGGCCGACCAGCCGGGCTACCAGGTAGAGCACCAGGTCGTGCCACGACGCGGACGCGCCCGACATGACGAACTGTTGGCGCTCGCCGGTCACCACGAGGACTTTCTCGAGGCTGAGTTCGACGTTCGGGAAGTTCCGTTGGAAGGTCCGCGCGTAGGCCCAGTGGATAGTGGCATCGCGACCGTCGAGCAGGCCCGTTTCAGCCAGTAGCAGAACGCCGGAACAGGCTGAGCACAACATCGCGCCCCCGGCGTGCGTGGCGCTCAGCCAGTCCACGACGTCAGGATAACACCCGGGCGTCCACTCAGCGCCCTCGAGCATCATCGAGGGAACGATCACGATGTCCGTGCGAGCGACTTCGTCGAACGTGCGATGAGCCGCGAGCGGCAAGCCGCTGGCCGTGCCCGAGGCTCCGTGCGTCGGCGCGACGATCTCCACCCGGAACGGGTTCTCCTTCGGTACGGCGTCATCGAAGCTGCCGAGCACCTCGAAGCAATTCAGCACGTCATAGATGCCGGTCAGAGTGGACAGCGTGACCTCGGGGATCGCCACGAGGCTGACGTGCATGGGGGACTGCCGAGCGTTCATCTCCACCTCTTGGCACAAATGGACCGATTTTGGCGATTCTAGCGCTTACGCCCGCCGTCCCACAAGCGTATCCTGGCCAGCAAGATCTTGAACTTCCTGGAACAGGAGGCATAGCATGAAGACCGAACGGAAGAGACTGAATGGGCAAAAAGGCGGCGGCGGAGTTCGCATACGCGCGGTCATCCTTGCCTGGGCGACGCTGTCGGTGGCCGCGTATGTGGCGGTGGCCGAGACGTCTCAGGCACCGGATCCCGATGCGGCCAAGATCGCCGACGCGAGTCGTGCGGCCCCGGCGGGGCTGGTAGAGGGCGCGACCTTCCTCGATTGGCCTCAAGAGCCTGGCGGTGAGTTCCGCGTTTTGCGCCAGGGGACCAACGGCTGGAATTGTCTTCCGGATTTCCCGGGCGACTCGAACTACGCGCCGGAGTGCTTCGACGACGAGTGGCTGGCCTTCTTGAAGGCGTACCTTGATGGGCGAACGCCCTCGACGGAGCGCATCGGCTTATCCTACATGCTGAACGCCCGCTGGGCCGTAAGTAACACGGACCGCACGGCCACGGCAGCAACAGCGGACAACCAATGGCATGAGGGCGGCTCACACCTCATGCTGGTCGTGCCGGACCCGGCCTTGCTCGAGTGGTTCCCAACCGAGCCGACACCGAGGGGTGGGGCCTACGTGATGTTCGCGGGAACTCCCTATGCCCATCTGATGATCCCGATCCCGGAAGCGCATGCGAAGGACGACTAGGGATGGGACCGGACGGTCGCGCAGAGTCGTAAGAACCAGCGCGCATCAACTCTGGTGCGCGCTGGTTAATGTGTGTCTGTCCTGTGTACGGAGCTATGGAGATCGAAGCGGGGCAGCGTTATTGTCGTCGTGGCCGAGATCCCACGCCGCAGGTGGTCGTACGGCTCAAAGCACACGGGTCGACGATCGCTCTATATCTGCGTGAGAGAGCGGTCTGCGATCGACCCCGGTCAACTGAGAGAAATCATGGACTTTCTGCGGGGGCTGCTCTCCTTGCCGCTCGACACAGGCTACACGCATCTTAGCGGCGGGCGGCTGTGTGGTGTGTGACAGTGCCCTCTCACCAGAGCCATCTCGATGGCATCCAAGCTCGGCATCTTCTTCTTGACAACGGTGGCACGAACCTGCCTTTGAACAAGGAGGGCATCATGGTATCACGGTCCGGTCTACCGGCTGCATTCCTGTTCAGCCTGTCCTGTGCTATTCCGGCTCTGGCACAAGAGCAGGACGTGAGTGGGAGCAGGGACCATCCACTACTCTCGCGGATGGAGGGGTTCTACATCTACAACTACAGCGAATTCGAGTACGAATCCGAAGATTTCTATGACGCCGATGACAACGAATACACCATTGCGGGCCACAAATGGGTCATCGAATACAGCCTGCGCGAAGGGTTGACGCCGCCCGGCCAGCTCATGGTACAGCAGAACTACGTCAATGCCGTAAGAGCGATCGGTGGCGAGGTCCTGTACGAGGACGGCGTCTACATGAAGGTGACCAGCGAGGGTAAGGAGACCTGGATATACCTCTGGGTCGACGATGACGGGAGTGACTACACGCTCACCATCGTGGAGAGGTCCGCGATGGAGCAGGAGGTGGTGGCCGATCCGGCGGCCTTGGCGGGAGACATCACGAGGAGCGGGCACGCGGCCGTCTACGGAATATTGTTCGACCATGACAGCTACGTGATCGAGGCCGAGTCCGAGCCGACGCTTCAGGCCATCGCCGAGTTGCTCCTTGCAAACCCTTCGCTCAATCTGTACCTGGTAGGACACACCGACATGACAGGGTCCGTCGATTACAACATGGAGCTATCGGCTAACCGGGCCCAGGCTGTCGTCGACGCCCTGGTCGAGAGATATGGCGTCTCTGCTGACCGGCTGACTGCGAAGGGCGTTGGGCCTCTTTGCCCCGTCAGTACCAATCGGACAGAGGAAGGCCGGCAACTGAACCGTCGGGTGGAGCTTGTGCAGATGTAAACTGGCGGTGGCGCTCGGTCACCGCTTGTCTCTGCGCCTGAGAGATTGCCGAAGCGAACGTGAGTTGTGCTTAAGAGGCTGTGGAGCGATTGCGGCCAAACTGGCAGACGGCGCGCCCCTCGAGGTATGTCGCGGATCCGACGCCGCTGGTGCCCGTGGTGTTCCTCGACAACAACGAGCTCGGCGACCTGAATCAGCTATGGACAATATTCGCGAGCGAGATCCTGGAGATCCGCTTCCTCGACGATCGCGAGGCGGTGTATCGGTATGGGACGAGGTACAACAGCGGGTTAGTCCAGGCCATCAGACGATAACCGACAACCTCGTTGCCGCACCCCTGACAAGAGGGTTTCTATGACACTCCGCCGCCGCACCATCATCAAGATGGGTCTGGGAGTTGGGGCGACGCCGCTGTTGGCTCGCCTCCCTCAGATTCCGCAGCTGCCCGATCGAGGGTCGAGTGCCCTCGAGGGACAGCTGCTCCGGGCCCGACCCCTACCTTTGAGCGGCGTCCGGTTGCTCGGTGGGCCTCTCAAGCGTGCCCAGGACTTGAACGCCGAGTATCTGCTCCGACTCGAGCCCGATCGGATGTTGGCATACTACCGTGAGCGCGCCGGGCTGAGGCCGAAGGCTGAGCCGTACGGCGGTTGGGACGGGGGAGGCAGGAATCTCACAGGCCACATTGCGGGTCACTACTTGTCCGCCCTGAGCCTGATGTGGGCGGCAACCGGAGACGTCCGCTTCAAGGAACGCGCCGACTACATCGTCCGGGAGCTGAAGGAGGTGCAGGACAGGCACGGCGACGGCTACCTGAGCGCGCTCGAGGGAGGGCGAGGAGCCTTCGGCGCTCTCGCCAGGGGCGTAATCCGGTCGAGAGCCTTCGACCTCAACGGCGAGTGGTCGCCGTGGTATACGCTGCACAAGACGTACGCAGGTCTGCGGGACGCCTACCGGTACACCGGTAACCGCACCGCGCTGGAGCTCGAGATCAAGTTCGCCGAGTGGGCTGAAGAGATCGTCTCCGGGCTCGATGACCTTCAGGTTCAACAGATGCTGAACACCGAGTTCGGCGGCATGAACGAGGTATTGGTCGATCTCTACGTCGACACCGGTGACGATCGCTGGCTGGACCTTTCCTACAAGTTCGAGCACACGGCCTTCATCCAACCGCTGCAGCGTCACCAGGACAACCTGGCCGGCAAGCACGGCAACACGCAGGTTCCCAAGCTGATCGGATCGGCAGATCGTTTCGCCTGCACCGGGGACGCGGGCGACCTGATGGCGGCCGGCTTCTTCTGGGACCGGGTGGTTCAGCGCCACAGCTTCGCCACCGGCGGCCACGGCAAGGACGAGTACTTTGGACCGCCGGATCGATTGAGCGACCGGATCGACGGGCGCACGGCGGAGACGTGCAACGTCTACAACATGCTCAAGCTGACCCGACGTCTGTTCGCGCTGCGACCCGACCCACACTACGCCGACTTCCAGGAGCGAGCCCTCTTCAATCACATCATGGCGTCGATCGACCCGGAGGATGGGAGGACGTGCTATATGGTGCCGGTGGGGCGGGGTGTGCAGCACGAATATCAGAACATGATGCACAGCTTCACCTGCTGTGTGGGCTCGGGGATGGAGAGTCATGCCCTGCACGGGGACGGTATCTACTACGAGCACGACGATCGACTCTGGGTGAACCTCTACGCACCCTCCACGGCCGAATGGTCCGCCGCCGGTCTCCGCCTCGCGGTAGAGACAGACTTCCCCGAAGGCGACAGGGCAAGGCTCGCGTTGACACTCCGACATCCCAAGGAATTCATTCTGGCGCTGCGCCGTCCCTACTGGGCCGGCCCGGACTTCTCGCTGACACTCAACGGTCAGGTTGTGAGCGATTACGTCGTCCAAGAAGAGGAAGCGGGCGAGGCAGAGCAGGGCCGCCGATACTACGACTGGCCGTACGTCGCCAGCTCATTCGTAGAGGTAAAGCGCACCTGGAGGAGCGGCGACACAGTGGAGGTCACCATACCCAAGTCGCTTCGCCTGGAGCCTCTCGCTGACAACCCGCGTCGTGTTTCCATCTTGTGGGGGCCGCTGGTGCTGGCGGGGGACCTGGGGCCGGAAGCGGAGCGAGGAAGGGAGAGCAGAGAGAGGAGGGCGCCGCCGAAGGTGCCCGTGTTAGTCGCCGCCGAACAGCCGCTGTCATCCTGGTTGAAGCCGGTTGGCGGCGCACGGGGCGGTTTCCGCAGCGATGGTGTGGGCCGCGAGCCCGATGCCGTGGGCCGGGTGCACGACGTCACCTTCGTGCCTTTCTATCGCCTGCACCGGCGGACGTACTCCACCTACTGGGACCTGTTCACGCCGGCAGAATGGGAGGAGCAGCGGGCCGCCTACGCCGCCGAGGCGGAACGGCGACGGCGACTCGAGGCGGCTACGGTGGCCTACCTGGAGCCCGGCGAGATCGTCTTCGAGCGCGAGTTCAACTATCGGGGTGGGGAAGACGCCAGGCCGCAGCGTATCATGGGTCGGCCGGGACGGAGGGGTGGGAGCTGGTTCTCCTTTGACGTGCCCGTGGACCCGGCTCACCCGGCGGCCCTGATCATCACGTACTACAGCGATGACCGCCGGGGTACGCCCGCGGAGTTCGAGATTCGGGTGGACGGTCAATGGCTGGCCGACCAGGAACTGCGGCTAACCGAACCGCCTCGCTTCTTCGAGGTGGAGTATCCGGTTCCAGCGGAGTTGACCCAGGGTAGGGAAAAAGTGACCGTGCGCTTTCAGGCCAAGGAGGGTAGCCAGATCGCGACGGTATTCGGTCTTCGGATGATTCGCGCCGACGCTGAGCGGTAACACACCAAAGTCGACGATCGCGTTATGTCGGTGCGAGAGGGAGGTCAGCGATGGACCCCGATCAACTGAGAGAAATCATGGACTTCCTGAGGGGGCGGGTTCACCTCGACGCTGGAGACACAGTGGACCAGGTGGTCATCCGATTCGACGCGCCTTCGCTGGCCGACATGACTGCGGCCGGTCTCGACCCCGGAGGGAGTCAGAGCATCTTGACGGCTCCTTGGTGGGACGAGATGGTGACCGACGTGGTGGAGACGCCAGAGATGTGCGAACCCGAGGACACGCCCGAACAAGTTCTGGATTACGCCAGAGACGTAGTGTCAGAGTACATCCGCAAACGCGTGACACTGTGAGGTAGAGCGGCTAGGAGGGAGCCCTCTCGATCTCCTCCGCTATCCGATCTGGAGTCGCTTCGCCCCGACCTTCTAGCTGAAAGGCGACCGCTCCCGGAAGGTAGTCTTCAGCGGCCCACCAGGCGACGAGCTTCGCCTCCTCCGCACAGGCTTGAAGGATGAGCTCCAGTGAAAGCCACCCCCCGGCTGAGGGCTCCACTGTGAAGCGCACGTTGAATTCCCCCTGCGGGGCGTGCCCCGGCTCTGGATCGGGGTGCCCTCCGCAACTCGAGAAGGTGTGTATGCCGGGGCACCCGTTCAGGGCGGCGACGAGCCGCTCCATGTTCGCATCCAGGTCGAGCCGTTCCGTGTTCACGCCACCGCCTCCTCAAAGGCCGGGGCCGTTCTGGGCGCAAGCCTGAAGCCTCGTCCTGCGGCCGAGAGCCGGCCCATTCCCAATCTATTGTAAGAGCGTGACGCAGTATTAGGCCACTGGGCTCGGGTGTCCCCCTCAGCAGGCTGGCAAGGGGGCAAGGGCTTGACTGCCACCTGACAGAGTCGCGCCAGGATGCCGGCGGAAGGATGAAGCAGTCGTGACTCGAGGGAGTGAACAAAGATGCTAAATAGAATTCTTCTTGCGACGGCCGCGGCGATAGCGACGGCGGCGTGCGGGGTCCAGCCCAGCGGTCCACCGGCTCCGACTGGCCTGAAACTCCGCATCACCCATTGGGACTGCACGGACAAGCAGCCGTGTGGCAGTGCAGCGTTGGCAGCGCACGAGGGCAGGCTCATCTTCGCGAGTTTCGACAGCGTCGTGATCTATTCGCTGAGGGATCAGCGCGAGGTCGCACTTCCCGCGGAGGAGATTGCGAGGCTCGAGGTATACCGCGGTCGGAGAGGCAGCGCAGAGGCTGCTATGAAGGGTGCGGCCAGGGGGGCGCTGCTGGGCGCCGCGGCTGGCGCTGTGCTTGGGGCTAGCAACGCCGTGATGGGGTCTATCCTGGGCTCATCCGAGGATGCCGGCGAGCTGATAGCTGCCGGCGCAGCCGGCGGTGCTGTGATCGGCGCCGCTGGCGGCGCATATGACGGTGCGACCAACGGAGGTCCTGTATGGCAGGAGATAACGATCAGGCGGCTACTCCAGGACCTCTGCCGTTGTCAGGAACCGGAGCGGGCGCGCCCAGACACTACGATAGTTGCCGTGTCAGAGAGCAGCTGAAAGCGCGATTCGGGCGAAGGGATGTGAGGCAAGGCAGGTCCGGGTGGGGAAGTTCCCCCACCCGGATAAGTTTCGGTCCGGCTCAGCCGCCCTCCGCCATATGGATGTCGCTGTGAGCGACACAGCCTTGCGACCGGAAGTCGCCACTCCTCGGATCGACCTCGGCGTCACAAAGCCAGTACTCGCCTTCCTGGTCGACGTACACTTTGATGGGACGCGAGCCGGTCTTCATGATGCCCGAGCCGATATTGGTCTTCGCTTTAGTCTCCATCTTGCTTTCCCTCTTCTTCAGGTTGCTCTTATTCCCTCGCCTACCACAAGAACCTTCGAGATGGGGCACAGAGCTGGCATTGCCTGGGGAACCATAGCAAGTGTCCATTAGTTGTCAAGTACATAGCATGGACAATTGCCGCCTGGCCCGCGGCCCCCACTTCTGGGGCAGCTTCGCGGCGCCGGCGTCGTGAGGGAACCACCTCGCCGGGGTTGTGCGTTGGGTTGGCGAGTGAGCGGAACGTCCGTAAGGAGGCCCACTTGAACGAGTCACGGCCAATTAGAACATCCGGCTCCGACCCTTGGCCGAGTTTGGCGCTGGAGGAGTGGCAGGACACGTACTCGACGTTGCACATGTGGACCCAGATCGTCGGGAAGATCCGACTAGTGCAGGCGCCGTGGGTCAATCACTCGTGGCACGTCACCCAGTACGTCACCGCGCGCGGCCTCAGCACGTCACCGATACCGTACGGGATGCGGACGTTTGAGATCGATTTCGATTTCATCGAGCACGTGCTGGCGATCCGCAGCAGCGACGGGGCCGGCCGTGTTGTGAAGCTCGAGCCGCGCACGGTGGCGGATTTCTATAGGGAGCTGTTCGCGAAGCTGAGCGAGCTGGGTATAGAGGCGAAGATCCGGACGCTGCCGAACGAGATTCAGGATCCTATACCGTTCGAAGAGGACGAAGAACACTCCTCGTACGACCCCGAGTACGTCAACCGATTCTGGCGGGCGCTGGTCTCGACGGATCGCGTCTTCAAGGAGTTCAGGGCCCGCTATCTCGGCAAATGCAGCCCCGTCCACTTCTTCTGGGGCAGCTTCGACCTCGCCGTGACGCGCTTCTCGGGGCGCACGGCGCCCGAGCACCCGGGCGGCATACCGAACCTGCCCGATGGGGTGGCGCGGGAGGCCTATTCCCACGAGGTGAGTAGCGCCGGCTTCTGGCCTGGGGGCGGTCCCATACCGTATCCGGTCTTCTACGCCTATTTCTACCCCGAGCCGCAGGGCTTCAAGGAAGCGCCGGTAAGTCCGGCCGGAGCATCCTATAACTCCGACATCGGCGAATTCGTGCTTCCGTACGAAGAGGTTCGCGCGGCTGACACGCCCGACCGAATGTTGCTGGAGTTTCTGCAGAGCACGTATGAAGCGGGTGCGGACCTGGCGGGTTGGGATCGCCAGGGGCTCGAGCGGAGTCAACGCTAGGGTCGGAGCGCGCCGCGGCGCCTCGCTAGTGTTACTCCTCTTCGTCTTCGGCGGCACCCTGGTCTGGGGCGCCCCTCTCAGCAAGTTCCTTCCTGAGCCGTTTTTTCTCGGCCTTTCTCTCTCTTTTCTTCTGCTTCTTGATCTCCCTCTGCCTCTTCTCGAATCCGTAGTTGGTCCTTCTGGCCAATCACTCTCCTCCGTTGCGTGTGCACTCGACTGACGATCCGTCGAACACGAGGACGCTAGCAATGTAACCACTTGATACAGAAAAACGAGTATCGGCATGGCGCGCCAGAATAACGCTCGTTGCTCCAGACAGACGCACTCTGCATCTTGCTGCACTTCGATCTCGAGAGTCACTTCGTGACCAGCAGGGGGGACGATGAGCGAGACCATCCGCTTCACACTCAACGGCAGGCCGGTGACGCTGGATGCCGGGGCCGACCGGACGCTGCTTTGGGTACTACGCACGGATCTGGAGTTGACCGGGGCCAAGTATGGCTGCGGTGCAGGCCTTTGCGGGTCCTGCACCGTGATCGTCGATGGCGAGGCGGTTCGATCGTGTCTGACGAGCCTTGCCGACGTTGAGGGCAGGGAGGTAACCACGATCGAGGGGCTGGCCCGGAACGGGGAGCTTCATCCGTTGCAGGAGGCGTTTCGTCAGCTGGGCGGCTTCCAGTGCGGCTATTGCACGCCGGGCATGATCATGAACGCCTACGCCCTGCTTCTGAAGGACCCGAGTCCGGGGCGCGATCAGATAGTCCAGGGTATGGAGAACAACCTGTGCCGGTGTTCCGCCTATACGAGGATAGTCGAGGCGATCGAGACGGCCTCCGCCGAGCTGGGAGGTGGCCATGAGTGACAAGAGCCAGATGGATCGGCGCGAATTTGTGAAGCTGCTAGGCGGCGGAATCGTCGTCGTCGTGAACCTCGGGCCTCTCACGCTCTTCAACTCTCGGGATCCCCTCGATTTCCAACGCGGCTATCCCGAGGACATCAACGCCTACCTGCACATCGCCGAAGATGGGAAGGTGACGCTCTTCTCGGGCAAGATCGAGATGGGGCAGGGGGTGATGACGTCGCTGACCCAGATGGCGGCCGAGGATCTGGGCGTGTCCCTCGAGGCCATCTACATCGTCATGGGTGACACAGATAGGTGTCCGTGGGACATGGGAACGTTCGGGTCGCTGACGACCCGCATGTTCGGGCCGGCGGTCCGCGCAGCTGCCGCCCGGGCTCGCCTGGTCCTTACCGACCTGGCCGCCGCGCGTCTTGGCGTCTCGAGGGATGCATTAGCGGTAGAGGACGGCATGGTTTACGTGAAGGCGGACCGGAACCGCCGGATATCCTATGGTGAGCTGGCTAGAGGCCAGGAGATCACCCACACGGTGGACGAGGAAGCGGTCCTCCGGTCCGTCGAAGAGTTCACCATTATGGGCACGTCCCCAGAGTGGCTGGATGGCTACGAGAAGGTGACCGGCGCGGCGAAGTTCGCCGGGGACATCCGGCTTCCTGGGATGCTCTATGCCCGGATCCTGCGTCCGCCGGCGCACGGCGCGACGCCAACGCGCATCGACACCGCGGCGGCGGAGGCGATACCGGGTGTCACCGTTGTGAACCAGGACGGGCTCGTTGCCGCACTGGCGTCCGACCCGGAGACGGCGGAGCAAGTCTTGAGAATGGTGGAGGCCGAGTACGACGAGCCGACGCCTTCCGTCGACACCGAGAGCATCTTCGACCACTTGGTGGCGGCCGCTCCCGCTCCCAACACGAGCGAAGCTGAGGGCGACCCGGAAGCCGGCCGGGCTCAGTGCGCGCAGACGTTCGAGGCCACGTACTACAACAGCTACGTCGCCCACGCTCCCATCGAGCCGCACACGGCGGTAGCCGAGATCAAGGATGGCAAGGCGACCGTTTGGTCTTCGACGCAGGCACCGTTCAGCCAGCAGCGGAGCATCGCTCGGGAGATCGGGTTCGATGCCGGGGACGTCCGCGTGATCACCCCCTACGTGGGCGGCGGCTTCGGCGGTAAGGTGCCGGGCCGGCAGGCGGTGGAAGCGGCGCGTTTGGCGAAAATCGTCGGTGCCCCCGTGCAGGTCGCCTGGACCCGGGCCGAGGAGTTCTTCTATGACACCTTCCGACCGGCGGCCGTTCTGAAGGTGGCCTCCGGCATCGATGCTGACGGGAAGATCAAGTTGTGGGACTACCAGGTGTACGGGGCCGGCTCCCGCGGCTCCGACGTCTTCTACGACATCCCGAACCGCAGCGTCAGGGTGTACGGCGAGTGGGGAAGGGCGCCGGAGGGGTTACATCCTTTCGCGGTGGGAGCGTGGCGCGCGCCCGCGGCGAACAGCAACCGCTTCGCCGCCGAGCAGCAGGTCGACATGATGGCGGCGGCGGCGGGCATCGACCCGCTGGAATTCAGGCTGCGCAACACGACGGACGAGCGGATGCTGGCCGTGTTGAATAGGGTCTCCGAAGTCTACGGCTGGGAAGCGGCCGTCGCTCCCCAGAAGAGCGGCCGCGGCCGCGGCCTGGCCTGCGGGATCGATGCGGAGACCTACGTGGCGCTGGTCGCAGACGTCACGGTGGACTCCGCGACGGGTCACGTGCAGGTGGATCGCGTCGTCTGTGTGCAGGACATGGGGCTCGTGGTGAACCCGGATGGCGCCCGCATGCAGATGGAAGGGTGCATCGCCATGGGGCTGGGATACGTGTTCGGCGAGGAGATTCGCTTCGAGGGCGGGAAGATCCTGGATTCCAACTTCGGCACCTACAAGCTGGCCCGCTTTTCCTGGATGCCCAAGATCGAGACGGCCTTCGTCTCCGACGATGCCCTGCCGCCGAAGGGCGGGGGCGAGCCCGCGATCATCAACGTGGGGGCCGTGGTCGCGAACGCGATCTTCGACGCTACCGGCGCTCGGGTTTACCGGCTACCGATGACCGCCGACCGGGTTCTGGCGGCGATTCGCAGCACCTGATGGCATCGCGGTTCCCGGATTGAGGGTCGTATCACTCGGCCCGCATCACCTCTACCGGATCGATGCGGACGGCGCGCAGCGCCGGGACGGCGGCGGCACTCATCGCCACCAGGATCAGGAAGGCCACAGCCCCGATCAGGAAGATCGGGTCGAGGGGGCCGACACCGTAGAGAAGGCTCCCGACAACATCGGAGGCGACGACGGCTCCGAGCAGCCCGAGGACGATCCCCACCAGCGCCAGGCGCAGGGTCCGCCCCAGAACCAGCCTTACGACCCCGGCGCGGCTGGCACCGAGGGCCACGCGCACCCCCATCTCGTGAGTGCGTTGCCGCACCAGGAAAGCCATCACACCGTAGGTACCGGCGGCGACTAAGGATAGCGCGACGAGCGCGAAGAGACCGATTAGCTGCGTCGTCAGACGACGCTGGGTCGCCATGAAACCGTAGAGTTCCTCCGCGGTGAAGATTTGTGTCAGCGGTAGATGGGGATCGAGTTCCACCAGTTGCCGCCGCAGCTCGGGAACCAGGGCCATCGGCTCGCCAGCGGTACGTATGGCAATCCAGCGGTTCGGCGTGAACGGCGGGAAGAACGGGAGGTAGACCCCGGGCTCGATTCGGGACTCGAGACCGTTCTGCCGGACGTCCTCCACGACCCCGACGATTACGGCTTCGAACCAGGGTGTTGCCGCGTTCGCGCGTATCCTCTTCCCCACGGGATTCTGACCCGGCCACGACTGCTCGGCGAAGCGGCGATTCACCACGACGCCCAGATGCCCCTCCTCCGAGTCCTCCGGCCGCAGGTCGCGTCCCCGAAGCAGGCCGATCCCCATAGCATCGAAGTAGCCGGGCGATGCGCAGACCATGTTGACGTAGCCGCGATCGATCTCGGGGTCGTAGTCCTGTCCCTCCGCGAGAATTCCGGAGGACCATCCACCGACTAGCGGAAGGCGTGTGGAGACCCCGACGCTCTGTACGCCGGGTAGAGCCTGAAGCCGCTCGCGCAGCGGCTCCAGAAACGGATCGGTTACGATGCTCTCCTCGCCGCGTTCGCGCGCGGTCAGGTAGCCCGCGACGAGCACCTGTCCCGGCTCGTGGAGCTCGCGCGAGCCGGTGGCCTGCCACAGACTTCGCAGCATCAGTGCGGCTGCGTCGGCCAGCACGAAGGTGAGCGCGAACTGAGCGACGATCATCGCGCCCAGGAAACGCGTTCGAGACCTCCCTGCCGTCAGCGTGCGGGCACCTTCACGGAAGGCGCTGGTCAGATCAACCGCCGAGGTCGTGAGCGCCGGGAAGATCCCGAAAAGAACGCCGGTGAAGAGGGCCAGGCCGCAGGCGAAGAGAACCACGATGGTATCGATCCGGAGCTGGTCGACACGGGGTAGGGTGCCCGGCATGACACCACCCAGCATCCCGATCCCCCACCAGGCCAGCAAGAGGCCCGCCGTGCCTCCGACCAGCGCGACCACCAGGCTCTCGGTCAGCATTTGCCGCAGCAGCCGGCGCCTCCCGGCACCCATCGATGCTCGCACGGCCATCTCGACCTTACGCCCCGCGTTGCGGGCCATGAGAAGCCCGGCAACGTTCGTGCAGGCGATCAGCAGCACGATCCCCGTCACCCCCAGCAGGATCCATAGGCGCGTCGCCGAGTCGCCGAGAACGATGTCCCTGAGCGGGATGACTCGCGCGATCCGCCGATCGTTCGTTTCCGGATAGGCCCCAGCAAGGCGGGCCGCGATGGTGTTCAGCTCCTCGTCGGCGCGCTGCACCGAGATGCCTTCGCGCAGCCGACCGATCACTCTGAGGTAGTACGACCCTCGGTCCGTGGCCGTCACGCCCAGAGCGAGCGGGATGAGCAGGCCGGGTTCCGCCAGGCTTTGCCAGCCCGGGAAGCGGAAGTCGCTCGACAGGATGCCGATCACAGTCCAGCTCTCGCGGTTGATCAGGATTTCCCGACCGATCAAGTCCGGGTCGGCGCCGAAACGACTTCTCCACAGTCCGTCGCTCACGATCACCGCTCGAGCCACGGGATCTTCCGTCTCCTCTTCCGTGAACAGGCGACCCCGCGCCGCCACGGTCCCCAGAGTCTGCAGCACGCCCGCCGTGACTCTGACACCCATCACCCTCTCCGGCATCGCGTCACCGGACAGGTTCATCGCTCCCATCTGGTAGACGCCCCACGCCTCGAAGGATTCGCTCGCTTCCCGGAAGTCGAGCCAGTCTGCGGCGGACATCGGGTTGAAGCTGTACCCGATTTGCGGCGTCCAGACCGTCACCAATCGGTCCGGCTCTGCGTAGGGGAACGGTCTCAGGACCACGTTGCGCAGGACGCTGAAGATGGCTGCGTTGGCCCCGATACCGAGAGCGAGCGTAATGACGATCACGCTCGTGAATCCCGGTCGTTTGATCAAGCCGCGGATCGTGTAGCGAAGGTCTTGAAGCAGATCGTCCAGGATCCGGGCGCCCCGCACGTCACGGACCTGCTCCTTCGTCCGCTCCACGCCCCCGAAGTCCGCCATCGCCACTCGGCGCGCCTCCTCGGGGCTCATCCCCGCCCGCAGGTTCGCCTCGATCTCCCGCTCCAGATGGTAGCGGATCTCTTCTTCCAGCTCGGCCTCGGCCCGCTCCTTCCGGAACAGGACCTCCAAACGCCAGTACAATCGCTTAAACCAGTGACTCATCGTACGCCTCTACAATCCGAACTGCCTCAGGCGGTGCCGAGGACTCGCTCCATCGCCCCGGCGAACACCAGCCATCGATCGCGCTCCACAACCAGCGCCTCGCGGCCCGCTTGCGTCAGCTCATAGACCTTCACGCGCCTGTCGTCCTCGGAGACCTCCCAGCGCGAGCGTATCAGCCCCCGGTCCCTCAGCCGGTACAGCGCCGGATAGAGCGAGCCCTGGTTCACCTCCAGGACGTCCCCAGAAAGCTGGCGGATTCGCTTCGATATCCCCCAGCCGTGGAGCGATTCCAGGGCCAGGGTCCTAAGGATCAGCAGGTCCAGGGTGCCTTGCAGGACATCGGACTTTCCACGACTCACAGCGCTCCTCCTTGGCCAGGGATTGTCGAATGTCAAGGTATCATGATGCCCGACAAATCGCAACGAATGCTTCTCTCGATCCCTGCCGCTGGCTCGCTTGACGACCCCGCTGGGCGGCCGCAGAATGCACTGGCCCCTTTTTCGACCGAAGGGAGACAGCCGCCATGTATGGCTTCCCGCGCACACGCCGCTACCTGCCCGTCCTGTTCTCGTTCCTCCTGCTCTTGCCGCTGGCCGGCCTGTCGATCCGAACCGGTGGCCACGCCCAGTCGTCGCAGTGCCCCCAGTGCGAGAGCTGCACCAGCATTCTGGTGGGCCGCCTCGCGTCGGAGGACGGCTCGACTATGACGAGCCACTCCTGCGATTCGGGGACAGACCGCACCTGGATCAGCATGGAGCCGCGACGGAGCTACGAGCCGGGTGCCATGGACACGGTCTGGATGGACGCGAAACGGACCAGGGGGCCTGACGACACCGACTTGATCCCTTTCGGCGAGATCCCCCAGGTCGCCGAGACGTGGAAGTTCATGAACGCGGCCTACCCGATCATGAACGAGCATCAGCTCGCCATCGGCGAGACGACAACGGGTGGCAAGCGCGAGTTGAAGAGCAATGAGGGAGTCATCGATGCTCCCGAGCTCTACCGGATACTTCTGCAGAGGGCTCGGACGGCCCGTGAGGCCATCCGGATCGCGGACGAACTGACGAAGGAGTACGGCTACAACGATTGGGGCGAGTGCTTCACCTTCGCCGACCCCCAGGAGGTGTGGTTCTTCGAGATCCTGGGACCCGGCCGAGGGAAGGTGGGTGCGGTGTGGGCGGCGGTGCGCATCCCCGACGACGAGGTGGCGGTGAGCGCGAACTCGCACCGCATCCTCGAGCTCGACCTGAGCGACCCCGACCACTACCTGGCCTCGGAGAACGTCTTCTCGCTGGCCGAAGAGATGGGCTGGTGGGACGTGGACAGCGGTGAACCCTTCCGGTTCGCCTACGCCTATGCCAGTCGCAGCAGCCTCTATTCGCGGCGGCGCGAGTGGCGCGCCCTGAGCTTGCTCGCTCCGTCGTTGGGCCTGGACCCGAATGCTGAGAACTTCCCACTGTCGGTGAAGCCGGATGAGACCGTCTCGGTCCAGGAGGTGCTGGCGATCTTCCGGGACACTTACGAGGACACACCCTACGACATGACCCGGCGACTCACAGTAGTCAATCGGGAGGGAGCGGCGGTGAAGAGCCCGGTGGCGAACCCGTTCATGAGCGCCGACATGAGAGAGCTATTGGGTGTGGAGCGGGAGCGGACCATCGCCTCGCCTTTTGCCACCTACGTTCAGGTCACCCAATCGCGGAGCTGGCTCCCCGATCCCATCGGCGGCGTCGTCTGGCTCGGCTACGACAACCCGGCCACGACCCCGCATCTCCCGTTCTACATCGGGATCACACAGATGCCGGAGTCGTATATGGTGGACGGCCGCCGCGCTTTCCGGCGCGACTGCGCCTGGTGGGCGTTCCGTCGCGCCAGCAAGCTGGCGCACTTCCGCTACCAGGACATGAAGGGCGCGCTGCGAGAGGTCTGGGAGCCCATCGAGCACGAAACGTTCGCCCGCCAGGCGTCGCTGGAGGAGGAGGCCCTCGAGCTCTACCGGCAGGACCCCGAGCGGGCCGGGGCGTTCCTCACCGAATACTGCCACGACCTGGCCACACGCACGGTGGAACGCTACTGGCAGCTCGGGGATGAGCTGTGGACGCGATTCAACCTGGCGTTCTGACGTAGGCGTGCCCAGCCGAGCTCACGCCATGACCGACCAGCTAGACCACCTGAAGACGGCGCTCGCCGACCGCTACACGATCGAGCGTGAGATCGGGAGCGGTGGGATGGCCACCGTCTACCTGGCGGAGGACCTGAAGCACCGGCGCAAGGTCGCGTTGAAGGTCCTTCGCCCGGAGCTCGCCGCGACGCTGGGAGCCGACCGCTTCGTCCGCGAGATCGAGATCGCGGCGCAGCTCAGTCATCCGCACATCTTGCCTTTGTACGATTCGGGTGAAGCCGCTGGGGTCCTCTACTACGTGATGCCGTACGTAGAGGGCGAGTCGTTGCGCGAGCGGCTGGATCGCGAGGGTAGGCTCGGGGTGGATGAGGTGATTCGTCTGGCCGACGAGATAGCGGCAGCACTGAGCTACGCGCATGAGCGCGGAATCGTGCATCGCGATGTGAAGCCTGAGAACGTGATGCTCACGGGTGGTCGGGCGGTGGTGGCCGATTTCGGGATCGCGCGGGCGTTGCGGGTGGCGGGTGGCGAGCGGCTGACGGGGACGGGTTTGGCCGTGGGGACGCCGGCGTACATGAGTCCGGAGCAGGCGATGGGGCAGGCGGATGTGGATGCGCGGAGCGACGTGTACGCGTTGGGCTGTGTGGTCTACGAGATGGTGTCGGGTCGTGCGCCCTTCGAGGGCGATACACCGCAGGCGTTGTTGGCCAAGCACGCGGTGGAAGCGGTGCCGAGTCTGCGGACGAGCGATCCGCAGGTTCCGCTATTTCTGGAGCGGGCGGTGGAGCGGGCGTTGGCCAAGAGTCCCGACGAGCGGTTTCAGGCGGCGAGTGAGTTCGCCGGGGCGTTGACGGCGGAGACGGTGGTGGCGCGCGTGGGCGGGCCGCGTTGGCGCCGGCGCGCGGTAGTCGTTGCGACAATAGGTGTGGTAGTCGCGGCGGCGGCGTGGGGGCTGTTGACGCTCGGAGGCCGGCCTGCATACGAGCGGTTGGCGGTGTTGCCGCCCACCAATCTCATGAACGACCCCGAGCAGGCGTACTTCGTTCAGGGGGTGCACAACGCGCTGATCTTGGAGCTGCAGCAGGCCGGGGTGGAGGTGATCGCGCGCAGGTCGGTGATGCAATACGAGGACATGCAGAAGCCGATCCGGGAGATCGCGAGTGAGCTGAAAGTCGACGCCCTGATCGAGGCGTCCGTGTTGCGAGCAGCGGACAGCGTGGAGATCCAGGTGCAAGTGGTGGACGGCCGCACGGAGGAGATTGTGGGGGACCCGATCGTCCGGGGCGGCGAGTTCCGCAACGTGGTGACCTTGTACCGGGAGCTGACCGGTGCGATTGCCTCCGAGATCCGACTGGCGCTCACCCCGCAGACAGAAGCACATCTCGCCAGCGCTCAGCCCGTGAATCCGCAGGCTTACGAGGCCTACCTCAAAGGCCAGTCTCACTGGCACCGGTTTACGCCGACCGACATGGACCAGGCACTCGAGTACTTTCAGCAGGCGCTTTTGCTGGATTCCACGTACGCCCCTGCGCAAGCGGGCATTGCCCTGGTCCGGTGCTTCTGGGGAACGACGGCACAGGCGAGCGCGGCCGCACAACAGGCCTTGAGGCTCGACAGCACTCTCGCTGAGGTCCAGTACGCCGTTGCCATGGTCCGGTTCTGGCTAGAATGGGATTGGGAGGGTGGGGAGGCGGCGTTTCGGAGAGCCATCGAGATCAATCCCAACTACGCGGAGGCACGAGCGTACTACGGGAACATCCTGCTTCATAACGAGCGACGGGAGGAGGCGCGGGCACAGATTGAGAGAGCGCTGGAGTTGGATCCGTTCAACCCATTGTTCAGGGCAATGAACGGATACCTCCTGTGTAGTGAGCGCCGGTATGCCGAGGCCATCGAGGAGCTCGAGGCAGTATTACGGATAGAGCCTGACCACGTGTTGGCCAATATCCTCCTCACCGAAGCGTACCACCTCAACGGCAACTACGACGAGGCGCTTGTACAGATCCGAAGACAGATCCGAAGGGACCTTTCCGGCGACCAGGAACTCGCCGAGGCGCTCGAGGAGGCGCTCGACCGGGGCTATGCAGAGGGCGGGTATCGGGCCGCAATGCTGAGATTCGCTGAGACACTGGCCGCACGCCCGGACGCAGCAGGACCCGTTGAAGTAGCCTCGATGTATGCAATGGCGGGAGATAAAGAGCGGACCCTGGAATGGCTCGAGCTCGCGTACGAGGCTCACGCTATCCGCCTGCCCGGCAACCTGCACGCTTCAGGCTTCGGTCCGGTGCCGGGCGACGACCCGCGGTACCAAGCTCTGCGTCGGCGGATGAACCTGCCGCCTTGATCGCGAGGGGTGCTGCTCACTCGCTTCGCAACGCTACCATCGGATCGATCCCCGACGCCCGGCGCGCCGGAACCAGGCTGGCCAGCAGGATGACCAGAAGGAGCAGGCCGGCCGCGGAACCCAACGAGATCGGATCCACCGGGCTGACTCCGAGCAGGATATTCCCCGCCGCCGCCGCCAGTCCCACCGCCAGTAGCGCGCCTACCGCCAGGCCCGGAACGGCCAAGCGCACCGCATCCCGCAGCACCGCCCCCAGGACCTGGGCGCGGGTGGCGCCGATGGCCATCCGCAGGCCGATCTCGCGGGTACGGCGGGCTACGGCGAAGGCCACGACTCCGTAGACGCCGATGGCGGAGAGCAGCAGCGCCAGCAGGCCTAGCCCGGCCGCCATCTCGGCGGTACGGCGCTGAGCCTCCGTGCTTCGCTCCACCAGTGACTCCGAGGACGCGATCACCGGGAAGGGGAGCGTCGGGTCCACCGCCAGGACGGCGGACTGGATCGACCGGGTCAGGGCGGCCGAGCTCGCCAACGCTCTGGCAACGATCATGACTTGCGGCCGGTAGTTCTGTCGCAGCGAGATGTACACTTGCGGGCGGTCCTCCGTGGCCCGGCTGGAGGCGACGTTGCCGGCGACCCCGACGACGGTGTAGGCCCGCGCCGAGTCCACGTCGATCCCCTGGCGCGGAATGAAGATCGTATGGAATCGACTCGAGAACCGCAGCTGCCGGCCCGCCGCTTCTTCACCCGGCCACAGCCGCTCGGCCAACGACTGGGTGATGACGACGACCGGCTCGGATGAGGCTTCGTCCGTGCGCTCGATTCCGCGCCCTCGCAGGATTGGAGTCCCGATGGTCTCGAAATACCCATCGTCAACCAGTGTGAACTCGACGGTCACGTTACCGCCCGCCTCGTAAGATCGATCTGCGCGCGTCACCGAGGTGAAGTTCCCCACGAGATCGAGCGGTATGCCGTCCGCGACGGTCACCGACGTCACACCCGGTACGGTACCGACCGACTCCTTCATCCGATTCAGAACATCCTCACCCGCTTCCGCGGTGGTGTAGCCTTGCTGTGAGAGGTCGATCCTCGTCAGCATCAAGTTCTGCGGCTCGAATCCCAGGTCTCTCCTCTCCATCACGCCCAGGGCGCGCACGAACAGACTGCAGGTGACTACGAGGCTCAAGGCGACGCCGGCCTGCGCCGAGGTCGCGACCCGGTGGATGCGGCCGACACGCCGACCGCCGCCCCCGGTATCATCTTTCAACGACGAGATCATGTCCGGCTTGCTGAAGCGAAGCGCGGGGAACAGACCGAACACGAGTGTCGTGCCCAACGTGAGTAGCAGCGAGAAAGCCAAAATCGTGAGGTTGGGCTCCAAGCTGAGGTTGGGCATGTCGCTGAAGTAGGCGGGTGATACGGTCCCGGTCACCCAAAAGGCCAGAAGCATGCCCAGGCTTCCACCGACGAGTGCGAGCAGCAGTGCTTCGCCCATCAAGTGCCGAACGAGACGCCCGCGTCCGGATCCCAGTGCCATGCGAACCGCTATCTCCCGCTCTCTCGTCGCACTGCGGGCCAGAACCATCCCGGCCACGTTGCCGCAGATGATCAGGAGAACCAGGCCCGTCAGGCCGAGCAGCAGGCCTGTAAAGATCAAGTTCTCGGTTCTGGCGTGGGCCGGCGCCGGCCCGAAGGCGGCGGCCCGCGCACTGCGTTCCTCGTTGCTCTCCGGATACTCGTTCGCCAGCCGGGAGAAGACCGTCTGCAGCGCCACGTCCGCCTCGTCCACCGTGGCGCCGGCGCGCAGCCGTCCGAATACTTCAAGCCAGAGCGCGCTTCGATCCCCGGCTAGGCTATTGGCGCCCGTCATGAGAAGGTGCTGCGTGATCGGCGCCCAGAGGTCCGTGCTCGAGTAGGTTCGGGGTCCCCGAAACTCTTCGGGAGCCACTCCCACCACCGTGTAGGGAGATCGGTTCAGCGTGATGGTCAGGCCGACGATGTCCTGGCGCCCACCCAGTCGGTTCTGCCACATCGCGTGACTCACCACCGCTACCGGGTGTCCACCCGGAACCAGGTCCTCAGAGGGAAGGAACGGCCGGCCGCGTGACGGGACGACGCCCATCACCTCGAAGTAGTTGGCCGTCACGTACATCACCCGCACGCCCTGGGTGCCGTCTTCCGTGGTGAGGCTCCCGTCCCGCTCCTTCGAGCCGGCCAGAGCTTCGATGGGGGTCCCCGCATCTCTCACATCCTGAAGGTCGGGATACGACCACAGCACCGACTCGGCCCCGCGTCGCGTGGTCACCACCTCGACGATCCGATCGGCGCCGCCCACCCCGGGGACCGGTTCGATCCACGTCGCATGGACGACAGTGAAGAGCGCCGTGTTGACGCCGATTCCTACGGCGAGCGATAGTACGGCGATGATCGTGAAGGCGCGGGATTTGGAGAGGCTTCTGAAGGCGTGTCGCAGATCGTTCCCCAGGTCATCCAGCCATTCGCCCATGAGCGTATGCACTCCTCGGCTTGGAATTCAGTGCAGTTACAGGCGGTGGGGCCTCAGGCTCAACTACGGCCGGCTCGAAGACGCGGTTTCATCCTCAAACCGGCGATCCCGACGCCCGCCAGCGTGGCCCAAACTGCGGAGGAATCGACGGTCCCGGTCTGTCCGCTCGTCAGTGCCTGAGCGGCCACGAGCAAAGCGATGAACATGCCGGCGCGCACCCGCGAGGTAGCCAGGGTCACGCCGCTGACGTCGCCCACGGCCTCCACGCGGCGCGTGCGGAAGTAGGAAACCGCGTAGAGCAGGCTGATGGCAGCCACGAGCCAGGCAGACACTCCGGTCGGCGTCGCCAGGTCGTCGATGCCGGTCCCGAACCAGGCGGCCCACAGTCCTGCCCCGGCCAGGCAAAGGGCGGCGAAGACCCACTGGCGGCGCAGTGGGTCGCGCAGGGTGGCGTCCAGGGCGAACGCCAGAGCCGCAACCGCGCCCAGTAGCGGGCTGCGTGTGGCGTACAAAGACGCCAAGGTGAGTCCTGCAACGACTAGCGAATCGGCGAAGCGGGCCGCCAACCCGGTGGTACGGTCCACGACGCGGACGAGGAGTAGGCAGGTGAACAGAAGTAGGATGCTGGGCGCACCGACCACGAGAAATGTGGCGTAGGCCAACGCCATTGCGACGAAAGCGGCGGGTTGGTCGTCGGGCGCCAGTTCCCGCGCCAGCGCCCAGGAGCCGAGTGCGACCGCAATACCGACGAATCCCGCGACCGCCACGTCAGCGAGGCCAGCTCCGCGGAAGCCCGCGACGGCCGCGGCGACTACCCCCGCGATTGGCATGAGTAGCAGAACGGCCCTGTTTGTGGGGTAGGCCGGGTCCAGCGGTCGCCCGATGGAGCTTAGTCTGTAGATCCGATCTCTCGCCATCGTAACCCCACTTTACACCGTTCTACTCAGACTCGCACTCCCGCGGTTCGTGGGTCCCGGCCACGGTCGAGAGCAGGAGGCCGGGCGGTGTCCGGTCCACCCCAGGGAAGGCGCAATAGTACCTGGAGGGCGACGGCAAGCTCCGCCGCTGCCCGGCAACCGTCCAGAGGAGAGACAACATGAGGTATGTGTCATTGGTCCCCGCGGCACTGTTAATCCTGGCCGCCTGCAGAGGAGGAGAACGCCCGGCGGAAGAGATCGATCTCTCCGCCGCCATAGCGGCGTTCGAAGTGACCGACGTGTCTGGTGCGCCGCTCGGAACGGTGCAGCTGATACACTCGTGCACCGACGAGGCCGCCGTCCACCTGGGTCGGGGGCTGGCGTTACTCCACAGTATGACGTACGAGGACGCGGAGTCGGCCTTCGGCCTGGCAACCGAGGCGGACCCCGACTGCGCCATGGGGTACTGGGGGCAGGCGATGACGGTCGTGCACCCGCTGTGGTCCGACCCGCCCAGCGCCGCGCGGTTCGAGAGCGGGCGAGCGTTGGTCGAGAAGGCCCGGGCCACGGCAGGAAGCGATCACGAACTGGCTTATGTCGACGCCCTGGCTGCTTACTACGAGGCGGGCCGCGGCGATTCGGAGAAACCGAACCTGGTCGCGTTCGAAGAGGGTTGGCGAGCGTTCCAGGAGAAGTATCCAGGCGACCCCGAGGGGATGGCCTTCTACTCTCTGGTCCAGCTCAGCACGGTCGACCCCGGCGACAAGACGTACAGCAAGCAGCGGGTGGCGGGCGCGATGGCGGAAGAGGTGCTCGCGGCGATTCCCGATCACCCGGGCGCACACCATTACATCATCCACGCCTACGACAATCCTGAGCTCTGTGCCTCGGCGGTGGACGTAGCCCGGAGCTACGGGAAGGTTGCGCCCGACATTCCCCACGCGCTCCACATGCCGACGCACACCTTCACGCGTCTTGGGCTCTGGCAGGAGTCGATCGATTGGAACCGCCGCTCGGCCGACGCAGCGTTGAAACGCCCAGTGGGTTCCGAGACCTCGCTCCATTACTTCCACGCCCTCGACTATCTGGCCTACGCGTTCCTACAGGGAGCCGAGGACCAGAGAGCGGTGGATGTGCTGAACGAACTGGCGGCCGTCGAGCCGCCCTACCAGGCGCACTTTGCAAGCGCCTATACCTTCGCAGCGGTTCCCGCACGCCTCGCCCTCGAGCGCCAGATGTGGGAAGCGGCAGCGGATCTGGATGCGCGCTGGCCGAACGCCTATCCGTGGGAGACGGCGCTGGCGATGGAGGCGATCACCTACTTCGCCCGAGCATTGGGCGCGGCACGGAGCGGTCGGTTCGAGCAGGCTCGCGCCGACCTCGAGACGCTCGCTGCGCTGCAGGACCAGGTCACGGCGGCCAACGCCTATTGGGGCACGCAGGTCGAGATCCAGCGACTGTCGGCGCTCGCCTGGTTGCAGTTCGAGGAAGGCTCCCGCGATCAGGCGCTGTCGACGATGCGTTCAGCCGCCGAGCTCGAGTCGACCACCGAGAAGCACCCCATAACACCGGGTGAAGTTCTGCCGGCGCGCGAGCTGCTCGGCGACATGTTGCTCGAGCTAGGACAGGCTAGGGAAGCGTTGGCCGAGTACGAGGCTGCCCTCGATCGCAGCCCCAACCGCTTCAACAGCCTCTACGGCGCCGGTCGGGCGGCCGAGTTGGCTGGAGATGGCGAGGTGGCCGCGAGGTATTACGGAACCCTCATCGAAGTGACGGCGAAGGCAGATACGGAAAGGGAGCGGCTGGCGCACGCGAGAGCCTACCTTTCGGGAGTGCACGGGTCCGGGGCGTAGGCGCCGGTTCCGACGCGTTTCCAGCTTAGCGGAAAAACGCCGAGCCCGGAGGAAAACCCTCCGGGCTCTTTCCGTGACGGAAATGTGACGCCTGTCAGCCAGAACAAGAATACGCGCGTCGCTCGCGGCGAGTCAAGCAGCCAAGGATATCTGTCGGGAGTTGTGGCGTGCCCCCGGTGGGACTCACGTTGAATGCGCCCGCTCGCGGGCGCATTCATACATGAGCGCCGCCGCGCGGCGCGAATCTCCACCCACACGACCTTTCGGTCGCCTATTCGGCTGACAGGCGCGTCTACCAGTTCCGCCACGGGGGCACGTTCACTGTGAGATGACGGGTTCGGATCTCCAGCACGCCGCAGCCAAACAGCCTCACAGACCATGACCACGGTAGCGCAGCCGGGTCATCAGATTCTCAATACCTGGTCGGTGTTCGCAGACAAGTAAGTTTCAGTGCACCGTGCACATCCTACTTTTGTTCGCTCGTTGCCCGCTGATTGAGCTTATCACATTTTGCGGCAGTCCCCTATCGGTCCTCTCCTTAGTGGAGCGGCAAATGAACACCCTCGGGCAGCCCGTTCATGAGAATCCCCTGCGCAGCTTCGTGGATCGGCTGACCCGCTCACACTGGCGATCCTTCATCATCATCTTCGTCACCGCCTTCGCGATCCGCGGCTTCCTTCTGACCCGGATTCCGGATCGCTACGTGATTCCCCACACGCGCTGGGAGATGGAGGCCACGGCGTACGCGCTGGCCGATCGCGGCGAGTTCGCCGATCCCTACATCATTCCCACCGGGCCTACCGCACATCTGCCTCCGATCATGCCGGGCATCCTCGCGCTTTTTTGGCGCCTGTTCGGGTTGGGGTTGGTGGGCGGGTATGCGGGTTGGCTGTTCAGGATCGCGACCTACTGCGTCATGTACGCGATGCTCCCCTGGCTGGCGGGCAGACTTGGCGTGGGACGACAGGCAGGTTTCTTGGCCGGCATCGCCGGCGCGATGATCGCACTTTGGCCCGGACACGGCGAGGCGCTCACCGCCATCGGCATGGGCCTGCTGCTGCTCGCCTGTTTGCGGCGCTGGACCGCACCTCGCATCTCCGTGGCCGGCTCGCTGCTGCTCGGCCTGGCGTGGGGCGTCGCCTTTCACCTGCAGCCGGCTCTGCTCACCGTCTTTGTGGGATGTGCAGCGTTCGAGTTGTGGTGGAGGCGCGATCGCCGGAAGTGGGTTGTCGGAACCGTTATGACAGCGGGCGTCGTGCTCGCCTGCCTCCCCTGGGGCGTGCGTAACTACGCGAGGTTCGACGCGGTGTTCTTCATCCGTAGCAACCTGGGGCTGGAACTGCGGATGGGTAATCACGAAGGCGCCGCCGCGGCGATGGACGTGATGGATATGCGTGAGGAATATCGCCATCCGCGGACGCACGAGGCGGAAGCGCTGCTGATCCAAGAGGTGGGTGAGGTCGCGTACATGCGTGGGGCGGGGCGCGAAGCTATGGGGTGGATCAGATCACATCCGGGGGAATTCTTGCGGCTGACGGCGTCGCGCGTAGTCCACTGGTGGTGCGGTCCACTGCACGCTCCCATGTACGCCCTACTCGTCACGGCGCTCACCCTATTGGCGGCGTTGGGTGCCTGGCGAACGCTGCCCGGCCTGACGATCCCGCAACGCGCGGCGTTGCTGATTCCACTCGCCGCATATCCCCTCATCTACTACTTCGTTGCCTACATGGGCCGCTACCGAGTACCGATGGACTGGATCCTGCTCGTGTTGGCTGCCTCCGAAGTCTGGCGCTGGATCGACCGACGATGAGCGGCGGAAGGGGGACCACGACAGATGGAAATCGTGATCGGAATTCTCCAGGTTATCGGAATCATATTCGGCGTGTTCGCGCTCTACCTACTCGTCGTCGCGCTTCTGCCCGGCATCTCGGTGCCGGGACAGCCCCTCGAAACGTCGCTGCCGCCCATGCGGACGGACGTGGTACCGGCGTCCTCGAAGAGCGACGTGAGTTTCGAGGTCAAGGGAACGTCACTGAGCGCGTGGCTCTATCTGCCCCAGGACATTTCGGCTCCGGTCCCTTGCGTGGTCATGGGCAACGGCTTCGGGGGCACGAAGGCTATGCTCCTCGAGTCGTATGCTCTGCGTTTTCAAGCGGCCGGATTCGCGGCCTTGGCGTTCGACTATCGGCATTTCGGTGCCAGTGACGGTGAACCTCGACAGCTGGCCTGGATCCCCTACCAGCTGCAGGACTATGCGGCGGCGGTCGCCTACGCTCGAGGGCGGGAGGAGATCGACCCGACGAGGATTGCGCTCTGGGGCACGTCGGCAAGCGGTGGCCACGCTGTCGTGGCTGCTGCGAGAGACCAGAAGGTCGCCTGTGTAATCGCGCAATGTCCGGGGCTGGATGGTCGTGCTGCAGCGTTGCAAGGCTATCGCAAAGTCGGCATAAGGAACGGGCTTCGTCTCATCATGCACGGTCAACGTGACTTGGTGAGGTCCTGGCTGGGTCTTTCGCCGCACAAGATCCCGATCGTGGGGAAACCTGGCAGTATTGCCTGTATGCCGGTCCAAGATGCGTATGACGGTTATGCCAGGATCGCATCGGAGAGTTTTGTCAACGAAGTTTGTGCTCGTATCACGATCCGGGGAGATAAGTACAGGCCGGTCACCAAGGCAAAGAAAGTACGCTGCCCGGTCCTGTTGCTGATTTGCGAGAACGATGAACTGGCCCCGGTCAGCGCTGCGGAGGAAACCGCGGAGAAGTTGGGAGATCTAGCAGAAGCGAAACGGTATCCGATCGGCCACTTCGACATCTATATTGGCGCCTACTTCGAGAGAAGCGTGAGCGATCAACTCGAGTTCCTGTTGAAACATCTTTGAGAGTATTGCGATGGGCTTCGCTGGACTACTGCACGATCTGAGGACGTCGCTGCGCGGACACAGCCGCAGGCCGTTCTACACGATAATCGCGGTGATCATCTTGACGCTCGGCCTCTCTGCCGCTGTGGCCGTGTTCACGTACATCAACGGGTTCTTCCAGCCGTTCCCGGGTGTGGATGCGAACCGACTGGTTCGGGTTTTCGGGGTCGACGACGACGGCACCAACCAAGACATCTCCTACCTAGACTTCCTTGACTACGCTGCTGTAGAGGGTGCGTTCGATGGCGTCGCCGCAGCACAACCGTTCTACGCCGCTAGCGTGCGCCTGGAGACGATGACCGAGGTCGCCTGGCTAGAGGCAGTCTCGGGCGGTTACTTCTCGGTGTTGGATGTCGAGATGAGCGTCGGACGCCGTCTCTCGTTGGACGACGATCGTCCCGGGGCGGACCCCGCGGCGGTAATCTCCCACGCCTGGTGGCTGCGCAGCTTCAACGCCGATCCGGCGGTCATCGGGAGCACGATCTACCTCAACTTCAGGCCGTTCACCGTGGTGGGCGTTGCGGCGCCGGAGTTTCTGGGCACGGCCTCGAGTTTCCGACCGGATGTCTGGATCCCCTTCGCTCCCTTCAAGGACAGATACACGCGCTGGGCGGCGTTCTCGGAGGATCGTGACGTGCCGCTGGTCCGGGTCTACGGACGGTTGCGTGAGGGTGTTCGAGAGGGTGCGGCCTTGGCGGCGCTGCAGACGGTGGCGGCGGGACTCGATGAGGCGTACCCCAGGCAGGCAGGGCCGCGAGGTGTACGGCTCGGCGCGGCGACCTGGATCGACCCACGCATCCGCCTCGCCGAAGGGGCGACGGTCCGCCTGATGATGGTGGGCGCGGGCGTGCTCTTGCTTCTGGTCTGCGCCAACGTGGCGAACCTGCTGCTGTCGGTGGCCCTGGGTCGGCAGCGCGAGATATCGATGCGGGCGGCGCTCGGTGCGTCTCCCGGCCGACTGCTTCGGCAGGTTCTGATCGAGAACGTGATACTCGCCGGGGTGGCGGGCGGGGTCGCGCTGGCCCTGGCTGGACCGCTCAGTGCTCGCCTGGGCTCGTACTTCGCACGGCCCAGCGTCTGGGGAGCCAATGTAGCCCGGGAAACGACAGTCGATCTCCACGTCGCCGCGTTCGCGCTGGCGATCGCTGTGCTCACCGGGCTTGTAGCGGGAATGTTACCGGCGATTCGGGCTTCGCGTCGGAAGCTGCTGGACACCCTCAAGGCCGACGCTGATCTGCTGGTCGGCGGCCCCAGTCGACTGTGGGGGCGGCGCCTTCCCGGCCTGCACGACATTCTCGTGGCGGCCCAAGTCGCGCTCGCCGTGATTCTGTTGGTGGTGGCAGGTCTCGTTTTGCGAACGCTCGGCACGGTGAGCGACGTCGATCCCGGCTTCGCGTACGATCGCCTGGTCGTGACTCACATCTCGACCAGCAGTACCACTCTGGAGGTCGAGGAGCGCGACGGATTCTTCCGCGAGGTCGCTGCGCGAATCGGCGACGAGCCGTGGACGCGCTCCGCGACGGTGGCGGACTTCCCGCCGCTGTCGCCTCATATGTCGGCGGAACTGCGACTGGACGGGCAGAGTGATCCGGTCACGCTCGTCTACTCCAAGGTGATACCGGGGTTCTTCGAGGCGCTGGGTATCGAGGTGACTCGAGGGCGTAGCTTCGCCGCGGGTGATACGGCGGGCGCCCAAGACGTTGCCATGGTCAACGAGATGCTGGCGCGCCGCTACTTCGAGGGTGATCAAGCTGTTGGCCGTCGTATTTGGTGGCCCGGTAGCGACGGAGCGGAAAGGGAGTACGAGATAGTTGGGGTCGTGCGCGACACGAAGACCCAGGATTTCCTCGCCGAGACCGAGCCCACGGCCTACTTCTCTTATCCTCAACACGCCTACCCGACCGGCAGTGCGCTGCTGGTTGCGACGGCCGGCAATCCGGGAACTGCGGTGCCTTCTTTGTATCGTTGGCTGAGGGACTTCGAGCCGCACCTCGCCATAGTCAATGTGGTGACTTACAACGATGTGGTGCGTGGATTCCTGTACACTTATCGGATGAACGCCGAGATGTTCTCGGCTCTGGCATTTCTGGGGCTGGCGTTGGCGGCCGTCGGTATCTTCAGCGTCATGAGCCTGGCCGTCAGTCGCAGGACACGGGAGATCGGCATCCGCATGTCGATCGGTGCGCAGCGTAGTGACATCGGCCGCCTAGTGATCGGGCGAGCGTTTATGCCGGTGCTCTTGGGGCTGGGCGTGGGGCTAACGGCCTCCCTGGCGCTGACCGAGCTGGTGCGGAGCTTACTTTACGGCGTACAGCCCATTGACCCGCTCACCCTGGTGGGTGGTACGGGCGTGCTCGTTGTCGCGGCGCTGTCGGCCGTGTACCTGCCGGCCCGCAGGGCTGCGACGGTCGACCCGATGACCGCAGTCCGTCACGAGTGACCATCAGTTACTAGATCCAGAACGAGGGAAGTCAAATGTCTGGTTCCTCACGACGTCGGTTTCTCGGCCAGCTGCTCGGTGGCACGGCCGCTGCAGTCGCACTCCCCACGGCACTGGCAGCGGATGACGGACGCTCGAGATGGGGTGCGCTGCTGCGCGAGGCCCGTTCACTCACCGACGACGACCCCGGTGACGAGTCTTTCTGGCGCCTGGTGAAAGAGCAGTTCCCGCTCAGAGATGGGCTCATCCTGATGAACGCGGCCAATCTCTGTCCCTCGCCTTACCCGGTTCAGGAGGCCGTGTTTCGTTTTACGCGCGACGTCGATGCCGACGCCTCGTTCCAGAATCGGGCTAAGTTCGACGAGTTCCGTGAGAGCGCCCGGCAGGCGCTGGCTGACTACGTGGGCGCCGGGGTGGACGAAGTCGCGATCACGCGTAATACCAGCGAAGGCAACAACACGGTCATTAACGGCCTCGATCTGGGACGCGGCGACGAGGTCGTGATTTGGGAGCAGAATCATCCTACCGCTAACGTCGCCTGGGACGTACGCGCCGAACGATACGGGTACAGGGTAGTTCGGGTCACCACACCGCCGGCCCCCGGCAGCGCCGACGAGCTGATCGAGCCCTTCACCGATGCCATTACGTCGAACACGCGGGTCCTCGCCTTCAGCCACTTCTCGAACATCTCGGGCGTCACCTTGCCCGCCAAACGACTCTGTGCGATGGCCCGGGCGCGCGGGATCATCACCCTTGTGGACGGCGCCCAGAGCTTCGGCGCCGTGCGGCTCGACCTCCACGAGATGGGCTGCGACTTCTTCACCGCCAGTGCTCACAAGTGGTTCGTCGGTCCGAAGGAGGCGGGCCTGCTGTACGTGCGACGCGAGCGGGCGGCGGACCTCTGGCCGAGCGATGTGGGCGTCGGTTGGGAGGGAGCGAAAGGCGCCGGCGCGCGCAAGTTCGAGACGCTGGGCCAGCGGGACGACGCCGCCGTCGTCTCGATGGGAACGACGGTGGCCTTCCACGAGAGCGTCGGAGTCGACCGGATAGAGCGGCGTGTGCGCCAACTGACAGCGACTCTGAAGGACAGCCTGCAAGATCGCGTTCCAGGCGTTCGCTTCCACACGCCGCTCGATCCCGAGCTATCCGCCGGCGTCGTCGTGTTCGATCCGTTCGTAGCCGACGTGCCCGAGGCTTTCGGCAGGCTCTACACGGAGCACGGCGTTGCGGGGGCACCGCGGGGAGGGGACTTCCGCGGGATCCGGCTGTGTCCCCACATCTACAATACACTGCAGGAGGTGGAGCGGGCGGCGGAGGCTGTCGCCTCGCTCGAGTAACGCGAACGCGTAAGCTTTCCCTTATCGCGTATGCAGCCCGCACTTGTCGAGCAGGCAACCTCGTAGCCTCCCCAGACAGTGAACACGTAGTCGAACTTCACGATCAGCTGGCGTTGAAGGTGTCTCGACTGGGGAGGCCGGTCGCTTCCTCCCGGGCGCCCTCCTGCGTCCACGCACTCGGTGCGCAGAGCAAGAGCGCGAGGCCGGAAAAGGATGCTAGACGAATAGATAGCGGGCTTAGCGCCATTACTGTCTTGCCCGGACTAGCCGGGCGGCAGTCTCAAGGACCCACGCAGTTGCGTTCGGCCCGACCCGGTGGCAGCTTGCCCCAGCTTGCCGGCCAAACTTGACATTTGGAGAGCTGCAGTAGAGCCATGGAGAAAGCCTACCACCTGGATCTGGACGTCGGATCGGTTGGGGGAGCGACCTACGCACTGCTTCCCGGCGACCCGGCCCGTGTGGAGAAGATCGCCACTGCGTTCGACCCGCAGGCCCGTGAGATTGCCTATCGCCGAGAGTTTCGAACCTTCCTCGGGGTTCTCGAGGGTCGGCCGGCGCTGGTGACCTCCACCGGCATCGGTGGACCCTCGACATCGATCGCGGTTGAAGAACTGGCCAGCCTGGGTGTGCGTACGTTTCTGCGTGTCGGGACGACCGGGGCTATCCAGCCCCAGATCGCCATCGGTGACGTCATCATCACGACCGGGGCCGTACGTTTGGACGGCGCCTCGACCCACTACGCGCCCGTCGAGTACCCGGCCGTTGCTCATCATGAGATCCTGCGTGCGCTGGTGGAATCCGCAGACGAGCTCGGCTGCCGCTATCACGTCGGCGTTACCGCGTCCTCGGCGACCTTCTATCCGGGCGAAGAACGGCACGACTCGTTCAGCGGCTATGTCCTGAGGCGCTTCCAGGGCGCGACGGAAGAGTGGCGACGGCTTCACGTCCTGAACTATGAGATGGAATCCGCGACCCTGCTCACCATGTGCAGCGCCATGGGCCTGCGTGGCGGGTGTGTCACTGGCGTGGTCAACGTGGTGGGCGGTGAAGCGATCTCTGGGGCGGAGCTCGCTCGCGGCGAGGACTCGGCGATCGGAGTCGCAGCGGCGGCGCTGCGGTGGCTGGTGAGGGCGGAGCGATGAGATGATCGCCTCTGAGCTGCTTTAGCGCGGTTGGCTTATCTGCTAATATATATACACTTAGCGTTCGCGACTCACAGACTTTCTAGTAGGCCCTGGAAGCGCGGGTGCTCCCGGATCGCTGCGAGGTCGGGGTCCTGCTCGATCCAGCCCTTGTTTCCGAACCCGACACGGATCGCATCTTCCAGACAGTCGATTGCCTTCTCCGCCTCACCTTCCACAGCATACAGACAGGCGACGTTGTAGCGCACGCCAGCGTCGTCGGGATCGATGGCGAGCGCTTGCTCAGCCCAGTCGAGCCCTTCCTCGAGGCGCCCTAAGCGACACAGCGACACGGCGCGCATCGTCGCAGCGCGTGGGTCATCGGGGTTGAGCTCCATGTGCTGCTCAGCGACTTGCAGGGCGCGGCGATACAATGTCTCAGCCCGGTCTTTGTTCCCGAGGGCCTCGTGCGACTGGGCGGCGAAGAAGACCGCCTGGTAATCCTCGCGGACCTGCGCAGCTTCCTCGAACAGTCGCGCTGCCTCGGTTAACTTGCCTTGCTGGAAGCAGGCCCGGGCATAGAAGTAGTGTGCCTCGTACAGCCTTGGGTCGAGGCGCATCGCGATATTGAATTCCTGCTCGGCTTCGTCGAAGCGCTTCGCCATCGAAAGGGCGAAACCGCGTGCGGCATGCGCCTCTGGAAGGTCGGGATCGAGCTCGAGAGCTTTCCTGCTCGCGATGTCTGCCTGCTCCAGGTTGCCCTCGCTGCTGGGGTAGTACATCAGGATGAGTGAGCTGGCGTCGGCGATTCCGGCGTAAGCCAGCGCGTACTCGGGGTCGGCCTCGATAGCGCGACGGAACATCTCCCTGGCGAACTCGAGCCCTTTCTTACGCGATTGATGAAAGAACTGGCGGCCACGCAGATAGTACTCGTAGGCCTTTACATTCGACGTAGGTAGCTTAGCCAGGGCCCGCCGCTCATCCTCGCGCAGGAAGAGTCGTAGCGCCCGAACGACATTCTCGGCTATCTCGTCCTCGATGGCGAAGACGTCCTCCATCTCACGGTCGAAGCGCTCCGACCACAGGTGGAAGCCGCCGGCCACGTCGACGAGCTGTGTCATTACGCGTAGCCTATCGCCTACAACCTGGACGCTTCCTTCGAGTACGGCCTCCACGTCCAGCTGGCGGCCGATCCTGCGGACATCCTCGCTCTTGCCCTTGTAGGCGAACGCGGACGTCCGCGAGACAACGCTCAGGCCCTCGACACGGGTCAGCGCGTTGATGATTTCCTCGGTGATGCCGTCGCTCAGGTATTCGTTGTCGGGGCTGTTTCCGAAATTGGCGAATGGGAGGACCACGATAGACTTGGCACCGCCCTTGGCTTTTCGTAGCGAGCGCGCCGTGGCAGCTCGACCGCCAATAGTCCAGGCGGTGTAGACAACCAGGGGGAGGCCGAGCAGTAGGCCACCGACCACGTAGTCGGTCACCGGGACCGTCCAAGCGAAACGGCGCATCGCCCAGTCCGTGAACTCGAGCAGTCCCCAGCCGGCGGCCAGGTATACACCGACGAACTGCGGGATCCGTCGTCGAACGACCTCCCGGCTCAGTTGTCCCGGCATTCCCTCCTCCTAGCGCGGATAATATAGCTGCGCGGCCCGGGAATTTCAGCACGCTGCGTGTCACTGGGACATGGGTGGGAAGCCCCCTTTTCAGCGTCGCGACTATCTTGTATCGTGACGGCATTCCCGGAGAACTGGGCTAACATCGGTACCCGAAGTAAGGACAAACTCCGCTAGGCGAGAGGAGCGGGATGGCTAGAAAGTACGTATCGAACAAGGACGAGTCGGTGAGGATCTTCAGGAACGGCTTCTTGGAGCGCTTCACCTATGTGCACCCGATCGTCCCTCACGTGATCCACATACCTGTAATCGCTTTCGTGCTCTACTTGAGTTATGCGGCCGGGGTCGGGGTCAGCCGGATCGGGCTACTCTTCGCGGGGGGGCTGGCGCTTTGGACGCTGGCCGAATACGTGGTCCACCGCTTCGTCTTCCATTCGAGCCCCGAGTTGGAGGAGGAAGTGCACGAGATCGTGAGCGGGTTGGAGCCGGGCGGCGCGGTGATGCCCAAGTTGACCGGCTTTCGCCAGCGCCACTACTTCCTGGTCCACGGAGTGCATCACGACTTTCCGAACGATTCCAAGCGGTTGGTGATGCCGCCGTCGGTGAGCATCCCGCTCGCGGTGGTGTTCTTTGCCGCCTTCAGGCTGGCATTCGGGCCCGGCGCGGGGGCTGCGCTCTTCGGCGGCTTCGCGGCCGGCTACCTGACCTACGACACGATCCACTATGCGGTGCACCACTTCTCGCTCCGTAACCCCGTGATGCTCTACTTGAAGAAGAAGCACTTCCGCCACCACTACCAGGAATCGAGGCGCGACTTCGGGGTAAGCAGTCCTCTGTGGGATTGGATCCTGCGTACCGACTAGGCGGCTCGGAAAGCGACCAGGGCGAGGGGCGAGTCGGGCTCGCCCGCCGATTCTGGCGCTCCGTGTTCAGGGGTCCCGTCTACGCGCGGGACGACCGGGAACGGAAGTGGGTCGTCGTCAACACCCTGATACTGCATTTCCGGCCGATTCGCTTGCCTGCCCGGACGCTGCGGTACACCCACACTTTTGGCCTGGGCGGCATGTCGTTGGTGCTGTTTCTTTTGCTCGCTGCCACGGGCATCCTGCTGATGTTCGTCTACGAGCCTTCTCCAGAGCGGGCCTACGACTCGATCCTGACGTTACAGAACGAGGTGTTCTTCGGGAAGCTGGTCCGAAACATCCATCACTGGAGCGCCAACTTTCTCATCGCGATCGTCTTCCTGCACCTGTTGCGGGTCTATTTCACTGGCGGCTATCACGCTCCGCGCCAGTTCAACTGGTTGATCGGGTTGGCGCTACTGCTCTGTGTCCTCACGTCGAATTTCACCGGCTACCTGCTGCCTTGGGATCAGTTGTCGTACTGGGCGATCACTATCTGTACGGGGATGATCGGTTATGTGCCGCTGATCGGGGAATGGCTGCAGGGTCTGATTCGAGGAGGGCCGGAGATTGGATCGGCGACGCTGATCAACTTCTATACCTTCCACACGACCGTCGTCCCGGTGCTGCTGATTGTACTGATGGGCTGGCACTTCTGGCGTGTGCGCAAGGCGCATGGCGTAGTGATTCCGCGCGCGCCCAACGAAGAACTGGATGAGAAGCCGGAGTCCGTTCTAGCGCTGCCGAACCTGCTGATGCGCGAGTTCGCCGTCGGTCTGATGCTGGTCGCGTTCGTCATGAGCTTCTCGGTTTTCGTGAACGCACCCCTCGACCAGGCGGCGAACCCGGGGATGAGTCCAAACCCTGCCAAGGCGCCGTGGTATTTCGTGGGTTTCCAAGAGCTGCTGTTCCATTTTCACGGGCTGTTTGCGGTGGTGATCATCCCGCTGGTCGTTGCTGCGGCGCTCGTTCTCTTACCGTACCTGAAGTACGACCACCAAGTCGGGGGCGTTTGGTTCGTGTCCCGAAAAGGGAGACGGTTGGGTGGCGCCGCGGCCGCTATCGCCCTGGCGGTCACACCGATCTGGGTCGTGCTCGATGAGTACTGGATCGATTACGCAGCTTGGCTTCCGGGACTGCCGCCGGCGCTGCGCGGTGGCACCCTGCCTTTTGCGGTCCTACTGTCGTTGCTGACCGGGCTGTATATGGCCAGCAGGGGGCGCTTCTCAGCGTCGCGAGCCGAGGCAACACAGGCGGTATTCATATTCTTGCTGGTGGCGTTTGCGATTCTCACGGTGACCGGCGTCTGGTTCCGCGGGGCGGGGATGGCGCTGGTCTGGCCATGGAACTTGTAGGTGACGGGAAGGATGTCGGAGCAGAGAGTTGAAATAGAGACCGGCGCTGCGGCGGCAACTGCAGGCTCGTCGCGGCGCAGCTTCCTGTGGAAGATCTGGTTGGGCCTCGGGGGGCTGGCATTGCTCGAGTACATCTGGCTGGCTGCCGATTTTCTGCGCCCGCGCAAGAGCGGTGGCGCCGACGATGCCGGGACGATAATCGTTGCGGGACCGGTGGAACGGTTCAGCCCCGGCTCCGTCACCGCTTTTCCGGCGGGGAAGTTCTACCTAGCACGGCTGGACAACGGCGCTTTTCTCGCCCTGTCGCGCGAGTGCACGCATCTCGGCTGTACGGTGCCCTGGATCGACGATGAGGCCCGCTTCGTCTGCCCCTGCCATTCGTCGGCCTACGACATAAGGGGCGATGTGTTGAACCCACCGGCGCCGCGTCCGCTGGATCTGTATGCCGTCCGCATCGAGAACCGCGTCGTCAAGGTCGACGTTAGTCGGCCGCTGAAACGTAGCTCGTTCGAGTGATGCACTAGAGCTGGTCGATGAATCACGACAACCTGAACCGATGGAGAATAGCGGGGATTATCGCGTCGGCGGTGATCGTCCTGACGCTGCCGGTCTACGCGCTCAAGCAGAGCAGGGGGCGGGCTGTCCCTCGAGCGCTCGATGCTAGCGCGGCGACGTTCGTGGGTCGGGAGAATTGTGTCTCGTGCCACGAGGTGGCCGACAGCGCCTGGCGTGGCTCCGATCACGACAATTCGATGGCGCTGGCCAGCGAAAGCATGGTTCTGGGAAACTTCGACGACGCCGAGTTCGAGTACGATGATATCGACGCCCGCTTCTATCGAAGAGACGGCCGGTACTTCGTGCGCACGCAGGGCCCCGACGGCCGACCGGGCGAGTTCGAGATCACTCACACGTTCGGGATCGAGCCGCTCCAGCAGTACCTGATCCCGTTCCCCGGCGGTCGCCTCCAGTCGCTCACCATCGCCTGGGATGTCGCGCGCGGCGAGTGGTTCTATCTCTACCCGGGTCAGGACATCCCATACGACGATTGGCTACACTGGACGCGTGGCGGCCAGAACTGGAACGGCATGTGCGCTGAGTGTCATTCGACTAATCTCAGGAAGGGCTACGACCCGGCGACGAAGACATTCACAACAACCTGGTCAGAGATCGACGTGAGTTGCGAGGCCTGTCACGGGCCGGGCTCGCGTCACGTCGAATGGGCCGAGATTCCGCCGATGGCACGGCCCCAGTCGGCCAGTTACGAGCTGCTGATCAAGACGGGCGGCGTGGGCTCGAGACAGCAGGTAGAACTCTGCGCACCCTGCCATTCGAGGCGCACCGAGTTAGGTGACTACGATCATGCGCGCGTCGAGATCCTGGGCAATCAGGTACCCGCGGTTCTGGAGGAGGGTTTGTACTTCGCCGACGGCCAAATACTCGAGGAGGTATACGTATATGGCTCGTTCGTCCAGAGCAAGATGTTCAGAAACGATGTGCGGTGCAGCGACTGCCACAACGTTCACAGCCTGCAGTTAGTCAGGGAAGGGAACGAGCTCTGCCTGCAGTGTCACCGGGAGGACACCTACGATAGTTACGATCATCACTTCCATAAGAAGATCCACGAGGGAAAGCCGAGTGATGGGGCGCTCTGCGTGAAGTGTCACATGCCCGAGCGGCCCTACATGGTCATCGACTATCGCGCCGACCACAGCATTCGGGTACCGCGCCCGGATCTCACCCTCGAGATCGGGGTCCCCAATGCGTGCGGCCAGGCCGGTTGCCATGACGCTGAACCGGTGCGCTGGTCGGCGGACCACTATGAGGACTGGTACGGCAGGGCCAAGAAGCCACACTACGGAACGATAATCGCCGCCGGCCGCCAGGGAGATCCAGAAGCGCACGAGGATCTGATTCGGCTCGCGCAAGACGAGCTTTACCCGGCAATCGTTCGGGCCACTGCCCTATCACTCCTCGGCGCCTACCCCGGAGAGGCCAGTACCGCGGCCTTCAACCTTGCGCTACAAGACGAGGAGCCGCTCGTCCGCTACACGGCTGTGCTGAGCTTCACCCCTACCGCGGCGCAGGAGCTGGTCGAGATCGTCGCACCTCTCCTCTTCGACCCCGTGCGCGCCGTGCGCATGCAGGCGGCCACGCGCTTGGCCGGGATCTCGAGCGGGCTGCTAAGGCCCTATCAACAGGAGGCGTTGGCCGAGACACTGGCCGAGTACCGAGAGGCGATGGGTTACTCGCTCGATTTCTCCTTCGCCGGCTTCAACCTGGGCAATCTCTACTCGAGACTTGGTCAACCTCAACGCGCGGAGGAGTACTATAGGCTGGCGATAGAGATCGACGACCTTTTCTATCCCGCGAAGGCCAACTTGGCCGTGCTCTACAATTCGATGGGTAGAAACCAGGAGGCTGAACAACTGCTGCGCCAGGTCCTCGAGGCCTACCCTGACCAGCACGACATAGCGTATTCGCTTGGGTTACTGCTCGCCGAGCTCAACAGCTACGAGGAGGCGGCCGAGTACATCGAGCAGGCCGTTAGGGGGATGCCGGAGCACTCGCGGGCGCGTTATAACCTAGGCCTCATCCAGCAGACTCTGGGTCGGGATGCAGAGGCGGAGGCGTCACTGCTCGCCGCCGTCGAGCTCGAGCCCGACAACTTGGACTATCTGTACGGCCTAGCTGATCACTACGTGAAGCTGGGCGAGTTCGCGAAGGCGCTCCCTATCGCCGAGCGAATGATCGAGAACCGCCCGGAGAACCAAGTGGGGCACGAAATCAAAGCCCTTATCGAGCGGGCACTCGCGTCGCCGTCCCAGAACTGAGGGCCGCGGCCGACCGGTTGAGCCGGTAGTGCGTGAGGGTCGGTCCTGCCTTAGATTCCCGCTGTTCCAGCAATCAGCCCCAGCCTGCACGACGACGGCGGCACGCCCTGAGCAGGCGTGTCTCCGGTTCCGTCCAGCTTTATCCTCGTCCTGACGGAGGTATTGCCGATGAAAGTGCTGATCAAAGTGGCGCTGGCGCTGGCGCTGGCGACGCCTGCCTTGGCCCAGCAAGGGGAGGGCATCTTCCCGTTCGACTACCGACTCGTCGAGTTGGAGAACGGGTTCAAGGCCTACCTGATCGAGGCGGGCGCACCGAACCAGATCGCCTACGTGTCGATGGTGCGTACGGGCAGCCGGGACGAATGGGAGCCCGGACGTAGCGGCTTCGCACACTTCTTCGAGCACATGATGTTCCGCGGCACGGAAAAGTACCCCAACTACGACGCAGTCACCACTGAGATCGGTGCTGCGCGGAATGCATTCACCGGCAACGATCTGACCGTCTACTATCTGGTCGCCTCGAACGAATATCTCGAGCAGATTATGGACCTCGAGTCGGATCGCTTCATGAACCTCGACTATTCCGAGCCCGACTTCCGTACCGAAGCCGGCGCCGTTCTCGGCGAGTACCAACAGAGCGCGACGACACCGTTCGGCTTCCTGTACGAAAGGCTGCGCGAGACCGCCTACGACCGCCACACTTACAGGCACACAACCATCGGTTACGAGGCCGATGTCCGGGCGATGCCCGAGGGCTACGACTACAGCCTCTCCTTCCACCAGCGCTACTATCGTCCCGAGAACGTCGTCCTCGTCATCGCTGGGGACTTCGACGTTGATGCGGTCGAGGGGCTGGTCAGGCAGTACTACTCGGGTTGGGACCCCGGCTACGTGCCGCCCCAGATACCCGAGGAACCGCCCCAGCGGGCGCCCCGTCGGAACACGGTGGAATACGCGGGGCGAACGCTGCCCGTGCTCACCGTCAACTACAAGGGACCAGCCTGGAGCGCCAGCGACCGACTCGCCGTGGCCACCGAGGTTCTTGGTCAGGTCGCCTTCGGCCCCAACTCTGATATCTATAAGCAATTGGTCATCGAGGAGCAGCGAGTTCAGTTCCTGAACGGAGACTTCGGCCTGGCTCGGGATCCGGCACTCCTGAGCATTATTTCGATGGTCATCGATCCGGCCGACGTCGGCTCGGTAGAGCAGGAGATTCAGACGACGGTCGAGCGGTTCAGTGAGGAGTTGGTGGACGAGAAGCTCTTCAGCGACACGAAGAGCAACATGAAATACGGCTTCCTCATGGGCCTGGAGACGGCACAGAACGTTGCCTTTTCGATGATCCAGTACGTGGTCAACACGGGCGGTATCGAGGCAGTCGACGAGTACTACAGCACGCTCGATGCCGTTACCCGCGAGGATGTCCGCGAGGCCGCGCGGCGCTACCTCGTCGAGAACGGTAAGACCGTGGTGATTATGGTCCAGGCGGAGGGGGAATAATGAAGAAGCTAGCTTGGCTACCGGCATGCCTCCTCATCCTGGGGGCCTGTGAGACAGCTCCGGAAGGCACGATTGCTCTTCCCGAGCCCGAATCACCGTTCATCGCGTTCAATATCTGGGTGAAAGTCGGCTCGCAAAACGACCCCGCCGGGAAAGAGGGGATCGCAGCACTGACCGCGAATCTGCTGTCCGACGGGTCTACCACCGCGGACAGCTACGACGCGATTCTCGAGAAACTCTACCCGATGGCGTCCGGGTACGGCTACAACGTCGACAAGGAGATGACGGTCTTTACGGGCCGTATTCACAGGGACAATCTGGACGCCTACTACGAGCTATTCCGCAATCACCTGTTGGCACCCGCCTTCAAGGAAGAGGACTTCGAGCGGGTGAAGAGCCAGACCATGAACTTCCTCGAGCGGACACGCCGCTACGGTCGTGATGAGGAGCTGTCGAAAGAGCTGCTGTTCAGTATGGCCTACGCGGGGACGCCGTACGAGCACCCCGAAGAGGGGTACGTGGAGTCGGTCCGCTCGATCACGCTCGACGAACTTAAGGATTTCTACTCTCAGTACTACGTCCGCAACAACATCGTCGTCGGTATCGGTGGCGGTTACCCGGCAGGCTTCGTTGCTCGCGTGCGCGACGACTTCAACACGCTGCCAGAGGGCGTAGTGCCGGTTGTGGCACCACCCGAACCGCGGATGCCGGAGGGTGTCGAGGTCTTAATCGTCGATAAGCCCACCGACGCGACCCCGATCTCGATCGGTTTCCCCTTATCACTGCTGCGCGGAGACCCGGACTTCCACGGCATGATGGCCATGAACTCGTGGTTCGGAGAACACCGCAACTCGTTCAGCAACCTGTACCAGGTTATCCGGGAAACCCGTGGGATGAACTACGGTGACTACAGCTATATCGAAGCGTACCCGCTGGGCTACACAACGCAGGTGCCGCGCGTCAACTGCTCGCGCCGCCATCACCTGTTCGAGATCTGGATTCGGCCCATCTCGATGACGGCGCCCGGCAATCTGCACGACCGGACGTTGTTCGCCACCCGCGCGGCACTCCGCGAGCTCAAGGCCATCGTCGAAGACGGGATGACCGAGGAGACGCTGGCGACTACCCAGCAGTTCCTGCCTAACTACACCATCAACTGGGGCTCGACGATCAGCCGGCGGCTCGCCTATGCCGTTGACGACGCCTTCTACGGGATCGGCGGCGACGGCTTCCTGCAGTCGATCGGGCCGGGATTGGCGGCGCTGTCGCTCGAGGGCGTGAACGAGGCGATCGGCAAGCACCTTCAGTACGACAACATGTACATTGTCTTGATCACACGTGATGCCGAGGCGATGAAGGCGAAACTACTGAGCGGTGCCGCTACGCCGATCACCTATGCCACCGAGATGTCGGCGGAGCACATGGCGGAGGATGAGCTGATCGCTAGTTTCCCGATCCCCGTTACGGAAGCGAACATAACGATCATCGGAATTAACGAGGTGTTCGAACGGGGGCAATAGCTGTCTCTACGACACAGGCAACTGGAAAGAGGCCGGCGCGCCCAACGGGCTCGCCGGCCTTAACTATGGATGCGAGTCCCGCTGACCGTTAACCGAGCTACTCGCTATCGTCCTCATCTGTGTCGATCTCGTCTTCGTCGTAATAATCGAGCTTGTGGAGCGGCATCACGACGCTCGACAGCACGTTGAGCACGTGGGCCGCGGTGCGCTTGTAGAACCGAGCGCCCAGGGCCAAGGCGACCGCGGTGCGGGCGTTGTAGTCGCTGCGGGCCACCTGCTCCACCAGCGCGTCGCAGCGGTGGGTCAGCTCCCTCCCTTCACGTGTCATGGCGAGGGCGCGTTCGCGATCCGACGTCGCGAAGACATCGGCGGTTTCGGCGAAAGAGGTCTCGACCGCAGCCCGTATCTCACGTAGCTGGGCCAGGGCGTCGTCATCGGGGAGCGGATCCGGATGGTACTCCTTAATCTCGGCGAGGTTCTTGGCGTAGTCCCCGATGCGCTCCACGTCCTTCACCAGGCTCATTAGAAGCAGGCAATACGGGAGTGAGGCCGATGTGCCCCGCAACGAGAGGTGGGCGATGACCTGCTTGCGGATCGTCCGCTCCAGTTTGTTCACCCCGACGTCTGTCTTGTAGATCTTGCTTTGCTCCCCAGGTTTGACCGACTCCGCGAAGTAGAGATCTCCCGCTTTCACTGTCATCTGGTACGTCAGCTTGAGCATCTCGGCGAAGTTTTCCCCCATCTTGTGGAGCGGCTCGTCCGAGCGGAAGATGGCAAGCAGTTCACGAAGCATGGTTTACCTCCAGTGCTACCCGAGAAGCCTGTTGAGGACCGCGAAAAGGGCAGGGACCCCGTAGAACAAGAGAGCAACGTACAGAATCGCCCAACGACGCGACCGGACGGCGACGGCGGCGAGCCGCCGTGCCGCGGTGAGCGGGATGTTTCGAATCCTCCCTGTAGGGTAGATAACGATCGTGGCGCTCATGTTGAACAGCAAATGTACGAGCGCGATAGTGATCCCCAAGCGGGCGTTGGGGCCGGTCGCCGCCAACGCCGCAAGCAGCGCGGTCACCGTCGTCCCGATGTTCGCGCCGATCGTAATCGGAAAGGCTTGCGCCAGTGTGATGATTCCGGCGCCGGCCAGCGGTACCAGTAGCGATGTCGTGATGGAGCTGGACTGCACCATGACCGTGACGAGGATACCGACGAGGATACCTATGGCCGGTGCTTTGTGCAGGCCGCGGGAGACGATCACCTCAACGCGCGAGCGCATGGCGCTCCGCATCACCCGCACCAGAAGCATGAGGGCGATGTAGATCAACACGGCAGAGACCAGAATCAGAATTACGGCCTGGAGTCGTTCGGAATCGGCTACGGCGGCTATAGCGCCCTTGATCGGCGCTAGCGCTGCCTTCAATGCGCCCTTGATCGGACTGTCGTACTCCATCCCGCCGAAGCCGGTGAGCGTCGATGAGATCGCCCTCGCGGTGAGCTGCAGATACCCGGTCGCCATCTCGAGCGGCAGCAGGATGAGCACGGCCATGTAGTTGAAGAAGTCATGGCATGTCGCCACCGAGAAAGCGCGGTAGAACTCCTGCTTGCGCCCCATGTGCGCCATCGAGACGATCGTGTTGGTGACGGTTGTCCCTATGTTGGCGCCCATTACCATGGGAACGGCGTTGGCGATCGGTAGCGGGTTCACCGGCGCCGCCACCAGCCCGACAATCAGCGACGTGGTGACCGATGAGCTCTGCACCAGCGTCGTCGCCAGGATGCCCACCATCAGCCCCATAAAAGGGTTGCGGGTCGCAGCGAAGAACGAATCGATAAAATTGCCGCCCAGCGATTTGAAGGCGTCGCCCAGGCCGTTCACGCCCAACAGGAAAACGAAAAGCAGGGCGACGACCCCAACGGTGCGGACGATGGGGTGGGTCGAGATGGTCGACCGAATCTTTGGGATCGGCGGTGCCATGTCTCCCAAATCGCCACTCGAAGGCGAGTGCGCATGGAGCGGAGCTGCGATGGAGTGTTCGACGGCCGCGGGAATGTTACAGCCGTCTTACAGATTGGCAAGTGCCGTGGTCGGACCGGCCCCAATCAGTGGACGGGCCGCTCCCAGGGCGGTTCGGCTAACGGCCCATGAATCCGATTCTCCTGGATCCGAAAGCCAGTGTTGCCGACACCGCTCGAGTAGATGCTCTGCTGGTAGATCCAGTGCTTCGTGTAGCCGTGTCTCCCTATGATCTTGTGGCCGTTATCGATGAAGTAACCGGTAAACCCTGCCGGCCCGTAGATCCTTCCGGCGTTGATCCAATAATCCGTCTGCATCGTCCGACGCCTCCTGTTGGGCCGCAGTCATGGCGGCCGCGTGGCGGGTGTGGGGCACGGTCGGCTTCCAACGATGTAACTGGCCCTCAGCGGGTAAGGGTTTGCATCTCGGTACCGGGTTCTGGGCTTCTTGGGCCGTGAGTCTGTAGTGCAAGAGGCGAGCCTACTCGAGAAGACTTAGTTTAGAGAGCCGCAATTGGTTTGATCAAGAGATCTTAGGCACGTCAGTTGAACCGGCCCGATAGGGTGAAGAAGCGCAACGAATACCGCCGGAGATGCAAAGATTACCGGTATATTTGCCTGCGGCGGGCCTAGAGTGCATATTTGCTCGAGTCGGGAAGGATCTCACACATCCCCCGCTTCGACCCGCCGCCAGTAGTCGTACCCGGCGTCCAGGACCGGGCCGCCGACCGAGACAACTTTCAAGGTGAGATGACGGATCACGGGAGCACCCGCGAAGCGTCTTCGGACGTCGAGGCGCAACTCCTGCGAACCCTGCTCGACCAGATGCCCGGGATCCTCTGGACGGTCGATCGGGAATTGCGATTTACATCGTCGCTGGGTGCGGCACTCCCCGCTCTTGGACTCAAACCCGACCAAGTGGTGGGGATGACCCTCTTCGAGTACTTCGGTACCGAGGACCCCGATCTCTTGCCCATCGCCGCCCATCGTCGGGCGCTGCAAGGGAAGGAGTCGGGATACGAGTTCGAGTGGGAGGACAGGACGTACCAGTGCCATGTCGAGCCGTTTCGCGACGAGAGCGGCGCGGTCAGCGGGGCGATTGGCGTGGCCTTCGACATGACGGCGGCAAAACACGCAGAAGACGCACTGAAGGAGAGCGAGCGTAAATACCGAAGGCTCTTCGAAGAATCGCGTGACGCCCTCTACGTGAGCACGATCGACGGGAGCGTGATCGATTTCAACCAATCGATGCTGTCGTTGTTCGGCTACACACGCGAGGAGATGGCGCGTCTAAGCGCCGAGGCCCTCTACTTCGATCCGGCCGATCGCCGCGCTTTCCGGGAGCAGATCGAGCGGCACGGGGCAGTCAAGGACTTCGAGGTCAAGCTCGTCACCAAGGACGGTCGGGTCATGGACTGCTTGCTCAACTCGACGCTCCAATACGACGAGCACGGCGAGATCTCGGGCTACAAGGGCGCCATCCGCGACATAACCGAACAGAAGCGGGCCGGAGAAACGCTGCGCAGGGAACGTGACTTCTCCGAGGCCGCGACCGATAGCCTTCCCGGTCTCTTTTACCTGTTCGATGAGCAGGGTCGAATGCTGCGCTGGAATCGCAACCTCGAGCACCTCACCGGCTATTCGGCCAAGCTAATCGCTAAGATGACTCCGCTCGACTTCTTTGTCGGCGAGGACCGGCGCACGATCGAGGACTGCATACAGGAAGCCTTCGAGAAAGGCCAGACCACAGCGGAAGTCGACCTCGTCGCCAGAGATGGCGGCAAGATTCCTTACTTCTTCACCGGCGAACTCGTCGTTCTGAGCGGCCGACGCTGCGTCGTCGGCACGGCTATCGACCTCGTCGAACGCCGGCGCCTCGAGACCCAGTTGCGTCAGTCGCAGAAGATGGAGGCTATCGGGCGGCTGGCCGGGGGAGTCGCGCACGACTTCAACAACGTACTGACCGTGATCCTGTCGAACAGCGAGATGCTGGCAGGGCAGTTGAGCCCTGAGGACCCGCGGCGCCAGGAGTTGGTCGAGATCCGCGATGCCGCCCAGCGGGCTGCGACGCTAACTCGCCAACTGCTGGCCTTCAGCCGCAAGCAGGTGCTGAAGCCGAGGGTACTAAGCCTGAACGCGGTGGTGGTAACGTTGGAGAAGATGCTGCGGCGACTGATCGGCGAGGACATCGAGCTGGCGACGGAATTGCAGCCCAATCTGTGGGCGGTGGAGGCCGACCCGGGTCAGCTGGAACAGATCATCATGAACCTGGCGGTCAACGCCCGCGACGCGATGCCCGAGGGGGGGAGACTCTCGATCGAAACGGGGAACGCGGAAATAGACGAATCATTCGCGAAGAAACACTTCCCCATGGTTCGCGGCCGCTATGCGATGCTGGCGGTGTGTGACAGTGGCGCCGGGATGGACGCCGAGACACAGCGCTACATCTTCGAACCGTTCTTCACAACCAAGAGCAGGGGTACGGGCCTCGGGTTGAGCATGGTCTACGGGATCGTGAAGCAGAGCGGCGGCTACATCTGGGCGCACAGCGAACCGGGTCAAGGCGCCAAGTTCGAGATCTATTTCCCGTGCGCCGACGGCCGGTGTAGCGATACCGAAGCCGCGATGGCTGCCGGCTCCTCGCCCCCGGGCAAAGAAACGGTGTTGCTGGCGGAGGACGAGGACTCCGTCCGCAGGCTGGCCCGGCGCATTCTGGAGGAGATCGGCTACACGGTGCTGGAGGCGCGTGAGGCGACGGAGGCGCTCACGATGAGCGAGGGTTGGGACGGCCCAATCGACCTACTTCTCACGGATGTTGTGATGCCCGAGCTGAACGGTCGCGAGCTGGCAGAGCGGCTGTCGGTACTACGGCCCGGAATACAGATACTGTACATTTCCGGGTATACGGACCATGAGGTACTGGACGGAATCGTCGGGCCAGGCAACAACTTCCTCCAGAAGCCATTTACCCCGGAAGCGCTCGCCAACAAGGTGCGTGAGATCCTGGACGCCCCCGAAAGGGCAGCGCGATAAACTGCAGTCAATGGGGCATCGGTTTTGAAGGTCGAGTTCCTGGGAACGGGTGGAGCGATACCGACGCCGGTACCGGGTTGCGACTGTCGGATCTGCAGGCAGGCGCGGGACCGAGGCGTTCCCTATAGCCGGTTGGGTCCAAGCCTCTACGTCCACGGCCCGGATGTCCTAATCGATACGCCCGAGGAGATCAGGTACCAGCTCAACCGGTCCACTGTTTCTCGGATACGCGCCTGCGTCTACTCCCACTGGCACCCCGATCACGTCATGGGCCGCCGGATCTGGGAGATGAACAGAGACTGGCGGGGCTGGCCGCGCCGCAATAAGACGACGGACATCTACATCCCTTCTCGGGTGGCCCGCGACTTCCGCGATCGGTTGGGTACTTGGGAACACCTGGCCTATCTAGAGAAAAGTGGGCTGGTGCGGCTCATCGAGCTGGCCGACGGTGAGTCGCTGGAATTGGTGGGGATCGAGATCCGGCCGATTCAGCTGGCAGAGGAGTGCGTCTACGCCTTCCTGTTCAACGAAGGTGGCAAAAGACTGCTGGTGGCCCCAGACGAGCTGCGCGGGTGGGAGCCGCCGGCCGAGGTGCAGGGCGTCGATCTAGCGGTAATACCGATGGGGGTTGTCGAGTTCGATCCTTTCAGCGGGACACGTCGCATCAGCGAGGACCATAATGTATTGCGGAGTGAGGCCACGTTCCGTCAGACGCTGGAGATCGCTGGCAAGTTGAAGGCGGGGCGCGTCGTGATGACGCATATCGAAGAGCCCGACGGTCTGAGCCATGACGATCTATTGTGCCTGGAGGACCGCCTGGGCGCCTCTGGCCTCAGCGTCTCATTCGCCTACGATACTCTCGTGGTCCCGGTATAGTCAGCGGACCAGGTCCCTAAGTGGGACCTCGCCCCGGTTGCGTAGGGTGACCGTGCGCCCACCCATCGATGTCTCGACGCGCAACCGCGTTTCCAAGTGGTAGCGCAGGGCACCGCGCCCCAGCAGAGCACGGGCCCCCGCTCCCACACCTTCCCAGGTGAATTCGGCCGGGATCTCTACCTCTGTGCGCGAGTTGGCCACCAGCGTTTCGTCTCCCTCGAGCACTGCGGTCCCGAAATGGGTGTCCTCGAGGTCCAGCGATGCCTCCACCCCGGTCGTTCGGATGTCGTAGTCGTTTGGATTGAAGACGTCGAGGACGAGCACCAACGAGCCGCCCGAGACATCGACCCCGGCGATCTCTATCGCCTTAAGGTCGACGGTCGGCTGTTCGAACCGCAAGTGCTTGAGCGTGGCACAAGAGGCCAGTGGCACCGCCAAGAGCGCCGAGCACACCGCAGCGAACCTCCTGGCCCGGCGCCGCGCTGCCCTGGTCTTCACCAGGCGATACCGTAGTCGTCTCCGTGGTGGCTCGCGCCGCCCCAGAACGAGCCGTGCTCCCAATCGAAATAAATCGCATTCAGCGGCCCGGACGTTCGCGCGCCGAACGTCAGGTTGTAGCCCATTTCCCTCAGCTGTGTGCTCACCCAAGGGGGAACGGCCTCGTTGAGCAGCAACCGGCCGGGAATCGACGAGTGGTTTCTGAACGAGCCCCGCATCTGGTAGCTGTTAATGTTCGCGGCCTCGACAGCCTGCTGCACGTTCATCCCGAACTCGATAACGTTGAGCAGGAACTGCAGGGTGTTCTGGTCCTGGGTGTCACCGCCCTGTACGGCGACCGACAGGAAGGGCTTGCCATCCTTGAGCGCGATGGTCGGGGTCAACGTCGCCCGGGGCCGCTTGCCAGGTTCGATGACGTTGTAGGGGTTCTCCGACGGGTCGAGCACGAAGCTCTGGGCGCGCTGGCTGATGCCGACTCCCGTGCGTCCGGCGATTACCGCGGGGATCCACCCTCCGCTGGGCGTCACCGACACGACCCAACCCTCCTCGTCGGCGGCCTGGATCGAGGTCGTCCCTAGGTTGAAGGCTTCCTCGATTTCACGCAGCGCCGCGCCCCTGGCTCGAGACGCCGGCGGCCAGGTCGTCTCCCAACCCTCCTCCAGATAATGCAAGTAGGGATTGGTGCCGCCTTGGAACGGATAGGGATCACCGGGGCCGAGGTCGGGGTCGTTGCGCACCCAGTTGATGAGCTCGGCGCGCTGGCGCGCATAGTCTTTAGACAGCAGACCCGCGATCGGCTCCTCGGGCGGAAAGTAGGGATCGCCGTAGTAGAAGTCACGATCGGCGAATGCGAGGTTCATCGCCTGATACAGCGTGTGAATGTAGCGGGCGCTGTTATAACCCATCGATGCGAGATCGAAGTTCTCCAGGATGTTCAGTGTCTGGAGCAGGACCGGCCCCTGCACCCAGGTGGTGAGCTTGTAGACCTCGATGTCTTTGTAGGTCGTCATCACCGGCTCTTCGATGTAGACCTGCCAGTTCGCCAGGTCTTGCATCGTTATCTGGGCGCCCTGTTCCTGCGCTCCGCGCACGAACTCCTGGGCGATGTCGCCCGTATAGAAGCGCTCGTAGGCCGCGTAAATCGCCTCCTTCCGGCTTGACCCGGCCTCCAGCGCCTGCTCTTCGGCCTGCACGAGCTTGCGGAGCGTTTCCGCCAGATCGGGCTGCCTGAAGATCTCGCCAGCAGACGGTGCTTCGCGCTCCTCACCGGCGTGTGGCAGGTAGACCGCGGCCGAGTACGGCCATTCCTTGATGCGTCTCTTGTTCCTCTCGAGCGAGTTGGCGGTCGAGGCCTCGATCGGATAGCCATCCGCCATCTGGATCGAGGGCTCCAATACGTCTGCTAGGCTTAGCTTGCCGTATTCGGCCAGCATGACCATCAAGCCGCCGGGCGTTCCGGGCGTGACGGCCGCCAGCGGTCCGAGTGACGGAGGATAGCTCAGGCCTTGCTCGAGGAAGAAATCCGCCGTGGCACCCGTTGGGGCCACGCCCAGTGCATTGATGCCAATCACTTCGCCGTTGTTGGGGTTGAAGATGAGCGCCTGGGTCTCTCCGCCCCAACTCAACACGTCCCACATCGTCGACGTGGCTCCGAGCATCGCACAGGCAGCGTCGACCGCGTTGCCACCCTTCTGGAACATCATCGCCCCGGCGGTTACGGCCAGCGGCTTGCCGGTGATCGCGACCCAGTGCCGACCATGAAGTACGGGTTTCACGGTCCGCTGGGCGAAGGTGCTCGCGGGCCAACTCAACGCGAGGAGGCTCAGCGTTACTACGAGTTCTAGCCTGGCCGATCGCATACTCTCCTCCTGGGTGATATGTGGTTGGGCTGGGGTCGGGGGTTACGGAGGCAAATAATAACACCCTTCGGGTACTCTGCACGACCGACGTCCACCTGCGGCTGCGGGATCGCTCGGCCAACGGTGCAGGGGCCTTGGACGTCCAACGAGCAGTGAGGGCATCGCCAGGTTCGCGACATTTGCTTGAGAGGAACAACATGCTTTCGTTCCGGCAAGTCGGAACAGTCATCTGGACGTTCCTGGCTTTCATGGTGGTGGCTTCCCTGGTGCTGAATCTGCGCTACAAGCCGATCGGAGAAGGCGAAGTCCGCTACCTGGACACGTGGACTGGGACGATCCACGCCGTGGAACCGAGCCGGAGCGTGCCGCTCGCACAGGCCCGCCCGCAGGCGTCGGACAGGTCGGTCGAGATTGCCATGCTCGGAAGGCTTTACCGGCGAGAGACGGAAAGGAGCACCTGCAGGGGAGTACGCTTCGCCTTTCCGGCTGAGGGGTCGGACCGTCGGTAGGTAGCCGAGCTAGGCAGGCTTTTCATGCCCCAGGGCGGACAGCGCATCCCAGATGGCCGCCTGGACGGTCTCACTGTGGGTCGGTGCGGGTTTCTTGAGGAGTCCGAGCGGACCCTTGGACTTCACAGGACGGAGCGCCGCGAGTAGCAGTTCTTCAGATTTCTTCGCCTCATCGGGCGAATTCTCGGCTAGCTTGCTGAGTGCCCGACAAACTTCGACCAGAACCGCGTCGCTTTCTTTCGGCCCCGAACGCTTCTCTGGATTAAGCACCCGGCTATAGTACTCGAACGCCTGGGCGTGCCGCGAGTTGATCGATGCCAGGTGGGAGACCGCCGCCTGGCGAACCTCCGCCTCGCGGTCATGAATCGCGTGCAGGAAGTGTTCTTCCGCCTTCGCCCCCTGAAGCTTGAACAGCGCCGTCAGACTGGAGTGTCGAACGTGTGGGTTCTCGTGGTAGAGGAAGGCGACGAGAGGCTGCGCCAGCGCACTGTCGCCCAGCTCGCCGGTCTCGGTGATGATGTGCCGGACGACAGCCCAATCCTCTTCGACGTTCGGCAACTGGCTGAGGAAGGGCTGGAGCGCCTTGGAGCCGATCGTCCGCAACGCCTCGAAGGCGCTCAAGCGCAACGCCTTGTCGTCGGTCTCCTCGTAGACCCCCAGGAGTCCGGGGGCCGCGGCATCCCCGATAAACCCGATAATCTGTACCAGCCGGTCACGCTGCTCCTTTGTCTGGCGTCTGAGGTCGCCGAGCAGGTAGCCGACTGTGGCCTCGCTAGCCAATTCCTTCCTCAAAAGGGTCGCAACCTGATCGAAGAAGCGGGCCGTGCGTTCAACCTTGGTCCCCTCGTCTATGACCTCGACGATCTCGACCACCGGCTCGTACTCGCTGCGACGAAGCAGGTCGGGCGTGATCCGCGATATGGTAGCTAACAGTTTCCGCGTAGCATCTTTTGCAGCGGGGTTACGCAGGTACTTCAGGTATTCGTCCTTGCGTCGCACAAAGGCGTTTGCCAGACGACGGGTCTCGATGGCGCGCCGCACCTCGACCGGCAACTGCTCGGGTGGCAGCACCTTCTGCTGTACGAGCGCCTCGAGGAAGTCGTGGTCAAGAACGCTTCCGATCGCACACAGCTTATCGGCGACATCGCGCAGCACACCGACGCAGCGGCCTATTACCGCGGACGCCTCCTCGCCGGTCGTCGCGACTGTGTCGACCTCGCCCAACTTCTTAAGCTCTTCAATGATCTGGTGAGCCGTGCCCACCAGCATTTCCTCGCCCAAGTTGGCGACGATCTCGCGCTCGACCTGTGATTCCTCCAGTTCGGCGACGTCCGCCGCGATCAAGTCGTAGTTGGTCAGAAAGTCCTTGAGTAATATTGGGGTGCGGATCGGACGGATCGTGTCATCTATAATCTGCAACTTGATCCGACGCATCTGCTCCTTGGTGGCCTTCTTGTACATTGGCAACACACGAAGGTCCCGACGCAGTCGTGTGAGCGCCATCCGCACGCGCCAGGGCAGCCGTCGCTCTCTGCCGACCATCTCGTGTCGGAAAACGGCGGAGATGTTGATGATGTTGTTATCGATCAGTGCCTGCGTAAGACGCTCGTTGGCTTGCTGGATCGGGCCACCGGAAGGAACCTGGCTCATCAGCTCGACGAACGTGTCGAACTCCTCCTGCGTTGTGTCGGGCCTTATTGAGAAGCTCAACAGCTTCCAGCGGCTGAAGAAATCGAGAAACTTCGGCGTGAAGAGATCGGCCATACCGCTGACCATGACCTGGTGCAGCGGAGTTGCCACCTCGGTGTAGCCGTCGACCGTGATCTCCGTGTACTCCTGCTTCTCCAACAGCGAGTAGGTTAGCCCAGAGCGACCCTGCACCAGCCCGGCGAACTGGGCGTAGAGGCCCGTCATCGACTTCTTCGCCTCGGGGTGGTCGGCGGCGTAGTACCCGGTCCGCAGCATCGCCTGGATGAGGGCGAGCGTAAAGTTAGCGAGCGGTGTGTAAGCCTCCTTACGCTGTAACGCCGCTGCCGTCTGCGTGTTCGGCGATGCTTGTGCGTCCATTCTCGGTTTTCCGGCGGGGAATGGGCCGGCAGGAGCGCGGGGGTGCGGCCTGGAGATCTTGGACCTCTCCTAAACCTGCCTACACCGGGGCCAAACGTGTGTTCCGTAGTGACTTCCGGGATCCGGGGCCTGTGAGAAAGGCCCCGATCGGGGTCACAGCATAGGCTGGAAGAGGTAGCAGAAGTTCTCGGCCAGGCGGCGGGGCAGCGACCTGGAGCGGTGCTGTTCGTAGGTCAACTCGTCGCTCTCGGCGATCTCGGCCTCGACCTGCTTCCTGATGCTGTCGAGAAACACGTGGTCTGCGACCTCGATGTTCGTCTCGAAGTTGAGGTGGAGGCTGCGGTAGTCGAGGTTAGCCGAGCCGAGCATGGCGTAGACGTCATCGACGAGCAGCGCCTTGGCGTGCATGAAGGGAGGTCGACGCTCGAAGATCCGCACGCCTGCTTTCAGCAGAGGGGTGAAGAGTGCGCGGGCGGCGAAATCGGTATACCAATGGTTGCTGCGCTTGGGAACGACCAGTCTGACGGTCACACCACGCAGCGCTGCATAGCGCATGGCTTGAACGATCGGCTCGTCCGGTACGAAGTACGGGGTAACGACGGTGATCGAGCGTTCGGCGGCGACGATGGCACCGAAGAAGGCGTCAGCGAGGCCATGGCCTCTCAGTTCCGGCCCGCCTGGCACGATCTGGACCAGCGCGTCACCGGCGGGCTGCAGGTCGGGGAAATACTTCGGCTCCAGGAAGTGCTCGGGAGGTTCACGGGAGGCGAAGTGCCAATCCTCGACGAACTGAAACTGAAGATCCGAGACAGCGGGACCTTCCACTTTGACGTGGTAGTCGCGAATCGGCTTACCACCGGTAAGAGCGCCCACGTTCATGTCGTGGATATTGATGCCGCCGACGAATCCGATTTTGCCATCGATCACTGCGATCTTGCGGTGGTTGCGCAGATTGATCTGGAAGCGGCCTTTGAGCGGGTTGGCCTGGGTGATTGAACAGACTCTCACCCCGGCGGCGCGCGCGCTCTCGAAGAATCGGGAGAGGTATGCGTGGGTCGAGCCGAAGCGATCGTAGAGCAGACGGCATTCGATACCGTCGGCGGCTCGCTTCGCCAAGCGGTTGAGAAGCGCGCGACCCGTTACGTCGCGCCCGAATATGAATGTCTGTAGATGGATTGATGATTCCGCTTTCGCGATGCTGTCGAAGAAGGCAGGGTAGAATTCGTCTCCCTCGACGAGGAGGTCGGCCCTGTTACCCCTGAACACCCGGTTAGGCCGCACCGCCGGATCCGAAGCTCGAAAGATGTGTTGCGCAGGATACTTGCGGGCTTGCTCGCGATCGGGGTGGACATAGTCGACTACCAGGCGCTCGAATGTCGGGTGCCAGGCGGCACGTTGGGCGACCAGCGCCTTGGACGCGTCCCGGGCCGCGGCACCGCGCCGCACCCGATCGACGCCGACGCTGAGATACGCCAATGCCCCGGCGTAGGGGAAGGCCCACACCACGGCCAGCCAGAGCACGGCAGACACTGGGCGCTGCTTGGTGAGCAACACGTCCAGAGTGAGTACGATGGCCAGCACCAGGTGGCCGACCCCCAGAATGGTGAAGTCGAACATAGCTCGCTTCTAAACGTATCGACGCGGACGAGGGTGCGCGATGCGCGCACGGCCTGCGCCACCCGCTGTGCGGGGGTTGCGCGATGGAGCAGCCCCGGCCAGCTTTGGGGCCGCCGAGTGGTCGAAAGGCCCCGAGCAGAGTGCCCGGGGCCTTACACTTTGCGGATCTGGCGCCGAAGGATCGCACCCGGAGCCCAGTGTAGATCATAACGAGAGGACTCATGGACCCCATCACCCACACGATGCTGGGCGCGACCCTGGCTCAGACCGGCCTCAAGCGGCGCACCGCCCTGGGCACGGCGACCTTGGTGATCGGGGCCAACCTGCCCGACGTCGATGTGCTCGCCTACTTCTGGGGCGGCGAAGCCGCGGTCTGGTTCCGGCGTGGCCCAACCCACGGCGTTCTTGCCCTGGTGCTGCTGCCGCTCATTCTGACCGGACTGATCCTGCTATGGGATCGTTCGGTTCGCCGAGGCAGCCGCGCCCAGCGGGGAGCAGTGGTACCCGGGCAAGTTCTGTTGTTGGCGGCTATCGCTGTCGCCACCCACCCGCTCCTTGACTTCCTCAATAGCTACGGGATGCGATGGCTGGCCCCGTTCTCCTCGACCTGGTTTTACGGAGATACGCTGTTCATCATCGACCCCTGGGTGTGGATGATGCTCGCCGCCGGGCTGTGGCTGGCCCGCAAGGATGTTCGAGGGCCGAAGCTCGCGTTGGTCGTCGCGTCGGCCTACGTGGCGATCATGGCCGCCTCGAACCTCGCAGCCCGATCGCTCGTCAGGCGCACGCTCGACGCTGAGGGGATGGCGGTCGAACGCATGATGACCGCGCCGCTCGCAGCCACCCCGTTTGAGCGCTGGGTGGTCGTGCAGGACACTTCTGGATATCACGTCGGTGTGTTCGACTGGCTGGCGCGGCCGGCATTCGAGTTGAGCAGCCTTCCGTACGACGGCCAGCTCCCAGGCGACGTGGGCATCCTCGCTGCTCAGGAGCCCAAGGCAATTAGATTCCTGAGCTGGGCCCGCTTTCCCTTTTACGTCGCGAGAGAGCGCGGCTGGCACTACGAGCTGCATGTCGGCGACGCACGGTACGGCGTCGATCCGTTCGGTTCTTGGGCGTCGACTCACATGTCGCTGCGGCGGCAGATCCCCTAGCTGCGGTCCTGGGGCCTCTCGGAAGGACGCATGGGCGGAAAAGCCGTTGGGCTCGCCGCGGTTGTCATCACCAGGTGGCAGGCTCCGGCGTAGGCGGATCTACTGAATACCAGCCCTGTACGCTCGAACAACTGCAGCATGCGCTTGTTCTCAGCCAGCACGTGGGCGTCGAGCTCCGTGACCCCCTCGCTGCGCGCAACATTCATGAGGTGTTTGAGGAGCAGGGACCCGATGCCGCGACCCTGGTGGGCATCCTCGACCGTCACTGCTACCTCAGCGCGATGTTCCGGCGCCTCGGGTGCAGCGGCGTAGCGACCGACGCCGACGATTCGGTCTGCGCCATCAATCTTGAGGACGGCAACCAACGCAGCCTGCCGGTGAAAGTCGAGCTCGGTGAGATAGACGAGCTCCTCGCGGCTGAGGCTCTTCTTCACCCCGTGAAAGCGAAAATACACGGTCTCCGGGCTCAAGCGCTCGAATAGAGCGACCAGCGCCTGCTTGTCGTCGGCGCGAATCGCGCGGACGTGAAGATGCGTGCCGTCGCGAAGCGTTTCATCGCAGGCGTAGTTGCATGGTTCCATGGCATTACGCGGCGTCTTTGCGGAAAGATAGGCCCCGTCCACCGCCCGGCGCGAGCTTGCGCCCGGCTTTCCTGCTCCGGTGGTTGTCCGTATCCTATCGGCAGCGAGAGAGGAGGTCGAGATGAAGGCGACAGCCGAGGTGCAGGTCATACCGATCGGTGCGGGTGTATCGGTGCGTGAGGAGGTCAAGCGGGCTCATCGGATTCTGGAGGAGGCGGACCTCAACGCGCAACTCCATTCCAATGGCACCAATCTGGAGGGCGAGCTCGATGAGATCTTCAAGGCCGTAGAGCGTATTCACGAGACGCTCCACGCCGAGGGCACGGTGCGAATCGCGACCTTCATGAAGGTCGCCACCCGAACGGACAAAGAACCGTCGCTCGCCGGGAAGTTGTTCTAGCGGGAGCCGGAATAGCGAGGGGAGGTAGCGAGATCACAGCAAGACAGCACTAGAGCGGATGAGCATTCGATATCACAAGTAGCTTCCGAATTCGAATGGTCTCTTGTTCTACTGCTCGACTGCTCTTCTCTCCTTACCTCCCCGATTCCCCGAATCCCAGAATCCCCAAATCGCCGAACCCCCGATTCCCATCACATGACGTTGAACGGATAGTCCGGGTGCTCGCGTTCTTCGCGGCTTCTCCTCTCCTCGCGCAGCTTCCCCTGCGCCGCCGCCAGCCTGGCGATCGGGACGCGGAAAGGCGAGCAGCTGACGTAGTCGAGCCCCTGCGTGTGGCAGAACTCGATGCTGCGCGGATGGCCGCCGTGTTCACCGCAGATCCCGACTTTGAGGTCGGGCCTGACGGCGCGGCCCGATTCGACGGCCAGCTTCATCAAGCGTCCTACACCGTGGATGTCGAGAGCCTCGAACGGGTTCTCGGGTAGCACACCCATCTCGACGTATTGCGGCAAGAACTTCGTCTCCGCGTCCTCACGCGAGAACGAGAACGTAGCCTGAGTAAGATCATTGGTACCGAAGGAAAAGAACTCTGTAATCTCGGCTATGGGCCGTGCCCGAATGCAGGCCCTGACGGCTTCGATCATCGTCCCGAACTTGAAGTCGAGCTGCACGCCGTACTCGCGCTCAACGCTCGCCCGAACCTGCTTTACCAGCTCATTGACCCGCGCCAGTTCCTGCGGCTCGGTCACCTGAGGTACCATGATCTCGCAAACGGCGTCGACGTTCTCATTCGTCAGCTCGGCCACGGCTTCGAGAATGGCCCCGATCTGCATCGAATAGAGCTCGGGCACAGTGATCCCCAGGCGCACGCCGCGGTGGCCCAGCATCGGGTTCACCTCGGTGATGTCGCGCACCGTCTGCAAGATGGTTTCCTTCTCCTCAATCAGAGCATCGATCACGAGCTTGCCCTCGGCTCCGGAAAGCTGTTCGCCGAGTTGCTCGAGCGGTGGGAGGCTCTCCTTCAGGGATGGCTCGATGAGAGTCGCGATCGACTCGCGGTTCGTCTTGCTGGCCCCGATGTGGTCGCGTACGCGTCTGAGGCTGCCGAGCTCGAGGAGCAGCGACTCGAGGGAAGGGAGAAACTCGTGCAGGGGCGGGTCCAGCAGGCGAATCGTCACCGGAAGACCTTCCATCGCCTTGAAGATTCCCTTGAAGTCGGCCTTCTGCATGGGACGCAACTTCTCGATCGCCTCACGGCGCTCCGCCTCGGTCCGGGCGAGGATCATGTCGCGAACGATGGGTAGACGGTCCGCAGCGTTGAACATGCGTTCGGTACGGCAGAGCCCGATCCCCTCGGCTCCCATCTCGCGCGCCTTGGCGGCGTCCTCGGGTGTGTCGGCATTGGCACGAACGCCCAGCGTGCGAGACTCGTCAGCCCAGCCGAGCAGGGTCTTCATCTCGGGACCGAACTCGGGCTCGACGGTCGGGACATCGCCGATGTAAACGGCTCCGCTACCACCATCGATCGTTATTACCTCACCTTCGGAGATTCGCTGGCCCTTTATTACAGCGACCTTCTCCCGGTCGTCGATCAGGATGTCCTCCGCTCCAACCACGCAAGGCTTGCCCATGCCTCTGGCGACTACCGCCGCATGTGAGGTCTTACCGCCGCGGCTGGTCAGGATGCCCTTTGCCTGGAAGAACCCGTGGATGTCCTCTGGCTTCGTCTCCTCACGGACCAGGATGACCGGTTCGCCCGTCCGACCGCGCGCTTCGGCATCGTCGGCCTCGAAGACGACCGCACCCGACGCCGCTCCGGGCGAGGCCGGCAGCCCAGAGGCGATCGGCTCGGCGTCGGCGCTGGGATCGATGCGGCGGTGAAGCAACTGCTCGAGATGGTCGGGACTGATACGCAGGAGCGCCTCCTCCACGCTGAGCACGCCCTCCTCCACCATGTCCCGCGAGGTTCTGACGAACGCGGTGGCGTTCATCTTGCCGTTTCGGGTCTGCAGCATGTAGAACTTGCCACGCTCGATCGTGAACTCGAAGTCCTGCACCTCGTGGAAGCGCTCTTCCAGCGTGTGCCTGACCTTTTGGAGATCAGGCCAGTTCTCCGGCATCTCGCGCTCGAGCTCGGCGATCGGCTTGGGCGTTCGAATCCCGGCCACGACGTCTTCGCCCTGTGCGTTCGTCAGGTACTCGCCGTACAGCACGTTGTCTCCTGTGCCGGGGTCTCGGGTAAAGGCGACACCGGTGGCACAGTCGTTCCCCATGTTGCCAAACACCATCGTCTGGACATTAACCGCCGTGCCGTTGCACATCTCGGGCGTGATCTTGAACTCGCGACGATAATCCACCGCGCGTTTGCCCATCCACGAGCCGAACACGGCCTCGATGGCCATCTCCAACTGCTTCATCGGGTCCTGCGGGAACTCCACTCCCAGATCGTCGAGGATGACCTGCTTGTACTTGTCGCACACGTCCTTGAGAGATTTAATGGTGAGCTCGTAGTCGTACGTCGCACCCTGCTTCTGTTTTGCTGCCTCGAGGATTTCCGCGAAGCGCCTCTCTTCCGCTCCCATCGCGATCTCGCCGAAGCCCTGGATCAATCGCCGATACGCATCGTAGGCGAAGCGCGGGTTGTCTGTGGCCTGCGCGAAAGCCTCCACGACCTGGTCGTTCAACCCCAGATTGAGAATCGTGTCCATCATGCCCGGCATCGACATGGCGGCACCCGAGCGGACGGACACGAACAGAGGTTTCTCGGGATCCCCAAAGACCTTGTCCGTCTTCTCCTCCAACTGCTTCATGGCGGCGTGCACCTCGGCGCCCAGACCCTCGGGGAACTGCTGATCCGTGGCGTAGTACTGCCGGCACGCATGCGTCGTGACCGTGAACCCAGGGGGAACGGGGAGCCCCATTTGAGTCATGCTGGCCAGACCGGCTCCCTTACCCCCAAGGAGCTGTCTGTCGCCGGCGTCTCCTTGTTCGAACGGAAAGACGTACTTGGTGGGTGCCATACGTAACTCCTGAGCTGCTCCCCAGTTTTGCGGCCAGAACCGGTTCGACGACTTGCGGACGCGGAAATGTAACCCAGCGCGCGGTTTTGGGAAACAAAGTGAATGGCCGGCGATGCGAGGCCACGGCTCGTTTTGGCCTCTTCTCTTGCCGAAGGCACACCCGCGCGCTAGGCTGGTAACCTCACGGACAGAGCGATCTGGGTTTAGTGGCGTGTCCGCGCCAAGGGTTAGGCTATGCGCTATCTACTGAAAGTCGAGCGAGGAACGGTCGTCCACTACATGAAGTGGCTGGGCGCCGTTCTGACCCTCGTCGCAGTGGTCCTGCTGGCCAGGGTCGCCGTCAGCGGGCCGGATATCGTGCTGTCCACAGGAGGACCGTTGGCCGGTTGGCCGGCCTACGGTGGCGACGCCCACGGCACCCGCTACTCGCCGCTGACCCAGATCAACAAGGAAAACGTCAAGCACCTGGAGGTCGCCTGGGTTCACCAAACGGGCGACGTGTCCGACGGCAGCCGCTATAGCCGCAAGAGCGCCTTCGAGGCGACCCCCATCCTCTGGGAGGGTGTGCTCTACGTCAGCACCCCCTTCAGTCGGGTCATCGCCTTGGATCCCGAGACCGGCGCCGAGCGCTGGAGCTACGATCCGCGAATCGACCTCGACGAGAGCTACTCGGAGAGCCTGGTATCCCGGGGCGTGGAAGCGTGGGTCGACCCTCGAGCGCCTGAAGGTGAGCCCTGTCGGGCGAGGATCTTCTTCGCCACTCTCGATGCCCGCCTACTCGCCCTCGACGCACAGACCGGCCAGCCCTGCCAGGAATTCGGCACCGCTGGTGAGGTCAACCTGAAGCTGGGCGTCGGTGAGGTCGAGATCGGCGAGTACGAGGTCACGTCTCCCCCGGTGGCGCTGGGCGATGTCGTGATCGTCGGGTCGGCCCAAGGGGACAACCGCCGCGTCGAGGTCGAGAGTGGAGATCTCCGCGCTTTCGACGCGCGTACGGGCGAGCTCCGCTGGAGCTTCCAACCGGTCCCGCGTGCTCCGGACCGGCCGGGCTGGGACGAGTGGCAGCCAGAACAGGCTCGACGAGTCGGAGCGGGGAACGCCTGGGCCCCGCTCGCCTCCGATCCGGAGCGCGACCTGGTGTTCGTCCCAACCGGTAGCGCGGCGCCCGACTTTTACGGTGGCGAGCGGCTCGGGAACAACATGTTCGCCAACTCCGTCGTCGCGCTGCGGGCCTCGACAGGTGAGCTCGTCTGGCACTTCCAGGTCGTCCACCACGACCTCTGGGACTACGACATCGCATCGCAGCCGACGGTGACAACGGTCCGCCGTAATGGAGAGGAGATTCCTGCACTCGTACAGGCGACGAAGATGGGGCACATCTTCGTCCTCCATCGTGACACCGGCGAGCCGCTCTTCCCGGTGGAGGAGCGTCCGGTTCCGGCGAGCACCGTCGATGGTGAAGAGGCCTGGGCGACCCAGCCGTTCCCCGTCCTGCCGCCGCCCCTCATGCCGGAGAGGATGACGCCCGACTCGGCCTGGGGCATCACACCTTGGCACAAGGGGAAGTGTCGCGACAAGATGAAGTCGCTCAGGTATGAGGGCATCTTCACGCCGCCCAGCCTGGAAGGGAGCCTCGAGTACCCCAGCATGATCGGCGGAGCCAACTGGGGCGGCGTTGCAGTAGATCGCGAACGCCGGATCCTGCTCGTGAACCTCAACCGCTTTGCAAGCTGGGTGCGCCTGATCCCGCGCGATCAATGGGAAGAGGCCCGTCGCGCACCCGACGCCGAAGGCCAGTTCACCGCTCAGGAGGGCACGCCCTACGGGCTGAACCGGGAAGGCGGACTGGTCGGTCCTGGAGACATACCGTGCACGCCTCCGCCCTGGGGCAAGCTGGTCGCTATCAACCTCGATGAGGGCTCGGTTCGCTGGGACGTACCGCTGGGAACGATTCGAGACATAGCGCCCCTTCCGCTGCCCATTGGATGGGGTACACCCAACTTGGGTGGGCCGATCGTCACAGCCGGCGGCCTCGTTTTCATCGGCGCGGCCATGGACAACTACCTGCGCGCCTTCGACGTCGAGACGGGAGAAGAGATCTGGAAGGGCAGGCTACCTGCCGGTGGACAGGCCACTCCGATGACGTACAGGATCAGGCCCGACGGCAGGCAGTATGTGGTGATCGCCGCCGGCGGCCACGGCAACCTCGGGACGACGCTGGGGGATTACCTCGTCGCCTTCGCACTGCCTGACTAGGAGCGTCAGACAACAGACTCCACGTCCTAGACTAGACCTTGCCCCCTCCCCGCGCTTTATAGACCTCGCGGGCTTCCGGTTCCGCCTGCTCGCAATCCTCACAGTCGCGCTCTAGCTCCTCGCAGGGCACACCGTCGGGCTGGGCCTCGCCACACGGTGGCCCTCCCGTATCCAGCAGCCGATCCTTCTCCTCACGCTTCTCGCTCGCTGCCTCTTTCATGCTCCCTCGCCCCAGTGGAAGTAACGGGGTACCACCGGCTGGACCCTGCGGGACACTTACTCAAAGGCGAAATCTAGACCCGCTGCGGCGCTACCGCAAAAGCGGGGCTACCGGAGAGACCGGGGAACGAGGGATTTTGCAGGGCGGACGCAAGGCCTATCTTTAACTATCCACGGCAATCTACACATCAGGATCATGACCGATCCGGCTGCCGGAGCAGCCTGGAGTAAGGGCTCTTACGGACCCGAACGAATAGGAGACAGCCATGCGTGGTATACTCGTACTGGCACTCTCATATGTCGTGCTCATCGGCTCTGCGGGATGTCGCGGCGAGAGCGATGCTGAGAGGGAAGCGAGAATGGCCGCCGCACGCGCCGACTCGCTGAGGATGGCTGAGGAAGCGTACGACGCTATGGTGTTCGACACCGTTAGCTGGGAGAGCGACAATGCGCGCGTCCAGCGCGGCGCGATCGTCTGGCAAGCGAGCTGCGAGAAGTGCCACGGCGCTGAAGGTCGGGGCGACGGTGAGTTCGCACTGCAGCTGGGGCTCGAGGTCCCATCCTTCCTGGAACCCGACTGGGCCTACGCGTACGAGGTGGACTCGCTGCGGCACCGGATATTCGTGGGCCTCGAGGGTGATATGCCCAACTGGGGCCTCCACGGACTCGGATACCGAAACATCGACGCGGCGGCGGGATACATCAACTTGCTCGTCGCACCGCAGCAGTGAAGCGTGCACGGGTGACTTCCCGATGTCGGGAGACGTGTTCAACAAGTCCATCGCTATCGGCATCTTTCTGGTGCTGACGGCAGGGTGCCGGGGGGAGAGAGGCCCCGACACCGAGCCGGGTGTCTCGCAAGCGCTGGCTCAGCGTCGTGCGGCTTCGCTCAGCGATTTGCGCTACGAGTTGCATCTGATGATCCCGGATTCCGTCGCCCAGCGTATCCATGGCCGCGCGACCCTCCGATTCCAGCTCGCCAGTGCAGACGAGTCGTTAGCCTTGGACTTCGCGGCACCACCAGGCAGCGTTCTCTCGGTCCGCGCCGACGGGCAACCCACCGGCTTCGATCTGGTCAACGACCACATCGTGATCCCTGGGCAGGACCTTGTCATGGGAGAGAATTCCGTCGAAGTCGAGTTCCTGGCCGGCGACGCTTCTCTGAACCGCAACCGCGAGTTCCTCTACACACTCTTCGTTCCTGACCGTGCGCGCTTCGCTTTTCCCTGTTTCGATCAGCCGAACCTCAAGGCTCGGTTCCAGCTGAGCCTCGACGTACCCGCCGGCTGGCGGGCGGTCGCGAACGGCAGACTGCATGCGTCCGACGGCGACGGTGATCGGGTAACCTTCGTGTTCGCTGAGACTGAGCCTATCAGCACTTATCTCTTCTCGTTCGTCGCCGGCGAGTTTGACGTAATCAGGCGTGAGAGCGGCGGCCGCGTGATGCACATGTACCATCGGGAAACCGACAGCCTGAAGGTAGCGCGCAATGCGGATGCAATCTTCGACCTGCACGAAAAGGCTCTCGATTGGCTAGAGGAGTACACGGCGATCGAATACCCATTCGAGAAGTTCGACTTCGTTGCGATTCCTTCCTTCCAGTATGGAGGGATGGAGCATCCCGGTGCGATACTCTACCGCGCATCGAGGCTGTTGCTCGATGAGTCGGCGACCCAGAATGATATGCTCGGGCGAGCGAGTCTCATCGCACACGAGACAGCCCACATGTGGTTCGGCGACCTCGTGACGATGGAGTGGTTCGATGACGTCTGGATGAAGGAAGTTTTCGCCAATTTCATGGCGGCCAAGATCGTCAACCCATCCTTCCCAAACCTGAACCACGAGTTGCGCTTCCTGCTCGCGCACTATCCGGCCGCCTATGCGGTCGATCGAACGGCGGGCGCCAACCCGATCCGCCAGGAACTAGACAACCTTCGCGAAGCCGGAACGCTCTACGGCGCGATCATCTATCAGAAAGCGCCCATAGTGATGAAACAGTTGGAAGAGCTGGTGGGGAAGTACGCCCTTCGCGACGGGTTGCAGGAATATCTCGAGACCTGGGCTTTCGGCAACGCCGACTGGTTGGACCTCATCGCGGTCCTTGATGAACGCTCCGACTACGACCTCAGAGCCTGGAGCCGCGTCTGGGTCGAGGAGCCAAGACGGCCGAGGGTCGTTGTGACTCCCAACCTCCGCCGCGACGGCGCCCTCGCCGCCCTGAGGCTGGACCAGTCGGATCCTGCAAACCAGGGACGGCTATGGCCCCAGCGCCTGTCTCTCCTGCTTGCGCACGGGGACTCCGTTCGTCTCCTGCCAGTACAGCTGGACCGCGGGTCGCTTTCCGTAGTGAGCGTGGAGGGCCTGCCGCGCCCGGACTACATCCTGCCCAATGGGCGGGGTGTAGGATACGGGCTGTTCGAGCTCGACAGCGCCAGCCTCGATTTCCTGCTGCACAACGCGCCATCGATCCCCGATGCTCTGACCCGGGGCGTCATCTGGCTGTCGCTCTGGGATGCAATGTTAGAGGGACGCGTGCCGCCGACTCGGATCGTCGATCTGGCGATCACTGCCCTGGGTCGCGAGACCGACATCTTGCTCGCCGAGCGAATCCTAGCCTACTTGGGGGCCGCCTACTGGCGATACCTGGGCGATGGCGAGCGCTGGGAGCGTGCTGCCGTGATCGAATCGACCCTGTGGGACCTGGCGCAGCAGGCGCGTTCGTCGAGTGAGGCCGCCACATACTTCAACGCCTTCAGGTCCGTAGCTCTCACGGACGGTGCGGTGGAGCGACTACGTGAGATTTGGCGCGAAGAGGCAGACGTCCCGAGCCTCACCCTCTCGGAAAGTGACTACATGCGCCTTGCCCTAGAGCTCGCGGTGCGCGAGGTCGCGGATTGGGAGCGAATCCTCCAGGAACAGACGGAGCGAATAGAGAACCCCGACCGCAGAGAGCGTTTCGAGTTCGTCAGGCCGGCGCTGTCCGCCGACCCCCTTGTTCGCGAGCGTTTCTTCGAGAGCTTGGGCGAGGCAGCCAACCGAGAGCACGAGCCGTGGGTGCTCGAGGGGTTGCGATACCTGCACCACCCTTTGCGTGCGGCGACTTCCGAACGGTACATCCTGCCTAGCCTAGAGTTGTTGGAAGAAATCCAGGCGACCGGTGACATCTTCTTCCCGAAGCGTTGGCTAGATACGACGCTCGGTGGACACAACTCAGAGAGCGCCGCTGCTGTGGTTCGCGCTTTTCTAGAGGAACGGCCCGACTATCCGTCACGACTGAAGGGCAAGATACTGCAGTCGGCCGACGCGTTGTTCAGAGCCGCTTCGCTTAGGGAGACCTGGAGCAGCAACTGACCGGGATTCACCATGTAACAGCCATCACAGGTGACTCGTACCTTCGGCCGTAACTACGGCCCCGGGCTCAGACCGGGTCGCCCTCCTCCTTCAGGGACATCGGCATGAGCACGCCCGCCTCCAGTGCTCTATGCACCGGACAGCGGTGGGCGATCTCGAGCAGCCGCTCACGCTGTTCCGCGCTCAGAGGACCGACGAGCTCCAGCGTCTGACTGATCTCATTGGTCTTGGCATCGCTCGTCTTGAGCTTCGTGTGCTGCAGGTGCACGCCGATCTCCTCCAACGGCCACTCTTTGCGATCGGCGTACATCCGCAGGGTGATCGTCGTACAGGCACCTAGCGCCGCCATTAGCAGACCGAAGGGGTTTGGGCCGGTATCAGTACCGCCGACGCTCTCAGGCTCATCGGATACCAGCGGGTGTCCGGCGGTGAGAATCTCGGTGTGGTAACGGGCTTGTCCCGTGCGGACCACGGCCTGACCGAGCGGAACCGGCTCCTCGCGCTGCCGCACCGCCGGCGCCCCGAGGTAACGGGTGGCCCAGGCGGCGATGACAGCACCGACGTACTGCGAGTCCTCCGAGTTCGAGAGCAAGTGATCGGCGTCCTTGAGCGAGATGTGGCTCTTCGGCTCGCGGGCGGTCTCATAGATCCTGGCCGCGTTCTCGGCACCGACCACGGCGTCGGCCGGCGAGTGGAAGACTAGCAGGGCCCGGTTCAGTGTCCCTATCACCTCCTCCATGTTCTGCCGGTCGAGGTCCGCCAGGAATTCCTTCTTTATCGTGAAGGTGCGACCGGCCAACTCGACCTCGGCCGATCCAAATTCCTGGATCTGATTCAAGGAGCTCTTGAGGTGCCGCATCACGTGCTGCGGCTCTGCCGGCGCGGCGATGGTCACCACCGCCCGGCAGGCGTGGATATGATGGGCTGCCTGCAGAACGGCCGCCCCACCCAGCGAGTGCCCGATCAGGATCGCCGGTGCTTCCCACTCTTGCTCCATGTACTGAGCGGCGGCGATCAGATCCTCCACGTTCGAGGAGAATGTCGTATCCGAGAAGTCGCCCTCGCTCTCGCCCAGCCCGGTGAAGTCGAAGCGCAGAACGCCAATGCGAGCCTGGGCCAGCGCCCGACTGATGTGGACCACCGCCTTGAAATTCTTTGAGCATGTGAAACAGTGGGCGAAAAGCGCGTAAGCTATGGGCTTCTCGTCCACCGGAAGCTCGAGCCGGGCCGACAGTAGATCACCGGTCGCACCTCGGAAGGTCAAGCGCTGTGTCTGCATGGAATCCGACCTGATCCCTTTGGGTGTGCTTTTCTAGATCCTAGTCTATCACAATAACGCCTCCCCCCAAAGGCCATGGATTCGTTGCCTAGGCCAGCCCGAAACCCACCAGAAATAACGTCCGTAGGTTGGGTAGACCCCAGCCGAAGACAAACAAGGAGCAAGAGAATGGGCAAGCGACTTGCATTGCTATTGGCGCTGCTGCCGGTCCTGCCGGGCGCGCTTCACGCGCAGAGCCCAGCCGATTCGGCGGCGATCACACAGACCGCACTCGATTACATCGAAGGTTGGTACGAGGGTAACGCGGAGCGGATGCAGCGAGCCCTTCACCCCGAATTGGCAAAGCGAATGGTCGCCACAGACCCGACCACCGGTGCGAGCAGGCTCAACCATATGACGGCCGAGCAACTGGTCACAGCTACCCGGGGCGGCTACGGAACCCGGACGCCGGAGGCCGAGCGTCGACGCGACGTCTCGATTCTCGACATCTACGAGAGCGTTGCCAGCGTAAAGGTCGTCGCCCGAGACTGGGTCGACTATCTGCACGTGGTGAGGTTTGACAACCGGTGGGTAATCATCAACGTTCTCTGGGAACTGACACCGGAAGCGAAGCAGCAGATGGGCGGGCGTTGAAGACCGGCGCCCCTTCACCCCGGAGGAAACGCAATGGCCCTAACTCCTTCCAGCATGCTGGCGCTGGGGACCCAGGCACCGGACTTCGACCTTCGCAACTCGGTAGACGGTAGCTCGGTATCGTTGGCAGACTTCAAAGGGAACCCGGCGCTCCTGGTCATGTTCATCTGCAACCACTGTCCCTACGTACAACATGTGATGAAGGAGTTGGGGCGGCTGGCGGCCGACTATGTACCTCGCGGGCTGGCGGTTGTGGCGATTAACTCCAACAGCCAGGAAACACACCCGCAAGATGGGCCCGAGCACATGAAGGCCCTGGCTAGTGCCGAGGGCTGGTCTTTTCCTTTCCTGTTCGACAATTCACAGGCCGTCGCCAAGGAATACCGGGCGGCTTGTACGCCCGACTTCTTCCTGTTCGACTCGGAGCAGAGACTAGTATACCGGGGCCAGCTGGACGACAGCCGGCCCGGCAACCTGATCGCGGTCACCGGGAGAGATCTGCGGGGGGCGGTGGATGCGGTACTGGCCGGTGACCCTGTGTCGCAGGACCAGAAGCCCAGTGTCGGCTGCAACATCAAGTGGAAACCCGGCAACGAACCGGACTACTAGAGTCACCACCTCACGAGGCTGAGGTGGCGGGAATCCCGGACCACGCTGTGCGACAGATCGAGGTCCCTGTGGCGGGGACGACGCTGCTTGTCTCTGGCATCTTACTGGAGCCTTCCGCGCCACGCCTGCTCTACGTAATGGCCCACGGTGCCGGTGCCGACATGCGCCATCCATTCCTCGAGACACTGGCCGCTCTGCTGGCCGAAAGCAACATCGCCACACTTCGCTACCAGTTCCCCTACATGGAAGCGGGCCGCAAACGACCCGACCCTCCGAACCTGCTCGAGGCCACGGTTCGGTCGGTCGTCGAATTCGCGCTCAGCCAGGACGAGGGGCTACCGCTGCTGGCTGGCGGCAAGTCGATGGGCGGCCGCATGACTTCCAGGGCCGCCGCCGCGCGCCCGCTTCCCGGTGTAAGAGGTCTGGTCTTTCTCGGGTTTCCGCTCCACCCTCCCGGCCGCCCAGGCGCTGGACGCGCAGAGCATCTCTTCGGCCTCGACCTGCCGATGCTGTTTCTGCAGGGAACCCGCGATCGCTTCGCGCAACTCGACCTCCTGCAGCACGTGTGCGAACGCCTCGGTGAGCAGGCCACTCTCCAGCTCGTCGAGGGAGGCGACCACTCCTTCGGCGTGCTGAAACGCTCGGGTCGGACTCAGGATGAGGTGATGGCAGAGCTGGCCGAGGGGATCTCAGATTGGGCCGGGCAGTTCAGTGGGCGGTTCGGGGCTTGAGCCGCTTTCGCCACCCTCAGCGATCTCACGCGACAAACGTACCAACTCGTCTCGATCTCGGACGTTGAAGTAATAAGCCCAGCCGTCTCCTCGTTTCAGGTAGATGCCCGGCTCCAGCAACCCGAGCGTCAGCGGCACGCATTTCCAGATGCGCCTCGAGAACCAAACGGCCGGGAACCGTAGCAGCGCCATCTCCCCCAGACGGTCCGCGGGGATCGGTACCGAGCGATACGACAGGTACTTGATCCGCAGGTGGTCGTCGAAGAGGAGTATCTTGCGTGGTATGCGAGCCGGGACCTGCATGAGCAGAAACACACCAAATGCCAGCATCGCTGCATAGGCGAGCCACTGAACCAGGAAACTGTCCAGTTGCACGAGGTACCTGTAGGTCAGCTGTTCGTAGATGAAGGCGACGAAACGGACCACGACCGCGAGGAAGGCGAACAGGGCCAGCGCGGCCACCACCGAATAGGCGCGCGGCATCCTGAATCGGGCAACGTAACGGATCCGTGTCATGTCTACGGGACGGATCAGCCGCCGACGCGTGAAGTGAACGGTGAACCAGGTGATAACAGCGGCCAGCAGCAGAAGTGTACCCTGTGTCAGGGGATGCGGTCGTGCTATCGTCAGAACCTGTCGTTCTGGGACAAGGAAATCTCTCGCGAAGGTCTGGACCTCCTCTCTCGTGAAGCCCTCGAACGCGCCGGCCAGATCTGGGAAGTCCGCATGCACCCTCGGATCGTAGAAGAAATCGCGAACCCAAACCTCGAGATCTTCCGAGGCGCTATTGCGCACTTTCAACTGGCGTGTAACCGCCGCGCGATCTGCATCGAACTCTTCCTGCGAGAAGGTTCCTCCGCGAAGCGCCTCGAGCTCATCCTCTATGACTGCCTTTGCAAAGCCGAATTCCTCCCGCTTGATCCCACCCGTCACGTGCAGGTAACCGGCACCACCGCGCTTCACGATGCCCACGCTGATCCCGTACGTGGCTTTGCGGTCACCGAAACGCAGCCTGTCGTTCAGGCGCTTGCTCAGTAACTCGCGGATGAAGATCAGCACCACCTCCTGGTCGGCCGAAAGGTCATAGAACTTGAAGAGGTTACTGTAGCGGACGTTTGGCCTGTAGCCCCAGAACAGGGTCTGGCGGTAGCGCCCGGGGTCGCGAGCCGTCGGCGCCGGTTCCGGCTCTGCTCGTGCCGGCAGGGTGGCGAAGGTTCGGGCAACCGCGTCGAGCACCGCTCCGCGGTCGATATCTCCCACCACCGTCAGCGTCATCTGAGATGGCACGTAGTAGGTGTCGTAGAAATCGAGCAGGTCGCCAGAAGTTATGCCATACAGACTCCTGAATGGGTAATAGTCGCGCGATCTCCGGGTTTCGAGCCCGAACTCGTGCTCCCAGAATCCGGGCGTCCTCAAGAACGGTGGGTTGATGACGTAGGCGGCGAGCCAATCGAACAGCTGGCGCGGCTGCGCTCGGACCTCGAGAGCCACTGGCTCCCGTTGCCGCTCGACGACCTCGGAGTCCATGACATGCGGTGCCAGAATCCGATGCAACCATTCCAACGCGTAGAGCGCGTGCTCGCTTCCGATGTGAACGTAGTAGAAGGTTCGGTCTGGCGTGACGGAGGCATTGTAGACGCCGCCGCGTTCCTCTATATCGCGCTTGATCTCTTCTTCCGTTCGACCCGGCTGGTCGCTGAACACCATGTGCTCGGTGAAATGGGCGAGCTGTTCCTTCCCAGGTGGGTCGCGGTCGGAACCGAAGGGCAGTGCCACGCTGATCGATACCACCGGGTCGCTCGGCAGGTGCTTGTACCAGAGCTTGAGGCCGTTAGCGAGTCGGTGGGTCTCGAAGTCGGCGAACGGATTGGCGATTTCCTGCGAGTCTACGCCAGCAGGCTGAGCAGCGAACAACAGAGCGGCGAGAAGACAGACAGTAGTCATCGAGTCGACAACCTTCCGGAATCGGGACTCGCTTCTCCCCCCCTCAAGAGCGCCAGACGGAAGAGCGGCGGGCCAACCAGCTGATTGACCGCGATCATTGCGATGATGACCGCCGCCACCTGGTCACCCCCCCAGTCCGCGAAACGGTCGCGTACGATCGTTGCCAGTCCTAGGGTAACGCCGGCTTGGGCGATGAAACCCACCCACGCGTGTTGACGGATTACCGGCGGCTCACCGGTGGCAACCGCACCCAACAACGTGCTCAGATACATTAGCGCAGCACGCACGACGATGATCACGATCCCGGCCTTCCAGACGACCGGGATGGCCCCCAGATCCAGGTCCGCTCCGGCCACCGCGAAGAAGAGGGCGTAGAGGGGCAGAGAGTTGGCCTCGAGCGCCCGGACGAATCGCGGCCCTTGTATCGAGAAATTCTGAACCACGAACCCGGCGGACATGCTCAACAGGATATAGAATTCGGATTCCAGGCCGAGCACTTCCGTCAGTTCCACAATGGCGAAGGCTGCGGCGAGGACGAAGAGGATGGGCTGTGCGGCCACTTTCTCCAAATAGAGGCCGATCAGCCAGCCGACGACCCCACCACAGGCGAGAGCCAGGCCAATCCGCAGGCTCAGCTCGCCCACCTGATGCAGATCGAAACCGCGCGCCGGTTCGACCAGTACTACAGCCGCCGGGATGATGACTGCAATCAGCAAGAGAACGAGAACATCCTTGAGCACGCTGACCCCAAGCACGGTATCGGCCAGCGGACCTCGAGCACGGAGCTCGGTCATCACGGCGATGATCGTGGCCGGTGAATTGGCCACCGCCACGAGTCCGAAGATGAGCGCGACGGCCAGGATGACGCGGTGTCCTTGGCCAGCCAGGGCAGGGAGGAGACCGCTGGCCAGGAATACCGCAGCAGTCACACCCACGAGGATCAGTGCGATCTGCAGTACGGTCGTCGTCAGAATGTTTGCCAACCGCTCACCGACATGGCTGATACGTAGTTCACCGCCCGCCTGCAGGGCGATCACGCTCAAGGCAACTCCGTTGATCAGCCGAAAACCTTCCACAATGTCCTGTGGGAGAAGCCGAAGAACGTGAGGTCCGAAAAGGATGCCGATGGCCAGGTAGCCTGTGATCCGCGGCAGGCTCAAGTCACGGGCCAACTCGCCGGCGACGAACGCCGCGAGCAGTAGGAATCCCAGGAGCATCGTGCTGCTCGCCAGACCCTCGAGCGGGCCAAGGCCTCGGAAGAGAGCCGCCAGTAGAGCGATCACCACCAGGGTCAGCAGGCGGCCGATCCGTCGAGCGCTGACTGAGCCGAAGTCGAAAGCCATGGCAGATTCAGGGACGGGGCAAAGACAGAAACGCGCGGAATCGTACTCGGCCGGCCTGCCCTGGGCAAGCGGGCCCGGAGTTCCTCCCTTGACCTGCCGGTCCTCGCACGCCAAGATCGGGGTGGTTCCCCTGCCGTGCTCTCATCCTCGAACAAGAAGCGAAGCGCGACGATGCGGAAACTCATCTTGTCATCGCTGGCCGGCCTATTCCTGGTCGGTGCGCTCGCCGGCTGCGGCGACTCCCAGGGCGGAAACGGCGAGGTGCCCCCGATCCTCAAGGCCCAGTTCCAGACCCAGATGAGGACCATCCTCCACGATCTGCAGGCGGCCGAGGAGCAGGCCGCAGCGATAGAGGATCGCTACCTCGGCTTGGAGGAGCTGCGTGGCCGGTACTTTAATCGCCAGGTGCCGGACAATTATGAGCTCACCATGGCAGACGTCTCGGCCAGGGGCTACCGCGCCGAGGTCGTGCACAAGGCGAGCGGTCTCCGTTGCAGCCTCGAGGTCGGTGGCTCGGGGAGAGGCGCGCCGACCTGCGACTAGCGCCTTGAAGTCGCGTATGCGCGGCGTAGATTCATTCTTGGTATAACGAGGAGTTGCCAGGTCCGGGCGGTTTGTTGCGCTGCCCGCTCCTCTGTGGTGGGCGTAGCTCAGTCGGTTAGAGCGCCAGGTTGTGGCCCTGGAGGTCGCGGGTTCAAGTCCCGTCGCTCACCCCTCCATAATATGTTGTTTGACAACGGCTTACAGAGCCGGCCTCCGAAGTAGGCCGCTGTCGGCGCCCGGCAAGTCGGGCTCGCGGCGACGCTGGCGGATGTCGCCCCGGGGAGCCGATGCCCCAGACCCTTGATCTTTCTAGGGTTTTGGGTATACTAAGGTGCTCTTTACAAACATTGCGGTGCGTCGGTCATTCAGGCGTACCGCCGCTTTTTGAAAATTAGTGATATGGGTGTGTGACGTGTGCGTTCGGCCCCTGGCGGGTCTCGCTTCCCGCCAAAGTAGGGGAATGAAAGCGAATAATTTCGGACGCTCATAGAGCGTTCACGAGCAAGATCGGGTCGGGTAACCGACCGACCCTTCAGGAATATCTCAGTGGAGGGTTTGATCCTGGCTCAGGACGAACGCTGGCGGCGTGCCTAACACATGCAAGTCGAGGGCGAAAACCTCCTTCGGGAGGTGAGTAGACCGGCGGACGGGTGCGTAACACGTGAGCAACCTGCCTGGTAGATGGGGACAACCCGGGGAAACCCGGGCTAATACCCAATGAATGTGGTCTCTTCGAGTGTAGGGATCACTAAAGGGGGCGTCTTTTCACGGAGCTCTCGCTTCCAGATGGGCTCGCGGCCTATCAGCTTGTTGGTGGGGTAACGGCTCACCAAGGCGATGACGGGTAGCTGGTTTAAGCGGATGATCAGCCACACGGGGACTGAGACACGGCCCCGACTCCTACGGGAGGCAGCAGTGGGGAATTTTGGACAATGGGGGCAACCCTGATCCAGCAATGCCGCGTGCAGGAAGAAGGCCTTCGGGTTGTAAACTGCTTTTGTACGGAACGAAAAGGCTCTGGTTAATACCTGGGGCTCATGACGGTACCGTAAGAATAAGCACCGGCTAACTACGTGCCAGCAGCCGCGGTAATACGTAGGGTGCGAGCGTTAATCGGAATTACTGGGCGTAAAGCGTGCGCAGGCGGTGCTGTAAGACAGGCGTGAAATCCCCGGGCTTAACCTGGGAATGGCGCTTGTGACTGCAGTGCTGGAGTGTGGCAGAGGGGGATGGAATTCCGCGTGTAGCAGTGAAATGCGTAGATATGCGGAGGAACACCGATGGCGAAGGCAATCCCCTGGGCCTGCACTGACGCTCATGCACGAAAGCGTGGGGAGCAAACAGGATTAGATACCCTGGTAGTCCACGCCCTAAACGATGTCAACTGGTTGTTGGGTCTTTTCTGACTCAGTAACGAAGCTAACGCGTGAAGTTGACCGCCTGGGGAGTACGGCCGCAAGGTTGAAACTCAAAGGAATTGACGGGGACCCGCACAAGCGGTGGAACATGTGGTTTAATTCGATGTTACGCGAGGAACCTTACCTGGGTTTGACATG
>CAYFSW010000097.1:0-116724 GCA_964345885.1 uncultured Gemmatimonadota bacterium | reverse complement strand
TTCGACCCGGTACGTAAGCGGTTGCGCGAAACGCCGAGGGCGCGCTTCTTGAATCCCGATTACCTCGCCTACGCCCTGCTCGACGCCGTAGTCGACAGCTACTTCCCGGTGCTGGAATCGGTGGGCGAACGATTGGACGTGATCGAGGAGGAGATCGCCCACGACCCGCAGCCCGAAAGTGTCAGCCGCATCTTTCACACGAAGCATGAGCTGCTGTCACTGCGACGGTCGATCTGGCCGGCACGGGACATACTTAACGCGTTGATCCGAGAGCCGGTGCCGCTCATTTCGGATACGACACGTACGTACTTTCGCGACTGTCACGACCACGCGATCCGCATCATCGACCTGCTCGAATCGTATCGCGAGATCAACGCCGGACTGATGGAGTTCTATCAGTCGACGATGGGGCACCGGATGAACGAGGTCATGAAGGTTTTGACCATCATCGCGACGATCTTCATACCGCTGGGCTTCATCGCGGGGCTCTACGGCATGAACTTCGATACCGCGAGGTCGCCGTGGAACATGCCCGAGCTGGGGCTCTATTTCGGCTACCCGGCGGCGCTTGTCGTGATGGCATTCGTGGCCGGCGGCATGTTGTTCTACTTCCGCCGCAAACGCTGGATCGGCTAACGGAAACAAGCTCGACGCCCGCGCCGTAGGGCTGGGGTGACAAGGGAGAGAGTGTCATGTACAAGGCAACGCTCAGGGACACGGTGATCCTCGCGGCGATTGCGCTGCTGGTACCGACCTGCGCCCCGCAAGCGCAGGAATGGGTCGGCCCCCTGGAGAGCATCACGGAGGCCGAGCTCAGGGACCACATCCACTACCTCGCCTCCGATTTCCTCGAGGGGAGGGATAGCAACGCCGAAGGCTACATGCTGGCCGCGCACTACGGCGCGATACTGTTCGGCGCCGCGGGGCTCGAGCCGATGTTCACCGACTCATCCGGCGCGCCCACGTTCTTCCAACAGATCGCGTTCACCAGCGCGCGGGTCGGCGGCGCCAGCGCGATGCGGGCCACAGTGGAAGGGGCGTCGAAGAACTATAGTCTCGGCGAGGAATTCCTCGCCCTGCAGCTCTTCGGGGGCGGCGAGCTGAGCCTCGAGGAGGAGCCGATCTTTCTGGGTTACGGCATCGAGGCACCCGACCACGGGTGGAACGACTACGAAGGCATGGATGTCTCGGGGAAGATAGCGGTCATCGTGCCGGGCGCGCCCACACGTAACGGCGAGCCAGTGCTACCGCCAGACCAGCACGCCGTATACAGCAACCTGGGGCGGAGCGCCAACGCGCGAGTGATGTCAGCTATAGAGCACGGGGTCTCCACGCTCGTCGTGGTCGTCGATTCCGCATCGACCGGGCTCTGGGACGAGGTGACCAGGATGATGAATCAACCTTCCGTGCGGCCGATGCCCTCCGGCGCACCGCAAGAGGGTGGCGAGAGATCATCCGCGTGGATCGTCATGATAAAGGCGCCGCAGGCGGTGGACCTCTTGTCGGGTACGGGCTACGACCCCGTATCCGGAGGCGGACCCTGCACGCCGGGTCCACTGAACGGCGTCAGCATAGCACTCGACCTGAAACAGGATGTGGAACGGGCGTTCTCTGCACCCAACGTCGTCGCCCTCTTGCCCGGGACCGACTCGATCTTGAAAGACGAGTACATCGTGGTGACCGCCCACCTCGACCATGTGGGCATACGGAACGGCCAGATCTACAACGGCGCCGACGACAACGCCAGCGGCAGCGCCGCGGTGCTGGAGGCGGCGGAGGCGGCGGCGCTGGCGCCGGCGAAGCGCTCGATCATCTTCGTCCTGCTGACCGCTGAGGAGAAGGGGCTCCTCGGCTCCATGTACTTCGCCGATAACCCGCCGGTGCCGATCGAGGGCATCGTCCTCAACATCAACCTCGACATGGTGGGCAGGAACTCGCCCGACTGGCCCGAGTCGCTGCTCGCCATGGGCTCGGAGAACCGGCGGCCCGAGCTGCTCCAGCTGATCCGAGACGTCAACGCGCGGGTGGGAGCGAACCTCGATTGGAGACTCAATGAGGGGAGCGACCCGCACGCCCACGTCCAGCGCAGCGACCAGCTGGCCCTCATGCAGAAGGGCATCCCGGCCATCCTGATCACCCGCGGGTTCATGGGCCCCGACTACCACCGGCCGTCCGACGACCCCGAGACGATCAACTACCCGAAGGTGCTGCAGGCGGCGCGGCTGGCCTACGCGCTGGCCCTGGAGGCCGCGAACCGGGAGATTCTGTTCGACAGCGAGTAGAGGAGGATCGTATCCGTCAGAGTTGCAGCGGGCCGCCGGATGAGCTATAATGTCCCGCGTAAACAGATGTACCAACGGCATTAGTGTGCGGCTGGGTGGGGTCCCGACTCTCCGGGTGACCTAAGCCGTTGTCAATAAGCAATATATACCCGCCAGGTTGATATAATAGCCCGCTAAGGCGACCAGCTCGGATAAGCTCACGCCGCTTGCCAAGCCTGTACGGCTGCGTCAAAGCGAGCGTGTCCCGCCGGGCACGACGACAACGCAGCTGGTCTCGACGGAGGAGGTACGCAGCGATGAGAAGACTCGCGCTAATCCCACTCGTCGCACTGGCAGCCACGGCATGCGAGGAGTACCCGACCGGGCCAAGCGACGGTCGCCCCGTGTCTGATATCCAGCTCAACACGACCACCAGCAGTACGAGCGCTACGCTTCTGGGCACGACACGGGCGTGCTGCCGGTCAACACCCGAAACATTCAGCTTTCTGGTGGAGCTCGATCCTACCACCGGGGAGACCGTTTCGACGATCGGCCCCGTGGGCTACGCGGTAAATGGCTTGGAGTACGACGCGACGACCGGTAGGCTCTACGGGTCGACTTCCGCGTGGGATCCCAGTCACGTCGGCCTGATCGAGATCGACCCGTACACCGGAGCCGGTACCCCCGTTGGGGCTCAGCGCTGGGGTTTCCCCGGCGATGGAGAGATCGCGATCACCAACATCACGGTGAATTCGCAGGGCCAGATGTTCGGGTGGTGGGAGTTCGGGTTGTTGGAGCAGGAGATAGTCGAGGACGACCTGGTCAGCATCGATAAGGCGACAGGTACCGCGACTCGCGTGGGTGACTCCGGTGTCGGGTCGTTTATGAATGGCCTCGACTTCGACGCCTCCGACGTCCTGTACATGGTGAATGTTGACGGCCCTGTATACACCGTCGACCCTGTTACTGGGGCTGCGACTTTCACCGGCCGCATCGGCACCAATGCCCACCATGGCGATTTCGATCCCGCTTCCAATCTCTATTACGGGATCTCGGGGTATCCCCCGTCCGCTGTGCAGGCACTCGTGGTAGCCGATCTCTCGACCAACACGGTCATGGCGCGCCTTGACCTTTTAGATGACAACATCCACACCGTTACGTTCTATCAGCCCGGGAAGGCACCTAAGGCTCCTCTAGCCGTCGACATCGACATCAAGCCCGGGTCTTGCCGGAATCCGGTGAACGTGAGGTCAAGGGGTGTACTGCCCATGGCGATCTTGGGCACCGCCGACTTCGACGTGACCCAAGTCGATCCGAAATCCCTGATGCTGGAAGGTGTGTCGCCAATCAGGTGGAGAGTAAGGGATGTGGCGACACGCAACGATGGAGAAGGCTCTAACTGCCACATCGAGCGCCCCGACCGCTTGGCTGATCTCACGCTCACGTTCCGCAACCAGGCAATCGTGGCGGCCCTCCGCGATGATGGCGACGATGATGACGACGATCCGGAAGACGGCGCGGTCCTGTCGTTGAGGCTGACGGGAAACCTCAGGGAGGAGTACGGCGGCTCAGCTATCGAGGGCCAGGATGTCGTCGTGATATTGAACAGAGGAAGACGGCCTCGACGAGAATGGATCCGTCATGTCTGGGAATGGGCCCGTAAACGTGGCAGCGACTAGAAGACCGTACTAAGCTCTGCCCAGTGCACAACCAGGGGCGGTTCTCCATTCGGGAACCGCCCCTCTTCTGCGGCGCACTGTAAAGCAAGCTTGACACAGGCAAGTGAACATGACACCAGGCGGGCTGATGGGCAGGGACGTTCGAAATCGGGTCAAAGAATTGCGGGTCGAGCGGGGCTGGACGCAGCAGCAGCTGGCGGATGCCGTAGGGGTCTCGCGGCAGAGTGTCAACTCGGTCGAGCGCAACCGCTACGTCCCGAGCCTACCGCTGGCGCTGAAGTTTGCCCGGGTCTTCGGTTGCACGACTGACGAGATTTTCGAGCTGGAGGAGCGGCCCCCTTGGCTGTTTGAGTGCCCCCGCGCGTCCAAGTAGAGAATAGGCGCTCCATTCCACCCCGTTCCGAGCCAGCCCGAGGAGGGCGGTCAATGATCCAAGATCTGCGCTATGCGCTGCGGCAGCTTGCCCGCCACCCGGCCTTCACGGCCATCGCCATCCTCACCCTGGCCCTCGGCATCGGAGCCAACACCGCCATCTTCAGCGCCGCTCGGGCCGCGCTTTACCAGCCGCTGCCGTTCGAGCAAGAGGGACGGCTGGTTCGGATCTACCTGACGGCGGAGACCGGCGGCCCGCTGATCAGCCTGCGGCCCGAGGTCTACTTGGTCGTCCAGGAACGGGGTCGCTTCTTCGAGCGGATCGTGGCGCAGCGGTTCACCAGCTACGCGCTGGCCACCGACGCCGGGCCCGAGCGGGTCGTGGGGATCGCGGTCTCCGAAGGCTGGACCGAAACGCTGGGCGTTCGTCCGGTCCTCGGCCGGACCTTCCTGCCGGAGGAAGAGGCCGCGGGCGAGGACGCCGGAGTGGCACTGCTGAGCCACGGCGCGTGGCAGCGCCGCTTCGGAGGGGCACGCTCGGTCATCGGAGAAGTCGTCCGGTTGGACGGGCGCCCGCACACGTTGGTGGGCGTCATGCCGCCCGGGTTCACTTATCCCTACGAAGCCGAGTTCTGGGTTCCGATGCGCGTGCGCGCCGGTCAAGCCGGCGTCTGGTCCTTCAATGTGCCAGCCCGGCTTAAGCCGGGCTGGACGGTGGCGCAGGCGCGGGCCGACCTGCGCGCCGTAGCCGAGGCAGCCGCCGCCGAGATCCCCGATCTCCAGCCGGGGGCCACACTCACGGCAGTGCCGATTCGCGAGGTCCTCGTCGGCGGCGAGGGGCGAACGCTCGTCGCGCTGCTGGCCGCCGTCGGATTCCTGCTGCTGATCGTCTGCGCCAACCTGGCCAACCTGCTTCTCTCGCGAGCGTTGGGTCGGGGGCACGAGTTCGCCGTGCGCGCCGCCGTGGGCGCCGGCCGGGCGCGACTGCTGCGCCAGGTCCTGGTGGAGAGCGTGCTGCTTGCCGTGCTGGGCGGAATTGCCGGACTGTTGGTCGCCACAGTGGGCGTCGAACTGGTGGAACCGCTACTCCCGCGTCGCTTGCTGACCTATGTGGGAACGACCCCGGGCATCGACTGGAGCGTCCTGCTTTTCGCGAGCCTGGTCTCGATCGCCAGTGGCGTGCTCTTCGGCCTGGCCCCGGCGCTACGACTCTCGCACGAGCGGCCATTCAACGCTCTCTACTCGGCCGATCGGGCGATCGGCGGGAAGGGCGTGCACCGAATACAGCGTGGCTTTGTGGTCGGTGAGCTTGCCCTGGCGCTCACCCTGCTGAGTGGAATGGGGCTCATGCTCCGCGATTTCCAGCGACTGCACTCCGCCGACCTCGGCTACGATCCCGCCGGACTGCTCACTTTCACCGTGAACCTGAGCCCAGAGGAATATCCGACGGCCGAGTCCCGGGTCGCCTTCATGGCGGCGGCAGTGACCGAGCTCGAACGGATCCCCGGGCTAGCCACGGCCGGCGCCACGACGATGTTCCCCTCTGCCCGCGCCAACGCGGTGGCCGAAGTCCTGATCGAAGGTCGCGAGGGGGTTCCCGGCCAGCGAAGTCTGGTCAACTCGAGGATGGTAACACCGGGGTTTCTGGATGCGGTCGGGATCCCGCTGCTTCGCGGCCGCGGGATCAGCGAGGCCGACCGCGCGGGCTCACCAGCCGTCGCCGTGATCAGCGCGGCGCTGGCGCGACGCTACTGGCCCAACGAAGACCCGATAGGTGTTCGCGTGCGCAACGGCCGCGCCGGCGGCGACGCGCCCTGGATGACGATCGTCGGCGTGGTGGGCGACGTGCGCGAGTTCTACGACGTCGCGGAGACGTGGTACATGCCGTACGCGCAACACGCGGGCTCGTTCCTGGCCGGGCGTGCGGTCTTCGCCGCTCGAAGTGCGAGGTCGGAACCACCCGCGATCTCGGCGGTTCGCGAGGCCATGCTCAACGTCGGCCCCGCCCTGCCCATCTTCGATGTGATCACGGCCGAAGATCTCTACGCCGCGTCGTACGGTCGCCAGGGCCAGGCGGCGATGCTGGGCAGCATCTTTGCCGCTTTCGCTCTGCTGATCGCCAGCTTGGGTCTGTACGGTTCTATGTCGTATGGCGTCAGCCGCCGCACCCGCGAGTTCGGAGTGCGGATGGCGCTGGGAAGCGATCGCGGCACCATCCTGCGCGGCCTGGTCGTGGAGGGCGGGAGGATGGTCGCCGCAGGAATGGCTATCGGAGCGGCCGGCACGCTGATCCTGGCGCGCTTCCTGTCGAGCGCGCTCACCGAGGTAGGGCCGTTCGACATCCCCAGCTTCACCCTTTCGGCGCTGGTGCTCACCGCAGCGACGTTAGGCGCCGCCTTCCTCCCCGCTGTTCGTGCGACGCGTATCGATCCGGTCGAGGCGCTCCGACACGAGTGAGTTCATAGCCCCGAGACAGTAATCTCGTCGCAACGCGGGGAAATGAACCAGAGAAGAAGGGCCCAGGGCCAAAGTGCTTGATTGTAGGCACCAAACGCGTCCAGGAACTCGGCGCGACTGAACGGTAGCTGCATCGCTCAGCAGTCTACGCCTGCGCACCACCCTCGACGATTCCCACCAACTCCAGGTCGAAGGTCAACTCCTTCCCCGCCAGCGGGTGATTGCCGTCCAAAGTGACCGTCTCCTCAGTGACTTCGGTTACCGTCAGAGGTATCGCCGGGCCGTCCGGCTGGCGGTATTCAAAGCGCTGGCCGACCTCGGGCTCGACGGTGGCTGGCAATTCCCCGCGGACCACCTCGAAGACCTGATCCCTGCGGTGCGCGCCGTACGCTTTGTCCGGAGGTACCTGGATCGTTTTGCTCTCACCCACCGCCATCCCCGCGACAGCCTCCTGCACACCGCGGATCACCTTGCTCTCACCTAAGGTAAACTCCAGCGGCTCACGCCGAACGGACGTATCGAAGACGTTGCCGTCTTTCAGTTTGCCGGTGTAGTGGACACGTACCGTGTCTCCGTTCTTCGCCTTCTGCATATTCGCTCCCTTTGGTTATGCCGCTAAACTCTTGCCAGACCGTGAAACACGGTCTTCGCTATTCGCTCGCCGACTTCCCCCGCTCTTCCTGTTCCGCCCTCTCCGCCACCGCCGGTCACTGTTTCCTGGTCAGACTCGATTTGACCTCGTCAAACGTTTCACGCAGATCAGCATGGACCTTCTCGATACCTTGCTTGACGGCTGTCCCGACCTCCTGCCCCGTTTCCTCAAGATCCTTCAATTTCGATTGAAGTTCATCCCGCTTCGCACGAAGGTGATCCATGCGTTCGTTGACCTCGGTCTGCACTTCCTGCCTCGCCAATTTCGTCAACACTTGCAGCGTGTCGATCCGATCGTTCCATTCGTCAAGCTGCAACTTCAGCATTTCCACGTATACGTCGCGACTAGGCACTTCCGCTCCCTTGTGACTATTTGTGTGATCACGTTGATCCGCGTTCGACTCCGCGACCAACTGCGAGCCATTCTCCGAGACCGCCCTCGTAGTCGTAGACCCTTATAAAGCCCGCTTCCTCCAGCCGCGCCGCTGCGATAGCTGAAGCCTCAGATACGGCATCGGCACCGTACACCACGATCGCAGTATCGATGCTGCCGACGAATTCTTCGACCTTTTCCTCGAACCGATCGCTGCCAATCGGTACATTGCAGGAATGCGGGATGTGGGCCGTTGCGAAGTCATCCTCGTCAAGGACGTTGATCAACACGGTGTCGGGCTCATCCTCCAACAGCAGGATGAGTTCTTCCGTGGTCAACGTCTCCATATGACTCAACCTCCTGACACACGAGAGTGACTGAGTCGAATCAGCTAACGGCGCTGTCTTCAGTCGCGTTACTTTGCAGTCTCCCCATAGGGTAGTCACAGCGCCAGCGCATCAACAATCGGTTGCTTTGGGAACCCGGACTACGCGCACTCTCCGAACGCCGGGATCGGGAATTGTACGGGGGCGGGGGGGGGAATTCCCTAAAGGACCGTGCCCATCCGCTTGAGAGCAAGCCTCTCGGAGTTCACTTCCGATCGAGGGTCCAGGCAACGGCGAAGCGCACGAGTTCCGCCGCCGTGCTCAGTTGGAGCTTGGCTTTGAGATTCTCACGGTAGGTATCAACGGTCTTCCGGCTGAGGTGCAGCTCCTTGGCGATGTGGCGAGTGGTTAGCCCGCGACCGATGAGCTCTAAAACCTCCAGTTCGCGATCGGAGAGAGCATCGATGGGTGAGCGCTCGAGATCTGCCTCGCGATCTACCAGCCGCTGCAAAATGCGATCAGCCATCTGGCCACTCAGATAGATGCGTCCAGCGAGGACCTCCCGGATTGCCTCGATAACCTTGTCGGCGGGCTCCTCCTTATTGAGATACCCCATCGCGCCGGCGCGTAACGCTCTTTCTGCATAGATCTTTTCATCATGCATAGATAGGACGAGCATACGCACCGAGGCGTATCGAACCTTGATCTGTTTTATGAGTTCGAGACCGCTGCCCTCTTTGAGTGTGATGTCGACGATGACCAATTCCGGTTCGGCGATCTCAATCATATCCAGAGCACTGGAAGCGTCGGCGGCTTCGCCGCACACTTCCATATCCGGCTCGCGATCTACCATCTCGGCTAACCCGCGCCGCACCAACGCGTGATCATCCACGAGGCCGATGCGCGCCACAGGCGCGTCCAGTTTCCGCCTCCGTCCGCTCGTCTCAGCATCGTTTTTCATGCCCGCTCCTCGAAGGTACATCGTACAAGCGTACCGCCCTGTTCAGCAGAAGTGACTTTTAGTGCTGCACCGATAAGCTCCGCCCGGTGACGCATGATACGCAAGCCGATCCCTGAAGCTTCCTGCCCTTCCGGATCGAAGCCAACACCATTATCACGAATCCTCAGCGTCACACGATGACCGATTCGTTTGATGCCAACCGTTATGTGGTCGGCCCGACCATGTTTCACGGCATTCTGAATCGCTTCTTGTGCAAGCCGGAACAGATGCGTGGCAGTGAAGTTGTCCTCCATTAGAACCGGCTCGTCATACTCGAAGTCGCACGGAACATCGTAGACGATCTGGCACTGCTCCACCAATTCTCCCAACGCCTGCATCAGGCCACTCGCATCCACGTCTACGGGCATGAGCCCTTTCATGAGCGCTCGGATTTCGGACTTACTCTGTTCGATGCTTTCGACCAGGATGCGCGCGTTTGCGGCCTCGCCGGCAGAGTGATCCTCCAACTCACGCTGGAGGTTCCTCGCCATATAACCCATCGCCGTCAGCTGCTGGCCAACGCTGTCGTGCAATTCCTGTCCGATGAGTCGCCGCTCTCGATCCGTTAGCGTCGCGATCTCACGCTCCATCTGTTTGCGTACGATGAAATGTCCCAACTGGACGCCGACGTTGCGCATTAGCGACAACGTTCCTTTGTCCGGCACGATTGGCTTGTCAGAGTAGAACTCCAATGCGGCGACAACTTTATCGCCCGCCGTTATCGGGAAAACGACAATCGAACAGAGACCGAAATTCTCAGCGCGACGGTGAAGCGGCGATGTGCTTTCCCCGACGTCTCGCACCCAAAGCGGCCTCGCAGTCTTGAACACGCGCCCGACCAGTCCCTCGCCGACCTGATAAGTACTTTTGGTGGCCAGCTGTCTGAAGCGCTCAAGCCTGCCAACCCCACGAGAGTACCAGTGCTCGGTCAGGACAACTCTGCCGCTTCCGTCACCGGCTAGCCGATACGCCTGAGCTAGCCGCCACCCTTCAAAGACGCACACACGACGCGCAACGTACTGTAGAGCCTGCTCCACAGTACGCGCCGCGTATACCTTGTGGGCGATGTCCTCCAGAAAACGGAGTAAAGGTCCTGTGTGGTCGTACTGCGGCTTCGGCATCCGGATAGATCTCCAAGGATGGCAGGCGGCTACACCCGATCAGCCGTGCCAACTCCTGAATCGCTGATTACTTACAGCGAATATCGAATCAGCCACCCGGCCCGGCAAGCCCGCAAGAAAACGTCCGCCGAGTGATCGAGCGAGAACTGCGTTCGATGGGAGATTCCCCCAGAGCACGATTCCGCTTTCGCCCTACCGAAGGTTCCGCTGTCTCCCGAAAGACCTAAGGCGCGGCGTTTGGTATGTTTGTTTACAGCCATGGAAACTCAGCGGACGCAACTCTCTCCATCTGTAGCCAGCGTGAATTGTGGTGGCGGATTAGCACTCTGAAACGGCCGAGACCCTGACATATGCACCCGCGAATTGCCATCAACGGTTTTGGGCCCGTTGCGCGTTTGATCTTTCCGCAACTAATGCGGAGCGATGGACTTCAACTCGTTGCGATAAATGAAAGCGCATCGCTGGACGCTTTGATCAACCAGGCGGCCCACGATGTGACGCACAACGGGCTCGACGTGTCCTTCTCTTTCGAAGAGGGCACGACTCTGCTCCGCTGGAACGATCGCCAGGTTCTGCTTACCAGCGTGGAAGATCCGCAGCAACTGCCTTGGGGCGAGCTGCAGGTGCAAATCGTAGTAGAAGCCTCGGGAATCGCCACCAGACCCCTGGCATCGACGAAACACCTCCACGCCGGCGCCGACCACGTGATCCTCGAAGCACCCGTCAACGGGGCAGATCTCACGGTCTGCACTGGCATCAACGAAGACCAGTTCGATCCGGACAGGCATCTGATAGTCGCGAACGCGCTGCCGACCACGAACTGCGTGGCACCAATCGCCAGGGTATTGGACGAGGAGTTCGGAATCGAGAGCGGCGTCTGGACACGGCTATATGCTCCCGCGCTGGACCACGTTGAGATCCAAGTACTCGAGGACACATCGCAATCGTCGGGGTTGGCTGCAACACCGATTGTTCAGTCCGACGCCAGTATCGCGGCGGGGTTGGGCGATGTACTAACTGACCTGGCGAGCAAGTTGGACGGGGTAGTGAGTCGCGTACCCACCCCGAAGACTTGTCTGGTCGACCTCGTCCTCCAAACGGAGCAACCGTCCAGTGCCGAACGCGTGAACGAAACCCTGCGCAAGGCCGCCGGGACCAGCCGCCTGAAAGGCATTCTGGGCGTATCCGACGACGAAGAATTGCTCGTGGTTGGGAGCACATATTCAGCCCTAATTTCCTCCAACTGCACAACGGTTGTACGCGAGCACACAGTGAAAGTACTGGCCTGGTATGACAGCCAGTGTAGCACTGCACAGCGAATCCTAGACCTCCTGTCGTACCTGACGGCGAGTCTGAGGCGGCCAGTGGCCCCCTAGGTTGACAGCAGAGCCAATCGGAACTCGGGAGCGGCCCAGTGAAGAAGACGATTTTAGATGCCGACGTGACCGACAAACGGATTCTGGTCCGAGTTGATCTCGATGTGCCTCCAGAGAACAGAACGCCGGCCGACGAGGCCCGAATTCGTTCTGCTCTGCCGACGATTCACTATTTGGTCAGGGAAAAGGCTAGGGTAATCCTATGCGGCCATCTTAGTCAGTCGACCGCCGAGGTCGCAGATGAAGCCGACCTGAACCCGCTGCGGGATCAGCTCTCCGAGCTTCTGCAATTGGAGATAGTGAACGTCGATGATTGCGTCGGTCCCGCAGTGCGACGTGCCGTCGACGAACTCAAACCCGGTGATGTTCTTCTGCTCGGGAATACAGAGTTCTACGCCGGCGAAAAGAAGAATAACCCGGTATTCGCGAGTGAACTGGCGAGTATAGCAGACCTGTATGTCAACGATGACTTCACGACCGCTCATCTGTCGCTGGCCTCGACAGAGGGGGCAGCTCATCACCTTCCGGCTGTCGCAGGGCTCTCGTTCGCACGGCAACTCGACGGCCTGCAGAGGGTTCGAGAGGAGCCGGAGAGGCCCTTCGTAGCCGTTCTGGGAGGTTCAACATTGGCCGACAAGATTGGCGTCATCGAGCACCTGCTTGAACAGGTGGATTGGCTTCTCGTCGGCGGCGGCGTAGCAATGACGTTTCTGAAGGCCTTGGGATTCGAGGTCGGCCCACCGCACTCGGTCGCGCAGCACCAAGGTGCGGCGATGCGCCTGATGAAGAACGCCGGCCATACCCTGGTGACGCCGGTAGATGTCGTGATCGGTGATGACATCACAGCCGACAGCGAGCGCCGCACAGTCTCTGTGCGGGATGTCGCCTCCGACTCATACGTTCTGGACATCGGAAAGCGCAGCGTCGAACTGTTTAGAGAGAAGTTGGCATCTGCTCGGACGGTGGTGTGGTATGGGGCACTGGGCGCAGCAGAAGTTCCGACAACGACTCAAGGCGACACGCAGATGGCCCGCATGCTGGCCAAGCTCGACGCCGACTCGATCGTCGGCGGAAGGGAGGCCGTAGCCGCAGTCGAGCACGCGGGTGTCGCAGAGAAGCTGACACTCCTCTCTACTGGAGAAGAAACGTTCCTAGCTCTGCTGGGGAACCGTGAGCTGCCCGGTGTAAGAGTTCTAGAAGACAAGAACGGGTCCGCTCCACAGAGCCAGTCTGCAAGTTAGGGCATGATGTCGAGCAAGTGGCCGCTGATCATCGTAGCAAACCGGCTACCGGTAGTTCGCGCACACCGGAAAGGGGCGAGCACATGGAAACGGAGCCCCGGCGGACTCGTTTCTGCACTCACGCCGATCGTGCGAAAAGCAGGCGGCGCCTGGGTCGGCTGGACCGGAGTCACGGGCGCAGCCCCGCAGCCATTCGAGCTAGACGGAATAATGAACATTCCCGTCTCGATATCGAGAGGCGAGCAGCGCACTTTCTATGATGGGTTCTGCAACGCAACGCTCTGGCCACTGTACCACGGCGGCCTTCGCGAGCCGGAATATCACCGAGCCTGGTGGCGCCAATACGCAGCCATCAACAAGCGGTTCGCTGAGATAGCGGCCCAAGCAGCCGATAACGGTGCATGCGTGTGGATACACGACTACCACTTGCAGCTCGTCCCGGCACTTCTCCGCGAGCTCAGGCCCGATCTCCGAATAGGCTTCTTCCTGCACACGCCGTTCCCACCGGGCGAACTGTTTGACCGTCTGCCGTGGCGGCGCCAGCTGCTACAGGGCATACTTGGCAGTGACGTAGTCGGCTTCCAGACTCGTGAGGGCACCCAAAACTTCGTGCGTCTGGCGAGACGCCATACGACAGCCACGCTTAAGGGCAATAAGCTTCAGATGAACGGACACAGCGCGCTCGTGCACGACTACCCGATCTCCACTGACTTCCAACGGTTCGCGGCGGCAGCCGAGGATGCGAGTGTGACACGGCGCGCCGAAGAGATCAAGCGTCGAGTGGGAGGCGGCCGTAGAATCATCCTGGGCGTTGACCGCCTGGACTACACGAAGGGTATCGACGTTCGACTACGTGCGCTGGCGGAATTGTTCGCCCGCAACGGCCAGATAACCCGGGACTCCGTGGTGGTGCAGGTGGCAGTGCCGAGTCGAGAGCGCGTTTCCCAGTACCGCGAGCTTCGCAGCCAGATAGAGGAGCTGGTCGGCCAGATCAACGGGGAGTACAGCGAAGTCGGAATGACCCCGGTGCAGTATATATTCCGGGAGCAGCCCTTTGAAAAACTCGTCGCCTTATACAGAGCTGCTGATGTCGCGTTGGTCACGCCACTGGCAGACGGTATGAATCTCGTGGCGAAAGAGTACGTCGCCACGCGATACGACAACACGGGCGTCCTGGTTCTGAGCGAGTTTGCCGGCGCCTCGCGTGAGCTCAACTCGGCGCTCCAAGTGAATCCTCACGATGTTGACGGGATGGCAGAGACCCTCGCAGTCGCGCTCTCCCTGCCCAGCAGCGAAGTGAGTCGGCGAATGCGCCGAATGCGCGACGTGGTTCGCCGCCATAACGTCTATAGCTGGGCGGACTCGTTCATGGAGGCGATGGCGTGTCGAGCATGACGAATTGTGGACCGGGACCCAGGTGCGCCGCGAAGACCGCCGACAGGCCCTTGGAGGAAGCGTAAGACGGTGTGCGGGATCTGCGGAGAGATCCGCTTCAATGGAGGCATCGCCTCGACTGAGACGGTCAGCCTGATGGCCGAAGCCATGGCCTCGCGAGGCCCGGACGGCAGCGGCGTGCATCATCAGAACGGAAGCGCGCTGGGGCACCGCAGGCTCAAGGTCATCGACGTATCGGAGCGCGCCAGCCAGCCGATGGTCGACAGCGACCTGGGACTGGGCATCGTCTACAACGGTGCTGTGTACAATTATCCCGATCTCCGAGCGGAGCTCCAGTCAAAAGGCTATCGTTTCTTCTCTACCGGTGACACAGAAGTCGTGCTGAAAGCCTACCACGCGTGGGGCGACAGATGCGTCGAGCGCTTAAACGGCATGTTCGCATTCGCCATCTGGGAGCGCGACAGCGGCCGTGTCTTCCTCGCTCGTGACCGCCTGGGCATCAAACCCCTCTACTACGCAGAGCTCGAGGACGGCCTGAGATTCGCATCCTCCTTGCCAGCCCTCCTGGAAGGCGGCGGCATAGACACTGAGATAGACGCGGTCGCGCTCCACTACTACATGACGTTCCACTCGGTGGTGCCGCCTCCCCGAACGATCCTCAAGGGAGTCAAGAAGCTACCACCGTCCACGACGTTGACGCTCGAGACGGTCGGCAGACGGAAACAGCAGACCTATTGGGAGCTCAGCTTCGAAGCCGACCGCGAGCAGTCGAAATACGGGTTCGACGACTGGAGTCGCCTACTACTGGAAGAACTCGAGAAATCGGTGAGTCGACGACTCATCGCTGATGTCCCTGTGGGCGTGTTGCTCTCTGGGGGCCTGGACTCGAGTCTCGTCGTGGGCCTCCTGGCGAACGCCGGGCAGGGGGCACTGAATACGTTCTCGATCGGGTTCGAGAGTGTTGCCGGCGAAGAAGGCGATGAGTTCCGTTACTCTGACGTCGTAGCGGAACGTTTTTCGACACAACATCACAAGATCGAGGTCGACGCTTCGCGTGTGTTCAGCTCGCTCGATGGTTGCGTTCGGGCGATGAGCGAGCCGATGGTCAGCCACGACTGTATCGGCTTTTACCTACTGAGCGAAGAAGTCGCGCGTCACGTGAAGGTTGTTCAGAGCGGCCAGGGCGCTGATGAGATTATGGCCGGATACTACTGGTACCCACCGATGATGTGTAGCAGCCAGCCCGTCGCCGACTACGCGCGCGTCTTCTTTGACCGTGATCACGACGAGTTCACCCGCGCGGTCAACCCGCATTACGTTGATGGCGACGCCAGCCGGGCGTTCCTGACTCGTTATTTCGAGCAGGCGCCGGCGACCCGGGCTATCGACAAGGCGCTTCACATCGACACGACCGTGATGCTGGTCGACGACCCGGTCAAGCGCGTCGACAACATGACGATGGCCTGGGGCCTCGAGGCCAGGGTGCCCTTCCTCGATCACGAGCTGGTCGAGCTGGCCGCGCGGATCCCTGCAAACTTGAAAGTCGAGAACGGGGGTAAGTACATTCTAAAGGAAGTAGCTCGCTCGATCATACCGCCCGAGGTGATCGACCGCCCGAAAGGTTACTTCCCGGTCCCGTCGCTCAAGTACTTGCGCGGCGAATATCTCGAGTACGTGCGCCGGATACTGGAACGGCCGGCGGCTCGCCAGCGAGGAATCTTCAACCCGGAATACGTGGACGAGCTACTCCTGGATCCCGAATCGCACGTCACACCGCTGAGAGGCTCGAAGCTCTGGCAGATCGCCCTGCTGGAGTACTGGCTGCAGGTCCACAACATCTGACCTGCGGGAGACGATGCAATGGCGTACAAGAAGAGGACCGAACATCGCTTAGACCGCAAGAGCGGTCCCTCGCTGCGCTACTGGCAGAAAGCGGCCGGGCCGGCGGCGGAAGCGATGCAAGGGAACGTCGCAGTGGAGATGGGCTGGGGCAAGCTCATCTTTGGCCACACCTTCGAATCCAATCAGAGGTTGGCCGAGGTATTGTGTGACGAAGAGGAGCACGAGCGGCACATCGCGCTTTACCTGCGCGACCCACATGTCCTATTGTCGCTCGCCCCGGACGAGCTGTTTCTCGATCCATCGCACACGTATCGTCTTTGGTCGTACGCCTACCGGTCAGCCACGCCGCATGACTCGAGCCTATTGATTCGGCGCCTGAGGACCGCCGGCGACGCCGCCGAGGTCAACCGGATCTATGCCGCTCGCGGCATGGTCACCGGCGATCCCCAGTTCATGGTCGACGAGTACGCGACACGGCTGCGCACCTACCTTGTGGCGGAGTCGAAAGTGGATGGAATGATCGTCGGGACGGTAACCGGCGTTGACCACGTCGATGCGTTCAACGACCCGGAGAACGGCAGCAGCCTGTGGTGCCTGGCCGTCGATCCGCAGGTTGCCACGCCCGGTATCGGAGAAGCGCTGGTCCGTCAGCTAGCAGAGCATTACTTCGCCCGCGGGCGCGACTACATGGATCTATCCGTCCTGCACGACAACGCGCAGGCGATCAGCTTGTATGAGAAGCTCGGGTTCCAGCGGGTCCCCGTCTTCTGTGTAAAACACAAGAACCCGATCAACGAGAGCTTGTTCACTCCGCCCCAGCCGGACGCCGATCTCAATCCATATGCCCGTATCATTATCGATGAGGCGCGGCTGCGCGGGATCAAGGTCGAAGTCGTCGACAAGGAGTTCGCTTACTTCCGACTGACGCTGGGCGGTCGGTCTGTAATTTGCCGAGAGTCACTGACGGAGCTGACGTCGGCCACCGCGTTCTGCCGCTGTGACGACAAGCGGCTCACCCACCGGGTCGTGTCGGCGGCGGGGCTGAATGTGCCGGCCCAACAGGAAGCGGACTCGGAGGCCGAAAACTTTCACTTCCTCGAGCGCTACGGCAGTGTGGTCGTCAAACCCGCGCGCGGCGAGCAAGGCGCCGGCGTATCCGTGGACATCCGCAGCGCCGACGAGCTAGAGCAAGCCATAAGGGCGGCGCGCAGAGAGTGCGAAGACGTCGTTCTCGAGGAATACGTGGAGGGCGATGACCTGCGGGTCATCGTCATCGACTCCGAGGTGGTCGCCGCAGCCGTGCGAAGATCCCCACAGATCACGGGCACCGGTGAACACACGGTGACCGAACTGATCGAGAAATACAATCGGCGCCGAATGGCGGCGACCGACGGCGAGAGCCGGGTTCCGCTCGATGATGAGACCCGACGCTGCGTGCGCCTCGCCGGCTACGAGATGGACACGGTCATACCGGCGGGATCCACCCTGACCGTGCGCCGGACCGCCAACCTGCACACGGGTGGTACGATCCACGACGTGACCGGGCGGTTGCACCCAGAACTAGGCGCCGCCTCCGTGGCCGCGGCCCAAGCCATCGACATCCCGGTCGTGGGCCTCGACCTCGCCGTCCCCGATATCGAGGGCCCTGACTACTGGATTATCGAGGCTAACGAACGTCCGGGGCTGGCTAACCACGAGCCGCAGCCGACGGCGGAACGGTTCATCGATCTGCTGTTCCCACAGACCGCCACCGCTCGAGCCTGAAGACAGCCAAATGGCCACCATCCCAGCACCCAGTGACCTGCCGCCCCAGCGACCCGTGGTGGACCTCGACTATGTAGTCGTAACGCTCCGCACGCTGCTCGACATCCCCAGTCCCACGGGATACACGGACGAGATCGTCCACTGGGTCGGCGAAGAACTCCAGCGAATCGGCGTGCCGTTCGAGCTCACGCGACGCGGCGCGATCCGCGCCGACCTCGCCGGCCGCTTACGCAGCCCGGACCGTGCCCTGGTCGTCCACCTGGATACTCTCGGCGCCATGGTCAAGCGGATCAAGGGCAACGGGCGTCTTGCGCTGGCCCCCATCGGCAGCTGGTCCGCTCGATTTGCGGAGGGCGGGCGCGTGACACTCTTGACCGACACGGGCTGTCGACACGGCACAGTGCTACCGTTGAAGGCCTCGGGACACACGTTCGGCGACGAGGTGGACCAGCAGCCTTGTGGGTGGGATCAACTGGAGCTGCGATTGGACGATCCGGTCGAAAGCGTGGAGGACTTGAAAGCCATCGGCGTTCACGTAGGCGATTACGTCGCGTTCGATCCCGGAACCGACTTCATCCCCGACACCGGATATATCAATGCCCGCCACCTCGACGACAAGGCGGGAGTCGCCGTGCTGCTGGGTACAGTAAAGGCACTGCTCGAGAGCGGCGCCGAACTGCCGGTGGATTGCCACCTCATCTTCACGATCAGCGAGGAAGTAGGGTCGGGCAGCTCCCACACCCTGCATCGCGACGTCGCGGAGATGGTGACGATCGACAGTGCACCTCAGGCGCTCTGGAAGAACTCACGAGAGGACGCCGTCACGATCGCGATGATGGATTCCGCCGGCCCCTTCGATTGGCACCTGACGCATAAGCTCATCGACATGTGCCGGCAGTACGACATCCCCCATCGGCGCGACGTGTTCCAGCACTACCGCAGCGACAGTGCCTCGGCGGTCGATGCGGGCAACGATCTCCGCACCGCCCTTGTCTGCTTCGGGGTCGACGCTTCGCACGGCTGGGAGCGTACCAATACGAGGAGCTTGCGGGCGCTCGCCGAGTTGATCGGGCTCTATATGCTGAGCAAGCCCACGTTCATGCGTGACCGCGAGGAACTCGCCGAGTTGGAAGGCTTCCCGCATCAGCCCATGGAGCCGGCGGAGGACGGAGAGGGGTCGTGAGCCGCAGCCGGCTCGCGCCGTCGGAAAACTTCAGCGATCAGCCCTCAGGTCCCGCCGAACGGACTGGCGCCGCGGTTGTGGCCGGCGATCAGCGCACTGAGATAGAGGAGCATCAAGAACCAGAAGAAGAAGCCGAAAGGCTTTCGGGCGACTCGCCACGCCGGCTCGTCCGGCCCGATTACGATCTCCTTCCTTCGTCTTCTTCTTCCGGGAAAGGTTCCGCCGATGATGAAAGCCACTATCAAGCCGACGAATACAAGCGGAACCCAGTGAACGCCCAAAAGCACCGGACCCACCGGCCTGACCCACAGCTTCGCCACCCAGAGCGCAGGGTACAGCATTAGCAGGACAAAGATCGCGGCATCCCAAACCGGCCCGGTCTGAAACCTCCGCCAACCGAGTGGACCAACCAATAATGCCGTCACCAAGACGGCGATTGCGAGGATGATCAATACCTGACCAACAACCATGGGTCCGTGCTCCGCTGCAGCGCCCGTCTTACTCGGCAGGAATAAAGGGCTCGGTCGTAGGTAGTGCCGCGCTCAGCGCTTCGCACTCCTCCGGCAGTTCGAGGTTGGTGATCTCGTCGGTCACCACGTAATCGTAGGCCGGGTACTCGTACAGCGGCATGCGCGGCTCGGTCTGCCCCATCGAGTAACCGTAAACGCTGTCGTACTCCGGCACACTCTCGCCCATTTCATTCAACTGCGTCAGGTACTCACCGATCGACTTGGACTCGATCACGATCACCTTGCCCATTCGATCGATAATGGGGCTGTGGGCCCGCGTCCGGTCGTGGTCGAACTCCAGCACCCGGCGGCCGTAACGGGTGATGCCGATGACGCGGAATGTGAGGCTCTTCCCCACCGCCGGCAGGTTGAGGACGCTGCGGTCGGTGGCCAGGAAGGGCACGCAGCATTTTCCGCGCAGGTCGCTGACCTCGTGCATCAGCCGCTTCGGGTGATCCGGCAAGGCCCGCACGGCCTCGTGGTATCGCTCAGGGACCCGCCCGATCGATTTCTCCTCCAGTTCCTCCTGCACGACCCGCGCGATGGGCGTGTAGTTGAAGGCGTTCTCCCGGTAGCCCTTGACCACGAACGTGTAGTACGGCAGCACGCCGATCTCGTTGAGTACCTCGCGCAACTTCGCCGTGTGGCCGCGCCGCGAGGCGGCGGTCGTGAGCACCAACTGGTTCGTCACGATCCAGCCGGCGCCGAGCAACCGCGCAACGGCGTCGCGGGCCTCGGGCGTCACCTCCATCGGCGACTCGATGTGCGTCTGGATCACGAACTGCTTGACGCCGACTTTGGCCGCCTTCTCGCGGAACCGCGCGAGGATGTCGGTCAGCGCCGGCGTGATCCGCTGCGGCAGGTACACCGGGAGCCGCGTGCCGAGCCGCACCCGCACGAGCTCGGCGTACTTGCGCTCGCGCCGCTTGTTGGCGTCGCGCTTGGCCTTGGCCATCTTGTAGATCGCGTCGAGGATCCGCTCCAGCGCCGCGTCGGTGCTCATCAGCGCGTCGCCGCCCGTGACGAGGATGTCCTTTAGTTGCGAGTCCTCCTCGAAATACTGCATCAACTCGCCCAACTTCTGCGGCCACGTCTTCTTCGGTGCCAACTCGTCGAGGTCGAAGTCCAGCTGGCCATGCTGGAAGCCATACATCCGCTGGCAGGAGGTGCAGAGACCGCCGCAGGCGCGGCCCGTGGTGTCGGGAATCAGGATCGCCACGTCGGGATAGCGCCGGTGCACGTTGTCGTACGGCGGCAGCAGCCAGCCGGCGGCGTTGGGTCTGCCGGGCTCGATCTCGTCCTCCTTCTCCCAGGCCCGGATGTGCCCGAACTCCTCGACCAGCTGCTGCGAGTAGACCACATAGTGACGGATCGCCAGATCGGCGCCGATCGCAAAGTACGGTACCCGTACGTGCAGCAGCGACATGTAGTAGGGGTTCACGAAGAACGGGATGCCCGACTCCTTCGCCTGGTAAAGGACCCGCATCGCGTCCGGGTCCAGCGAGCTGCCCAGCATCTCGTTCAAGAGCTCCGGCGAGCGCACGGCGAAACGCAGGTGGAACTGCGGATCGCCCCACCACCCCAACGCCCGCTCGAGCTTCTCCTCGCGCGACAGGTCGGGATCCAGCGTGTATTTCTGGCTTCGGATCTCGCCGCGCTCCATGCGGTCGATGATGACGTTGAGGATGCGGTCGCGGTTCTCCTCCCTGAGCGCCACAATGCGCGGGTCAAGCCCGGCCGGGTAGCGCTCCATCCAGCTCTCGACCTCCTCGCGAGTCGGGATCCGCAGGGTGCTGCGGCCCGTGAACTGCCGGAACAGGTGCAGCATGTCCTCGAAGAAGTCGGGCTTCGCGCCGCCGGTGCCGCGGTTCACGGCGAGCCAGAGCTGACGAATCGGCGTGCTGACGGCGATCGCCCCACGCAGGTTGAGATCGACGAACTCGCGGCCGGCGTGGTCCACATAGTCGAGCAGCCGGATGGCGGCGTAGTCGCTCCAGGCGAGCGCCTCGAAGGCCTCTCGGCCAGTGGCCTCGCCCTCGTAGTACGCCAGAGCCTGGGGCCGCTGACCCAGCTCCTCCAGCACCCACTCCCGGATCCCGATGCGCGCCTCGATCTCGTTCTTCGAGTTACGCATGATCTCTTCCAGCTTCGGATTCTCCTTGAGCAGGGTCTTGAGAAGCCGGTGGGATTTGACGGTGATCGCGATGCGATCCAGTTGCTCGATCGGGTTCATGGCCATCCTACTCCGGGCGGGGTCCAGCCTACCTGCAAAGCTAAAGCAAGACGGCGCAGACGACTAGGGTAACCGCGACAGTCGTCCTTCCGACCACGATTCGTCCCCTGACACGACCGCTAATCGATACCGCGCTCCGCTCGTCGAGTTTTCCTTCGTGATGCCGCCAACGCTCCCTAGGTTTGACCTCAGTTCAGCACAAGTTCCTGCATTTTTCAGCGCACTTCAAAAGGAGGAGATCCCATGCGATTCGCTCCCTCATTCCTAGCGGCCGCGGTAATCGCCGCCCTCGCCGGCTGCTCGAAGGGCGATGGCGTCACCGAGCCCAACAACGGCATCCAACCCAACAGCGATCTCGCCATGCCTTCGTTCAGCATGGGCAGTGGTGGTGGTGCGATGACCGCGAACGGCTGGTACGAAGAAGAGGAGATCTACTACCTGCTGCTCGGCCAAGAGGAGGGCGTGACGGAGCGGGGTGAGAACGATCTCTACCTCATCGGTGACGACCGTAAGTACCAGGCGAACGTCGCCGAGTTCATCCCCGGCGAAGCCGGTTACTCGCCGCACTGGAACATCTACGTGGTTCACACAGCGCCCGGTGTGACACTGGCTGACATCCTGGCGTCGCCGTACGCGTCCGCGCATTACCCCGAGGCGCTATTCGATGATGTGGGGGACCTTCGCTCCGCACTGATGGCGGGCCTGGTCACGTTCGAGCGTCCAGGCGTCGTCGTACTCTGCCCGATCATCTCGGAGGAAGGCGCCGAGGCGCCGGGCAACACCGAGCTCTCAGAGGAGTTCCCACCCTTCCCGGACACCTTCTAGGTCCCGGCAGTCACGGTTCGGCCCGCCGGTCGTGGGGTGCGCAGTATCAGTGTTGGCACAGCACCCCGCGGCCGGCGTCGCCGCTTCAGCCGACCGTCCGCTCGATGAGCTGCTCGATCCGCTCGACCAGCGGCGCGGCGCCGGTCCTGTAGTTGGAGAGCGCCACGACGATATAGCCGGCCTCGGGGTAGATCGTCAGCTGCGAGCTGGCGCCCCAAGAGCCGCCGCTATGACCGACGGCCATTCCGATCGGCCGCTGGTGAACCTGGAACCCGTAGCCGTCGCCCCCCCCGTACCGCCGCCACATGACCTCCAGCGACGCCTGCGAGACCAACGTGCCGTTCAGCAGAGCCAGCGCGAAGCGGTGCAGGTCGCCCACCGTCGAATAGGCCTGGCTGGCCGGCGTGCTCCCCACCGACAACTTGAAGCTGTCGTTGCGCCAGCCCGTCTGACTGTTCTGATCGCGGTAGTAGCCGGTGGCGACGTCCGGCACCGGGTCGTCCCGGTCGAAGTAGTCGGTGTTGTCCATGCCGGCGGCCTCGAAGATGTGCGCCCGCACGTAGTCGAAGTAGCTCTCGCCGGTCACGGTCTCGACCACCACGCCCAGCAGGAACATCCCCGTGTTGCTGTAGCGGTACCTTGAGCCGGGCTCGAAGGCGAGGGTGTCCTGACGGACATGGGGCTTGAAGTCCTCCAGCCGGCGAAAGAGCTCGCGGGACGCGCCCTCGTAGTCCTCTGTGTAGTAGTCCCCGAGTCCCGAGGTGTGGGTGAGCAGATGGTGGAGCTTGATGCGGCTGCTGAGCTCGCGGGGCAGCCACGACTCATCGACGTGGTCGCTCAAGAGGTCGTCGTAGGAGAGGGCGCCGGCCTCCGCCAGCTGCACGATGGCGGTCCCCGTGAACGACTTGGTGACCGACGCCAGGTTGAACCGGGTATCGATGTCGACCGGAACCCCGAATCGCTTGCTGGCTTCGCCGCAGGCGCGCGAGTAGAGCACTTCCGCCCCGCGGGCCAGAAGCACCGTGCCGGAGAACGCATCGTTCGCGCATATCCGGTTGACGATCCGACGCGTCTCGTCGATGACTTCCGCCTCGCCCAGCGTCGGCTCCTCGACATCCGAGGGCGTACCCGGGTAGCGATCGAGCAGCAGGCCGCCCAGCAGCCGGGCCTCTCCTTCGTCGATGAACAGGCGCAACGCACGCCACGCACCGTAGTTCCGATCCTTGACGACGACGACGGTCTCGCGCTCTCGCGCCGGCGTGTAGGTCCGTATGCTGTGAAAGTCCACCCCACCGGTGGTTCGGCTCAGGAACTGCCAGGTCGCGATGTGCGTCTCCAGCGACCCGAAGTTCTGGAACTCCTCGGTGCACTCCTCCGCCATGAACCGCTCGACCACCTCTGGCGTCGGCGCGTTCAGGGTGTTAAGGACCGAGCGTATCCGTTCCCCCACCAACCCGCCGGGTATCCGCGGGTCGTCGGTGTAGGTCTCCTGGGCCTGAGCGTGCGCCCGTTGCGCTGGGAACGCGACGAGTACGAGTGCGAGCAACAAGACACGGTGCATGACGAGCTTCTCCTCTTCAATAACCCTCAGCGCAACGCTCCGATCAGTAAGAAGGTGGCCACACTGATGCTGAGCACGAGAAAACCGACCACGAACAGTACGGCGGTCCGGTTGCCGTAATTCATCGTGTAGCCGAAGCCAAAGCGCTTTTCGACCATGATCGACGGGTCGTCCCGATCGACGTAGAACAGCCCCCAAACCCAGCGTGCGTTGTCGGCAAGACCGTCCGTCAGCGGCGCATCAGCGGCGGCCTTCTCCAAACGCGCTCCGCCTTGGCCGTATTTGTTGAAGATGCGGATCATGTTCCCAAGGAGGAAGAGGAGGAAGAGGAGGAAGACGAGGAAGAGAGCACCCGTCCACAAGGGCCACACGCCCAAAGAGGCGTTGTCGGAGAGTCCGAGTCGCACGATCTGCACCGAGAGCACGGTCATGAAGGCACAGAACAGGAGCGCAATCCAACTCATCAGGTTCACCATCGTGGCGCGGAAGGCGTCCTGAGCCTCGACCGAGCCGCCGCCCGAGCCGGCGCGGATCGAGCGCTTGGCGGTTACGGTGAACAGCGCGACGACGGCGAGGGTCGGACTGAACACCAGGTTCAGGCTGGGCACGAACATGATCGCCACGAACGAGCTGCCGCTCATCGCCTGATAGCTGACCGCCGCGTAGGCGAACGTGGCGAGGGCCGCGACGAGGCAGATTCCGAGTGCAAGCTTCGCCAGCCCCGCCCCCTTCGGTTCGCCACCGTGGAGTGAGGCCTCGGCCGTCTCGGCCTGCCGGGCGGATTCAGGCGATGCCAGCGCCCGAGCCCTGGAGTACGTTCGCAGGTAGAGCCCCAGCGCGCCGAGCAACAGGACCGCTGTACCTGTGAAGTTGCCGGCGACCGGCCGGCCCGCAATGCTGATCCCATACCCAACCACGAGCGATAACACCATCAGTATCACACAGCCGCGGTACCAGCTACGCCGCAGCCGACGTGCCTCTTCTCGATCAGCGGAATCCTCGCCCACATAGGCGCCGAACAATAGGCCCATCCGGGTGATACGCGGGAGGGCGAGCAGAATCCCGCCAATTAGTAGCACCCGCACCGTGAGGGCCAGATCAACAAAGACCGCTTCACTCATCGTCGATCTCCTTACCGCCTTCCATGACCGCCACCTCGCGCCGCACCACCGTCAATAGCTCTGCAGCCGTCATCCCCGCCTGCCGCAGACGCGCCAGCGTGGCCCGCAGCTCGCCGAGAAACCTGGCCCGTGCCGTGCCCTCGATCTCCTCCGCCGGCGCCGCCACCACGACACCGGCCCGATCGCGGATGACGAGGAAACCCTCGCTCTCCAAGAGCCGGTACGCCCGGGCGATCGTGTTCAGGTTGACCCCGAGGTCCCCGGCCAGCTGCCGCACCGACGGCAGAGCCGTCCCCGGGCCCAGCGCGCCCCCGGCAATCAGGCGCCGTAGTTGGCCCGCGACCTGCCTATAAACCGGCTCTTCCAGGCCCCGATCGATTGAGATACTCGCCATGGCCAATTGTATACCATTCTGTATACAGATTTCAAGGCCAGACTACAGACGCGAATTTGGCCAGCCCCCGAGCCGGGGGGCGCGTCTCCTCTCGGGACTCCTTTACGAAGTGAGCGCGAGTGACCCCTTCGTACTCGCGGGCGTGCCGGCGCTGCTCGCACTGGTGGCAGTAACCGCCGCGTTACTGCCGGCGCGACGCGCCGCCCGGGTCGACCCGATGGTGGCGCTACGGCAGCAGTGATCCGAGGTTGGAGGGGCATCCTTAGGGTCACGCTGTACGTCTAACACATCGAGAAGCCCTATCTCTGAAAAACCAGAACTCCACCAGACGACACATCGACGATGAAGACACGAGATCTCATGGCAGGCGACCTATACGTGTCCCGTCTGGTCGACGGCCGCTACGCCGAGCCGGTCAACCTCGGCGCCCCGGTCAACTCGGAGTACAGCGAGGACCGACCGTTCATCGCACCGGACGAGAGCTACCTCTTGTGCGTCCGTCTATCTCCGCCGGAAGGCCTCGGCCGATCCGACCTCTACGTGAGCTTTCGGAACGAAGACGGGACGTGGACCCCACCGCGCAATATGGGACCCGGTGTGAACTCGCCCGCGAACGGGGGGTGCCCGATGGTCTCGCCGGACGGCCGCTATCTCTTCTTCAACAGTCACCGCAACGGCAACGCCGACAACTACTGGATGGAGGCGGCGATCATCGATGCGCTGCGGGAGGAGATACAATGAAGCAACATAGCGCAGTGCGTGGCTCGGCATTCATACTCACGATTGCGATTGTCGGTTGTGCTAACGACCGAGCGACGCCCGTCAGTGGGTGGGTGGACGACTCACCGCACGAGAGCCGCTTCGTGACGGTGAACGGCGTTACCCTCAACTACCTCGACTGGGGCGGCACGGGCGATGCCTTGCTGTTCCTACCCGGACTCGCCGATTCACCGCACATCTTCGACGATATCGCACCGGAGTTTGTCGGGCGGTATCGGGTGCTGGCCCTGGCGCGACGTGGCGTGGGCCAATCGGACAAGCCCGCGAGCGGCTACGAGAACGAGGTGCTCGTCGAGGACATCCGCCAGTTCTTGGACAGCCTGGGAATCCGTCGGGCCAGCCTCGTGGGCTGGTCCATGGGCGGTAATGAGCTCACGGGCGTCGCAGCACGCTATCCTGAGCGCGTTGAGAAACTCGTCTATCTCGACGCCGCCTACGACCGTTCGGATACCGCCTTCATCGCACTACTGACCACGTATCCCGTCGAGATTCCGCTTACGTCAGAGGATCTGAAGTCCCTGGATGCCATCCGTGACTGGATGATGGACGGCTGGGCCAAGGGTTTCGCCTGGTCCGACGCGACGGAGGCGTGGCTGCGCGACATTGTCAGGGTCCTTCCAGACAGCACCGTGGAGTTCGTGACGAGCGACACTGTGCGGCGTGCATTGCTCGAGAGTCTGATGAGCTACCAGCCTGACTTCAGCATGATCAGATCACCCGCCCTCGCCTTCTACGCGTTTTGGCCGCCTGAGGCGTACGTCGATGAGGACGCGCCGGAGGAAGTGCGGGCGCGAGTTGACGATTGGCTGGAACGCCGGGTGTATCCCTTCCACCGGCGGAACATGGACCGTTTCGCGAGGGAAGTGGCAAACGCTCGAGTGATCGAGATGCGCGCAACGCACCACTGGTGTTTTCTACACAAGCACGACGATGTGCTGCGTGAGATGAAGCGCTTCTTGCTCGATGATCAACCGTAGGACGGTCCGACCGATGATCGTACGAGCTCTGTTTATTCTGGCGGGGATCTTATCTGCTCTCCTGCTAGGGAAAGCGGGAGTAGATGGCACTTTCGAGGCTCAGCCGGTCAAGTCGGCCAAGCCGCGGGACGGTACCGCAGGCGGCATGATCGCCTTCACGTCAGACCGCGACGGCAACCATGAAATCTACGTCATGCGAGACGACGGCGGTGAGCAGCGTCGCCTGACTCACCACGATGCCGCCGACTTCTGGCCGACGTGGTCTCCCGACGGAGAGCAGATCGCTTTCGTTTCCAACCGTGATGGCAATTACGAGATCTACCTGATGGAGGCGGATGGGTCCAATCTGCGTCGCCTCACTAACCATCCGGCGGCAGACAGCGACCCTGCCTGGTCACCGGACGGAACGGAAATCGCGTTCGCATCGAACCGCGACGGCAATTACGACATCTACTTGAAGCGGATTGACGATACCGGCCTCACCAGGCTGACTGACTCGGCCGCAGAAGAGGGGCGGCCCTCATGGTCACCCGATGGAAGTCAGTTGGTGTTCCACGCCCGTGTACAGCGCGGCAGCGCTACAATCGCGATTTGCACCGTGAACGCGGATGGTAGTGGGCGCAAGGAACTGTCGGTAAGCGAAGACGGCGATTCAGATCCCGCGTGGTCCCCAGACGGGAACCTCATCGCCTTCAACGCGCTGCGCGGCGACGGTAGCATCAACATCGACATATTCGTCATGAACACCGAGGGGGTTGGGCGCCGTCGGATCACGGAGTACGACGATCACGACGAGTTCCCGACCTGGTCGCCGGACGGCTCCATGATCGCCTTCGAGTCCGATCTAGATGGCAACGAGGAGATATTCACCATCGACGTGAACGGCACGGACCTGCGGCGCCTCACGTACAACGACGCCGACGACACGCAGCCGAGCTACTGTCCGGTCTTTGTTGACAGCTAAGCGACATGCGGGCAGCTGCCCGGGCTACCCGCCCCCTAGCGCTTCCAGTTTCTCCTTAGCAGCCTCGTGCCCCGGATCGATCTCCAGGGCCTTCAGGTAGTGCCACTCAGCCCGGTCGCGATCCCCCTTCCATTCGTACGCTTCGCCCAATCCCTCATAGGCGTCCGCCGATTCGGGGTACAAGGATAGGCAGAGCTCCAGGAGGAGGATGGCCTCGTCGGGAGCCTCGTGTCGGTGCAGGCCGTGCAGGGCGTGCCCGACCAGATAGTCCTCCGGAATCGGGACCGTGAATCCGTACCGATCGGACAACCCCTGGAAATGGGCTTTGACCTTGTCGGGCCCCAGGCTCCACCATTCGCCCTCGGTCTGCCAGCCCCTGAACAGCTGTTTCAGGTCTTGGTAGAAGCCTGGAAGACCCACCGAGGCGTGGTTCTCCTCGGGAAAGAGGGCGTAGTGGTACTCGAATCCCTCTGGGGCCCGGGCTTCGACCAGACTCTGGAACTCGGCCAGTCTACGGGTCTCCTCTTCGTCCTTCTGCTCCCCGGAGATGAACAGGAAATGCCGCCAGGTCGTGACTCCGTCGAACAGGGTCGCAGCGTTCTTGAGCCACTCGAACTGGTTCCAGTAGAGGCTGGGGCTGAGGGCGATGGTCGCCTGAAATAGATCGGGGGTCCGCGCCAGGCTCTCTACGGCGAACAGGCCCCCAAGCGAGTGCCCCACCAAGATCCTGAAAGGGTGGGTACGGTAGGACTCGTCGATCGCCGGGATCAGCTCTTCCTCGAGAAACCGCTGGAAGGACTCGGCGCCCCCGCTGGTCGGCCAGTCACCGTTCTCTTCGTTCGATGGGGAGAAGGTGAGCTCCTTCAGGCGATCGCCGTGGGGGACGGCGACGACGATCATCCCCGGGACCATGCCGTACATCGTCAGGTACTCGACCACGCCCCCGAAGGGCTCGAAGTAATCCCCTCCGTCGAGGACGTAGAGCACCGGATAGCGAGCCGCGCTTTGCCCCTGCTCTTCGGCGTAGTCGCGGGGGAGGCGGATGAAGACATCGCGCGTTCCCCCAAGGTGCCGGGAGGTGACGGCGACCCGGTGGCCGAACGGAACGACGGACGTGGCTGGGGCCTCTTGTGTAGGTGGCGCCGGTGCGGTGGGGAAGAGGGGAGGAACGGGCTGGCTGGCCTGTGGCGTGCCGACGCCTTCTCCCTGGGGCGCCGAGCCGACCAGAAGGGCACCGCCCAGTAGACAGATGGCGAATCCGTACATGCGAAGCTCCTTCCCAGGGATCTCTGATTTGGCTGGGACTTGATTCGTCGTGATCGCGGCTGCTCGCTTGGCTGGCGTTGGCCAGGTACGGGAGCTTCACCCCCTGTATCTATGACGGCTGACAATCCCTCTTGGTTGCCGCAGTCGCGCCTACGATCTCAACAGGCTCGCTACCAGATAGAGCACCGCCACGCTCGTGAGAGTCGGAGGACAGAGCTTGTACGGGAGCGGAGACGCCCTGGCTCCCGGCCGGAACTTATATGGAGCTCAGGTAGCGGTGCACGTACATGACCGCCATCGAGCCCTCGCCCACGGCTGACGCTACGCGTTTGACCGAACCGTGACGCACGTCGCCGGCGACGAAGACGCCCGGCAGGCTGGTCTCGAGCAAGAAGGGATTGCGGGCGAGGGGCGCGAACGGCGCAGTAGCACCGTTGGCCAGCGCCTCCGGCCCCGAGAGGATAAAACCGTGCGGGTCGCGGGCGACGGTGTCACCCAGCCAATCGGTGTGTGGAATGGCGCCAATGAAGATGAAGAGGGCGCTCGCCTCGACGGTCTCGATGGATTGACCTCCGTCGCGGGCGATACAGAGCTTCTCCAGACGTTCCGAACCCACGGCTGCGTGTACGTTGGCATTCGTCCAGACCCGGATGTTGTCCGTAGCAGCGATCTGGTCGAGCAGGTATTGCGACATGGTCGTGGAGAGCGAGTCTCTGCGAACGAGCATGGTGACGGTCTCGGCGAACCGGGAGAAGTACATCGCCGCCTGCCCCGCCGAGTTGGCACCGCCGACTATGTAGACGTCCTTGCCCCGCACCGACTCGCCCTCGCTCATGGAGGCCCCGTAGTAGACGCCGGCTCCCGTGAGTTTCTCGATCCCCTCGGCCTGAAGCTGACGATAAGAGACGCCCGTCGCGATGAGCAGTGCCCGACAACAGAGCTCCGAGCCGTCCCCCAGCCGTAGCGTTCGCAACGGTCCGTCGGCTTTGAGGGCGACGACCTCCTGAGCGGTGAGGATCTCGACCCCGAACCGCCGTGCCTGGCTAACCGCTCGGCGGGCCAGTTCGCCGCCCGAGAGACCCTTGGGAAAGCCGAGGTAGTTCTCGATACGCGAGCTCATCCCCGCCTGGCCGCCTGGGGCCTGCTTCTCGACCGCGATCGTTCGCAGCCCCTCCGAGGCTCCGTATACCGCCGCCGCCAGACCGGCCGGCCCTGCTCCCACGACGACGAGATCGTAGAATGGCCTGTCGGCCGTGGTCTGAAGGCCCACCCGTTGAGCGATCTCGCGGTTCTCGGGCTTCTCGAGCATCGAGCCGTCGGGAAAGAACAGGCAGGGAAGCTCCATTTTTTTCCCCGAGGCCTCGATCAGCTGTAGGGCCTCCTCGCTCTGTTCGGGGTCGAGCCACAGATAGGGGATATTGTTTCGTGCCAGGAAGTCCTTAACCCTGTGGACGGCCGGGGCCCACTGGTTGCCGACCAGGCGGATCCCCTCGAACGGTGGCCGGTAGGCCGAGCGCCAGTCGTCGAGCAGGTCGGTGAGCACCGGGTAGAGTTTCTCTTCGGGCGGATCCCATGGCTTGAGGAGGTAGTAGTCGATCTGGACGTCGTTGATCGCCTTTATTGCCGCGTCGGTGTCCGCGTACGCTGTGAGCAGCACCCGCTTGGCTTCGGGATAGAGATCGACCGCTCTTTCGAGGAACTCGACGCCCGTCATTCCGGGCATCCGCTGATCGACCAGGAACAGCGCCGATGGATCGCCACGTTTCTTGAACTCGCTGAGCATCTGCAGCGCCGTGTCGCCCGAGTCGGCGCGCGCGACCCGAAACTCCGACCCGTATTCGCTCCTGACATCGCGTTCCACCGCACGCAGCACATTGACATCGTCGTCGAGCGTCAGGATCAATGGTCTGGCCATCTCTTTATTCCTCACCGATCAGCGAGAATACAACTGCACGAAGACCGTCTTGCATCGTCAGTACGGATCTCTACGCTTCTTCAGCTTCCGGCGTGCACGCACTCTGCACTGGGAGGCGGACCCGAAAGACTGTTGCGCCGGGCCGGGAGTTGAAATCGATCTGGCCACCGCAGCGCCCCATGACGATGCGACGCGCCACGTCCAGTCCCAGGCCGGTCCCCTCGCTCACGCCTTTGGTGGTGAAGAAGGGATCGAAGATACGGGGTCGTATTTCCTCCGGTATGCCTGGGCCGTCGTCGCCGATCTCGACGGTCAAGTGCTCATCGTCTCGAAGTGTTCTAATCGTAAGGGTACCCCCCTCGCCCATGGCACCGATAGCGTTGTCGATCAGATTCGTCCATACCTGATTCAACTCGCTTCCCTGAACCTGCACCTGCGGAAGATCTCGGTCGTATTGCCTGACGACTTCGATACCCCGTTTCAACTTGTGCCCCAGGATCGTGAGCGTATCCTCGATTCCGGCGTGGATATCGACGTATTGCAGCGGCGCCTGGTCCATGTACGAGTAAGACTTGACTACGTTGACCAGGTCGGAGATGCCCTTCGTGCTGCGGGCGACGACCCCGGCGAGGTCCTGGACCGTGATGGCACGGCAGAGCCACGGTACGACGGCTCCGAGCAGTGCGGTCGGTACCTCGTCGGCCATGGCGTCGAGGTCATCCTTCCGAAGCCCAGCGTTAACGAGCGTCGCGGCCATCGTCCAGGCCTCTTCGACGCCATGCGCCTCTAGCCAGCCAATCAGCTCTTCCTCAAGATCGCTCGCCTCGAGCGCCGAGAGGTCGGAAGATCCATTCGCCCGCTCCCCCAACTCACGCGCCCAGTCGATAACGGTGCCCCAAGAGTCGGGCGCGACGCCGGCCCGTGCCAACTCCATGGTCGCGGCCTGCAGCTCGTCGAGTCCAACCGCCAGCTGGCCGGACGCCCGCTGAGCCGCGGCCGCCGGATTGTTGAGCTCGTGCGCCAGGCCCGCAGAGAGCTTGCCCAGTGCCGCCATCTTCTCGGTCTGTCGCATCTCCTCCTCGACGCGGCGGCGTTCGGTGATGTCGACGAACGTGACCACGCATCCCACCAGCGCGCCGTCGCGCTCCACCGGGTAGGACCAGTACTCCGCCGGGAAGGGCTTCCCGTCCGAGCAGAACATCACTTCGTCGTCGACGTGCGTGCCCCGCCCCTCGCGGAACGCCCTGTATATCTGGCACTCCTCTACCGGGTAGGGCTCGCCGTTCGGTCGGGTGTGGTGCACCAGCTCGTGCATCTGCCTGCCGAGTAACTCGTCGACGCTTTCGAAGCCGAGGAGCTTCGCGCAGGCCGGGTTTGCGAACGTGCAGTTCCCCTGGAGATCTACCCCGTAAATCCCTTCGCCCGTGGAGTTCAGGAGCAGTCGAACCAGTTCGTCCGCCTCGCGGAGCGCCTGTTCCGCCCTCTTCCGTTCCGTGACGTCGGCGCCAAACACAAATATCAGGTTGGCCTCGAAATCGCGGCGGTGGGTAAACAGGTAGTCCCTGTCTGTAATGCACCGCTCGAGAACGACGGCTTCCCTTGCCTCGAGAATGTCGTTCCAGGCCGCCTCATCGATGCCGGGGCACACCTCGCGCCAAGATTGGCCCAGAAGCTCGTGGCCGAACACCTCGCGGGCGGCCGGGTTATCCATCAGCACGGTGCCCTCCAGGTCGACGCGGAGGACCGGCCCGGGGTTCATCTCCGGGAAGCGCGCCACCTCGGCGAGGGTGGCGGCCTGATCGGCTAGCAGCTGTTCCTGGCGGCGGCGTTCGCTAATGTCTACAAACGTCAACACGCACCCTACCAACTCACCGTCGCGCTCCATCGGGTACGACCAGTACTCGGTCGGGAAACTGGAACCGTCCGCGCGCCACATCACCTCATCGTCGACGTGTGTACCCTTACCTTCTCGGAATGCCCTGTAGATGCGGCATTCTTTCTCGGGGTAGGGTTCCCCATCCGGGCGCGTGTGGTGCACCAGTTGGTGCATGTTCCGGCCGAGTAGCTCGGTATCGCTCTCGAAACCGAGCAACCTCAGGCACGCCGGGTTCGCGAACGTGCACTTACCCTCGAGGTCGATTCCGTAGATCCCTTCGCCGGTCGAGTTCAACAGCAGCCTAACCAGGTCATCATTACCGGCAAGGTTCGCCGACCCTGGCGGCTGGCGACTCGCTGTATCGGTCCTACCGATCAACGGAGTGACTCCTTCCGCGCCTGAGGCTGTATCGCTTCAGATCTTCACACCAGCTTACGCCCGTTCGATCGCGCCGATGGTCTCATCGGTCGTCAGCACGGCGCTCGCGATCATTCGGAAATTGAGAAGAGCCGCCTGGTAGAAGTCGCCGCCCGGAAGCTGGGCACCCGCCGTGGCGTCCTTGACAACGGAGACCTCGAATCCCTGTTCGGTCAGCTCGCGGAGATGCGCTTCCACGCAAAGATTCGCCGACATGCCGGCCAGAATTACTTTGTCGATCCCACGCTTGCGAAGCTGGAGCACGAGATCGTTCGATTCCGGGCCGTATACCTTGTGGGGGCTCGCGATGACGACGTCCTCACGGTCGATCAGCGCCTTGAGTGGCTCGTGCCAGTCGGCGCCGGACCCGCCGAACCCTTCGGTCGTCAGCGCGCCCTGTCGGTCGAACATCCCGACCGCGTGCATCATCTTCTCTAACGCGCCACCGAAGTCCCACTGATGGTCGTGCGGGTAGTAGTAGTGGGGCGAGATGAAGACGGGGATCTTGGCCTCGTGCGCGGCTGTCATAAGCTTACGCAGATTCTCCACAGTGTCGTTCGCCTCGACGCTCGACCCGACCACACCCCACACCACACCGTCCTCAGAGAGAAAATCCTTCTGCGGGTCGGTAATCACGACGGCGGTTCGGCCCCGCTCCACATCGAACCCCGGGTTCGGCAGAATGTCGTTGTACGTCTCCTGTGTGGACATATTGTCGTCCTCCATGGTTGGGGTAATGGAGTCCATCGCGCTCGGCTTTCGGGTTCTGGGCAAGAACTCAGACTCAGTGAAGCTCCTAACCGCTCGCACAGCTGACCGCGCGTTGAACGGTTCTTGCTCCAGGCGGCCCGAGTTGAGGACCTGTGCCGCCACAGGTGCTGGCGATCCAAACCACACCAAAGCTGGCGCCAGATCCAGCAGGGTCATGCGAGGGCCTGGATGCTGGATGAGCGCCCTTGGCGTGGACCGTGTAATGACCTCTACTAACGAGTCAGGTCACTCACGGGTTCCATGGGTCGAGCAGAGACGACGAAACCTCGCATCCTGTCACGCTCGCGCTGGGCATCTCGTGCTCCCTTCCGCTTACCGAATCACTGCGCGCTCCTCGCCAGCCTGAAGCCACTGGCATCGCAACGGTTGTTGGACTGCCACTGAAAGCGCTTCGCGATGCGCAGCTCGAACGCGTCTCCCCCCCAGCGACCACCGCGCACGGCTCTGCCCCTGCCCACAGTTTGATAGGGATTGACCTGGGAGTCCTGGGGATAGGGTGCGAGGAAATCGCTCACCCACTCCCACGCATTCCCCGCCATGTCGAACAGACCCAGCGCGTTCGGCGAGTGGCTGCGGATCGGCATGGTCCCGCGGCGCTGCGGTCCCTGCTCCAGATAGGTGTAGTCGCCAACGTCGGCATCGAACACGGCATCTCCCCCTCTGGCGACATCCGTGCCGTTGCCGAACCGCACGACCCGTCCCCCCTCGCGCGCTGCGAATTCCCACTCGGCCTCAGTGGGCAGGCGGTACCCCGGCACCTTGGTGATGTCCGTCGTGGCGTTGCCTTCGGCGTCGAGCAGCAGGCCGTTCTCGACATCGTAGGCGGGCGGGAGCCCGCTCAGCCCGCTGACCCAATTCGCGTAGGAGGCGGCATCATCCCACGACAGACACACCGCTGGGTGCGCATCCGTCTGCTCGAATCGGAGGTTGGCCCAGTTGAGATGCTCGTCGAAGTCAAAGCTACGGCGGTCCGGATCCCACCAGGCGCAACCGCCGAACTCGAGGGACGCATCGTAGGCGGCGATGCGTTGCTCCCGTGGTAGCTCCGGGTCCATTCCAATACGAATGAGGCTGTCCTGTGCGGCGCGGTTCAACGGACCTTCGGCAGAGGTACGGTACCCCGTCTCCTCGACGAAGCGCCGGAACTGGCCTACGCTCATCTCGGCATCCGCCAGGTAGAACGGGGCCACCGTCACCTGGTGCACGGGCCGCTCGTCGTCTTCCCCCTCCGCGAACACATCTCCCATCGCGAATGCGCCCCCAGGGACGAGAATCATTCTGGACCCGCCCGGGGCGATTGGCGGATCCTGGGTCGCTGCGGCAAGAGCGAAACCACCCAAACAGACAATGAAACAAAGAGCAACGAGTTCGGCAGTGTTCAGTTCACGTGGCAGCAATCGGAACTGAACGTTATAGACGTTTGCCATGGCACCTACCATCCTCTCTCCTGCAAGACCGACGCTGCTCGCCGCACGGCATGCCAACCGCCGGACCGCGAAGACGCGGGCGCTCCGAGGATCAGCTCGAGCGGCTCGGCGACGCCGGCGGCCGGTGTCGCAATCTGAGTTGGGCCTCTGGCCGGTCCAAGCGTCTTGCAGGGAGTGACGCCAATCCCGCAGCGAAGGATCGGACGGCGACCGCGAAACGACGGCCGCGGCGGCCCGTTGGGCGGTCGCCCATCCGACTCCGCTGCCCCCCGAGAGAGTCGCATCGCCGGCCGCACAATACCGGGGCGTCGCTGCAAGATCTGCGCGGTTCGCTGCAATCGCGTTGTTCCAGCGACTTCGATCAATGATCGTGCAGTTGGCCGGGAGGCAGGCGAACTCAGCAAGGCGACCAGGGGCGGGCCCAGCGCCTGATCCGCCAAGTCGGACGAGGCGGCGTCCGATTCACATTAGGTGAGGAGAAACCTAATGGAGACTCTGGATGTTTCCCGTTTCAGGAAGCCCCTGCTGGTCGTATCCGTCCTGCTGGTGGTCTGGGGCGTGTTGGGCGCCCTGGACATACGCAACCAGACTTATCGGGGCTTTGTCACCGACGGCAACAACACGATCACGCAGGTAAGCGACGGCAGTCCGGCAAACGTGGCAGGGCTCGAGACCGGAGATCACATCCGCAGCGTCGGCGGGATCGCGGTTGGGGACAGAGCCGCAGCCGTACAGCGATCACGGCCGGAGGTCGGCGAAGTACGCACGTTCGAAGTCGAGCGGGATGGGCAGGTTCTGAGTTTCGAGCTCGCCTACGCGGCGTTGCCAACGGACATCGCGCTGGGCAGGTACGGGGTGGTCCTCGTCGGCTTCCTGTTCCTGGTGTGCGGCGTCTGGGCATTTCTCGGAGCGCCGACCAAAAGGACCATGCTCCTGGCCGTGCTCGGGATCGCGTTCTCGACCGGCCTGATGGTCGGTCCGTACTTCAGCTCGGCAGCGGTGCGCACCGTCGTCGGTGTTGTGGTCCTGCTGATGATCGTGGTGGGCTTCGCCGTCCTCACTCATTTCCTGCTCGTCTTCCCGAAGAGGAAGCGCACACTCGAACGACGTGGCATGACCTGGGCTGTCTACGCTCCGGCGGCCGTGGTGGGGTGCCTCTCAGTGTGGTTCCTGGTGGCACCCGCCGCGACCAGCGCGGTCAACGTCTTCTTCCGCGCGTTGTTCGGGCTATTCGTGGTCATCTACTTCGGCGCGTCGTTGATCTCTCTGATCCACAGCTACGTCAAAGCGAACGCTCAGGATCGAGCGGCCAATGGGCTCAACCTGCTTCTGGCCGGTGCCATCGTCGGACTGGGGCCGTCGCTGGTGATCTCGATCGTCGGTCTCGTCGCGCCCCAGGTCGTGGTTCCGGGCGCACAGTTCCTCCCCCTCGGCATCGGGGTGCTCCCCGTGGCGTTGGCGCTGGCGGCCGTGAAAGGAGAACGCAGGGCTAAGCCCTCTGCTGACGATCTCAGCTCGGCGGCATTGCTGAAAGGAGCGGCGTAACCGGGCTGCAACTGAATCACGGTTTGAACCGAGAGGACATCATGTTGACGAACGACTGTAGTAGCTGCTACAAGACGATCGGTCGCAGAGAGCTGCTCACTCGCACCGTCCCGGCCTGCGCGGTCGCCTGCTTGGGACTCGGCAGGTTTCCAGGGTTGGCCGGCTTGGGTCTGACTCCGCCACAGGAGGGTCAGCACAAGTTCGACGTGCCGCGAGAGGTTCCCTTGTCGTCACGACAGCGTACCCAGATGTCGTACGGAGGCTTGATTCAGCTCACTAAAGTGCTCAAGGGCGAACTCGACGAGCCGGAACTGGTCCGCCTGCTCAACCGGATGTCGGCGGATATCGGCCGGCAAGTCGGCGCGCGTCAGGCGCAGAATTCTCCCGACACCAGTTTTCAGACCTTTGTACAGGTGTTCCGGCCACCTAACTTCGAAGACAGCCTGACGCACGAAGTGGTGGAAGACACCGAGAAGGTGTTCGCCCTGGAGGTCACGGAGTGCGTCTCCGCCGAGGTCATGCGAAGCGCCGGCCTCGACGGTGAGATCGGCCATGCCGCTGTGTGCAACATGGATTACTTCTGGCCGACGGCTTTCAATCCCAACTTCAAGATGGAGCGGACCAAGACGCTGATGCAGGGTCACGATATCTGTAACCACCGCTACATCGACACGACCTAGTGGGTGGGTCGTCGCATAGGCTGGAGATCGGCACGAAGAACGCGCGGTAGATGTTCGGGGAGGTGCTCAGAAGGATTGGCCCAGCCGGCGCTCCAGCACCTCCCGTCGCGCGCGGGACAGCGTCACCCGCGTTCCGTCGTTCAGGATCACGATGTGCGAGCCGCGCGCGAACGATTGGATCTCGCGGATACGATCCAGGTTCACGATCGCTGATCGACTCACTGCAAAGAAGTGCGCGGGATCGAGTCTTGCCGCCAGGGACTTCATCGATTCGCGGATGACGTACGCTTTCTCGCGGACGTGGAGCTTGGCGCAATAATCCGCCGCCTCGATCCAGTCGATATCGTCCGTCCTGACGAGCACGACGCGCCCTCTCTCTTTCACAGCGATCCGGGATGCGAAGGACGGTATCGCTGCGCGAGGATCGGCCTTTGCGCCGGCAGTCTCCGGAACCACCCGTTCTTCGAGGCCAACCGCCTCGACCAAGGCGCGGAGCCGAGCCCGGAGGTCGCTCTGTCCCGCCTGGTGGATCGCCTGCTTCGCTCTGGCTATCGCGTCGAAGAAGCGTTTGTCACCGAACGGCTTGAGCAAGTAGTCCAGGGCATGGACTTCGAAAGCGCGCAGCGCGAATTGATCGTACGCTGTCACGAAGATGACCTGCGGCATGCGATCCGGCCCAACCGCACTCAGCACCTCAAAGCCATCCACGTTCGGCATCTGAATATCGAGTAGTAGGAGATCGGGCTCGACCTGCTCGATCGCCGCCACCGCGGCGCGGCCGTCGGCGCACTCCCCGACGACCTCGATCTCGGGATCCCTCTCACAGAGCTTTCTCAGTCCCTCCCGTGCCAGCGGTTCATCGTCCACGATGAGAACGCGGATCCGATCGCTCATTCCTCTTCTCTCTCGGCAAACGGCGCCGTGTGGAGCGGCAGGGTGATGGTCACGATGGCGCCGCTGGGCGATGCATCCTGGAGGCCGAGTGACGCTGCGTCCCCATACAGCTGGGTCAGCCTCCTCCGCGTGTTGCTGATCCCTACTCCAGGACTGCCGCGTGCCCCGGCCGTGCTGCGGAAGCCGGGGCCGTCGTCTGAGATCCACAGCCGCAACGCCTGTCCGCCCGTGCTCGCTCCGACCGTGACCGTCGTCGGGCTCGCCCGGTTCTCGACGCCGTGTCTGATGGCATTCTCGACGATCGGCTGTAGGATGAGATTGGGGACCAGCGCGTCGAGAGCGTCGGGTTCGACTTCGGTGCGCAACTCGAGTCGGTCCTGATAGCGGATCTTCTCCATCGCCAGGTAGCGCTCGACGAACTCGAGCTCACGTCTCAGCGGGACTTCCTGACGAGTGGAGTCGTCCAGTACGTACCGCAACAGGTCACTCAGTGCCTCGAGCGTATCCACAGCCGCTTCTCGTTCGGCATTCCGTACCAACATTGCGATGCTGTTCAACGCGTTGAACAGGAAGTGCGGATTGAGCTGCATGCGCAGCGCCTGCATTCTGGCATCGGCCAGCTGGGCGCTGAGTCGCGTCGCGGCGAGCTTTTGTTTCTGCAGGCGTCGATAGTATTCGAGGAGGAGCGCTCCCCCGAGGATGGCCCAATAGATGAACAGGTGGACGGGGAGCTCCAGCATCCCCAGCGGCAACAGGACATCCCAAAGCGAGTCAGCCTCTGACGACGGGAGGTGGCGAAGGGCGGGCTGGAGTGCGAAGCGAGTCCCAGTATGGACGAAGGACATCACGACGGCAATCCCGCAATGCATTGCCGACCGAGCGATCACGCGCCCGCGCTCGATGGGATACCTCTTCGACAGCCAAATCACGAGCGGCGTGTACAACGCCCAGAGGTACCAGAACGGAATAACGAAGAAGAGCGTGGGGAGGATCGGGCGCCGCTCTCCCTCCACGCTGTACGTAATGTACAGCCAGACTGTCACGGCGACGCTGAGGGCCGTAGCAGCAAGCACCAGCTGAAGTGCCTGCCGTACGCGAGGTGGCAGGGTGTTCCATGGTGCTACCATGACCGCTCTCCCGAAGCCTCAGCTGCCGAGCCGGCGCCGGCCGAAACCAAGGCGTCGGAGGACTCGTGGTCAGCTCGCCAGTTGGCGCGCCAGCGCTTTTCGATACGCTGGAGGAAGGAAGGGAAGACGACGAACCTTCGTACAGGGTCGATGAGGTTCATATAGTAGGTCGTGAACCAGCTGACGCTGTCCGCGTAGACCCCCCAATATAAAGTGTATCCGGACGCCTGCGGCACGAGGGCGAACGCATAATAAGCTCGGGCAGTACACGTCTGTATCTCGAGCAGGGCTTCCCGCTCGAAGTAGTATACGAACCCACGTTCGCCCAGCTGATAGAGCGACCGAGCGCGGTCGGCCTCCGTGAGTCGTCGACGCGCCGGGGACAAAGTGTCAAAGCACTCCTCACTTGCCAACCCCAGCACGCGGGCCGCGAGCATATAAGCGGTCACGGCTGCGGCCAACGCGACCGTCTCGTCCCCGGTGACGCCGCCGGCCATCGCTGCGTGCACGTCGACGAGGGTCCTGCCGGTCCCGCCGCCGGGCAGGTCAGCCACCCAGACATCGTGCAAAGGGATGTCCGCAAGAAGCGCGTGTACCCGCAGGTCCAACGACAAGTACTGCGCAGCTGCCCTGGGCCGATGCAGGCCGAGCGTAAACGGCCACAGACACGCGAAGTTCACAAGTGCTGCAACCAGGATGTAGCCGCTACGGGTGAGCGCGCCTCGTACTCCCCCAACACCGCGCCTGACGCCGAGGAATCCGAATGACAGGGCCGCTATCAGGACATACGGTGCGATCCGCAAGGGAGCGATCAGAACGGAGCCCACCAACGCTCCAGATGCCAGCCACGGCGCAGACATGACGACCTTGCGGGGGGAACGGTGGCAAAGGACCACTACACCCGCGGCGACGAGACTGACCGCGGCGATGTTACTCAGCAGCACGGACGATACGCCCGCGTGCGACGTGACGAGGAAGCGAAGAACCAGGGGCAGCAGTCCAGCGCCAACTCCCACAGTGAGCAGGATAACTCGCACGCTGAGTTTTCTGGCCATATTCGCCGTCAACGCTTTCGCTGAGCGGTTCGTGGCTTACGCGTTGATCCCGGCATCCAGCAGCTCGATTGTACGTCCGTGGTTCTCGGTCTCGGAATGGTTGGCGTCGCATCCTGATACGGGCGCCGGAGTCCGCAAAGTAAATCTCACCGCGGCGAGCTGCAGATCCAACCACATTGCAGGGAATCTCGGCGATCGTGCAGGGAACGAGGGCACCGGGCCCGATCGCCTCCGGGCAGCAAACCGGCAATCCTCCTATTCTGACTTCAACGCTTCCACCGGGTCCACACATCGACGATGTGATCAAAGTCTCGGGCTGCCGGCTCGGCACCGCCGAGATCGAGTCGGCGCTGGTCAGCCATCCCACCGTGGCGGAGGCGGCCGCCATCGGCATCCCCCACGACGTGCGTGGCAACGTGATCCACAGCTTCGTGATCCTGAGGTCGGGCTGGGACGCCAAGCCCGAGCTCGCCTCGGAGCTCATCCAGCACGTGGGGCGCGAGGTGGGACCGATCGCCAAGCCGGAGCAGGTCGAGTAACTGTCGATTGTCCTCTCTTCCAGTACCGGTTTCCCGTCTTCTCCAACAGCCGTCACTATTAGCATACTTCTTTCCGAGGGCGTCTTCATTTGGCGACTCCTTTCCATTTTCCACCAGTGAAGACGCAATCGCGACCGGAAAGGTTACAGTTCTCGAGAGTCTTCTACCATAGCTATCTGGCTTCGATTGCCGGTCGGTGCCGTGTCAGGCCGAGAGGTCTTGTTCTTTTTCCTGCCCGGTCATTGGAACTATCTTGCAGTCATCAAAGGATACATTACACGGCAAATGGAACCTTAGCTTCGCGTTCATGAAGCTGGTTACTTCCATGCCTTCGATCACTTTTGTGTCGGTTTCTTCGACCGCATCGCGTACGGTTTCGGTGGCGGAGGGGCAGCCCATAACAATTACGGCGTCATGTTGCTTCGCATGCTTCCGTAGCTTCGCGCGTTGGCCCGAAGTCCACATGCAGAGAAACCATTGGTGAGGCAGAAGGCTCTTGAACACCTTTGTCTCGGTACCCATGTCCCCTAATCGGGCTTGCAGGCCCTCGATGTGTTGTTGGAAAGGCGCCGACTTCAGGAAACTCCTGAATAACTGAACGAAGGGTTTGTTTTCTTTCACAGCGACAGTGACTGCAGGACACATATTGCAGGGAACGATCAGGGCAGAGCTCGATCCTGCGATCTCAGAAACCACGTCCAAGTCATCGAGATGGATTGGCATGTGTTGCTCCTCCGTTCTTCAGGGTTCTTCCGGAGCTAGTTACTTCTGTGGCTGCGAGGCCCACTTACACGACGATCCGCACCTCGGTTACCCGCCTCTACCAGCCACGGCAGCGGCCACCGGGGGCCCCCGGAAGAAACGGCGCTTCGCCCACAGCGACACTTGCACGAGGCCGATCATCACCGGGACCTCCACCAACGGGCCGATCACCGTGGCGAACGCCGGCTGTGAGGCGATCCCGAACACCGCGATCGCTACTGCGATGGCCAGCTCGAAGTCGTTGCTTGCCGCCGTCAGAGCCACCGTCGTTGTTTCAGGATAATCGCCTCGCAGCAACCGCGCGCCGAAGAACGTAATCACGAACATGGCCACGAAGTAGATGGTCAACGGTATCGCGATCCGTACCACGTCATACGGAAGCTGCACGATCAGCTCGCCTTTGAGGGAGAACATCACCACGACCGTGAACAACAACGCCGCCAACGTGATCGGGCTGATCCGCGGGATGAACACCCGCTCGTACCACTCTCTCCCCCTCAGCTTGAGCAGGGTGAAGCGGCTGATCAGACCGGCGAGGAACGGAATGCCCAGGTAGACGAATACGGTGCGGGCGATCTCTGCCACGCTCACGTGCAGCTCTGCACCCCGGAACCCGAAAAGCGGCGGCAGCAGTGTTATGAAGACCCACGCGTAGAAACCGTAAAACAGCACCTGGAAGACGGCGTTGGCCGCCACCAGGCCGGCAGCCAGGTCGTGGTCGCCTTCGGCGAGATCGTTCCACACCAGAACCATCGCAATGCAGCGCGCCAGGCCGACCAGGATCAATCCCACAGCGTACCCCGGCATGTCGCGAAGCAGGAGCACCGCGAGGAAGAACATCACGAGCGGTCCGATCACCCAGTTCTGGAACAGTGAGAGGGCCAGGATTCGCTTGTGCCGCAGCACGACCCAGAACTTTTCGTAACGGACCTTGGCGAGTGGCGGGTACATCATCAGGATCAAGCCAATCGCGATGGGGATCGAGGTGGTCCCGATCTGCGTGGCCCGGTTGATGGCCTCGACCGGCTCCGGCCAGAGGTACCCGATCGCTACGCCCACAGCCATCGCGGCAAAGATCCAAACCGTCAGATAGCGGTCGAGGAAGGACAGTCGCCGCGCAACCGAGACGCCTGTTGGAGTCGTCATGAAGCCACTTCCGCGCCAGCGGACGTGACGGCACGTTGCTTCGCGGAAGTCGGTTGACAACGCTCGGCGCGCATCGCCTCGAGCTCGTCCGCGACATCGGGAACGGGCAGGTCGGCAAGCATGTCCCGCAAGGCGGCAAGAAAGGTTCGCTGTCTCTCCGTCGTCGGCTCGGCTGCCCGGTAGTACACCCAGAGTCCGTCACGACGATCTTCGACGAGCCCGGCGTTCAGAAGATAGCGGAGGTGCCGTGAGGCCTTGGACTGCGTGACCTGAAGAAATCGCTCGATCTCGCAAACGCACAGCTCCCCATGCCTGAAGATCAGGGCGAGGATCCGGAGCCGAACGTCTTCCGAGAGAGCTTTGAACTGCTGGGCCAGATCGTGCATAATCACCGTGTTAAGTCGCATATGCGTGTAACCGGTTACACGGTATGTCCCTCCAATCACTCTGTCAAGCGGACGCCAATCTCCGGCCCTGCGCCTCCGACCTGGGCACTTCGTGCCGCTCGACCATTAGGTCGACGGACCCTCGGAACCAGGCTGAACAGGAGAACGCGAACATTTCCGCTGAGATCGCCGAGAATGTAAGTCAGGCCTGTTGCCTGCCCGGCCGATGGGGCACGTCCAGTGGCTGTTCGGGTGGTTGTCGTACCCGCTGCCGCGATACCCGCAGCCTACTTTTAGCGGGCACGGCTGCGAGCAGTTGGTTGGGGGACCAACCGACCGTCATTCTCTTCTCAGGGCCTCCATCGGCTGGATTCCCGATGCTCTCAGCGCCGGGGCCAGGCTGGCAGCGACAACGACGAAGAGCAGCAAGGCTCCGGCTGAGAGGAAAGAGATTGGGTCGACGGGGCTCAGCCCCAGAAGCATGGAGCGCAATGCCGCGGCCGTTCCGACCGCCAGGAGGCCGCCTGCCAACAAGCCGGGCCCAGCCATACGAAGCGCGTCCCCGAGGACGCCACGGATGACACCCGCACGGGTCGCTCCCAGGGCGATTCGGAGGCCGAACTCACGGGTGCGACTGGCCACGGCGAGGGCGACGACCCCGTGGACACCCATGGCAGAGAGGAGGAGGATCAGCAGGCCAAGACCGCCGGTGACATTCCCGTTGGTCCGCTGCCCCTGGGTGGCACGGGCCACATAAGATTGGGCGGGAACCAGCCTCGGAAAGGGTAGGCTGGGGTCCACCGACCGGAGAGCCTCACGAACTGGCCCAGCCAGCGCGGCAGGATCGGCACCGGCATCTGCCCGAACCAAAATAATGAGATGAGGACTCCTCGCCTGCCTCAGCGGTACGAACATCTGAGGCAGATTTTCCGTCACGGCACTCGATGCCACATTTCCTACTACCCCGACGACGGTCCAGGCGTGGGCGCGGTTCTCGGCACCGGCCTGCGAGAATCGCCGACCGAGAGCGTCCTCGCCCGGCCAGAGCCGTTCTGCGAATGACCTGGTGACGACCGCCACCGGGGCGGATGTTCTGTCATCGGTTCGGAGGATGGATCTGCCTTGAAGGATGGGTGTGCCGATGGTGGAGAAGTACCCTTCCGTAACAAGGGTGTAATCCACCCTCACCCCGGTTGAATCGGAGCTCGGCTGATCCGCCGGGTTGACCGAGATATGGTTTCTAACTCGATCCAGGGGGAACCCGGTGGACACGGCCACCGATGCTACGCCCCGACGAGACCCGATGGACTCCAGCAGCCGGTCCACCAGGGCCGATCCGCCCTCCTCCATGCTCGGATAACCCTCGTCGGAAAGGTCCAGATAGCCAAAGAAGGTCCCCCCGGTCCCGAAGTCGGTAACAGCCATACCTTCTGGTCTGAATCCGATTTGGCTTTCATTCGTTCGATCCAGAGAGCGGAGGAATAGGGCCGCCATCAGGAGCAGGAGAAAGGCCACACCGATCTGGGAAGACGCAGCATAACGGTGGAGCCTTCCCACGCGCCGCCCGCCACCGCCTGGGGTGTCGTCCTTCAGGACCGAAACCAACCCTGGCCGGCTGAAGCGAAGCGCAGGAAAGAGTCCGAACGCCAGTGCCGCCAGGAAGGAAAGGCCCAGGGACATCGCCACCGTCCAGCCGCTGAGCTCAAAGGTCGCGCCGGGGGCGGAGATGTTCAGGTCCATGGGGTGTACCTGGCTCATCCCTATCATGGCCAGAACGATCCCGACTCCCCCGCCAATCACGCTCAAGATTCCCGCCTCTAACATCAGATGTCTCACCAGGCGCACACGACTCGATCCCAAAGCCAGCCTCACTCCGATTTCCTGCTCCCTGGCGGCAGACCTGGCCAAGGCCATTCCGGCCAGGTTCCCGCAGATGATGAGCAGGAACACGCCAAAGAGCCCACAGATTCCGACTACCGCAATCACTTCCAGGTCGCGGTTCTGGGCTGGAAAGCGGCCGAGGGCGACAGCCTTGACCGTCCGGTCCTCGTTGGTCTCGGGGTACTCGGTCGCAAGGACGGCGAACACCGTCTGAACCGCAGCCCGGGCCTCGGAGAGGGTCGCACCCGGACGGAGCCTTCCCAACACCTGCACCGAGATGCGTCCCCGGTTCCTGAACGCCGACTCTTCGCCGCCCGCATCGGGGTGCTGGAACAGCGGCACCCACATATCAAGGCTGGCCCAGTTTACCCGGGCACCTCTGAACTCTTCCGGCGCCACGCCAATCACCGTGTAGGGAAGGCCGTCCACTAGAACGGACTGGCCCAGAACGTCGGAACGCCCATTCAGTTGGTCTTCCCAGAACGCATGGCTTACCAGCGCCACCGGGTGTTGACCAGGGCCCCCGTCCTCTGAGTCCGTAAAGCCCCTGCCCATAGTGGGAAGCGCTCCAAGCACATGGAAATACTCGGAAGTCGCATAGGCCACCCTGGCCCGCATCCCCCCTTCTTCGCTACCGAAGGTGGCGTCCCGCTCGGCCCACGCGGTAAGGAACTCGAAAGGGGTGTCTGCGTCCCTGACATTCTCGAAATCGGGATACGCCCACCCCCAGTAATCATGCCCCCTGATGACCGGAACCATCTCCACGATCCGGTCCTGGCCCGTCACACCCGGAACCGGGGCAAGCCACACAGCGTGGATCGCCGTGAACACAGCCGCGTTCACGCCGATTCCCACGGCGAGGGAGAGAACCGATACGATCACGAAGCCGCGGGCTCTGCGGAGCCCCCTGAATGCGAACCGCACGTCCTGAAGGATGTCGGCGAAAAGCTCGCGGATGAACCGACGCCGCAGCCCACCCTGGTCGATCCGGCGACAGCGTTCTACCACCCTCTCCAGGTCCCCGAACCGCCGCAGCGCTTCTTCTCGGGCCTCCTCGGGGCTTCTTCCGTCGGCCACCAACTGCGCGATCCTGGTCTCCAGGTGGAAGTTGACCTCTTCATCGAGGCTCCCCTCCAGGTTCCTCCCGAACCGGTCGATGTGGAAGACCCTCTTCAGCCGTCGGCGCTTCATTTCACTCCCTCCATGGAAACCTCGAGGAGTGAGAGCATCGCCCGGGTGCTCGCGGTCCATGACTCCAGCTCCCTGGACAGCGCGCGCCGCCCCTTCCGGGTGATTTCATAGAACTTCGCCCGCTTCCCCTCCTCGGTCTTCCTCCACTCCCAGTCCACATACCCTTTGGCTTGCAGACGATGGAGCGCCGGATAGAGGGAACCCTCTTCCACCCGAAACAACCCGGCCGACCGGGAGGCGATATGATCGGCGACACCCACCCCGTGCAAGGGCCCAAAGAGCTCCAACGCTCTCAGAATCAACAGCTCCAGCGTCCCATAAAGGTTTCCGGCTCGAACGGTGCCCACTTTGAGTCTCCTGGGTATCGACGGTCTACATAGCCTGTCTATGTCCAATACGAGGCGGAGCCTGCAGAAGTTTCGCGACCTCGAGGAGAGTCTTGGGGAGAGCGCGGATCCAACGATGTTGCAGGGAATCTCGGCGGTCGTGCAGGGAACGAGGGCGTCTTGAGGAGCGGAAGGAGCCCATCGCGGCCCACGCAGCTCTGTGCCGAGTTCGGCGTGTATGGCATCAGTTGAGGCTCTGAGATACATCCATCCTGTCGCGCTCTCCGTCTAACCGATAGAGAAGGACCCAGGCTGCACGTTCCGGGACGCGGGCAGTCGCCGGCACGTCACGGGGAACGGAGTGATCGATGAAGGTGCCTTTGACATCGCTCGTGCTGGCCCTGCTGCCGTGGGCGGCTTTCGGATGCGAAACACCCGCCGCGCGGCGTGACGCGAGCACGGCACGAGACAGTGCGGGCGTGCGCATCGTGGAGAACCTGCGAGGAACGTGGACGACCCCGTGGCAAGTGGATGCCGAGCCAACCCTCAGCATCGGCAGCGTCGACGGATCTCCAGACCACCTGCTGTACCAGGTCATCGGGGCGGTCCGGTTACCGGGCGGTCGGATCGTGATCGCGAACGAAGGATCCCTCGAGTTGCTGTTCTACGATGAGGATGGGAACCTCCTCCACCGGGTAGGAGGGCGGGGTGGGGGCCCTGGGGAGTTCCAATCGCTGGAGTGGCTATCGCGGCACGGGCCCGACTCGGTCCTGGCTGTGGATGTCTGGAATCAGCGCGTGTCGTATTTCGATGCCGATGGAAACTTCGGACGTTCGGTGCGGCTGGAGCCGAACGCCGAGATCCCCTTCCCCCGCCCCGTCGGGGTCTTCGGCGATGGAAGCCTCCTCGCCACCCAGGGCACCTTCAGCCTGGGAGGCGACCCGCCGGTTCGTGTGGAACGGACTCTACACCCCCTCTTCCGCTACGAGGCCGATGGGAGAACCGCGATCCTCCTCGGGTCGTTTCCCGGTCCCGAGTGGGTCATCGCTCCGGTGGGTCCGGTCGGACAGTGGGAACGGCGCCGGCGGCCGTTCGGCAGCGAAACCGCCTTCGCCGCCGCCGGTGACCGGTTCTATGTCGGCGACAACGCGACGTATGAGATCCGAGCCTATTCTGCTACCGGCCGGTTGATCCAGGTGATGAGGAGAGCTGCCATTCCCATCACACTCGAGCAGGCAGACATCCAGGCGTTCGAGGATTCGGCCCTCGCCGTCGGGGATGCCCGCCGGCGGCGTCAGATGCGCGTCCTGTTCGATAACCTCCCAGCTCCGCCGCGTACCTATCCCGCCTATGCACCGGACATCCAGGTCGACGGCGATCTGAACGTCTGGGTCCGGAAATCCTCGCGGGCCGGAGATCAGCTCTCCGAGTGGAGCGTTTTCTCGGCCGCAGGGGAGCTGTTGGGCACGGTCGTCATGCCTCCGGGCATCGACGTGCTGGATATCGGAGCCGACTACGTTCTCGGCCTGCAGCGCGATGAACTGGGCGTGGAGTACGTCCGGAAGTTCCGGCTCCGCAGAGATCGGTGAGCGGCAGCGGGGCCCTGGCGGCAGGCAACGCACCTCGTCGACAGATTAGCGATAGATCGTTAGAAAAGTTTCCCTCTTCGGCGGTGAGTTCTTCTCTTACAATTCGTGACCGCTTCGGCAGGTCTGGGAATCTGGCCTCATCTCATTTCCTCCACCTTGAATTAAAGGCCTGGTGATTGGTGTTATAAAGGTGTAACTCCTTGCCATTACAGCACTGGGAGCCTCAAGCTCATCTGCTGCAGCAGCGCTTTTCCTTTCCCGTCGCCGCAATACGCCCTAGATTCGTTTTCGTCACTCCTGCACCTCAACCCTACTACTTCGGCCTGTGCGTACACCCGTGAAGGCCAAGACTGTCCGGCCCACTCCCGAATGAGCACTTACGTCCTCATGCGGATTCTGGAGTCCTCTCCACGCCGATACGACCTCGGCATCCGCCTTCTCACGTTCGGTCACCTGGACAGAGCTTACAATCGACTCGTCAGCCACGTCGCGCGGGGCCAGCGGGTGCTTGATCTCGGATGCGGCACCGGTGCGCTGACGCTCCGTGCGGCGCGGCGCGGCGCGGTAGTCAGGGGCATAGACGTTAACCCCCAGATGCTCGAGATCGCGGAGCGACGGGCGCGGGACGCGGGGCTAGCCCAGCGGGTGGAGCTGAAGGAGATGGGCGTGGCCCAGCTCGACGAGGAAGAGGCTGAGAGCTACGATGCTGTCATGAGCGGCCTCTGCTTTTCCGAGTTGTCCGAGGACGAGCTGGCTTACACCTTGAAGCACGTCGCGCGAGTGCTGAGGCCCGGGGGCCTGCTGCTCGTGGCCGACGAGGTCAGGCCGCGAGGCGTTCTCACCCGGCTGATGCACTCTCTAATCAAAATGCCGCTGGCGGGGCTCACCTACCTGATTACCCAGCAGACCACGAAAGCTGTCTCGAACCTACCGGAGAAGATCCTGGGAGCGGGTCTGTCGATCGTATCGACGAAGTGGAATCATCTCGGGAGTTTTTGTGATATCGTGGCCCGGAAATCGGAGCGAGAAACGTCGTGAAGGAGTTGAGATTCGCCTGGGTAACCGCTCTTCAGACCTTGCTGCGGCTGCTACCCTTCCCTTGCAGGACCGGCGTGGTCAGGATCGGCGCTCCGGGGCGTGACTCGCCCGTGCTGATGACGTGCAACTTTCGGCTAACCGTAGAACGGGTACGCCGCGCGCTGAGCGGTCTCGACGCGTACTTGCTGGTGGCGAACAGCCGCGGGGTGAACGTATGGTGCGCGGCGACCGGCGGCCTGTTCACCAATTACGACGCGATCTCGGTGCTGAAGACCAGCGGGATCGAGGATCTCGTGGATCACCGGCAGGTGATTTTACCGCAGCTCGCCGCGACCGGGCTCGAGGGTGACGTAATCCGCGAGAAGACCGGCTGGAGCGTCATCTGGGGCCCCGTCTATGCGCGTTCGATTCCCGCTTTCCTGGCAAGCGGACTGAGGAAGGCCGAGACGATGCGGGTGGTGAGTTTCCGGTGGCCGGAGCGACTCGAGATGGCGGTGGCCTGGGCATTCCCGATCTCGCTGCTGGCGTTCGCGGTATTCCCCTTCTGGCAAGCGGGCGCGCTCCCAATGGCGGCCCTCGTATGGGCTGCCTCCCTGGCTCTCTTCCTGGGCTTCCCGCTATACGAGCGAGTGATCCGCAGCGGCCGCCAACATGCCGGATTCGTTTTCTTCTCGTTCGGCGAGCGCGGTCTGCCCGTCCTGCTCTGGATCCTCTTCCTGGTCGGGCTAGCGAGCTACTCGGCGCTGGCCGCGGAGTTCTCCTGGTCGCTCATCTTCCGCTGGGGGCTGCCCTCGCTGGTCGTCCTGCTGATCCTGGGCATCGACGTGACGGGGAGCACCCCCACGTACAAGGGCGGCCTGCAGGAGGATCGGCAGCTGCGGATAGCTCTCGACGGAGATCTCTGTCAGGGAGTTGGCATCTGTGAGGAGGTGTGTCCGACGGGCGTGATCGAAGTGGATGATGACCTGCGCGCAGCCAGCCTGGCCTGGATCGACGGGTGCGTGCAGTGCGGCGCCTGCATCGTTCAGTGCCCGCTGGATGCGCTCTACTTCCAGAGCCCGACCGGCGACGTGGTGACGCCCGAGACCGTCCGGAGGTACAAGCTCAACCTCCTGGGCAGCCGGCGGCACTCGAAGCGGACGGCGGTGGCGCGCAGCGCATAACAGCCTCGCGCGGGCGAGCCACCCCGGCGGTCCGTGCCTGCCGGGACGCAACCGAGGGTCTACTGCAAGAACTTCCTGGCATGGACGCAAGCTAGGCCATTCGCTATTCGCCTCCGCTGACCACCGCCGCGGCCGGTACCGGCTCGCGGAAGAATCGACGCTTGGCCCACAGCGATACCTGCACGAGGCCGATCATCACCGGCACCTCGACCAGTGGGCCGATCACCGTCGCGAACGCCGGCTGCGACGCGATCCCGAACACGCCGATGGCTACCGCTATAGCCAATTCGAAGTCGTTGCTGGCGGCAGTGAGCGCCACGGTCGTCGTCTCCGGGTACTCACCGCGCAGCAAGCGGGCGGCGAAGAAAGTGATGACGAACATCGCAACGAAGTAGATCGTCAGCGGAATCGCGATACGCACCACGTCATACGGCAACTGAACGATCAGCTCGCCTTTGAGGGAGAACATCACCACGACCGTGAACAGCAACACAGCCAAAGTGATCGGGCTTATCCGCGGGATGAACACGCGCTCGTACCACTCCCTTCCTCTCAGCTTGAGCAGTGTGAAACGGCTTATCAGACCGGCAAGGAACGGGATGCCCAAGTAGATGAACACGGTGTGGGCAATCTCTCCTACGCTCACATGCATCTCCGCTCCCTGAAATCCGAATAGCGGTGGGAGCAGCGTGATGAAAACCCAGGCGTAGAAACCGTAGAACAGCACCTGGAAGACCGCGTTGGCCGCCACAAGGCCAGCAGCCAGGTCGTGGTGTCGCCTTCGGCGAGATCGTTCCACACCAGAACCATCGCAATGCAGCGCGCCAGTCCCACCAGGATGAGACCCACCGCGTAACCCGGCATGTCGCGGAGCAGAAGCACGGCGAGAACGAACATCACCAGCGGCCAGCCATGAGAAGAGTCCGCTGTTTCTCCGTCGTCGGGTCCGCCGGCCGGTAGTAGACCCAGAGTCCGTCGCGGCGATCTACGACGAGGAGCCGAACGTCCTCCGAGAGAGCCTTGAACTGCTGGGCAAGGTCATGCACGGGTGATGGAGGTTATACCCGTATAAGCGGTTACCCGGTAATATCGCCGCGGCCTCGTGTCAAGGCCGCTGTATTCCCATTAGCGAGACGGCGACCTCCACTCTTGACACCGAAACGATATATCGTTAGATATATCTTGTCGATATGTCGGGCCGATATATCCCGTTGTATCGGCCCGGCGCGGTAAGACCGGCGGGAACCCGCCTACTAGCTTGGTTTTCGGGGGTATCCAAATGTCCAGACGTCATCGTGATCAGGGGTTGGGCGGCTTTGCCGCCTTCTGCGGGCCGATGGGCTTCGCGTTCGGCGCCGGGCGGCGCGGCCTGGGCTTCCGCGTGTTCGATCGAGGCGACCTCAAGTACGTGATCCTGAAGCTGCTCTCGAAGAAGCCGATGCACGGCTACGAGGTGATGCGGGCGCTGGAGGAGGAGTCGTGCGGCTGCTACTCGGCCAGCGCGGGCTCGGTGTACCCGACGCTACAGATGCTGGAGGACCAGGGGTACGTGGTGTGCGAGGAGAAGGAGGGCAAGAAAGTCTACAGCATCACCGACGAGGGCCGGGCGTTTCTGGAGGAGAACGGCGACCTGGTGGATGACATCCTGGAACGGATCGCCAGCTTCACCGACCGCTTTTTCCGCAGCGAGATGCGGGATCTTTCCGGGTCGTTCCGGAAGCTGGCTCAGGTTACATTTGAGCGAGGGATCCGCTGGGCCGAGCACCCGGACGAGCTGGAGCGGGTGAAGGAGATCCTGGACCGGGCGGCCCGGGAGATCGAGGAAATCAAGCCGGGCGCGGCAACGAGCAACGCCTAGCGCGCGGAGGCAGCGGGATGGAAATCGGCTTTGGATTCTGGATCCTGTTCTTCGTCATCTTCGTCGGCTGCGGCAAGATGATCGGGTGGGGCGCCCGCAGGCACAAGGAGCGCCATCGCATGTTGGGTGGCTGCTGTGGCCCGGCGGACGAGGAGGGGCAGCAGGACGATCGGCTCTCGAGGTTGGAGAGCCGTGTGCGGGCGCGCGAGCGAGGCAGCCGGGATCAGGACCGGCTTCTGCGGCCCGCGATGCTCCGACGCGGCGAGGAGCGGGAGCGTGAACCTGCGCGGATGAGCGAGAAAGCCCCGACGCAGCTCGAGCTCCTGCAGCAGAAGTTTATCGAGGGGCGGCTCTCGATGGAGGAGTACGAGCGGGAGCTGGATAGGCTGGAAAAGCTGGAGTAGGCGGTAGGCAGTAAGCGGTGGGCAGTCTTGGTTATGCGCCCTCACCGCTCATGGCGAGCTCGGTCAGAATGTCAGCCGCTTTGCTGGCACCGTCGGTGGGGATGTTAGGATAGTTCAGTTCTTTGCCCAGGTTTGAGACGACGGTTTCAGCCAGCGATTCCGGTCCTGTCTCAGAATAGCATAGTTCGACTCCGGCCCCATGTCTGGCCACGCGCCCGGCCACGTGGATACGCTGCTCGAAATGACCTTCCAGGGGAAGGTAGATAAAGGGTCGCTGCAGCGCGGTCAGCTCGAGCGTCGTTGACCCGCCTCCCTGCACGATCGCCAGATCGCAAGCCGCGAAGTGCTCATAGAGCCCGGGAACGTATCCCCTGATGTCGACAGCCGGGGGCGCATCGACCTCGTTGCAATCGAGGCGCGGTCCGCAGACGAGCACCATGCGGAGATTGGGGATCCGGTTTCTGATGAGTGGGTACGCCCGTCCACAGAGCTCCAGGAGCTCCTTGCCGACCGCAGTGCCACCGACGGCGCAAATGACCAGCGGTTCATCCCCATAGCCCAGCTTGGCTCGCACCTTCTCTTTGTCGCGATAGTCTCCCGGGTCGAACGGCACGATGTAACCCAAGAACCGGAAGACGTCCTTCGCACGATCACGGCAGTTGGGCAGCAGGAAGCCGAGACTTCTGTCGGGGACGTCCTCCGGCTCTCCAACGAACAGTGCCACCCTGTCCTTGCCATCGTAAAGGCGCTTTGCTACGGCAAATTCGTGATTCCAGAACCGCTCGAGCAGAAGATCCAATGGATGCCGAGACAGCGCGAAGTATCCGAAGAAGTCATAGATCATGGCGAACGGCGCGCCCAACCGAAGGTACTTCCACCTGAGTCCCAGGCCTACCTCATAGGCTTCGTCGGCGACGACAAGATCATATCGCTCTTTGGCGGTTATCTCTTTGAACGCTCTGACATTCTGCCACCAGACTCGCGCCACCTTCGTACAATAGCGGTGGATATTTAGCCGATGGTCATCCGTTGCCGCCCTCTCGGCGGCGCCGCTGTCGTTCGCGAAAAGATCGGCGCCCGGGTGGAGCCTCTCTCCCGCTTCTTGAAGGGGGATGTTTGCCGGGTGGGCCGCGATCCAGGATATCTCTACGTCGGGAATGCGCCTACGCAGCTCGCTCGCGATGGCGAGGTCTCGTTCGATGTGTCCGAGCCCAATCGATGCGCTGAAATAGAGAACCTTTTTGGACATTTACGCACCCACATCGATCGGACTTACCGGGACATCATCGAGGCCGACTCGTTCGAGGAGTTGGGCGAACCTATCATCCGACCGCAGGTTCTCGAGCGTCTCGTCGCCGAGCATCGTGGTCACGCCCATCTCCCGGTGCGAAACCGCCCCCCTTAGATATTCGAACGCCCTATCCGTTTCCCCCAATCCGGCGAAGATCTTGGCGTAGAGATACCGATCGACATATCGGTTCTGCGACAAGTCATCCAACTTTTCGAGCATCTCGTTGACGGCTTTCGTGCGTCCTGCCATCGCGTAGGCCCATCCCAGTGCAGAGACGACCATCGGATCATCCGGCGCATGTTGAAGCGCCTTTTCGAGCTGGGAGATTCCCTGCTCGAAGCGGCCCTCCTTCATCTCGATCTGCCCCAACAGCCAGTAGAATATGTGGGCCATTGTCTCGTACGCTAACGCCCGTCGCAAATGTTTGCTGGCCTCTTGATGTCTGCCGGCGCGAACGAGACACCAACACAAAACACCCATCGATTGATTCGAGAGAGGATTCAACTCCAAGGCCCGGTTCGCCTCAGCGACGGCCTTGTCGAGATCACAGGTCGCCACCAGGCAATAGACATACCATTGGTGAACCGAAGCGCTGTTGGGGTTCAACAGGAGAGCCCGCTTGAACTCGGCCTCGGCACTCTTCCAATCCCACTCGTAGTACGTCTGGACCAGGCCGAGGGCCGAATGAGCTTCCGCCAGCCCATCATCGAGCGCCAGGGCTCGCAGAGCGTATTCCTTGGCCTGCTGGAAGGCTTCGCCAGGTGCTTGGTAGCTGAAGAAGCCGAGTATGAAGTAGGCGTTCGAAATCGCGGCAATGGCTTGTGCGTATTCCGGGTCCCTAACGATCGCGTCCTTCAGATGCTTGATCCCCAACAGTATGTCCGAATCACGCATCTTCTCGATGAAGTAGCGTCCCAACAAATAGCTATTGTAGGCATCGAAATTATCGGTGCCCCGCTCTGTGAGTCTGGCCTTCTCGGTTCCCACGAGGTGCAGCCTGAGATTATCGGCGATTGCGAGACTGACCTCATCTTGGATCGCGAATACGTCTTTCAATACGCGGTCGAAACGACTCGACCAAAGATGGACTCCGTCTGACACCTGGATCAGCTGCGCAGTGACGCGGACCCGATCTCCGGCCCTGCGTACACTCCCTTCGAGCACGTGACTCACGCTCAAGGCTTTGCCGATCTCACGTACGTCGGTGTGTTTTCCTTTGAACGCGAACGAGGATGTGCGGGCAATCACCTGGATCTGCTCGAGCTGACACAAGGAGTTGATTATCTCCTCTGTGATCCCGTCGCTGAAGTACTCGTCCTCGGGATCGCCGCTCATGTTCTCGAACGGGAGCACCGCGATCGACTTCCCCTCCTGGCGATCGGCGATGGTTTCGCCGGCTTCACCTGAGCGAGCAGCCGCGGGCTCGGCCGCCGCGGGTTCCGCGCGCCGCACCCCCTCGGGCGTAACCTCGAAGGCCCATGCGAGCACGAGCGCGATGGGAAACCCGAGAATTGCGAAGACGACGAGCAGCTGATACGCCCAGGATGGCAAGAGAAGCGCCGGGAAGACGAGGTCCGCCGCCTCCACGACGACGAAGGCGACGGCGGCATAGACGGCGGCAACGCGAAAGACCTTGCGGCGCTTTAGCTCGGCGATGAGCCGCTTGAGACGGGACACAACCACAGCAACGGGATAATAGAGGATGTGGGCTGGGGCTGTATCCCAAGATGCAATGTCAGCAGGAAGACTGCAAACTGGACACTAACGACGCCTGCTAAAATTCGCCAACCTCTCAACGGCCAGATCCTGCAGGTACTCCGCCGCATCGATCGATTCGTCAAAGTTGTTGGCGATCATGCTGAACGCCAGCACCTCACCGTCAAGCGTCGTCACGTAGCCGGAGAGCGCCCGCGAGTTGGCGATGTAGCCCGTCTTGGCCCGGGCGTTGTCCTCGGCGCGCGTCCCCGTCATCCTCGACTCTATGGTGCCGTCGACGCCGGCGATGGGGAGCGCCTCGTAGAAGGCATCGAACTCGGGCCGCCGGTACATGGTGCGCAGCAGCCGGACGATGGCGTCGGGGCTCAGGTAGTTGTAGCGGGAGAGCCCCGAGCCGTCGACATATATATAGGACGACTCGGTGATCCCCCAGCCGCTGAGCGTCGCTTCGACGGCGCGGCGCCCCTCCCTGACGCTGCCGATATCCGAGTCCTCCGCACCCACGTGCCGCAGCAGCATCTCGCCGATCTGGTTCTGACTGCGCTTGAGGAAGGGGACCACGATGTCGCCCAGCGGCGGCGAAGTGTGAACGAACAACGTGGTCAGCGAGTCGCCCAGCGCGTCGGCGGCGAGGCTGTCGATGTCGATCGGCCGACCGGCGACGTCGATCCCCTCGCCTTCGAGCACCTCCCTCAGCACGCTGACGAAGAACAGCGTGGGGTCGTGGGCCGCGATGTAGCGGGTCACGGTGTCGCGCCCGGCCCAGATCGTGCCCCAGATCCGTGCCTGGTTGGAGAAGGGGCTCCGCTCGCTCCGCACGACGGTTCCCGGCAGCGGCCCGCGCTCGGGGAAGTGGATCGAGCTATCGGCAACGGTGACGACGTCGAGGTCGACGCTCAGGTATTCCGTGGGCGGCAAGGCGATCACTTCTGCCGGCGCGCCGGCCGAGTCGCCGGGCATGATCTTGTAGGTGACGACGCCTTCGTTGTAGAGGAGTGCGCCGATCTCGGCGGCGTAGTAGTCGTCGAGGTAATCCCAGGACCAGCCGGGCCCCAGGTGGACGTCGTCGTACAGGTCATCGTCGCCGATCAGGTCGCCGGCGATCCGCGCGACGCCCAGCGCCTCAAGTGAATCGGCCCAGTCGCGGAATGGCGCCGTGGGGTCGTCGTCGTAGAAGCGCTCCGAGATCGCCGGGTCGCCGCCACCCACGACCACTAGGTCGCCGGTCAAAACCCCGTCTTCAGCCAGCGACCCGTTGGTCGCGACCAGGGTCCGGAACCGGTAGTCGGTCCCCAGTCGCGCCAACGCTACGGCGGCGGTGACCAGCTTGTTGTTCGACGCGGGCATGAAGAGACTCTCCGCTTCCCGCCGGTAGAAAACCTCGCCGGTCTCCAGCGACTGCACCATCACGCCCCAGTGGGCGTTCTCGAACGCCGGGTCGGCGAAAATCTCCTCGAGTTCGGCGCGCAACGCGGCGACCGGCGTCTCCGGTCCCGGCTCGGCGGGGCCTGCGCCTGCCGGCGCACAGCTTGCGGCGACCGCCGCGACGAAGGTTACGACCGAGAGCCTGATATCGTGCATCGTCCCTACCACGCCTAGTACCTCCAGCTCAGGGTGTCCGCCCCCGGCGGTGCCGTCTCGAGTATGTGCTCGAGCATGAGCGGCAACACGCGTTGGTGAGAGTTCTGTCCGGGAAACTCCGGCGTCCCGGAGTAACAGTGGGGCTGCCGCTCGCCCCATTCGAACCAGCCGTCGTAGTACGGTTCGGTCGTGCCCTCTAGAAATTGCTCGAGCAGCCGCGCGGCCTCCTCGAGGTAGAAGGTGTCGGTGTCACCCATGTACACGTGGATCTTCCGGGCGAGCTTGGGGCCGAGCGTTTCCCAGTCGCGCTCCAGGATGTGGCGCAGGTCGAAGTTCTCACGCCAGTAGTCGACGACGCTCCGGTCGATCTCCCCCGTCCACTTGTCGTACAGCGGCTTGGGGTACCCGTCTTCATCAACCGGGCCGAAGACGGCCATGAAGATGTCCAACTGGCCGCCGGAGCGGCCGCGCGAGCCGACCACGGCCTCCTGATGGCTGAGGCCCTCCATGGTCATGTACACCTGGTCGTCAACCCCGCGCATCAGGGGCCGCAGCGGCGTCCGCACCCAGTCCGCGTTGGGGTAAAACGCGTTCTCGTCCTCGTAGATGTTGATGAGCTGGAAGTAGCGGAAGTCGACCGGGTCGGGACAGAACGTCCAGACGCCGTTGAACATGTCGGGATAGAAGACCTGCCAGGCCAGGCTCTCCCAGCCGCCGGTCGAGCCGCCGTAGAGCGTTCGCGCCCACGGCTCGCCAATGGCGCGGAACTGCCGCTCGACGCGCGGCATCAACTCCTGGGTCAGCGCATCGCCGTAGGGGCCGTTGTTCTCTGAGTTGACGGCGTAGGAGTCGTCGTAGTACGGCGTCGGGTGCTGCATCAAGACGATGAGGAACCGACCCAGCGCGCCGGACCGCCAGTCCTGGAAGAAGCGGTACTGCGCCTCGGCCCATTCGCGGGCTCTACCCGTAGCCTGCGGATCGGGCGGCGTCTCGCGCCAGCCGCGGAACGTGCGCGGGAAGTGGCCGTGCAAGTAGGCGACGGGATAGCGGGCGTCTGGGTGCTCATCGAACCCTTCCGGCAACACGACTACGGCGCCCAGGTGCATATCGTGCCCCCACCACTCGCTCAAGATCTCGCTGCGAAACTTGATGTGCTTCACGTACTTGGTGTCTTCGGGCGAGTCGATGGGTGGAATCTTTTCCGACAGAGTGATCCGCAGCGGCTCTGCCGATGCCGGTTCGATGTGCAGGCGCTCCACGTCGCTCATCAGGTTGCCCGGCGAGGTGTTCCACTGCTGGCCTTCCCACTGGTCCATGGGCGCCTTGATCGTGTGTCCGTCGGCGCGCCGAAACGTGGTATACACGTGCAAGACCGCCTGCACGTAGTAGTCGCCGGCCGGGATCTGGGCGATGCTCTCGACGGGGTAGCCGCGTGTTCTCGCATCGATGACCGCGGGCTCGCCGGGCCGGAGCCCCTCGACGTCGACGCCGAAGACCGGCTGCGTGTTGAGTCCCCAACCGACCTGGAAGCGCGGCTCACGCTGGTCCGTTCTGGCAATCACCAGCAGCAGGCGGCCGTCGAGCGGGCCCGCGTCGACGTCGGGGGGATAGACGATCTCGAAGCGAAGCGGCGAGGCGCGCTGCTGAGACTCGCGGTCGTCGATTCGTACCGCAGCCAGCGTAGCGGCACAGAGCGCCGCGGTCAGGGTGAGCAGGAACAGTCGACCTGGGCGCAGATGAGTCTCGAGCATAGGGACGTCCTCCGTGAGGTGGAACCGCGACGAGATCGTGCCGACGCGGCGGTGCTGCCAGATTCTACGGGTCTAGGCCCTTGTCCACCAGCGCCGAAAAGTCTAGACGGTCAGTCGGGGCGGGCCCGATTCCGTCACTCGGACTCGTGCCGCAGGCGTGCCTCGGCCAACAGCCTCGCCCGATCCACCAGTTCGCCGTTCCTGATGACGGCGTAGATCTTTTGGGTGTTGCGGATGTCGAGTAGTGGGTCGGCGTCGAGCACTACGAGGTCGGCGAACGCCCCTTCCTCGATCACGCCGAGCCGTCCCTCCACGCCCAGTGCCCGAGCCGCATCCAGCGTCGCGGCGCGCAGCGCCTCGAGCGGCGACAGCCCCGCCTCGACCAGCAATTCGAGCTCCCAGTGCAGGGCCAGGTACGAGGGCTGCCAGTCGGTCCCGGCGACGACCCGGACGCCGGCGTCTCGTGCGGCTGGCACGTTCGCCAGCATGACCTCCAAGAGATCTCGCGTCCAGGCTTGCTCAGCCCAGCTCTGGTGCAGCCGCTCGACCCGACGGACCGCTGACGGCGTCAGGAAGCTCGACAGATCGGGGTCGCTGAAGTCGGGTTGGATGCGGCTGGACCCGGTGGAGTCCTGGGCGGCGCCCGCGAAGGGGAGCGTTCCACTGACCGTGATGCCGGCCTTTCCGAGTACCTCGAGGATGTCCTGGCGGAACCGCATCCCCTGGCCGTTCCACGCATCGTGGAAGGCGTGCTCTTTGCGGTCGAGGCCCGCGGCGACGGCGTGCGCCGGCATGAAGTGAGACATGACGGGCAGGCCCCGTTCATGTGCCGAGCGCAGCGCGGCGGACAAGACCCAGGGGTTGCGCCGATTGAAGTGCTTGACCTGAGTGGCGCCCAGCCCCAGCAGGTGATCGAGCTGGCGATCGAGCTGCTCCTGCGTGTCGACGCGCAGCATCTGCGGGAACGCGTTCATCACGCTGGGGACGACGAACCCGGCGGCCGGGAAGATGCGCGGGCCGGCCACGCGCCCACTCTCTATCGCCTCCGCCTGCTCGACGACCCAGTGGCCTTCCCAACCGGCACCTGCCACCGCGGTCACACCCCAGTAAGGGTGTGCTTCTGGAGCGAAGAGCCCGCGGGACATGTGGATATGGGTGTCGATGAGGCCGGGGATGATCGTGCGGCCACCTACTTCGATGACCGTGTCGGCCGTACGCGCCGACTCACCGGCCGGGCCGATCGACCGGATCTCACCGTCAGCCAGGAACAGGTCCCACAGCCCCTCGCGCGGCTCCGGCGTGAGCAGGCGGGCGTTACGGATGAGTACCGTGCCCGGCGGGCGCGGGACCTCATAGTAGAGATCGAGGTGCAGCTCTTCATCGCCGCCGGTGGCCGCGTCGATGCGTCTGAGCTCGCCGCCGCTGACGTAGACTAGGTCCCCGTCTGCAGTCCACGAGGGAAAGAACACCGCGTGTTCTCCCACGCGTCGCGCGGCCGAGTCGGGATCGAGCGAGCGTACCCAGGCTTCGCCGCGATCGACGTAGGCCAGCATCTGCCCGTCGGGAGAGAGCGCCGCGAAATCGAGCTGCTCCCACGTGTGCTCGACCGGAAAGCGGCCGGATCCATCGGGGCCGTCGAGCATCAGCTGAGTCGATACCTGCCAGGTCTGGCGGTCAAGGACGAGCTGCAGATAGACCAGACCCCCAGCGTCGGCGGCCCAACCCAGCAGCCGCACGTCCATCGCACGCCCGTGATCGATCGGCCGGCTCCTGCCGCCGCCGGCAGCGACGATGTGCAATGACGTGCTTTGTACGTAGACGATGCTGTCGCCCGAGGGATGCCAGAGCGGACTGGTAACATGACCCGATACGTCGGTCACCCGCCGTCGCGCACCGCTCTCCAGGTCGAGCACGTACAGCTGGTAGTCGCCGCCCTCGTCGGAGACGAAAGCGATCGCCCGGCCGTCGGGCGACCAGGCGGGGTCACCGTCATCGGCGGGACCATCCGTCAGGCGCTCAACGCGATCATCGGCGGCCCGCAGCCAAAGGTCACCGAGCGCGGCGAAGGCGACGCGCGATCCGTCGGGTGACGGTGCCGGCCAGTAGATCCCGCGGGCGCGCACCCGGTCTCCCGGTGCGTGCAGCTCCGGCCGCCTGCGCTCGTACGCCTCGCGCCGCAGCGACAGGCGGGCGACGAACGGGATACTGTCGGTCGTGCCGGCCGCCGGATCGAACGTTCGGATCGCGCCGCCCTCCGTGTAGACCACCCGGCCCCGCCCGGGCAGCCAGCGCGGCGCGTAGGGATACATCTCCGCATCGTCGGTGAGCTGCCGGGGCTCACCGCCCTCGGCGGCGACCGAGCAGACCTGCTGGCTACCGGACCGCCCGGAGAGGAAGAAGAGCTCGTCGCCCGAAGGGTGCCAGGAAGGCGCGTGGTCGCCGGGCCCGGAGGTCACCGCGCCGATCGTCTCCCCGTCGGGCGTGATCGTCAGGAGCCGGCCGTTCGAGCTGAAGGCGATGCGACTTCCGTCCGGCGACCAGGCGGGCTCGGTCGCGCGAAGCGTGTCCGGGGTGAGGCGCTGCGGATCGCCGCCCTGAGACGGGACGGTCCACAAGGCGCTCCCCCCGCGCGAGAACACGACTGTCTCGCCGTCGGGCGACCAGCTGGCCCACACGTCAAACTCGCCTTCGGTGAGGATGCGTGGCCCACCGCCCGCCGCGGGGACGACCACCAGGCCGACGTCCGGGCGATTGGACGAGTGGACGATCCAGTCGCCGTCAGGGGACCAACGTGGGAACCAGTGCTCGTCCGGCGGATCGACCGCATCGGTCAAGCGCCGGGCCGCGCCGCCCTCCGCATCGAGGACCCAGATCTGACCCCAGAGTTGCAGCGCCAGCCGGCTGCCGTCCGGTGAGGGAACCGCCTCCATCATGGTCCCCTCTCGGAACTCCAGCTCCAGCGTCTCCGGGCGTGAAGTACAGGCGAGCGCCGCAGCGATCGCCAGGAGCACAGGACCGGCAATTCCGCTCACACGGTCTCGTTGTCTCAGCGTATTCATCGTTCTCTAGTCGCGGGCCGCGCGACCTCCTCACGCACCAGGGCGGAAGCCAGCACGATGGGAAAGCCGACCAGCAGCACGACCCACGCCGCGCCGTATACCCAGTCGGGCATCAGGAAGCGCTCCTGCACCTGATCCGTCGCCTCCAGCACCGCCCAAGAGGCGCCCACGTACACGGCGACGACCTGCCACAGGGAACGGCGGTGGATCTCGAGGACTAAGTGCTTGAAGCGAGACACATTACCCTCGCGGAGATGTGAGCCTGCTCGGCGCTATCAGTGCGGTGTTCTCCCACCGAATCATGCGGGCGGCAACAACAGCGGGCAAGCCTCTCAACAACAGCGCGACCTGCTGTCTTCGCCACAGTTCGCCGCGTCTCACCGGTCGCGCGTCCGACGAATTCACTCCGTGCGTCGGCCCCGATGTCGCCCCAGGATTCGCGGTTTGGGTACCAGGCGCGGCGTTCGGCTGGCGTACTCGTCGTAATCGGAGCCAAAGAGGGCACGGAGCTCCCGTTCCTCGATCGGGATCACCACGTATCGGAACCAGAGAGACAGCAGCACCGCCGTGAACAGCAGGAACGTGTAATCCAATACGAGCCACCAGCCGAGCATCAGGAGCGGTACCACCGAGTACAGGGGATGGCGCACCAACTGCTGCGGCCCGCTGATCACCAGCGGCTCGCTGCGGCCGCCGGCCGCGGCTGGGTCACGCCGCCCAGCACTCTTTCGCATCGTGACGAACGTAGAAACGATGACGTCGCGGACGCTTCGGTGTCGGAAGATCCAGATCAGCAGGCCGAATCCGCCAAGCAGCAAGATCGCCCCTGCGGCGCGCAGGCCCGGTGGGATTGCCAACCTCGGCGGCAGCCCTACGGCGGTGGCCGCGGCATGGCCCAGGAGAGCGAGAGCGCTCAGCAGGGTGGTCACGACCGCGGGTACTACCAGAAACGCTCGCGATTCGTCTCGCATGTCGCGTCTCCTCGGCTATCGTCTCGGTCACGTCGGTGAACTGCGGGCGAGTCCGCCTGCGAAATGTAGGGGGCGTGAGTCTGGCTGTCTGCTACCGGCGCTGGCAGGCCAGCGGCGCCCGGTTTCGCACTCGGCCATCGGCTTTCGGCCACCGCCCGCCTACCGCCTGCTGCCTACTGCACATATCTTGTGTTGTTCAGCACGCCCAGATCCTCGTGCCGGACACAGAGATATAGGAACGGAGCCCACGATGGGTAGCAGCGAGTACAGAACCGAGCACGACACGCTGGGCGAGATGAAGGTCCCGGCCGACGCGCTGTGGGGCGCCAGCACGCAGCGGGCGGTGGAGAACTTCCCGGTGAGCGGGATCGGCTTCCCGCGCCGCTTCATCAGGGCGCTGGGCGCGATCAAGATGACGGCCGCCCAGGTGAACATGAAGCTGGACGTGGTGGACGAGCGGCGCGGCAAGGCGATCGAGCAAGCGGCCCGCCAGGTGATGGACGGCGAGCTGGACGACCACTTCGTCGTCGACATCTTCCAGACCGGCTCCGGCACCTCAACCAACATGAACGCAAACGAGGTGATCGCCAACCGCGCCTCGCAGATCCTGGGCGCCGAGATCGGCTCGAAGGAAGTCCACCCGAACGATCACGTGAACCAGGGGCAGTCGAGCAACGATGTGATCCCCACGGCGTCGCACGTCTCGGTCAGCAGCGCGATCACCGAGGACCTGCTGCCGGCGCTCAAGAAGCTGCAGAAGGCGCTGGCCGCCAAGTCGAAGGAGTTCGCCGACGTGGTGAAGACCGGGCGCACGCACCTGCAGGACGCGACGCCGGTGACCCTGGGCCAGGAGTTCAGCGGCTACGCCAGCCAGATCGAGCACGGGATCAAGCGGGTCGAGAACACGCTGCCGCACCTGCGCGAGTTGGCGATCGGCGGCACCGCGGTGGGCACGGGACTCAACGCGCATCCGAAATTCGCGGGCCGGGTCTGCGAGGGTCTCTCGAAGATCTTCGATCAGAAGTTCGTCGAGGCGCCGAACCACTTCGAGGCGCAGGCGGCGCGCGACGCGCTGGTCGAGGCGAGCGGGGCGCTCAAAAGCGTCGCGGTGAGCATGAGCAAGATCGCCAACGACGTGCGCTGGCTGGCGACGGGCCCGCGGACCGGTCTCTCGGAGATCTCGATTCCGGCGACCCAGCCCGGCTCGTCGATCATGCCGGGCAAGGTGAACCCTGTAATCCCCGAGGCGGTGCGCCAGGCATGCGCGCAGGTGATCGGCAACGACACGACGGTCACGGTCGGCGGCCACGCCGACAACTTCGAGCTGAACGTCATGATCCCGGTCATGACGTACAACGTCTTGCAGTCGGTCGAGATCCTGGCCAACGTCGCCGCGATCTTCGTCGACAAGTGCATCGCCGGCATCGAGGCGAACCGAGAGCGTTGCCGGGTGTATGCGGAACTAAGCCCGGCGCTGGCGACGGCGCTGGCGCCTGTCCTCGGCTACGACAAGGCGGCGCAGATAGCCAAGGACGCACTGGTAAAGGACAAGACGATCCGCGATCTAGTGGTCGAGGAGGGCCTGCTGGATGCGAAGCAGGCGGACGAATTGCTCGACCCAGCGAAGCAGACTGGTAACTGATGGCCAACAAGAGCGAGCCCGAGACAAAGCGGAAGCTGTTCCGCGTCATATTCAGGGGTCACGAGTACCTGGGTACGGCAGAACAGTTCCACGCAAAGGTCGTGTCGCACGACTTCGCCACCGCCTTGAAGCTGGCCTGCGACGCGATGGGCCTCAACCCGGAGAAGATCGACGGGGCGGCGATTACGTTGATCTCCGCCGACACCGAGCTGGCGGACGGCAAGGTGTTCGACTTCGCGCGGCGCTCGCGCGGCTTCGGCGAGCGGGGCGGCTGGGTCTGTTGGGACCTGCGCCCGCGCAAGGAGTCGGAGGGCCCGCGTAAGACCGAGCTGATCTAGGCGGCGGGTCGGGCCGGCGACCAGACGATGGCCCAGGACGACCGGGCGCGTTGGGACGAGCGCTACGCCGCAGGCGATTGGGCCGATATAGACGAGCCCGCACGAATACTGGAGGACGCAGAGGCCTGGCTCGCTGAGCCGGGCCTCGCGCTCGATGTGGCCTGCGGCGCCGGCCGCAACGCGCTCTGGCTGGCGCGCCGCGGCTACAAAGTCGTCGCCGTCGATATCTCGTGGGAAGGGCTGCAGCGACTGCAGCGCCGGGCCCGGGACGAGCAACTCGACATCCAGATCGTGCTCGCCGACCTCGAGAGTTTCGTTTTCAGGCCCGGCACCTTCGACCTTATCATCAACAGCCGCTTTCTGCTCCGCTCGCTGTTCCCCGTTTTCCGTAACGCGCTCAAACCCGGCGGCCTGTTGCTGGTGGAGACTTTCAACGTCGACGAGATCGATGTTCTAGGGGGCGATATCCGGCACGCCTACGCGCTGGAGCGCGGCGAGCTGAAACAGGCCTTTTTCGATTTCGAGTTGCTGCTCTACGAAGAGGGCGTGTTCGGGGAGGCGGAAGGCGAGCGGGGGCTGGCGCGGATGGTGGCGAGGCGGCCCCCTACCTGATGTTGTACTCAATATCCATTATCCGATATCCATTGACCACGTGAACAAGCTGTTCTCAAGAACCAAGTCCCAAGGTCCAATTACCATTGACGAACTGGATGTTGGATCTTGAGACTTGACACTCGAGAACAACTTGATCACCCGATCAATGAGTGTCGGATATTGGATATTGCATACGACATCAACCCCGTCGATTCACGATCAGCATCTTGACCTCGGTCATGTCTTCTATGCTGCTGCGTGGCCCCTCGCGGCCGAGGCCGGAGCTCTTCACGCCGCCGTAAGGCATGTTGTCGATCCGGAAGGTCGGCATATCGTTGACCACCACGCCACCCACCTCAAGGTTCGTGTAGGCGTAGTCGATCAGCCTGACGTCGTGGGTGAAGACCCCGCTCTGTAGTCCGTAGACCGAGTCATTGACGATCTCGACCGCGGCCTTGAAGTCATCGTACGGCCTTACGGTGACGACGGGCCCGAAGATCTCCTCACACTCGACTCTCATATCGAACGCCGTGTCGGCGAGCACCGTCGGCCATACGAGTGCGCCGTCGCGCCGCTTACCGGTGAGCACGCGGGCGCCCCCGGCTTCCGCCTCGGCGACCCAGTTCATCACGCGCTCGGCGTGCCCCTCCTCGATCAGCGGGCCGACCTCGGTGGCCTCGTCCAGCGGGTCGCCGACTTTCAGCGCCTCGCTGCGCTCGACGAGTCCAGCGCAGAACTCATCGAACAGCGTCCGCTGAATCAGCACGCGCTGCACGCTGATGCAGCTTTGGCCGGCGTAGCCGTAGCCGCCGGCGGCGACGCGCGTCGCCGCCCAGTCGACGTCGGCGTCGGAGTGGACGATGGCGCCGGCGTTGCCGCCCAGCTCGAGTACGACGCGCTTCTTGCCGGCGATCGACTTGAGGTGCCAGCCGACGGCGGCCGAGCCGGTGAACGAGAGCAGCTTGAAGCGGTCGTCGCGCACCATCGGTTCGGCCACCTCCACCGTGCTGTGCAGGATGCTGAACGCCTTGGGCGGTAGACCGGCTTCATAGGCGATCTCGGCGAGCTTGAGCACTGCGATGGGAGCCTGCTGCGGCGGCTTCATCACCATGGAACAGCCGGCGGCGATGCAGGGCGCCAGCTTGTGAGCCGCCAGGTTGAGCGGGAAGTTGAACGGCACGATGGCCAAGATGGGCCCGATGGGGAAGCGGTGATACTGGGCAGTATAACCCTCGCCCCACGGCACGACGTCGATAGGGACGATCTCACCACCGACTCGCTTCGCCTCTTCCGCGCCGATGGCGAAGGTAGCGGCCGCGCGGTCGACCTCGACCTGCGCCGCCCTTATCGGCTTGCCGCACTCGAGCGCCATCGTCTCTGCCAGCTCGCGCCGCCGTTTGCCGATCCCCACGGCTATGGCGTGGCAGATCTCGGCGCGCCGCGCCCGGGAGAGCGTCTTCGTCTCCTGAAAGGCAGCGACCGCCGCGGCGAGCGCAGCCTCTCGCTGTTCGGGCGTCGCCAGCGGGACACGGCCGACGACGTGGCCGTTATACGGGTTGATGACTTCATCGACATCGCCCGACTCGACCATCTCGCCGGCGACCGGAAGTTTGTAGTCGGCGCTCACGGCTCGCCTCCTTTCGAACGCAGGTTCTACCCAGTCGCAAACTAATGCCCCGCTTCGTCCGCCCACCAGTCGGGTTTGGGTCGGAGGCGGAGGACCACTCGCTACGGGCTCGCGCCACCGGCGTCGGGCGACGTCACCATCCGGGTGTGCTCGCGACCTTCGCGAGGTGGTCCTCCGCCTCCTCCCGCAACCGGCTGGCTGCAGAGTGAACGAGCCAGTCAGGCTGTTTCTCCCAAGACTCCGCAAGGAGGGCGAGCCAGGTCCCCGACGCCTTTGGATGGACAGGGAGGAGGTCGGGAGAGCCAGCTCGCGAAGGTCGCGAGCTCACCCCTGACGGTGAGGTTACTGTCTCTAGGTGGCGCGAGCCCGTAGCGAGTGGTTCTCCCGGCCTCCGACCGGACTGACTCAGAAGGTAACGGCAATAACGCCTTCGCTTTCCGGAGTCGCCGGGATGTTCTCGAAGGTCTGCATCCTGTCGGTTCCGGGCTCACCCACGTGCAGCGTGTAGCGACCTGGCGCGAAGACCTCGGGCACGAACGAGTCGCCGAGGATGCGGAGAGTGTAAACGACCTCGCCGGTTTCTTCGCTCACGACCTGGGCGACAGGCTCGCGCATACCGCTGATCTCGAGGCGCGGCAGGTAGGTGACGGCGGCGCGGCCGTAGTTGTCTTCCTGCGCGAAGCTGACGGGCCAGCCGGGATACGGCGCGTCGCCAGCGGCCGGGTCGGACCAGCGCGGCCAAGCGGCGAGGCTGATCTGGCGGGTGCTGCGGTTGAAGCGGGCGATCCCGTAGCCGGGCGCCCGGTCGTGCAGCGCCGCCGGTTCTCTCCCCCAACGGTGCGGGTTCGAAACAGCTAGAACCGTCAGCTTGTTGCCGAAGCCGTCCTCGTAGTCACCGGTGTAGCGCGGCGCGTCGGGCTCGCGGTTCGCGCCGGGGTGCGGCGGAAACCAGCGGCGCGGCCAGAAGTTGGCGATCGAGGGAACGCAAAGGGCGAAGCCGGCGTCGCGCCAGTCGTCGACGCCGTACTGGACCGTCGACCCGAGATGCTGGTCGCCGGCAAGGTGTACGGCGAACCCTTTGCGCATCGCGCGGAGCGCTCTGTCGCGGCCCGTCTGCGGCCAGCCGTTCGAGTCCATGTCGCTGACGAATTTGTCGCCGGCGGCGTACTCGCCGGGTGCCAGTATGGGGAGCGACGGGATGACCGAGCCGCTGGTCGCGCTATCAGGCAGCGTGGCCAAGTTGGCGAACAGGGTCTGTGAGAGCACGACCTTCATCCAGGCGCCGCCGCTCCAATCGTTCGCCCAACTCTCCAGGAACTCGAGCTGCCGCTCGCCGACTAGTGTAGCGCCGGGGGCCTCGGCTTCACGCTTCGGATCGAACTCGGGGTTCTGGGGCCAGCCGTTCCGTACCTCGGCCTCGGGCAGTAGCGGCGCAGGTGCCGACTTGAACTTGCGGTCCTCGATGACGGCGAAGCTGACGCCGCCGTACAGCAGGTCCGTGTAATAGACCTCGATGCCCTGCTCCGCGGGGGTCGGGTCGAACGGTTCGGGCAGGTGACTCGTCATGGTCCGCTGGACCATGTTCACGAACTGGGGCGGCAGCTTGTAGCCGCCGGCGTCCTGGGCGGCGGCACCGGGGAGTCCTGGCGGCGTCGCCTTACCACCGGCGCCCCAGATGTTGCCGTGATAGACATCGTGGTCGTCGGGGATGGTCACGCTGGGTACCTCGGCGGTCAGCTCGCCGAACGCCCAATACCAGAGGTACCACTTGTAGAGGTAGTCCTTGAACGGCTGGGCGAAGTCGGCCCGGGTCGGGCTGGCGCCTTCGTAGACCTGGTCACCGCTGAAGAAGAGCAGGTCGGGGTCGTGGCCGCGGACCTGGGCGACGATATCGGCGTGGGGGAACCAGAGACCCCAGTCCCAGGGGAACGACCCGCGATCGACGCCGGGATGGGCGACGTTGTGGTTGCCGGTGAAGGCGGCGACGACGATCTCCGGCTCGTCGACCGGATCGCGCCGCACGACGCCCTCCTCATAGCAGAGCTCGGCGACGCCGCCCGAGACCAGCGGGTAGGCGAGGCGATAGCGCATATCGCGGCCCGAGTCCCAGTCGTCGACATGGAACGTCGCCGTATATCCGGGGACCACGACGGCTGCGCTGGCGGCCGCCTCCCAATCCCGACCCTGGCGGAGCTGTAACTCGACGTACCGTTCGTCCAGGTCGCCGATCGGCATGAGCTGCGCCGTCAACTTGAGGGTGCCCTTGCTGAGCGTGTGCTGGCTACCGATAACCGGACCGAGCCTCCGGTCGTTATGGACGTCCAGCTTTTCTCCATCGACGCGCCAGCCCTGGAACCAGAAACCGCCGTCAGCGTCGCGCCGCGTGTCGCAGGCGAGGGCGACGTTCCCCTCCAGCCGCTCAGGGCCCACGAAGACGGGGCCGAGCGCCACCGCCGCGGCGCTGCCATCGCCGACAGTGCTCGTCAGGGTGAGCTCGTAGCCGTCGGCGACCTGACCAGCGCTCAGCTGTAGCACGACCGCCCCCAGCGATGAAAGCCCGTCCTCGCTCTGAGCGAGCGGCTCGACCTCACCCTCCAGGTCGCGGAAGAAAAGCCGTCCATCGGCGTCGACCCCAGCGTAGATGCCGGCCAGCGGGCCGCTGCTGTGATGGATGAGCGCCGCCGCCCGGTAGTCGAGCCCCCGGCCCGCTCCGATAAGGAAGCCGGCACCTCCCGCGACCGAATCGGCGGCCGCCATCCCCAGCGAGCCAAGCCGCACCCGCACCTCGAAGTCCCCGTCCCCTGCGCCCAAGCGACGGGTCAACAGGTGAACCGTCCGCAGCGGGCCGCCGCCTACACACTCCAGGCGGCCCTCTCGCACCCGCCAGTCCTGCAGCCGGTTCGCCCAGTACTCGGGGCCGGCCCAGTCGCGGTCCGGGCTCGTCCGCCAGCGACTGACGAAGGCCGGATCGCCGGGGCCGCTTTCGCAGCCGGCGACGGCGAGAACCAGCATCGCAATGAAGAACGATCTGCGCATTGGGAATCACCCGCTTGAGATTGGTGGGAAGGCTAGCGGCGATTCCCAAATCGAGCAATGGGAATCAGGGATTCGGGGATTCGGGGATTCGCGAATTCGGGATTCCGGGAAGGGAAATTAGGAATCCGAGGCATCCGTGGAGTCATAGTTCGGGAATTCCCAACAACGAACGAGCCCGGACAGCAAAGCTGTCCGGGCATCCTAATACCCCCACGGGGAGTCGAACCCCGGTCTCCTGGCTGAGAACCAGGTATCCTAGGCCACTAGACGATGGGGGCTCAACGGCCCGCAATTAAATAGCGATCCCCAAGAGGGTCAAGGGCAAAAAAAGGGCGGCTCGGCTGGAGCCGCCCGACCGCGAGGCTGAAGGGTATCTAATCGCTGTGGGGACGATGGGAACTGCCGGGTAGGTAAACGTGGGTACATGCGGATAGCCAAACGGTCGGGCGGTCCAGTATCTGTATCGGCGTAACTGTCCAGATGCTGATCAAGAATCAGAAACAGGGTTCTCGGGGGGATTTTTCAGGCACCCGGGCGGGATGGGTGTCTTAGCCGTCTAAGCTTGCGACTTGTTCTATAGGCAGCAGACGTGCCAGCGCGCCGACCCAGGTGAGGCGGCGGCGGGGCCCAGCGCGTATCGTGTTGAGCTAATGGAGGTTAGCGGGCCGACCGGCGGGCGTTTGACGACATATGTTTCCGCCTGGCGCCGGCACGGCTCAGGCAAAACGCCGATTCGTCAGTCAAAATGCCTTAAGGTCGTGCGCTTTGCAGTAGTAGCCTGTACCACATAAGCGGGGCCCGCGACCCCGATTCACCGGAGCGCGGGCCCTCGCGGCTCGGACCTACTTGGGGGAGGTCTCGGGCCGCTTCACTCCTCTGCGCCGGCCTGGCGGGCGCCCAGCTCGTGGTCGAGCACGAGCAGGGCGGGCCCGTGGTCGCCGATCATCTGCAGCTTGGCGACGATAGCGCTGGCCGAGGCCTCTTCCTCGACCTGCTCGTCGACGAACCAGTCGAGCATGCTCTTGCTGGCGTAGTCGTTCTCCTGGATAGAGAGGGCGACGAGGTCGTGGATCAGCTTGGTAACGTGCTGTTCATGCTTATAGGCGGCCTCGAATACGGCGGCTGGCGAAGCCCACTCGGTGGGCGGCCCCTCGATGGCAGCGAGGGCGACGCGGCCGCCACGCTCGACGATGTGCTGGTAGATCTTCATCGCGTGGGCGACCTCTTCCCGGGCCTGGGCGGTCATCCAGTTGGCCATTCCAGGCAGGTCCTTGGACTCGAAATACGCGGCCATGGACAGGTAGATATAGGCAGAGTAGAGCTCGGCGTTTATCTGGGCGTTCAGGGCCTTTTCCATCTTATCGGCGATCATCGCTTGTACTCTCCTGGCTGCAATGTTGCGCGGTCGTCAGCGCGGGACGGACCGCAGCTGTATGGGGCTCCGCTAGAAGTGAAACGCACAAGACAATAACAGAGGTCCATACCCTTGTAAATGTGTGGGCGCGGGTACGCCGGGCCGCCTAACCCACGAAGAGTGGTACCGGTTTGAACTCGCCAACGTCGACGAGCCCCTGGTCGGTGATCTTGAGCTCGGGGATCACGGCCAGAGCGAGGAACGACATGGTCATGAGCGGGTCGGGCAGCGTCCCGCCGAGCTCGCGGGCAGCCTTCCCCATGGCCTCGACCCGATCCCGCACCTGTTCCAGGGGCAGGTCGGACATCAGTCCGGCTATGTGGAGAGGCACGGATGCCAGCACCCGGCCGTCCGCCACGACTGCCTGGCCTCCGCCGGTCTCGGCGACAGCGCGGGCGGCGGTCATCATGTCGGAGTCGTTCGCACCGACGACGACGATATTGTGGTTGTCGTGTGCGACGGTGGAGACGATGGCGCCGCGCTGGAGGCCGAAGCCGCGCACGAACCCAACCCCCACGCTACCCGTCGCCCTGTGCCGCTCGATGACGGCGATTTTGAGGAGGTCGCGCCCGGGATCGGCGACCGCCAGCCCGTTCTCGGTCCGCAGCGGCTCGACGCTCTGCCCGGTGACGATCTGACCGGCGACCGCATCGATCACCCTGGCCTTCGCCGCGCCGGTCGCCGGCACAGCGAGATCGACCGCCTCCCACTTCACCTTTACGCCACCCCCTGGTGGCGCCGGCGGCGTGGGGCGCTCGCCCCTGTAGTCGCCGTCCTCGGCGACGACACGTCCCTCGCTGAAGACGATCCGGGCGCGAAAGTCCTGCAGGTCATCGACGACGATCACGTCGGCTCGATAGCCGGGCGCCAGCATCCCCAGGCCCCGCAGCCCGAAGTAGTTGGCGGTGTAGATCGTCGCCATCTGGATCGCGGTGATCGGGTCGAGCCCTTTCGCGATCGCCATGCGCAGCAGCGCGTCGATGTGGCCTTCGTCCAGCAGGTCTTCCGGATGCCGGTCGTCGGTGCAAAACGAGCAGTTGACCGCGTTCCCAGGGGTCACCAGCGGCAACAGCGCCTCGAGGTTCCGCGCCGCCGTCCCCTCGCGGATGAAGATGTGCATCCCGCGGCGCAACTTCTCACGCGCTTCCTCGAGCTGTGTGCACTCGTGATCCGAGCCGACCCCTGCGGCGGCGTAGGCGTTGAGCGGCGGTCCCGAGAGACCCGGCGCGTGGCCGTCTACCGGCCGGTCGCCGGCGGCCTCGATCTTGGCCAGCACCTCGGGTAGGCCCAGAAAGACGCCGGGAAAGTTCATCACCTCGGCCAGCCCGATGACCTGCGGATGCTCGAACAGCGGCTCCAGATCGGCGGCCTCGAGCTTCGCGCCCGCCGTCTCCATGTGCGTAGCCGGCACACAGGAGGACGCCATGACGAAGACGCGCAGCGGCAGCCCTTCGGCGGAATCGAGCATATAGCGGATCCCCGGGACCCCGAGGACGTTGGCGATCTCATGCGGGTCGGTGACGACCGCGGTCGTGCCGCGCGGCACGACGGCGCGGGCGAACTCGGGTACCGAGACCATGCTCGACTCGATGTGTACGTGCGCGTCGATGAGCCCCGGGCAAACGTGCGCGCCCTTCAGGTCGATGCTACCCTTCGCCTCGTACTCGCCGAACCCGGCGATCCGGCCGCCGTAGATCGCGATGTCGGCATCGTGGGTCTCGCCGGACCGCACGTTTACTAAGCGCGCGTTCTTGAGGACGAGATCGGCGGGCGCGTCGCCTCTGGCGACCTCTACGAGCCCACGTCTCGCTTCAGATGATATCGCTTCGCGCATGATCGCCTTCCCAGTTACAGTGGCCGGTAGCCGGTGGTCAGTGACTGCTCGCTCTACATTGTCCGATGCCCCGTTGCGCGTTACCGGTCACCGGTTAGCGACTACCGATCACTGGCTTTCCGCCGGCCCCGCTGCCCCCGCAATCTGACCCGAGCGCACCTTCGCCGTGTCGAAGCGCCTGGCCGCCGCCAGCATCTTGTCGATCGTGTCGTCGAAGCTCGCCGTCACCTTCCGCTTGAAGCGGAGCGGGTTGATCCGTGCGACGACGAACGCCTTGAGGTACGGGCTCACGAAACCGATCTCTTTGAGCTCCTTGACCCGGGCGTTCACCTCGTCGTCGAGCTCGAGCAGGCGCTGTGCCCGGGCGCGACGTGTCTCGAGCGCACGCGGCAATTTGGCGCTCGAGAACTTGTCGACACGCTTGACTACCGGGTGATAGGCGCCGCCGGCGAAGCGCCCGCGCTGCTGGTAGCAGAACCCTAGAGTCAGCAGCGCCGGTTCCTCGAACTCGGTGGCAAACTCTTTCTCCGGCCGCTCGTCGAGCTCGGCCAGCCCCTGGGCGAGCCGCACGACCTCGAGCGCCCGCTCGCGCAGGTTGTGCGCCTTCTCGGTGTTGAGGACCAGGATGCGGTAGGCGACCTCGGCATCGGGCACGACCAGCGCGACGATCGACTTACCGCCCAGGCGGCGCACCGCCTCCAGGCGGTGGTAGCCGTTCGGCGTCCAGTATCTCCCTTCTTCGGTCCGCACGGCGATCACCGGATCGAGGAAGCGGCCCAGCTTGTCGATGGCCGTCGCCAGCTTCTCGGTGTGCGCCTCTGAGAGGTCGCGCTGGAACGGCGTCGGCTCGACCTTATCGATGGGCAGCCCGGCCAGCACCTGCCAGCTGCCGCCCAGCGGGTCCTTGTAGGTCCCAAGCACCGAGCCGCCGTCTTCTTCGATCGACTCGGCGAGCCGCTCGACCTTCGCCGGCGGCGCGGCCGAGGCCAGCCGCGTCGCCGCCAGGCCCCGCGACTTGGGCGGCGCCGCCTCTTTCTTCTTGCGAGGCGACTGCTTCGCGCCTTCAGACTTCGGCATGAGATCTTACTCCAGGCGGATCAACTCCGCTGCCGCCGCGTTCTCCAGGTACTCGAGCACGGCCTCCGCCGTCACCGTACCGTAGTAATGGGCGCCCGCCTCGCGGGCTTCCGCCGCCACGCAACGGTATATGTAGAGCCCGCTCCGCTCTCCGTTCACCGCGTTCATCACCTCGAACGACATGAGGCCGTGCAGGCCGCGGACGCCACGGACGCGGCGGCGGCCGGTGAGGAACTCGGTGGGTCCGGCGATCAGCGCCGGCTGCAACTGGCTCAGCCGGCGCTCCGCCTCGGACAGCGAGCGCTGCGGAAGAGCGTCGCGCCCCGTCGCCTGGCGGTAGGCCAGCTCGACCTCGCGGAGCGCCTGAGCCTCGCGTCGACCCAGCTCTTCCAGCAGCGGCGGAACGACATCGCCGGCGCCGTCATCGATCTCGGCCAGCGAGGTGATGGCGAGCCGCTCGCGCTCGGCGGCGTAGTGAACCTGGTCGATCGCGTTGAAATACGCCGCGTCTTTGTCATCGCTCGTCGCGATCCAGGTGAGCCCCAACCGCAGATTGCGACCGAGGCGCTCGGCGCCGCGGCCCACGGTCTCCGCCGTCAGCGCCGGCAGCGATTCTTGGTCGGCGTTCGCCATAGTGTAAGCCATCAACGCCACTGCTGCGGCGCTACGACCCAGCTGCGTGCGGTCGATGTTCCACAGCTGGTCGTCGCTGGAGTGGATGTAGTTGTCGGGCCAATTAGTGAACGTGACGCCCGGCACACCGATGGGCTGCTCGGTGAACGTCATGTGATCGGTGTTGTTATGGAAGAAGATCATCTTGGTGTTGTAGCGGTGTCGGGTGCCGAGGTGCGAGAGGTGCGGCTGCGGATATCCGGCGGACCCGGCCTGCGCCTGGGCCAGCTCGGCGGTGTTCGTCGCCACCATGAAGTCGATTACCGACTCGACGACGTCGTTGAAGAAGTGGAAGCGTGTCGCCGGCAGGCGCGTCACGTTCTGCACGCGCATCACGTCCTGCGCCTGGTTGGCGCCCGACATGTCCTGGTTGATGTTGACCCACATCTCGTGATGCGCTTCAGGGTTATCGGCGAAGTACTGCCGCTGGCTACCAATCTCTGTCACCCACCAGAAGCGGAGGTTACGACGCGGGCGTGGCAGCCTGCCCTCGTCGATCAGCTTTTTGAAGGCGCGGGCGATCTCCAGGACGTTGGCGCAGCCGCTGGCATCGTCGTTGGCTGAGGTGGCCTCCTCCTGCATGTGGCCGGTGAGCACGATGTCCTGTCCCAGTCCGGGCTCGCTACCCGGGATAAAGGCCTCGACCATCACCTGCCAGGGCTCGGACCCCTGTAGCGAGTTGAACTCGGACTCGACCACGGCGCGGACGACGATCGGCTCGTCGGAGCGCTGCAGGCGACTCCGCAACGCCAGCCCCTGGCGCAGCGACAGACCGAAGACGAAGGTCGGCTCGAAGTCGGCGGAGCTACCACCGGCGGCGCGGACCCACCGCAGCTGGTCGGGATAGCCGGCCATTCCTTCGCTGAATGGGTTGGGGTACCAGACCACGCCCAGCGCCCCGCCGTCGCGCACCGCCCGGGTCATGGCGCCCGAGGCGGAGCCGTAGGTCAGCACGACCTTGCCCGACACATCCAAACCCTCGAGATCCTCTTCGCCGCCGACGCCGATGTCGATGAGTTCTCCGGTGACATCGGTCGGCCGGCTGTAGTCACCCAGGTGCAGCACCGATTGCAGCGTGCTGGCGATGCGTTCCGGCTCGGGCTCGACGATCCAAAGGTCGCCGAACGTGGCGTTCCAGGGCCGGCCTGAGGACGCCTGCTTGATCAGGCTGACCCGCTCCAGCCCGAACTCACGAGCTTTCGCCTCGAAGTACTCAGCGACCTTCCACAGCCCGTTCGAGCCGCCGCGCGGCCGGTGGAACTGAGTCTGATAGCGGATGTGCTCGTAGGACGCGTCGCCGGATATCTCCTGCATGATCAGCCGTGCGGCCTCGCGATCGAGGACGGGTAGCTCCTGAGCCGACAGCTCGAAAGGCGCCACCAGCAAGAGCATGGCCATCAAGAGCGCCGAGAGTCTCGTTGCTGAACGTGCCATTTCCTTCCTCCACTTCAGTTGAGTATTTCGGAACCGGGGCTCTACCTGACGCCGACGATCCGCTCGATAAGCCGGGGATCGTCGGGCAGCAGGCCGGAGGCCGGTAGGCGCGGCACCAGCTCGCGCCAATCGGGCCACATGTCGAACGACTTCTTGAAAAGCGGCAACGACTCCTCGAGGCGGCCGCTGGCCGCCAGGGTCGCCGCATGCCAGAAGACCATCTCGTGATTGTCGGGCGCCAGCTGTTCCGCTCTGCTGTATGCCTCCACCGCCTTCTCCACCTCGCCCTGCGTCATGTACTCGTCGCCGGCGTTCATGTAGTTGTAGGCGCGAGCCACGGTAAGCAGGCGCCGCATCTCGCGCAGCGGCTCGGGATGGTCCTCGATCCGCAGGTCGAACAGTCTGCCGCCCCAGGCCGGCTGGCTCGCGTCCTCGCTCACGACCAGCAGCGCCGCCGACTGCACCCCGCGGATGTCACCGCCCTCCCCCTGCGCGGCTTCCATCGCCGCCATCATCTTCTCCGCCAGGTCGCCTTCCGTCGACTCGAAGGCCGCCGCCATGCCGTCGCAGACGGTGGACCGGAGCATAAGGTTGGCCTGCACCGAGTAGCCGTCGCCCTTGTGGTCGCAGTACTCGATGATGGCGTGCTCACCTGTGTGGACCGCCACGTTGCCGCTCGCGTCGATCATCGCCACCTGCCGCACATCGGTATGCTCATCGCCGGCCAGCAGCGCCGTCAGGGCTTGCTCGGCGGTCTTGCCGGCGCGCATCAGCTCCAGCCCCAGCGGCCCGTAGGACACTTCGACGAACGACTGGGTGGCGACGGCGCCGACGCCGGGCGCGGCCCACGAGACTATAGAGCCCACCGAGAACCAGTGGGACTGGACGGCGACACCAAGCTGGCCGTTGGCCGCGTCACGAGCGACGATCGAATAGGTGTGGACCGGGCGAAGCGGCGGATCGGCCACTTGCCCCTGTAACGCCGTGGGAGCCGCCAAGATGCACGCCTGGAGGGTAACGGTGACAACGTGGCGAGCCCTCATACGCCCTCCTTGCAGTAACGAAAGCAGTCTGGCAAGACCGTCATTATAGGACAAAGCGGCGGGAACCGATATCGCCCGCCGGTGTATGTCCAGCACCGTCACTCCGCTGGCGCCCCGGCCAGCCCGAAACCATTCGCAGTACCCGCCGACTCTTACCCGCCGATCACGAGACGGAGTAGTACGCGAGTGAAGCGATTCGCCTCGGCGCTAGCTCTCATGCTCGCCGCCACGCTCGCCGGCTGCACGAGCGAGACGAACGATCCGCTCGGCCTGCTCGGAACGGCCAACGACATCAGCGGTCGCTGGCTCGGCGTGGCGCCGGACGGGGCCACATTTTGGGACGACACCGCGGACCCCAACTGCAGCTACGAAGCGGATATGGAGCTCGTGCTGGAGCAGAACGGCGACAGGCTGAGCGGCAAGATCGCGCTCACGATCCGCGACTTTCAAGGCCCGATGACCGAGCCATCGGTGCCCTGCACGGCCGTGGGTACGGTGACGACCCAGGACCTTAGCGGCAGGCGCACCGCCACCCAGGCGACGTTCACCCTCGCGGACGGCGTGACCAACTTCACCGCGACCTGCGGAGAGAAGATGTTGTCCGGCGAACTCGAGGTAGACGCCGCGCCCGGAGCGCGGGGCACCTGGCGGGTTAGGAAGTGGTAATTGGCAAAGACCGAAGTCTATTGGGAATTCGAGGATTCCCAATCAGATTCCCACCTGACACCTGCAGATTCGTACACCAAGAACTTTGACTAGCCTCCGCGCGTAGTATAATCAGAAAACCACAACGACTACTGACAGGCAGGCAGCCGATGAGTACGGATATCGTGGCGCGCGCACTGGCATCGGGTGGTGGGGACAAGCGAGGTTCCGAGCCGGGCTCGGAGCCCGAAGGCGCGCCGTTCCTCGACGCATACAGCCAGGCGGTGATCGAAGTCGCCGAGCGGGTGCGGCCGGCGGTGGTGAACGTCTCGGTGTGGGGTCGGCGGCACAGCCCCTGGGAGGATCCGCCCAGCGGCAACGGCTCGGGCATCGTCATCGCGCCCGACGGTCTCGTGGTGACGAACTACCATGTGGTCGAGAGGACGCGGAAGGTCGAGCTGACGTTCGCCGACGGTGAGGAGGCTGAGGCGGAGGTCCTGGGCCTCGATGCGGCCAGCGACCTCGCCGCGTTGCGCGCCAACGCCGCCGACCTACCGGTCGTGGAGTTCGGCGACGCGGATGAGCTGAGAGTAGGTCAGTTGGTGCTGGCCATCGGCAGCCCGTACGGCTTCCACTCGACGGTAACGGCCGGGGTCGTCTCGGCGCTGGGTCGCTCGATGCGTTCGGCGGCCGGCCGCCTGATCGACAACGTCATCCAGACCGACGCCGCCATCAATCCGGGCAATAGTGGGGGCCCGCTGGTGACGAGCCACGCCAAGGTCGTCGGTCTCAACACGGCGGCGATCGGGCGCGGCGCCGGCATCGGGTTCGCGATCCCGGTAAACGAGGTGACGCGGCGCATCATCTCGGCGCTCATAAGCCACGGCATCTACCAGCGCGCCTACCTGGGGATCGCGGGACGCGAGCGGCCGCTCTACGCCCGCGAGGCACGCCGCCTGACGCGCGAGCAAGCGAGCGGCGTCGAGGTCGCCGAGGTCGAGGCCGCAGGTCCGGCACAGGTCGCCGGCATTCGTGCGGGTGATGTCATCGTCGCGATGGACGGCGAGCCGGTGACGGGCATGGCGGCTCTACAGAAGGTGCTTTCTCCCGAGCGGATCGATAAGTTCGTAGAGCTCGAGTTGGTCCGACGAGACCAGAGACAGGAACTTACCGTCCGGTTGGGAGAATGGCCCGCACGTTAGTCTCGTTCAGCCGCCGACCGCTGGTACTGGCGGCAACCCTGTGCCTGTTTTTACCGATCGACGCGAGGCCGCAGGCGTCCGATGAGAAGGCCGACTCGACCGTAGTCGTCCTACGCCCCGAGCCATACCGCGTCGCCGCGATCGACGTGCCCATCGACCCGACGGTGGCGCCGTCGCCGGACGGCCGCTTCGTCGCCGCCTTACAGACGCGGCCGCAGCCACTCATGTGGATCGTTCCTACCGACGGCAGTAAGCCGTTCGCTTATCGTAAGACCTGGTCGGCCACCAAGCTCCGCTGGTCGCGCTCGGGTAACCGGATCGGCTTCATCGCCGACGGCGGGCCGCCGCGGATCTGGACCATAGAGGTCGATCCCGCAACGGGCCGGCCGATGGACCCACCCCGCATGCTCTACCGCGACGCCGTCAACGCCTACACCTTTTCGCCGGACGGCGAGTGGATCGCCTACGTCCCGAGACGCACGACGGCGGCGGGCGCCAGCGAGATCCACATCGTCGAATGGGAGAGCCGCAAAGTACGTGTCGTCCTCCGCGAGAACGGCATGATCTACCACCTCGATTGGTCGCCCGACGGCGAGTTCGTCTACTACGGCGTGATGCCGGGGACGGCGGACGCGGCTCCGGCACATCGCGTGCGCCGAGCCGCCGTTAGCGACGGCCGCAGCGCTACCGTGCTCACCGCCGGCGAGTTTCTGGGGCTGTCGCGGGACGGACTGTACCTGCTCTGCCGGCCGGCCGGCTGGAGCGGCGAAGACGGAAACATCGTTGAGCTGACCGGTACCGACGGCCGGCGCATCATGCGGATACAGGTCGCGCCCGGGCCGGCGCCCCGCTGGGGGGCGGTCGGTCCGGGCGCGATCGTTCAGGTCCTTCCTTCTGAGGAGGGCAACGCGATCTGGGCGATCCCCGCGTGCCCGTTCTGCTACCTCTTCGTCAGGTAGCGCTTACTGCCGCTCGCAGGTCAGCTCGCCGCTACCACCGCTGACCCAACGGCCGCTGAGCTCATCGCCCTGACCCATTAGCCGGAGGCTGGTTAGACCGGCGCGCTGGGAGACAGTCACGATACGGGTCCGATCCTCGTAGCTGTACGAGGCGATGATGCGGCTCCGCGAAACGCGCCCGTTCTCCAGAACCGTCCACTCGGTGCGTCCCCAGTAGTCGCCCGGCGCACCTCCCAGCTCGAGCGTGCCTCTGGAAATCTGTGTCTCCCCAGCCTCGGTCACACACCTGTAAGTGCCGGCGATATCGGGGCCAGAGGCGCCGACCGCGGACGCCAGTGTCTCCGGCTCGAGGAAGGCGTCCATGATGAGGATTGGCAGCGCCCCACGCGTTGGCGCCCCCGACATGTTGCCGACGATGGCGATGACCGCGTTCTCTTCCGGGTAGACCGTGAACGAGGTGTTGCCGCCGACGGAGCTACCGGTGTGCCAGGCCCGAATGAAGCGGCCGTCCTCGACGACTGTCCTCCAACCGATCCCGTAGCCCGTCGACCGGCCGTCGTTTAACGTCTGCGGCGTCCAGAGCTCGGTGATGGTCTCCGGCTTCAGAAAGTCGTCCCGGAGGTGCGCGAAGCCGAACCGCACCAGGTCCTCGGGTGTGGAGATGAAACCACCGCCCGCCCACTTGTAGCTGTTGTCGACGAACGGCGCGTTCACCACGCCGCCGTCCCTGCGGCGCTCGTAGTAGCCGGTCCGATGCGGGATGATGCTGTCGGTGTGTTCGGCCACCGTGTGCACCATCCCCAGCACGTCGAAGACGTTCTTCTGCATATACGGCAGGAACCCCTCGCCAGACGCCCCCTCCACGACCGCACTCAGCAGGTTCCAACCATAGCTCGAGTACGAGTAGCGCGTGCCCGGCTCGAAGAGCAGCGTGTCGTCCTGGAAGATCTCCAGCCCATCCAGCACCGTGGCGTAGCGCCGGCTGCTGTAGTTCTCGTCACCACGGTAGTGGCGGACGCCGGCGATGTGGCCGGCGACCAGCCGGGCGGTGATCGGCCAGCGCTTCTCCGGGAACGAGGGGACGTAGCGCTGGACCGGCGCGTCGAGGTCGAGCTTCCCCTGCTCGACCAATAGGCCGATCGCCGCCGCGGTCACCGGCTTCGAGACGCTACCGATGCGGAACTTCGTCTCCTCCCAGACCGGCACGCGATGCTCGACATTGGCGTAACCGAAGCCCTCGGACCAGACGACGCGCCCGTCGATCCCCACCGCTACCGACATGCCGGGCGTTCCGCTCTCCTCCATGACTGCCGTCATCAGGATGCGGGCGAACTCGACCGCCTCCGCATAGCGGGCGGGGACCTGCGCCTCGGCCAGGGCGCGCTGGGCGTAAAGCGAGACCGGTAGGCCCGCGGCCCAAAGCGCGACGCCGGCGAGCACGATCAGGCGCGAATGCCGTCGCAGATTCACGATGCTTCCTCCCGTTGGAGCGATTCTCACCTGTTTGACGTTCGGGCACATAATAGGGTTCCGGGAGATCGAGAGGTAGGGAGAGCGGTGTGCGGTAACATCAAGAACTCATAGTTGGAAGTTACTGCATACCGCATACGGCATACCGCCCACCGATTTCCCTAACACTTTCGGAGCCCCGGCACATCCCCCCATCTTGAGGACGTCCGGAACTTGAAAACGGAGGCCCCGCTATGGACAACCTCGTCGTCATCGGCGTAATCGTCGTCGTTGCGATTATCGTTATCGCCCTCTACAACGCGCTGACGCGGCTCCGCGTCCGCGCCGATTCGGCCTGGGCCGACATCGACACCCAGCTCAAGCGCCGCTACGACCTGATCCCCAACCTGGTTGAGACGGTCAAAGGCTACGCAGCCCATGAAAAGGGCACGTTCGAGCGGGTGACGGAGATGCGGGCCGCCGCGATCAACGCGCAGGGCGTAGCCGAGCAGGCGAAGGCGGAGAATATGCTGACCGCCGCACTGCGCTCGGTGTTCGCGGTGGCGGAGAACTACCCGCAGCTGCGCGCCTCGGAGAACTTCACGCAATTGCAGGGGCAGCTGGCCGAGCTAGAGGACAAGATTCAGGCGGCGCGCCGCTACTACAACGCGGTGGTGCGCGACTACAACACGAAGGTTCACGTGATCCCATCGAGCCTCGTCGCCTGGATGTTCAACTTCAAGGACCGGGAGTACTTCGAGCTCGAGTCGCCGGAAGAGCGCGAGGCCCCGAAGGTCGACTTCAGCAGTTAGGATCATGTAGGATCATGAAAAGCACACGCTTGGCATTGCTCTACGGGGCGGTCGCGCTGTGCCTGGCGATCCCGGCCCGCGCCGCCGACGCGCCCATCGTTCAGACGCGCCGACTGACGATTACGTTCTTCGACGCGACGTACGACGTCGGACTGGACGGCGCCGTCGATGTCGAGGAGCGAATCACGGTCCGCTTCGAGGGCTCGTGGAACGGCATCTACCGCTGGATACCGGTCAAGTACCAGCTGGCGGGCGGCGGCCGGCATCAAGTCTACCTCGACGTGCAGGCGGTGGAGGACGACCGTGGGAACGAGCTGCGCCACCAGGTCAAGCGCGAGGGCGCGCTGGTCAAGATTAAGACGTGGGTAGCGGGCGCGCGCGACGCGGAGCGCACGGTCGTCTACCGCTACCGGGTGGAGAACGGGCTCCGCTACTTCGAGGGCGACGAGGAGATGCAGTGGGCCCACGACGAGCTCTACTGGAACGTCACCGGCGACGAGTGGGAGATGCCGATACTGCGCGCCCGCGCGCGGGTGAACCTGCCGCTCGCGGCGAGCGGCATCAAAGCAGTCGCCTACACCGGGCGCCGCGGTGCTACGGGACGCGACTACGAGCAGGCCTTGAGCGGCTCCCGCATAATGTTCGAGACCACGCGCCGGCTCGAGATGCGGGAAGGTCTGACGATCGTGGTCGGTTGGGATCCGGGCGTGGTGGCGCGCCCCTCGGCGGCGAAGAAGCTGGTCTGGCTCTTCCTCGACTACCTGTTCCTTCCGGTACCGATCATCGCCTTCGTCGTCATGCTCCGACTCTGGCGGAAGAAGGGGCGCGACCCGGAGCTCAGCCGCTCGATCATGCCACAGTACGATCCACCGGAGAATATGAGCCCGGCGGAGGTCGGCACGCTGATGGACTTCAGTGTCGACCCGCGCGATCTATCGGCGACGATCATCGACCTGGCGGTGCGCGGCTATCTGCGCATCGAGGAGATTCCCAGCAAGCGCCGCAAGCGGCCGCGCGGCCACAAGATACACATCCTGAAGGATCCGGAAGGCGTGACCGACCTCAAGGATCACGAGCACCAAACGCTGAGATCGCTGTGGTCGCTGGCCGATAAGGCGAACGGTACGTACGCGGTAAGGGTGTCCGAGCTGAAGAACGAGTTCTACCGCACCGTGCCGGCCATCAAGGCGGCGATCTATCGCCAGATGACGCAACCGCCCAAGCTTCTTACGGCGCGGCCCGAGAACGTGATGGGTGCCTGGGCGGGGATCGCCGTCGTTGTGGGCGCGCTCTGCGTGGCCGTCGGTTTCCTGGCCCGCACCGTCGAGCTGGGTCACCCGGTCGTCAGCTGGGTGTCGTTGCTCGCGGCGCCCGTGATCGTCCTCGGGTTCGGCCTGGCGATGCCGGCGCGGACGCTGAAGGGCGCCTGGCTGCTCAACCACGTACTGGGTCTACGGGAGTACATCGATCGGGTCGATCGCGAACGCCTCAAGTACGCGACGCTGGAGCACTACGAGACGCTGCTCCCCTTCGCCGCGGCGATGGGTCTGGAGGAGAAGTGGACGGAGGCGTTCGAGACGATCATCGTCGAGGCGCCGGAGTGGTACGTCAGCCACTATCCAGGTCGCTTTCACACCGGCTACTTCTCCCGCTCGCTCGGTAACATGACGACAGCGACCGGGGCCGCCCTGGTCACCGCGCCACGTTCGTCGAGCGGCGGCTCGGGGTTCGGAGGTGGCGGCGGCGGCTTCTCGGGTGGAGGGTTTGGAGGAGGAGGCGGTGGCGGGTTCTAGCGCTGACCCGTTGAACATTGAACATTGAACATTCGACATCCAACGTTAAATGTTGAGTCGGTATTACCGCCAAGGAGGCCAAACACATGGGACTGAAAGCGAGAAAGCCGGCGGCGAAAAAGAAGCCAGCTGCCAAGAAGAAGCCGGCGGCGAAGAGAAAGACCGCAGCCAAGAAGAAGGCGCCGACCAAGAAGCGGCCGGCGGCCCGCCGCAAGGCAGCGCCGAAGCGGCCCGCCAGGAAGCCAGAGGTCGAGAAGGCGCCCGCCGCGCCCATGGCCGCGCCGCCACCGCCGCCCCCTCCTCCACCTCCACCGCCACCGCCTGCGCCGCCCTGGGCAGAGCCCAGCCCACCGCCGCGCCCGTCCTACGAGCCCGAGCCTACGGTCGAGCCGGAGGAGGAGCGCGAGAAGCGCCGCGAGGATCGGAGTTGGGGTGACGAGGAGGAGGATCGCGGCGATCGCTGGTGAGCGGTCGCCCGGCAGGCTCAGCTGCCCGCCAAGGCACGACGGTCCGAGCGCTCTCAGCGGGACACCCGGCCCGCTGAGAGCGCCGTGCGGCGGCCGCGGGCGGAAGTCTTGCCGTACCCTTGGGTGCGACCGAGATTGAGAGGAAATCCCTCGTAGCATGCCGTGCCCTTGCCAAAAGAGCCGACATGCATCGACCTGACAGGGAAGGAGGTCGATCATGTTCCACAAGCTTGCTCCGCTCGCACTAGCGATCGCAGTAGCAGCTACCCTTACAACCCTCGGATGCGATGGCGATGACGGCGGCCCCGTCGTGGTTGCAACGGTTGAGGTCAGCCCGGCGACGGTGACGGTCGCATCCGGGTCGACCCAGCAATACAGCGCCGTAGCACGCGACGGCAACGGCAACGTGATCACCGGCCGCAGCTTCACCTGGACATCGGCGGACCAGACGGTGGCCTTGGTGGACAACACTGGGCTCGCCACAGCCGGGATAATGGGGACGACCTACATCCGGGCGGCCACGGGCGGAGTGACCGACAGCGCCGAGATCGTGGTGATCCCCAACAACCTGCCCGACCCGCCGGACGACCAGTTCCAGGACACGAACGGCGACGGGATCGACGGCGTGATCGCCGGCGCCGTGTTCGTCGCGCCACCACCCACGGGCGATGACGCCAACGCGGGGACCCCGGACGAGCCGAAGGCGACGATCGCGGCGGCGATCGCCGCGGCGGTGGCCGACGGAACCAAAGATCAGGTTTACATCTCCAACGGCACGTACTTGGAGACGGTAACGCTGGTGGCGGGGATCAGCCTGTACGGCGGTTACGACGAGGCTTCCGATTGGGACCCCTCGGCCAGCAACGTGGCGACGATAGACGGCGACACGACCGCGGTGATCGGCGCGTCGATCAACCAACCCACCGTCCTCGACCTGCTGACCATCGAGTCGGCCGACAACCTGCAGCTGGGCGGCAACTCCACGGGCATCTACCTGACGGAGTCCACTATGGTCACGCTCCGCAACCTGACGGTAACCGCCGGGGACGGCGGCGCAGGGATCGCGGGCACGCCAGGCTCGCAGGGGCTGCCGGGTAAGGACGGCCAGGCGGGCACGCTGCCGGTCGGCGGCGCAGGAGGCGACACCGTAATGGCCGCCGATCTGAGCCGGCCGGGCAGCGGCAAGGGAGGCGACGGCGGTAACGGCAGTACAACGGTCGGCGTTAACGGAGGTGATGGCGGTAACGGCCTCCCGTGGCTCCCCGGCGGCGGCGGCCCCGGCGGCCTGGGCGGTCTCGAGCCGCAGCCTGGCGACCTCGATGCCTGTGCCGTTCCCGGCCTGGACGGCGAGCCGGGCGGCATCGGCTCCATTGCCCTAGACGGTCTGGCCGGCGGCGGCGGCGACGGCGACGGTTCGGTCGTCAGCGGGCGCTGGGTGGGGACACCCGGTGCTGACGGAGAGTACGGCGCACCCGGCTTCGGCGGTGGTGCCGGTGGTGGCGGCTCGGCGGGGCGAGAGCTGGGTCCAGCGCCTTGCCCGGTGCTCGCCGGTGGCGGCGGCGGTGGTGGCGGTAGCGGCGGCCAGGGCGGCGACTTCGGCACTGGGGGCCAGGGTGGCGGCGGCTCGTTCGGGATCTTCGCCAACAACACGATCGTCGACATCGAGGCGAGCACCATCACCGCCGGGAACGGCGGCGCCGGCGGCGACGGCGGTGACGCAGGCCCGGGCGGCGACGGAGGCAACGGCGCCCCCGGATCCGGCGGTGACGTGAGCCAATCGGACCCGGCCCTCGCCGGCGGCCGCGGCGGCGACGGCGGTAACGGCGGCGCCGGCGGTCTTGGCGGCGCGGGTGGCGGTGGCGGTGGCGGCGTATCGTACGCGGTCTACCGCGCCGGGACGTCGACCGTGACGATCAGCACCGCGACGCTGACTGCGGGTACCGGCGGTGCCGGTGGCCTCGGCGGCCTCGGTGGCACAGGCGGCGGCGACGGTACCGCAGGTTCCAGCGGCGAGCGTAACTGGTAGGAGGTCGCCCGGCACTCAACGTCGCAACTCTTCGTGTCGCGCGGCTCGAATACGGAGCGCGGCGGCACCGCCGCCGCGCTCCGGTTCACGCTCGGACGACCCCGTGGCTCCGAGACTTCCTTCTACTCGGCTAGCGGGGAGGGATCGACGTAAACGAGGTAGTCGCGGATTAGATCGCCCTCGAAGCGGAAGATATTGGTGAAGGGGACGGACACATCGCTGCCGTCCCCTCTCGTGTAGGTGACGACCCCCTGGCAAACCATCGAGTTCTCGCCTTCCCAGGTATCGATCACTTGATGGCGTAGCGCCTCAAACGATCCGAAGAAGGCAGAGACGTAACCGCGGATCGCTTCCTTACCCTGCACCGCCGGTTGGCTACCGTAACGGAACACGGCGTTCTCGCTGAGAAACGAAGCGAAAGCGTCGGCGTCCTTGGCGTCGACTGTCTGGAACAGCTGCGTAATCCGTGCGTTCGTCATTTTCACCTTCGACAGGTTCAAGATGTTCGGTGAGCGGTCGGGCCCAACGCTAACGCGGCGGTGGCTTGATCAACCGCTGCAACAGGTTGCGGCCCGCGGCACCGAAGCGGCGTTCCAGCTCCTCGGCCAGCGCGTCGCTGTCGAGCTCGAGCGCAGGCCTCGACATGGTGCCGCCGATCCCCACGGCGACCTGGATCGCGTCGTCGCCGCCCGCCAGCTGACCCAAGAGGTTACCGAGCAGACCTCCGCCGCCGCCTTCGATCAGGCCGGCGCGCTCGAGCGTCTCCATCGGTAGCTCGAGATCGAGGCTCAGGTCGAGACTGCCGCCCAGCCCGGCGGAGCCGCCGACGACGCCCTTAAGGTCGGAGCCGGCAAAGCTCCAATCCTGTACCAGGAAGTTGCCGCCCTCGATCTCGAACGGGCCGCCCAGATCGCTGAAGCCCGACAGCCGGGTCGCGTCGAGCTTGAGCTGCCCGGCCAGGGCGTTCACCAGCCCGAAATTCTGGAAGCGACCCTGCCTGAACGACGCGCGGCCGGTCGCATCGATCGCGTCAGGCGCCGGCAGATAGGCCTGGTCTATAGTAGTGCTGCCGGAGACGTTGAAGTCGACGATGCCGCTCATCGCCCTGCCCAGCCGCGTCCACTGCTGAACGAACTCGCCGGCCTGGCCACCAGTGAGCCGCAGATCATAGTCGAGCCCGAACGGTGGCTGCCCGCGACTGAAGTCGACGGTCAAGGCACCGTTCACCGTGCCGCCATAGAGGCTGCCGGTGAGGTCACGCACCTGCAGCACTCCGTTCCGCACTGCGACGTTGAAAGCGACATTCTGCGCCCGGGTCGGCGGGCTCAGGAACTCGACGATGCGGACACGGCCGTCGGCGTTGACCGGCGGTATGGGTGGCGTCTGCGCGTAGCGCTCGCGAGCCAGTTCGCCGGGGTCGCGGCCGCCGACCTGCTTCCCCGCGAGTCGCGCGGTAAGCAGTTCGGAGTAGCCGGGCTGCGTGGTGTCGGGCATCGTCAGCTCGCTGATGTCGAGCCGCCGCGACGTGACCGCGAACTGGATATGCGGCGTCGCGTCCGACGCGCCGCGACTCAACGCGTAGCCCAGGAGGTCGGGACCGTCGAACGTGACGGAGAGATCGCTTTCGCCCAAGCGGATCGGTATCGCGTCGGCGGCAACGCCCGCACCGGTCAGGCGGACCGTGGCTTCGGCGATGCGAGCGGGCACGGCCAGCGATTCACTCTGATAGCTCACGTCGGAGAGCACGATGGGACCGGTGAGTCGCAAGCGCTCGGGTAATTGGGCCGGGCCGGCGAAGCTCAGGTCGAAGCGCGCGGCACCTTCCATCGGCGCCGTGCCTTCGCGGAGCTGGGCCAGGCGGCCGAGATCGACTTCGCCGCTCACACGACCCTCGAGCTGTCGGGTCTCGAAGTCGGAGACGGTGAGCCCGAGCTCGAACGGTCTACCCAGCAGCTCGCCGGTGAAGGCCGGCAGTGATAGCGACTCGAGGTCGAAGCGCACTTCGCCTGATCCGTCGCTCAGCACGCCGCCGTACTCGCCGTACGACGCGCTGACGCTCTCCAGCTGCAGCGTTCCGTCCACCCGGGGCTTGGCGCCAGCGCCGATGGGCCCCCGCACCGCGAGCGCGAGGCTCAGGCGACCGGCGGCGCCCAGGTCCTGCGGCTGCATCTCCGGCGGCAGGCTCGCCAGGAACGCGGCGATGTCTAAGTCGCCCGACTCGAGGGCGAAGTCGATGCTGCGCTCACTCATCAAACCACGAACCACTCCGCTACCGTTGGCCGCGACGTCGCCCATGACGAGCTCGACTTCCTGGAGCGCCAGACTGTCGCCGGGCAAGTCGAGGAGCATCGCGTACTCGATCTCGATATCGGGAAGCACCAGGGTATCGGCTCCCGCGTCGGGGACCAGCGTGCGGATCGCGCTCAGCGCGATCGTCCCTCGCCCCTCCATTGCCCGCTCATTACCTGTGACGCGATCGGCCTGGAGCCGAGCGTCGATGTTCAGGCGGGCGACCCGGCCGCTACGCGCGTCGGCGTAGTGGACGGTCCCATCGCTCAGAGCCAGGTCCGACACCACGAACGCACCGGCCGCGGCACCGGCAGCCGGAACGCCCTCGGCCGCGGCCGCGCCCGCGACTTCGCCCGCGCCCGCCGCCTCGTCCGGCGGCCCCAGCAGGGCAAGGTTGCTGGTCCCATCGGCCAGGACCTCGTAGCGGATCTCAGGGCGGAGCAGCCGCACCCGGCCCAGCTCGACTTGTTTGCGGAGGAGCGGCCAGAACGCGACCTGCAGCTCCAGCGCATCGAGTGCGAGTGCCGGCTGGGCGCTGAAGCCCTGTGGATTGGCGATGGCGAAGTCGTCGAGCCGCACCGCGATGCGCGGGAAGACGCGGAGCCGCACGTCGCTCAGCGTCACCTCGCTGCCGACCCTCTCCTCGATACGCGGCACGATCATCGCCCGCAGCCTCTCCGGCGGAAAGATGACCTTGAGGACGACGGCCCCGGCGACGACGACCAGAACCAGCGCGGCGACGCCGACAATCAGCCAGCGCGGTAGCCGGAAGCCGCGCAAACGATTCACAGAATGCTCGTTGTTGTTATCCATGCTTCTTCACCACACTGGAACTCGAGGTGGGTTCACCTGCCGGACTGGCCCGACGGGTCACTGCTGTCACAGACATATTATAGCCATTACCGCAAAAGGCCGAGCGGCGGAGCATTCGAGGGTCTCGCTTGACTCCCACTTGACCGCGCCGCGCGAACATGGGTGCGAGGTCTTTGGAAAAGGGGACGCCATGATTCGTAACGCTCTATCACTCGCCTTGATCCTAATGGCTATCGCAGGTTCGGCGCACGCCCAAACCGAAGACACACAAAACGTGAGCGTCGGCGACAAGGTGCGGGTTAGGGCCCGGACCCTTTATAGCCCAGTGGTCGGGGCGGTCACCGGCTTGAACACAGACACGTTGCACATCCGAATCAGGAGAGAGGCAGCTGCGCTAGCGATCCCGCTCGCCGAAATCACCCGGATCGAGGTCAGCCGGGGGCGCAGATCCAACTTCCTGCGCGGAATTGCTCTGGGAGGCTTGGTCGGTGCATTTGCCGGCGCCTCTATCGGCCTTGCCACCAGCCAGAATTCAATACTCTCACCAACGGAGCAGGCTGGAGCACTCGGGGCAATCGGCGCCGGTGCAGGTGGGATGAGCGGCGGCATCATCGGTGCCGCGTCCAGCGGCGACCGCTGGGTGGTCGTGCAACTCGATCGAGCGGAAATGGATGTGTCGTCGCGCTACGACGGCCGCGTCACACTATCACTCACCTACGGCTTTTGACCGGGAGGTGCGGCGAGCGCCTTCGCCTCAGCGAGGACGCGGTCGAGCATCTTCGGTGTGAGCTTGCCCGTAAACGTGTTCTGCTGGCTCGGGTGGTACGACGCGATGACGGCCGGCCGCGAGTCACCCAGCTTGACGACGGCACCGTGGGCGAACTTCGGTAACGGCGCGGGGACATCGACGCCGCGGTCACGCAGCACGCGAAAGATGTGAACGAACGCGTAGCCGCCCAAGGTGAGGATCACCTTCACGCCCGATAGAAGTTCCAGTTCTTGTTCGAGGTACTCGCAGCAGTTGTCGCGCTCTTCGGGCGCCGGCTTGTTGGCGGGCGGCGCACAACGCACGGCGGCCGTGATGTAGGCGCCACTCAGCTCGAGGCCATCGTCGCGCGACCTCGACTCCGCCTGATTCGCCAGGCCGGTGCGGTGCAGGGCTGCGTACAGGAAGTCGCCGGAGCGGTCGCCAGTGAACATGCGGCCGGTGCGGTTGGCGCCGTGGGCGGCGGGCGCCAGGCCGACGACGAGCAGCCAGGCCCGCCGGTCACCGAAGCCGGGCAGCGGCCTGCCCCAGTAGCGTTGGTCGGTGAAGGCGGCGCGCTTCTCCCTTGCGACCTGCTCGCGCCAGGCGACGAGCCGCGGGCAGCGCCTGCAGCGTACGACTTTCCGCGCCAACCTCTCCAGCCCAGCTTCGTTATCCACCTCCATGCCCTCTCCGTCGTCACGAGTGGGTGGGGTTGAACCTTATCCCGCACTCCGTTAATTGAATGGACCCTGTAACCGACGCAACCGGAGAGGCATGCGACCGACCCGAGGATTCCTCGTCATGCTGGCGATCGGCGTGACCGCGCTGGCGATTATGGCGGCGATCGACTACTTCCGGCCCATCCCGCCGGAGGTCCAGCTGCGGGCGCTGCGCAGCCAGCTGAGCACGGCCCGCAGCGCCGCCGATTCTTGCCGTGCGGCGCTGAACGAGGAGGAGGCGCGGCTGCGCGCCAGCGACGCGCGCTTCGACTCGCTGAAGAGCATGATCGACTACTACGAGGGCCTCGACTCGCGCGGCGTGCCGGCCGACAGCTACGACATCTACATCGCGATCTTCAACGACTACAACGCTGCGATCCCGGCGCGCGAGGCGGCCGGCGACACGCTGAGGGCCCACGAGCAGGAGTGCCACGCGATCATCGAGCGCCACAACGTCATCGCCGACTCGGCGATGGCCCTGGCCTGGGAGCTCGGGGTCCTCCGCGACACCTCAACCACCGAACCGGCCCAGTAGTCAGTCCTTCTCCCTCGCCATCGCCATCGTCGTCGCCATCGATGGCGATGGGGATGGCGAGGGCGAGGTTTCGCTCTGGCCCAGAGGCCGAGATTCTCACAGATTGCATTTGTGGCTCCTCGAACGGCCCCGCGCACTGTTATCTGACTAACGAGATCGCTCGATGAGCAAGAAGCTTTGGGACGTCATCATAGTCGGCGGTGGGCCCGCCGGCATAACCGCGGCGCTCAGATTGGCCCGCGAGGACCTCGACGTGCTGGTGGTCGAGGCCGCGGTCTACCCCGGCGCCGAGAACTGGTCCGGCGCGGTCTACTTCGCCGAGCGGCTCGCCGACCCCGCGGTGCTGGGCCAGGAAGAACTGGACCGCGCCCCCTACGAGCGGCGCGTGGTGAAGCGCGGGTTCTTCGCCACCAACGGGCTGAGCATGCTGGGGGCCGAGTACCACAATCCCGAGACGTTCAGCCACTGCTACACGGTCCTGCGTCCCATCTACGACCGCTACCTGGCGGAGCGCGCCCGGGCGCTCGGCGTCACGATTCTCACCGAGACGACGGTCGACGGGCTGATCCGAAAAGGCGAGCGGGTCATCGGCGTCAACAGCGACCGCGGCCCCTTGTACGGGGAGATCGTCTTCCTGGCGGAGGGCGACGCCTCGCATCTGGTGAGCAAAGAGGGTTTGGAGCGCGACGTGGTGCGCTCGAAGGCGAACGGGCAGCCGGCGTTCCTGCAGGGCGTGAAGGAGGTCATCGAGCTCGATCCGGCGACGATCGAGGAGCGCTTCGGCGTCGGGCCCGGCGATGCCGCCTGCTACGAGATCATGCTGCGCAACGGTGCGATCGACGGTAAGCCGGTGCGCCTCAACGTGGCGGGCCTCATCTACACGAACCGCTCCAGCGTCTCCATCGGCCTGGTGATGCCGCTGGAGAACCTCAAGGCGTTCCGCGGCGACTACAACACGCTGATGGAGTGGTTCAAGGGACTACCGCCCATCGCGCGCCTGATCGAAGGCGGCGAGTCGACATCGTACGGCGCCAAGATCATCCGCGGCGGCGGCTTGACCGAACTGCCGCAGCTGGTCGACGAGGGCGTAGCGATCGGCGGCGCCGCTACCGGGATCGGCATTGACTTCCCCTACCCGAACTTCACCGGGCCGGCTTGCGCCATGGGCTCGATTTTCGCCGAGGCCGTCATCGAACTGAAGCGGAACGGCGGCGAGCCGACGCGCGAGCGGCTGGAAGAGCTGTACGTCAAACCGCTCAAGGCGACCCACTACTATAAGGACGTCGAGCACCTGCGCGACTGGCCCGCTTTCATCGAGCACAGCGAGGCACTGTTCGGCCGCGGCATCGACCTTTTGGCCGGCGGCGTCTACGTCCTTACCCGACCCCAGCTGAACGCCGTCCGCACCTGGTGGGAGGGCGTGCGACTCATCGGCGAGACATTGAAGGGGCGCTGGCTGAAGACGCTGAGCGACCTGCGCGGCGGCTCGAAGGCGTTGCGTACCGGCCGCTACTCGCTCAAGCACGCGCCGCTAGCGATCCTGCTCGCCGTACCGAACACGCTGCTCGCCTTCATCCCCTTCATCTACGGGAAGGGTCGCGGCGAACTGAAGTTCAGCTTCTGGACGACGAACGAAGAGTCGGGGCGGCTGCCCTGGTACAAGCGCTGGGCCTGGGCGCGCTACCGGTCGGCGCTGGCGAACGCGGCGGCCGTCCTCTACGCCAACGACGGCACGCCCATCGCCCGCAAGCTCGACCGCTGTGTCGGCATCATCTCGCGCCGCTTCTCACTGTGGGAGATCGTCACCGGGGTTCTGGGCGGTCTAGGTTTCCTCCTGACCCGTGGCCTACAGCGGCTCTCCGATATCATCCGCTACGCGATCAAAAAGCCGACGCTGGACGAGTTGAAGGCGACGTTTTACGCCCGCTGGCTGCTCGGCTGGCGCGCGCTCACCGACCTCTCGCCCGGTAAGTTCGCCGTCGCCAAGTCGCACGACGCCAAGCTGGGCGAGATCAGCTACAGCGGTGAAGCGGGCAGTCACATAAAGGTGTTCTTCCCGCCCGAGAAGCCGGGCAAGCTGGAGGACCCGAGCAAGTCGGCGCTGTGGAGCGCCTGCCCGGCGGCGGTCTACCAGATAGTGCTCGACCGAACGATGCACGCCTCGGTCGCCGTCAATTTCGAGAACTGTGTGAAGTGCGAGACGTGCTGGCGGCTCGAGCCGGGGCACGTCGATTGGTCGCGCTTCGGGTCGCATCGCCTGGCCTACGAGGTCTACAGCAGCGCGGACGAGAAGCTGCGGCGGATCATCGCGGCGCGCAAGCCGGCCGGCGGACCGGAGATAGAGCCCAGCTACTGGGTCGCGACCGCGGGGGACGGCTCTCCCGGCGCACCGATCGAAGCACCCGATGAGGTCAGAGACGCACTCGCCATCGCCCGTCGTGCCATCGCGCTCGCCGACGCCAAGTGCACGGAGCTCAACGAGAACGTCTGGCATGGTCCGCGCGTGCTCGAGCCCGGCCAGGTCGAATGGTACGGCTGGGCCATCGAATGTTTCGCCGCGCTCGCCGACGAGGCGGCCGCCGCGGCGACGGCCGAACCGCTGGAGAGCTGGCTGGTCGAGAACGAGCTGAGCGACGCGCACGTCGAGCTTTTGGAGCTGAGACGCGACATAGAGGCGCTGACCGCGCGGACCCGCCAGCACGCTGGCGCCCGGCGTTTCTTCGCCGCCGAGGCCGACGCGCGCCAGATCCGCGACCATCACCTGAAGGGCCTGCGCCGTGCCCTCGAGCGGCTGGGCGAAGTCTGCCTGCTGACGCTGGAGGAATCCGACCCGGTGGCGGCGCTCCGCGCCCCGGAGGCCGAGTCGCCGCAACGGCGTGCGGCGCGGGCAGAGTTCCGCGACCACGTGGCCGGCGTTTTCGACCGAGCAGCGATACGGCGTCTCGAGGGCCGCGGCGGCCTGGAGGAGGACGAGGTCGAGCTGCTGCGTGCCGCGACGCAAGCAGCGCTCGGGGCCGGCGTGCCAGAAGCTGGTTTCGAGGGCTGGGAGCAGCTCGAGCGCGAGGACATCCTCGCCGAGCTGGCCTGGACCGACCCGTCGCTGGCCGCGCTGGTCGCCGGTCACCTGGCGGGCGTCGAGGCGCTAGCCGCCGCCGGCGCCCCGGCCTCGGTCGTCGAACCGCTGCAGAACGTCGAGTGGTTCACAACCGTAGCGCTGGAGGCGGCGTGCGAGGTCGGCGAGGGCGAGTGGAACGGCGTGCTGCCGTTCACGCTGACGGCGCTGGCAGAGAGCTTCGTCGTTCGCGGCGACGGGCGCCTGGGTTTGTTCGTGAGCCGCAAGCGAGGCCCGGAGATCGAGAGCACGCCAGCCATGGGGCTCAGCGGCGCCGCCGTCGCCGACCTCACGCTCAAGGGCACCAAGGCGGATTGGGAGGGCGAGTGGAGCGCGGAAAACGAGGCGACGCTCTTCGGTAGCCGGTCGCGCGACGCCGCGGCCATCGCGCTGGGCGCCTCGAATCTGGTGACAGAGCGAGCCGTCGGCCACGCGCGCAGCCGCATCCAGTTCCCCGACATGTTCCAGGACATCGACGGCCGCGATGCGGTGGGTAAGTTCGGCGCAGTCCGCGCCCACATCGCCCACATCGAGGCCGCGCGGCTGGCGATCGAGACGCTTCTGCACGATGCCGCCTGGGACGCCGGCGACCTCGAGGCGACGGCCGCCAAGGTCGCGGTCACCGACGTCTTCGGTCCGGACATGCCGAGCATCACCTACCGCGCCGGCCAGGTGGTCGGTGGCTCGGCCTTCTCCGAAGAAGACGTCTACTCGAAGGTCTATCGCGACAGCTCGATCTTCACCCACTACATCCGCGAGAACGCGCAGCTCAACGTCGAGATCGGCAGGCGGCTCGCCGCATCCGACCGGCCGCCGCTGGCCACGATCTCCGACGAGATCGCTGGGGCGCTGGCCGCGATGGCGCGGCGCCCGATCTTCGACTTCCAGGTTCAACGTTTGCGGGCCGCCGAAGAACAGCTCAGCGCGGCACTGCGCGAGGCGCTGGACCGCGGGGCCGGCGTGACGGCCGACCAGGCGATCCACGACGTCGCCGGCGAGCTGGCGACGCGGCTCTACATCTGGGCGCGCCTACTGGTGCGCGCGCACCGGCGCCTGGAAGGTTCGCTGCCGGCGGAGCGCTACGTAGAAGCGGCACTGCTCTGGGCGGACATCCTGGAGGAGCGGCTGGTCGCCGTGGCCGGCGAATTCGAGGCGGCGCCCGCTCGGGTCGAACTCGGTCGCTACGCGCTGCAGCTCGGCGACTACCCCGACGCGCCCATCGCCACCGGCGGCCTCGGCTTCGACTACCAGCGCGACATCGTGGACGGCGAGCGCAACCACCGCTCGGGCGAATTCCTGCTCGAGCCGCTGGTCGTGGATGAGAGGCGCTATGTGCCGGAGCTGATGTGGGCCGACGACGTTACCCGCACACGTTACGAGGAATACCTGAACCTGTTCCGCGGCCGCTACGCGGAGGGCGACTGGCAGCCCTCGTTCGAGCGCTACGTCGAGGGGCTCCACTACATACCGCGTGAGGACCTCGATTGGGCGCAGCGGCTCGGAGCGTTCAAGGTGCTGCTCCCAACGGAGTACGGCGGCCAGGGCCGCACGAAGGCCGACTACTACAACCTCTGCATGATCGCCAAGCGCATCGCCGATGTCAGCCACACCCTGACCATCCAGGCCAACTACAGCATCGGCACGACTCCGATGATCCTCGGCCTCGACGAAGTCATACGCGCCGAGGAGGAGCTGCAGGGCGCGGTCGATCAAGCGGACGCGGTCGCCGGAATCGCGGCGGGAATCAGGAAGCTGCTGGCGGGGATGGAGCGCCCCGACTTCGAGGCGCTGAAGAGCGGCTACATCGAGCTCGACAAGCAGGTCCGCGGCGCCATTGGTAAGAGCCGCATCCTCAAGAAGGTCGTGTTCGGGAAGTTCATGTCCGCCTGGGGCAAAGCGGGGATGGCAGGGCTGAAGGGCGACTTGGACGGCTTCGCCAAGGGCCTGGAGAAGGCGGTCGCCGCGTTGGACGGCTGGTGGGACCGTGCCGGAGCCGAGCTGGCCGAGATGCCGCACCGCAGGCTGGCCCACGAGTTCTACCTGCGGCTGATCGCGGCGCGCACGATCTCGGCCTTCGCGCTCACCGAGCCGAGCGCCGGGTCGGACACGGCGCGGCAGCGCACCGAGGCGCGACTCGACTCGCGTCGCGTGCACACCGACGAGGACGGCGTGAAGTACTTCTTCCTCGACGAAGCGAACGATGAAGGCCGGCGCAACATCTGCGACGTGCGCCGCTTCGAGTTCGACTTCGAGGGCTGGAAGATCTTCTACCGTTACAGCGACGCGGCGGAACCGGCGGAGGTCCACTCCCTCGAGTACACCTACGAGGAGGACGAGGAGAAGTATCGCTACTTCATGATCGGCGAGCGGCGCGTCGATATCCACGACATGGCGCTCATCCGCGAGCGCGACGGCGAAGAGCACTACGAGTTCTACGTGTTGAACGGCGCCAAGATGTGGATCACCAACGCACACATCGCCGGCGTCGAAGCGATTTACGCCCGCACCCCAGCCGGCGTCACCGGCTTCATGGTCGACGCCCTGACCGAAGGCTTCATCGTCGGTAAGGATGAGGAGAAGACGGGCCAGCGCGCCTCGTGCACCAACGAGATCACGCTGACCAACGTGCGCATCCCCCGCGAGTGTATGATCGGGATCGAGGGGCGCGGCCAGGAGAACGCGCTCGAGACACTGAACGTCGGCCGCACCGGCCTCTGCGTCTCGTCGGCCTCCAGCATCCAACAGACGCTCGGCGATGCCGCCGCCTACCTGTCGAAAATCCCGCGCGGCTCGGAAGGCTGGGTCCGTTATCGTCTCGGCCTCTCGCTCGAGGAGATGTTCGCCATCGAGGCGCTCTCCTTCGACCTGATCGGGATCTACGACGACAAGACGAGCGACATGCCGCGCGTCGAGTCGTCGGTGGCGAAGCTGTTCGGCACCGACGGGTTGCACCGCAACCTGCACTACCTCGAGCCGGTCTATGGGATCGGGGGTCAGCTGCAGCGCTACCGGATCGAGAAGGACCGGCGCGACGCGCGGGTCATGACAATTTACGAGGGCACCAACGAGATCCAGCAGTTCCTGCTCTTGAAAGACTCGATCGACATGATCGGGCCGAAGCTCGAGAAGCTGGAGGGCCTCGCGGTGAGAGCCGAGGGGCCCTACGAAGATGAGATCCGCACGCACGGTGAGCTCTTGGCCGGGCTGCACGAGCGCCTGCAGGCGACGCGCGAAACGTACGGGAGCGCGGCGTGGCAGAAGGCGCTGGTGCAGCCGATCTTCTTCCGCCTCTCGCGCATGGTCTCGTTGGTTAAGGCTGTAGATGTCGTCGTGCGGCGTGCCGACTGGGTGGCCCGCAACCTGACGGCGGACGGCGACGAAGTCTGGCGCGACTGGTGCGACCGAGCGGCGCGCGGGTTCGTGGGCCGGGCGCGCCGCGAGTTCGAGCGGCTGGCCTCCGGCTTCGATCGCGACTTCGAGATCCTCAAGTCGGGCGGCCGCACGGCCGAGCTCAAGTTGGCGGAGACCGTGTTCGACGAGGCCGACGTCGCCGGTGCGGGTGCAGCGGCGGCCGCGCTGGACCGTGTCCCGCGCACGCCCATCGCACGCGACCTCGAGATCGTCGTGGCGCTGGAGCAGGCGCCGCGACTGGCGCCGCGCCCGCGCCTCGCCGACGACCGCGTCGCCGAGCACGTGTACGACTTCGCAGCCGGCGACCGGCGCGCGCTGCGAACCGCGCTGGCTCTCAAGCAGGCGCAGCCGGACCACGTCTCTTTGTCGCTCATCTGTGCGGCGGCACCGTCCGCCGAGGACGGGCTGCGCTTCGGGCTCGCCGCCGGCGCCGACCGAGCGATCCTGCTGGACACCGGCGCAGAGGTCTACCCCGAGCACGCGGTTGCCGGTGCCATAGCCGCTGCGCTGCGCGAGCGCGGGATCGCGCCCGACCTGGTACTCGCCGGCGCCTCGGACGACAGCCCCAGCGGCGGTCGGCTGGCATTGCACCTGGCCGGCGATCTGGGCGCCGAACCGCTGCCGGCGGTGACCGATCTGTGGAGCGACGGTGACGCGGCGGTCTATGCCAGCGAACGATTTCCCGGAACCGTTAGCACACCGCTGCCCGTGGTGGGCGCGGTAGCGGCGGCGGAAGCGGAGCCGGACTGGGAGTTCACGACGACGGGCTTCGCCGAGGCGCTGCGCAAGACCCTGGAGGTAGTGGTCTTCCCACCCGGCGCCGAGCGATCGGACGAGCGCTTCGCCACGGCGGCGGCCGCGGTCTCGGGCGAGGAGGCGGAGGAGGCCGGTAGCGTGGAGCCGGAACGGGCGGCCGAAGTGCTGGTAGACGTGGGCGACCTGGGCGACGGCGCCGGAGCGCCGGTGGGCGCGCCCTTCGCCGGCGACTTTCGCCTGGAGGCCGCCGACGCGATCCATTGGTCCGGCGTCGTGTTCATACCGGAGCTGGACGGAGACGATCTGTCACGGAACTCGCGGGCGCCGCTGGAGGCGGCAAAGAGCCTGGCGGCGCGGGCAGCCCGGCCGCTCCACGCGCTGGTCTTGAGCGAGCCCCTCACGAGCCAAGCGCGGCGCGGCGCGGCCGGATCGCTGATGGTCGCGGCGCCCTTCGCGCGGATCGCCTTCGCCGAGCACGAGGCGCTGGCGAGCGGCGCGCCCCGCGCCTTCTCCGAGGCGTTGATCCAAATGCTGGGACCGGGTGCGGCGGCGCGGCCCGACTTCTTGCTGACGACGCCCTGGCTGGCGGAGTCGCTGCCGACGCTCGCCGGCGCGCTGCGCGCTGCGAACATCGTGACCGAGGAAGTGGCAGGCGTCAGCCGCGTCGAGTTCCCCGATGACCAGGCCGTGACGTTTGTGCGACCGGTTCACGAGCGCCGGCTGCGGGCACGGCGCCAACGAGCGGCGGTGGGGAACGGCATGCGGATCGTCTGGTGCGAGCCGGAAGTCGCGGCACCCGCCGAGGGACCGGAAGCGGCGCGTGTCAAGGCGGACGTCGTGCGCATCGAGCTCGAGCTCGAGTTCGATGCCGAGACCGATCCGCTGGCCCGGGCGCTGGCCGAGGCGAAGAAGGCGGCAGGCGCTGTAACGCTCGAGAACGCCGACTTCGTTATCGACGTGGGCGCCGGGCTCGGCTCGGTCGACAACCTGGAGACCGTGGTCGAGCCGCTACGCAAGGCGCTGCTCGAGCTGGGCGCCCCGAACGTCGAGATCGGCGCCACTCGCAAGGTGACGATGGACATGAGCTGGCTGCCCGACGAGCACCAGATCGGTCAGACCGGCGTCCGCGTGAACCCGCGGGTCATGATCGCGCTAGGCGTCTCGGGCGCGCCGCAGCACATCGATTGGGTGGCCGACCGCGCCGTCATCTTCGCCTTCAACCTCGACCCGCAGGCCCCGCTGATGACGCTCAACCAGCGGCGCGAGCAGCCGCGCGTGGTTCCAGTCGTCGGGGACCTTACGAAGACGGTGCCGTTGTTCATTGCAGCGCTTAGGAAGGGACGGTGACCGGTAGCCAGTGCCCGTAGCCGGTAACGCTCAACGTCCACCGGCACACCAGTCCCTCGCCGCCGGCCACCGCCTCACGAGCCGCCCCATCCTTGCCAGCCGCACTGTTGGTGAATATATTTCGCGAACAGGGAGCAAGGTGAACGTTTCTCTCGCATAGTGAGAGGATTTCACAGCTCTGTCGACGGAGTAGGGAGGATGGGGACTCTCTTCCGCGAAGGTTGCTGGTGAGTGAATCTAATTCACGGTCGGTGAGCGTCTTTCACGGGCGCCGGATTCCGGAACCGGCCCGGCCGGTGGGGTACGCTGCCTTGATCGACCGGTACCGGCTGCGCCTGCCGCTCCCTCCGCAGCTGGCCGCAGTCGCGCGGCGTCACCACCCCAAGTCGAGCGCGGAGTGGAGACTCCTAACCCCGCGGCACGCGCCGGCAGACACGCTCGGGGGCCATCTAGAGTTCGCCCTTAAGTGGGAGGGCGTGGACCTGTCGGTCCTCGCCCAGCTGTTCGGGACGGTTTCGCCGGATGAAGTCGGCGAGATCGTTCGGATCAAGCCGACGGGGATCTACACCCGTCGCCTGTGGTTTCTGTACGAATGGCTGACGGACCGGGAACTCGACCTCCCGGACCTGGGCAAGGTACGCTCGATCCCGGCAATCGATCCCGACAGGCAGTTTGCGAGCCAAGGCGGGCCACTCTCCTCGCGCCACAAGGTCGTCGACAATCTACCGGGTACGCGGGAGTTCTGTCCCCTGGTCCGGCGCACAGACAGGTTGCATCGCTTCCGCGAGCGGCGGTTGGATGAGCGCGCACGTGAGGTGATCGGGCGGACGCACCCCGACATTCTCGCACGGGCAGCCGCGTTCCTTCTGCTGGACGACAGTCGCTCCTCGTTCCAGATCGAGGGGGAGCGTCCCCCTCAGCAGCGGACTGCCCGGTGGGGACAGGCGATAGCAGAGGCGGGCTCGCAACCACTCAGCATCGATGAGCTGGAGCGCCTGCAACGGATCGTGATCGGCGATCCGCGCTTCGTGCATCTGGGACTTCGGGAAGAGGGCGGCTTTGTGGGGAATCACGATCGGGTGACAGGTGAGCCAATCCCCGACCACATAAGCGCTCGCCCCGAGGACCTCGAGAGCCTACTCCGCGGCTTGGTCGAGTGCGCCGATCGCTCAGTGAAGGGCGGCCTGGATCCCGTCGTCGCGGCGGCTGTCACCGCGTTCGGATTCGTGTACATCCACCCATTCGAGGATGGTAACGGGCGCCTTCATCGCTGGCTGATCCACCACGTGCTCTCCGTTGCCGGCTATAACCCGCCCGGCATCGTCTTTCCGATCAGCGCGGCGATCCTGAGGGATATCAAGCAGTATAAGGAGGTACTCGAATCCTATTCGAAGCCGCTTCTGCCTTGCATAGAGTGGCAGTCGACAGAATCAGGTAACATCGAGGTAGTCGGACAGACGGCCGATTACTACCGCTACTTCGATGCGACCGCGCACGCCGAGTTCCTCTTCCACTGCGTGGAGGAGACAGTCGAGCAGGACCTACCCAGCGAGGTTGCCTATCTGGAGGCGTACGAGCGCTTTGCTGGAGGAGTCCAGCAGATCGTCGATATGCCTAATTCAACTATCGACCTCCTCCACCGCTTCCTACGCCAGGGAGGCGGTCGTCTATCGAAAGGAGCTCGAATGAAGGAATTCGAGGCATTGACGGACGCTGAGGTTGGGCAAGTCGAACGTATCTACGAGGATTGTTTCGCCAGTGCCCCGTCGGTAGCCGGTGAGCGATGACCAGTAGCCGGTGGCCGGTGGACGTTGAGTGTTACCGGCTACCGGTTACCGGCCACTGACTACCGGTTTCCAGGTTCCATCATCACACCCAAGAACAAAACAGCACGCGAGCTCCGCTCTCTTATCGCGAACACGAACGGCCGGTCCACCGAGATGCGCGGCGGCACGCTGGTGACCCGGACGCCGACCCCCGTCACCGCCGCCGCCTCGGTCCCCTCCTCGTTCACATCGACGTAGGTCTTGTGCTTGACCTCGCTGATGTATAGCGGCCGGGGTCCGCGACCGATCCCGGAGAAGTCGGCTCCCGCAGGATCGAACGCGACACCCATCCCCATCGCCTGGAGCGCGTCGTTCAGGGTGATCTCGTACTCCATCTTGAACTTCGGCATGTACACCTCGAACGGACTCGTCGCCAGACCGCCGACGATCGTCCCCCAGCGTTCCGGCGTCAGCGAAGCCACCAGCCCGCCGATGGCACCCGGGTCGTCCGGCATCACGATGGTCATGACGAAGGCCGAGTCGCCGTACGTGAGTTCCAGCGCTTCGACCCCGGTCCCCCGGTAGTAGCCCACCGGCCGGGGCGCTGCGAAGGCCATCGTCGGCACCTGTTTCGTGCTGCCGTCGGCCAGCCTGAACGGCCGGGCCGCCGTGAGCTCCGGCTGGAACGGGTCGGTCCACCGACCCTTGAAGTAGAAGGCGTTCACCAGGAAGAGCATCATCAGCGGGTCGATGGGCGGCTCGACGATCTTGTCGATGAGCCCCTTCGTCTTCTCTTTCACCCAACCGTTGATGGTCGGGGCCGCCTCGGGGCGATCGAACTCGAGAGCCGTCACCTCGGCGTCGTAGTCGCGACGGTTCAGCTCCAAGAACTCGGCCCGCACCTCCAGCCCCTCGCGGTACCAGATCGAGTTGGCGGGCAGGAACTCGACCGCCGAGTCGAGCTCGAGCAGCCGGTCCACCAGCCGCCGATACGCCGCGCCCATCTCTGCGGCGGTCACATCGCCCAGCGCCAGCGCCTTACGCAGCGCGGCCTCCGTCGAGCCCGCGGCGCCGTTGTACGCCATCCCCAGCGCCATGGCGACGCTCAGCGGCGAGATGAAGATGTTCTCACCAGGCGTCTCAACGCTGTGAACCCGCCGCAGCAGCTCGAACCCGAACTCGAGCTCGCCCTCCAGGACCTGGATCGTGGCAGGCTGCGGCCGCTGCCCCTGGGCCGAACCGCTACCGCAGCCGCCGGCCAGCAGAACGAAGACCGTCAGGCAGACCGATCGCTTGATACGCATGCGTCCCTCCATGTCTCGCGCCCCGCCCGTAGACGGGTACCGGAGCACAATCTGGTCTTTTCTTGTTGGACGCGCAGGGGGTGGAAACGGTGGCCGGTCAACCGGCCACCGGGTTCACTATTTTCCCCATGAACAGAATCGTCCCCGAGAACTGTTCTCGGATCGCGAACAGGAAGGGGCGATCGATGACGAACGTGGGTGGCATGGAGACCTCGCGTATCTCGACCGAGGTGACCGCTGCTGCCTCCGTGCCTTCTTCGTTGACGTCGAGGAACGTCTTGTGCTTGACTTTGCTGATATAGAGACCGCCGCTCGAGCGGATCTTGCTGAAGTCGGCGAGGTCGGTAAACGCGATACCCATCCCCAGCGCTGCCAGCACATCCTTCATCTCGAGCCCGTACTCGAGCGTGAACTTCGGCAGGACCACATCGGTACTGGCGGCCGAGAGGCCGTTCACGATCTCCTGCCATCTCTCCGAGTCGAGTGAGCCGACCAGCACGTCCAGGTCGCCCCCCGCTGCCGGCAGCAGGATCGTCATGGTGTACGCCTTGCCGCCGTAGTAGAGGTCGAGGACCTGCACGTCTTGGTCGGCGTACGTTCTGACTTCCGCCTCGGCGCCGAACGTCATCATCGGGACCTGCACCTGACCGCCGCTCGCCAGGTAGAACGGCCCGTCCGCCGTCAGGCCCGGGTCGAACTGGAACGTCCAGTCGCCCTTGAAGTAGATGGCGTTGATCAGATACATGACGACCAGCCAATCGATCGGATCGTCGACGATCTCCTCTATCCGACCCATCGTCTTTTCACGGACCCAGTTGTTGATCGTGGAAGCCGCCGTTGGGCTCGCGAAGTCCAGCGCCGTGACCTCGGCGTCGAAGTACTCGCGGTTCACATCCAGGAAGTCCTGCTCCACCGCGAAACCCTCCCGGTACCATATCGAGTTGGCCAGCAGGAACTCCACACTGGGATCGAGATTTCGCAGGAGATCGATCAGACCGCGGTACGATTCGTTCACCTCGTCGACCGTCAGGCCCTGCAGCTCCAGCGTCTCCTCCATCGCCTGCTGCGTCTCACCCGCTGCCCCGTTGTACGTCATCCCCAGCGCCATGGCGACGCTGAGCGGCGAGATGAAGATGTTGGCCCCGGCCTCTTCTTGTGAGGCTATCTCTTGGAAGAGCTTGAGCCCGAAGGCGTTGTCCGACTGGATCAGCCCCTCCTCGGCCGCCGTCAGATCGCGGGGCAGACCCGTAATCTCCTGCACGCCGACGATCTCGCCCCCACACCGAACCGACAGCAGTGCCACGAACACTGTGAGTAATGCGCACTTTGCGCTCTGCATTCTTGCCCCCTACCGACCTACCGACCTACCGGCCACCGACCTACCGACCTACCGGCCACCGGTCAACCGGCCACCGGATTCACAATCCTTCCCATGAAGAGGATCGTGCCGGAGAACTTCTCGCGGATCGCGAAGACGAAGGGGCGATCGACGATTACGGTGGGCGGCATACTGACGACCCCGATCTCGACCGAGGTCACAGCCGCTGCCTCGGTGCCCTCTTCGTTGACGTCGACGAACGTCTTGTGCTTGACCTTGTCTATGTAGAGTTGCCAATCGGCGATCTTGCTGAAATCGGCGTTCAACTCGTCGAAGGCGATCTCCATCCCCAGCGCCTTCAAGACCTCGTTCAATTCGAGCTCGTACTCGAGCGTGTACTTCGGCATCCAGACCTGCGATTCGACAGTCGTCAGTCCGTCGATGATCTCGGCCCAGCGCGCCGCGTCCAGCGACTGAACCAGCGCGCTGAGCTGGCCGTCGCCGACCGGCATCACGATCGTCATGCTGTACGCCTTGCCGCCGTACAGCAAGTCGATGGCCTCGACTTCGCTGTCGAAGTAGTGGCCGATCTCGATTTCGCCCGGCGTCCTCATCATCGGCACCTGCACCTGGCCGCCGCCCTCGAGGAAGAACGGCCCGTCGGCCGTCAGGTCCTTATCGAACTGGAAGGTCCAGTCGCCCTTGAAGTAGATGGCGTTGATCAGGAACATGACCAGCCAGACCGGGATCGGATCGTCGACGATCTCTGTGATCCGCCCGTTCGTCTTGTCGTCCACCCAGGCGTTGATCGTCGGCGCCGCGCTCGGGCTGCTGAAGTCGAGGCCGGTCACCTCGGCGTCGAAGTACTCCTGATTCACGTCGAGGAAATCTTGCTTCACCGGGAGATCGTTCCGATACCAGATCGAATTGGCGAGTATGAACTCGACGTTGGGATCGAGGTTGCGGAGCAGATCGATCAAGCTCCGGTACGACTCGTTCACCTCACCGAGTGTGAGACCCTGCAGCTCCAGCGTCTCTTGCATCGCCGCCTGCGTCTCACCGGCGGCCCCGTTGTACGTCATCCCCAGCGCCATGGCGACGCTCAACGGCGAGATGAAGATGTTGGCGCCGATCTCCTCCTGTAGGTCTATTTCGCGGAAGAGCTTCAAGCCGAAGGCGTTGTCCGATCGGATAAGCTCTTCCTCGGCCGCCGTCAGATCCCGGGGCAGGCTCGTGATCTCCTGAGGCCCGATGATCCGGTCGCCGCTACAGCATATCGCCAAGGCAGCGATGAACGGTGTAATCAGCGATGCTCTTACCTGTCGCATGTTGTTGCCTCCGATGGATTCAGTAAGCCGGCAATCCGGAGCGCCGGTAGCTCGGAACGCCGCAACGCCGGTGCGCGCGGCACACCGCCGGCCCGGCTGTCCGGTCGCAGGATCATCTTCACAGTCCCAAGCCTGCAGGTGGGTAGACAGCCGGGACCGTTGGGTTGTACGTCCTCATACGTCGGGGTGAACGTTTGCACCACGACGCTGTTGTCCCAGAAGACTCCAACGGTCAGCTCATCTGGATAAAAGTCTGTCAGGAAGTAACTCAATGCCGTGTCCCCTGCCACCATATCCGAGCACTCGAAGATACGGGGCGCCCAGTTCGTCGCCGAAAGGTGAACGGCGCACGTTGCCGGCACCTTTCCGGCAAGTTCGACAAATAGACCGTCACTGCACCCGATCAACGTGCACACGTCGGGGCTGGTGGTTTCCTCGCTGGCGTCGCCAGTGGCCCCGGCGCAGAATGTTGTCGTGAGGAATAGCAGTGCCACACACGCCATTAGGTGAGTGACCCCGTTACTATCCAGCTGACGCATAACTGCCCCCGAATTCTGCCGGTGCGTGGTGCACGGAGCGCCGGCTTCACCGTGCCGGCTAACTCGGGTCTGCCACGAGCCCCATAAAGAGGATCGTCCCCGAGAACCGCTCCCGAATCGCGAAAAGGAACGGCCGATTCACCCAGAAGCTCGGTGGTGCGCTGTCGACCATGCTCACCGACGTGACCGCCGCCGCTTCGGTGCCTTCCTCGTTCACTTCGACGAACGACTTGTGCTTGACCTCGCCGATCCAGATGCCGGGCGCGATCTTGCTGAAGTCGGCGCCGGGCCCGAAGGCGACCCCCATGCCGAGGGCGATCAGCACGTCGTTCAACGTGATCTCGTATTCGAGCTCGAACTTCGGCATCCTGACATCGATTTCCCGGACTGCGAGCCCATCGATGATGGCCGCCCAGCGCGCGGCGTCCAGCGACTCGACGAGCGCACCGATCTCGCCGCCGGCGGCCGGCAGCACGATTGTCATACTGTACGCCTTGCCGCCGTACGTCAGGTCCACCGCCTGCACCTCGCCGTCCCAGAAGTAGCCGACTTCTATCACGTCGGGGTACGCCATCATCGGAACCTGCTTCTGCGATCCGTCCGACAAGGTGAACGGGCCGTCGGCCGTCAGTTCAGGATCGAACTGCAGCGTCCAATCGCCCTTGAAGTAGATGGCGTTGATCAGGTACATGACGACGTTGCCCGGGATCGGGTCGGGCACAATCGACTCGATCTTCCCGTTCGTCTTATCGAAGACCCAGTCGTTGATGGTTGGCGCGGCGTTGGGGTCGCTGAAGTCGAGGACCGATACCTCGGCTTCGTAGTACTCCTGGTTAACGGCGAGGAAGTCCGGCTCGACCGTGAAGCCCTCTCTCGGCCAGATCGAGTTGGCCAATAAGAACGCGACACTGGGATCGAGGCCGTCGAGCAGATCGATCAGGCTCCGGTACGACTGGTTTACCTCATCTATAGTCAGCCCCTGTAGCTCCAGCGTCTCTTGCATCGCCAGCTGCGTCGCGCCGTCGGCCCCGTTGTACGTCATCGCCAGCGCCATGGCCACGCTCAGCGGCGACACGAAGAGGTTCGACCCCGGCTCCTCCTGGGCGTGGATCTCGCGGAACAGCTTCAGGCCGAACGCGTTGTCCGCCGCGATCAGACCCTGCTCGGCGGCGGTCAGGTCGCGGGGTAGCCCCGTGATGTCGCCCGGCGGCCCGGTGGCATCGCTATCGCATTGAGCCAGCACGCCCGCGACCAGAAGCAGCAAAGCCGTGGCGATAATCCTTCTGCCCGTCACTCTTCGCCTATTCATCGGTGGATCTCCAGGAGATAGTGAGTCGGGGGAAACCGTTCAGCAGCATCCAGGGCAATCGACGTGCCGCCCGCGCCGCGGCGCCGGTATCAGCGACAAGTCAATGTGAGGTATGTAGTTAGGCCGTTCAGCCGATCTCCCGTCGAAGGCGCTCCACACCCCTTCAGCCAGCTTTCTGAATCGGAACGGATCAAGATTTCGACGGCGCCGGGGCCGGGGCAAGACGGCGGGGGGAACCGGCGACCCCCGGGCGCGGTTGTCCTGTCTGGAGGTTGAGCGTATGCGGCGAAAATCAGCAATTCTGGTAACAGCACTGGGCTTCCTGGCCGCGGCTTGCGGGCCGAGCGAGGACCGGGGCGACGCGCGCCGTGAGTTTCAGCGCTTCGCGCTCGAGACCTTCGCGGGCGACAGCCTCAGCCTGGAGGGTCTGCGCGGCAAGGTCACGCTGATCTCGTTCTGGGCGAGCTGGTGTGGTCCCTGTCGGGCGGAGCTACCGGTCCTCGATAGTCTGAGCAACGCGATCGTGCGCGACGACTTCCAGGTCGTCGGCATCAACGAGGACGTGAACGAGGAGGCGGCCCGGGCCTTCGCCGCGATGTTGGGGATCGACTTCCCGCTGCTTCTTGGCCGCGGCCACATGCAGCGGCGCTACGACTACATCGGCCTACCCTATTCGGTGCTGGTCGACCGCGAGGGCCGGGTCATCTACGAGACCTACGGCTACGGCGGTCGCGCGTTCTTCGACCGCGAGGTCGCCGGTCGCGTGACAGCGGAACTGGGACCTCGGGCGAACGCCGTCGACTGACCCAATACGATCGGCTGGCCTGACTCCCTCCACCTACCTTAGCGGTGACCAGTCAGGCTGGTCGTCGTACGCCGGGTCGTCGGTCAGAGGTGTGGGGTTGGAACCATCGGCACCCATGACGTAGATGTCGATGTTCCCTAGAAACCCAGCGGTGTCGTTTGTCCAGCGGTGACCGTAACAGTCTGCTGATTTTCGCCGCTCACGCTGCAGTTCTTGGCGACGCCATCCAGCTCGACGCTGTGGTCCCCCGGCTCGACGGCAAGGATCGTCACGCTGCCGTTGATGGCGATCGCCTCGCCCGTCGCATCGTCCACCGTCACCGTGTAACCGTCCGGATCGAGGGTGTCGCCCACAGTCACCGTCGTTACCTCGATTGCACCCGTTAGCGGCGCGCAGGTCAGGTCGAAGGTGACCTCTGCCGTTTGGTCCGCCTGGACCGTGACCGTACGCGGATTGTCGCCGCTCACCGTGCAGTTGTCGGCGATGGATGTCTCCACCAGCCCGACCGTGTGCTCCCCCGTCGCGAGATCGCCGATCGTCTCCGTGTCGTTCGTACCGATCGCCCGGCTGTGGGCACCACTATCAACGCTACAGGTGTAACCGTCGGGATCGAGATCGTCACCGGTCGTCGAAGTGGCAACCTGGATCGAACCTGTGGGCGCAGGGCCGCTCACGCCGCCCTCATCGCACCCGCCGACCAGACCGGCGAGTAGAAGAGCGCAGATCGAGAGGAAAGCCATCTTCTTCCTTGGAGCTCCTCCTCCAGCGTCAAAGCAGACGGCCCGGTCCGGCAGCAGACTAACCACCGCTCACATCCGGAGACTTTTGGTGTCAAGAACTTCGGCTCGATTGGCGTGGAGCTAGGCGGGCTGGTTACGCCGGGCAGCCAGCTTGGCGGGATGCCTATGAAGTAGGGTTTTGCAACGGCTGAGGCCCCCAGGGCGAGGGGCGATAGACCTCACGACCTCCTCAGCCACCTCCCGGTCGACGTAGTATGACGAAGGCAGCCTGGCGCTGCAACGGCTAACGGTAGTCGGAACGACGCTCTGGCCGGGTGGTGCTCGGGTTCCCGCTGCTGCTGGGCCAAGAGGTTACCGGTCCCGTCGTGGCCGAGCAAGGACCTGTGGCGCACGCTGGCCACTGACCCAATCTGATATCACACCTCAGCCCAACCCAACGCGCCAAGCGGCAGGCATTCCATTCCTAGCGCGGATCGGTCCCGTTGAGATAGTGCTCGATTACGAGGTAGCCGGAGTCGGAGCCCGCGGCCGGATTCGCGCAGGTCGCGCAGCCAAAAAACCTTTCCTCCCAACTATCCGGCAGCCCATCGCCGTCCGCATCGCCGCAAGGGGTGCCCGTAGCGATAGTCGGCCAGCCGCCCGCCTCGCTCACGTTCTGGTATAAAACGCTGGGCCCGCTGTTCCTCTCAACCTGGTCGATGATCCGCGCGTCCACGGCATCCTGTGCGGCCACCCAGCTGCCATCGCAAGCCAGGCGTCTGTTGGCCCCCACATCCGCGAGGACCCTGCTGTATGCCTCGGTCGCTGCGTGCACGGTGACCGGGTAAGGGGCGGGCGAGAGGCGCGTGGACCGGTGCATGCGGCTTGGCAATTCTCTGCTTAGGTTGTACCAATCACGGATCATGTTCCACTGACTCGGGAACGATCGCCCTTCCATGACGTTGCCGGAGATGTGGATAGAGGGGTCCGGCCAGGGCGCCGTCGGCCACGAATCGTTCTCGTACATATGTCGGTGGACAAAGACTTCCGTAGCCGGGCCCGGTTTGCTGTAGTTGTTGACTATGTCGATGACGCTTTGCTTTCGGCCGCTGATGGGCCGGCCCGTCCAATTGTACTGGACGTTGTTTACGATCTCGATTCCGCGATCCGGGTAGTTTTCAGCGTCCCCCACTTCGACTTCCGGATTACGCTGGCCCGAGTTGGCGAAAAGGTTGTGGTGGACCGAGATCTGGTAGACACCTCGCCCGGCGTCCTGGCTATTGGTACCGCCAAGCAGGAAACTGGTAGAGTGCTGTCGCCAAGGCTCCGCTATCAGCGACCGCTGCACGGTGAACTCCCGTGTATGAGCCGCCGTACTATCCATGCGCCAGACACCTAGGTTGCCATCCAATCCCCAACTCAGAGAGAGATGGTCGTAGATGATCCTGTGCCCGCCGCCCTCTCCGGTGAATCCCAGGTTCCTGCAACCGCCGCAATGATCACCTCCGTGCATAACAAAGTCCCGACCATGCCGCATTCGCATATAGCGAACTACTACGTTATTTGTACCGCTGACGTTGTAAAACCTGAGAATGTTATCAGGGACATCGGGTGCACGAACCAGAACACCACCGCCAGGCGCTGTCTGTCCGGCGATGTAAAGGCAGCTGCTTTGCCGGGGGGCATATATTCTAGCGTTAAGGGTGATAATGCCGCCGGTGCGGAACACGATCACGTCGAAGGCATCGGGGCTCGTCGCGTCGATCGCGCTTCGAAAGCTCCCCGACCCGCTGTTGTTCCTGTTGCTGACCAGGTGCACACGCAGCGGCAGCGACCGGCAGTCGTTGAGCGCCATAGCACCCCAGCCCTCGGCTCCCGGAAACGCGGGCAGCAGATCCCCCGAAGGAGGTGGCGGCGGAGGCGGCGGCGGGGCAGACAGCGTGACCGTGATTTCAGCCTCGCCTCTGACGCCCTCGCTCTCAGCCGCGACAACCGCCGACCCGGCTAGCAAGCCCTCGACGAGTCCCTGTCCGTCCACCGTGGCGATAGCAGGATCGGAGCTGGACCAGGTGACGAGACGATTCTCCAGGACATTGCCTTGCGAATCTCGGACGATAGCCGCCAGTTGCACCGTGCTCCCAACCTCGATCGTCGCTGATCCCGGATCGACCTCCACCGTGGCGACCACGGCAGGGTCTACTACGACATTCTTGCTCTTCTTCAGCTGCCCCGGCGCATTCTCCCGGCCACGGCCCTTGTTGCTCTTCTCAGCTGTCGCAGAGACGCTTGCACTCCCCAAGGAGACGCCCGTTATCCACCCGTCCTCACCGACGCTTACCACACCGGCGTCGGACGTTTCCCACGTGATCGAGTAGCCTTCAACGACTTCTCCAGTTGCCGCCCTCGGCGTGGCGCGAAGCTGGACGGACTGCCCGATGCCAAGAACGGAGCCATCGGGCTCAACGATTAGCGCCGCAGCCACCGGCTCGTTCGTCAGCTCTTCGACCCCTGTAGAGAAGGGCTCACGGCATGACAGCATCAACAGGAGCGATGCCGACACGGCAAGGTAGGCCAACCATATCTTGCTCATATGCCGTCCCGCTTTGGTAGCGACTTAGCCGGACGGCATCCGTTCTCTCGCAGGAGTCCGGATAACGAGCGCCGGGAGTACGACGCGATCGTCGCTCGACGCCTGGGAAGTTGGCGGGGCGTCAGATGTGTAACGGACCAATGGGCCACCCACCCGATTCGCAATCAACGTTCCAGCCGGTGAGTGGCCCACGAGCGCGGTTTCCGAGACGCTGGTGCCGCGCGAACCATGCAGAATTGTACGACTACGTAACTATTTGCGCGCTAGGCTCTGCCGAGGGAGCACGATGGGGCGTAATTTGGCCTATCGACGGGGAGTCGCGAGCTCGCGATGGACAGGGATCTTGCTCGGCCGCTTTGGCGCCTGCCGGGGCGTCTAGGTGTTGACGCCTCCCTCCGGCGCCCCGAGGCTCTTGTCACCCAGCCGCGGCTTGAGGGCCGGGTAGCCTCGCGCCAGACAGTGCACGCACGTCTCGGCGAGTGACCAGACCACGCCTCCGCAGAGGCCGCATTCCGAGCGCTCGCCCGAGTAGGCACGGTCATCCGTCGGAGCACCGCAGTTGGTGCAGGTCATGATCTCCGGATGAAGGTGCGTGCCGCAGATAGTGCAGTCCATCCTGGGTTCTCCCATCCCGGATCTATATAGAGGGCTTGAATTTAGGGGCTCCGCGGGGGTGCCCTTGCCGCGCCGGGTCAGCCCCTTGTAGGTTGCGGGCTTCAGCCGCCTGGTCGGCTGAACTGCCCGAGGGCCATATACAATATAACCACAAAAACCATAGAGGCACGGCCGCGCGCCGACGGAGTACGTGAACGAGTCTACTGCCGCTGCGGAAGCGCCATTCGCCGAGACGGAATACGAGCGCCTGCCACCCCGGGTCTGGGTACTGGGTGGAGTGATGGTTTTCATCGGCCTCGTCACCTTCGTCCTGATGAACATCGACGGGCACACCGAGGGCTATTTGTACCTGGCCTTCTATTCGATCCCGTCGAACACGGCGATCTCGGTCTTCCCGCACGAGCCGGTGCTCATCTGGTACGGCAAGTTCGCCGATCTGTGGTTGAGCGCCGCGGCAGCCACCGTGGGCACGGCCGTGGCCGGCTGGCTCGACCATCGGGTGTTCGTCCCGGTCCTCAACTACAGCAAGATCATCGAGTACAAACGGAATCGGTTCTACAGGAGGTCGACCGACATCTTCATGCGCTTCCCGTTCGCCACGCTGGTGGTGACGGGGTTGACGCCGATTCCGTTCTGGCCGTTCAAGTTCCTCTGCTTTTCGATCCACTACCCGCTGTGGCGCTACCTGACGGCGCTGGCGACGGGTCGCTTCCCGCGCTACGTGTTGCTGGCCTGGATCGGCGCCGAGTTCGGTATCCCGACCTGGATACTCATCTTGAGCGTTGTTGTTATCTTTGCACTTTACGCCGTCAAGGGAATCCCGGCGGTCCGGCGGCGCTGGCAGGAGCGGCGGCGCGCGAAGCTGCGCGATAGAGGAGAGATCTACCGGGTCTCTGAGGGAGGGAGCGAGTGAACATCACCGGCAAGTTGGCCCTCAAGATGCTGGCTCGAGGGATCCGCAACAAACTAGCGGAGAAGCCGCTTTCAGTATCCTTCGAGATCACGCACTACTGCACGGCCAACTGCTGGCACTGCAACTGGGGCGGCCCGGTGAAGGACGAGCAGCGCCTGCAGGCTGAGGACTACGCGCGGATCTGCGAGGAACTGCGCCCAGTGGTTTCGCACATCTCGGGCGGCGAGCCGCTGGCCCGGAGCGACGTTGCCGAGATCACCCGCGCCATGGCCAACCCCGGCGAAATGCCCTGGATGATTCTGGTCTCGAACGCTGCGGCGCTCACCGTCGACAAGTACCACAAGCTGCGCGAAGCGGGGATCAACCAGTTCTCCATCTCGCTCGACTTCCCCGACGACCGACACAGCGAGTTCCGGCGCATACCGGGTCTGTTCGACAAGATGAGCCGCGTGTTGCCCGAGATCATCGCCCTGGGCAACAACGATCTGTCGCTCAACGTCTGTATCACAGCGTGGAACTACCGGGACCTGGCCGGTATGGTCGAGCTGGCGAAGCGCTGGGGCACGAAGATCAACTTCTCCGTCTACACGCCGCTGCGCATCAGAGACGAGAACGGCATGCCCGACAAGGCGAAGCTCGAGAAAGTTCGCGAAGCGTTCCAGAAGGTGATCGACATGAAAAAGGCGGGCTACCCCGTCTACTCATCGGAGCGCGTGCTGTGGAAGTACTTCCAGTTCTTCACCGACCGCGGCATCCCCGGCTGCCAGGCCGGCCGCCGCTTCCTGGTGATCAACCCCAACGGCATGCTGATCCCCTGCGCCATGGTCTGGGCGAAGTACGAGACACAGAGCGAGATGCTCGAGCACTTCACCCGCAACAACACCTGCGAGGGCTGCTACATCTCGACCCGGGCGAACACCGAGAAGAAGTTCGGCGGCTTTTTGGCCGATAACTGGGAGATGCTGCTAGGGCAGGTCTTCTCGCGGAAACGGAAGTTCGTCAAGGAGCCGGATGAGGCGCCGGCTGTAGGTACTGGCGAGGTCGAGGAACCGGTGCCGGAAGGCGAGCCGGTTCCCGCTCAGTAAGACTTCCAGTAGCGCTGGTGGTGGCGGCGCTGGTGCTGGCGAAACCGTTCCAGCTGGGCAGCGGCATAGTCCTCCAGTACCTCCTCGGGCTGGGCCCCGTTGCCCCTTCTACCCCCGTTGAAACGCCGGCCTCCACCCCGGCGCCGCTCCCGTGCTTGCCACTGCTGAATCACGAACCACTGCTGCGCTCGCCGGCGGTTCTCCGCTCGATGGCGGTCCTGATCTAGATCCCGCTCGCCGTTTCGAGGCCAGTCTGCAGCTTGGCGGCGCTTCTCCTGGGTTTTTTCCCTCACTTGCCACTGCTGAGCCATGAGCCACTCTTGCAGTCGGCGGCGCCGCTCCTCCCGATCCGCGTCCTCGCTCAGATCCGACTCCTCGCTCGGACGTTGGACCTCTGGATGGTGCCGCTCTTCCGGCTGGCGCTCCTCCTCCGACTCGCGCTGCTCTGCCGCCTCAGGCAGCTCCTCGACCGGACGCGCTTCCCTCAGCCGCCGCTGCTGCTCCATCAGCCACCGCTGCGCTAGACGGCGCGTCTGCTCTCGCTCGCGCTCCTGCTCTAGTTCTTCCTCCGCCTTCAGCCGCCGCTCTTCAGCCCGGCGCTGCTCCTCC
>CAYFSW010000096.1:0-13156 GCA_964345885.1 uncultured Gemmatimonadota bacterium | reverse complement strand
CTGAAGACGCGGTCCCCGGTCTCATACCTCCAGAGCTCGCCGCCCGTCTCGACGTCCATCGCGTGTAGGAAGAGTCCGTCCGAGGTCCCGACGATCGCCGCACCTTGATAGATGGCGGGGGACGAGACCACCCACGGCGTCGAGTGGTCGAAGCGCCAGGCGAGCTCCCCGGTCGAAGTGTCCAACGCGTAGAACTTCCCGTCGCGCGAGCCAAAGAAGACTCTGCCCCCGGCCACCGCGGGCGACGACTGTATGGTCTTGCGATCGAAACCGAACTCGGCCGAGTTGAACGAAGCACCCTCGGTCTCGAAGCTCCACCGAAGTTCCCCGGTCTCCAGATCGATAGCATAGAGAATACCGTCCGCACTCCCGACGTAGGCAACGCCGTTCGCGATCGCCGGTGACGACCGGACCCGGCCACCCGTCGACACACGCCAGCGTTCGGTTCCGGATGCGGCGTCGAACCCGTAGACGCTGCCATCCCCCGAGCCCACCACCATCAGGTCACCGGCGATCGCCGGCGAAGACGTGAAGTAGTCCCAACCTTCGTGACCCCAGTCCCAGGGATGGTCGGCTCCCGTCTCAACGCGCCAGCGCTCGCGTCCCGTCCGACGGTCCAGCGCGTAGAAGACATTCGACCGGTCCCCGAAGTAGACCAGGCCAGCGTGCACAGCAACCGACGAGTTCACGGCGGCGCCGGCCTCGAAATGCCAGCGCTCTTCCCCGCTCGCTCGGTCGATGGCGTAGAGACGCCCATCGCCGCTCCCCACCAGAACCAGGTCGCCGTCGATCAACGGAGACCCCCGAACCGGGCCGCCGGTCTGGAAAGCCCACTCCACCTGACCGTGCCCCGAGGCGAACGCGCCGGCGTACACGCCCGCGTGGTCTGGGCCGCCGCGGAACATTCCGTCCGGGCCGTCGGCGGCCGGGTCCGCGCACGCCACAGCGGCGAGCAGAACGAATCCGGCCAAGCGACCGGTGCAAGCGATACTGAATGGTGTCCGGGTCGTAGTCGGCTCGTGCATTCCTGTTCTCCAGGTTCTAGGTGCAGTTCCGCGCAAGATAGCACTACCGTCGCGTCACCGGCGAACCGATGCTAGATATCTGTTGCGCCCTGCCCCAGATACCAGCGACGGAGTGTCCGACGATGAAAATCACCAGGATCGCCGCCTACCAGGTCGACCTGCCGCTGCACGAGGGCAGCTACAAGTGGTCCGGCGGCAAGTCGGTGGAGGTGTTCGACAGCACGGTCGTAAGAGTCGAGACCGATGAGGGAGTCGTCGGTCACGGCGAGGTATGCCCACTGGGTCCGTTCTACCTGCCGGCCTATGCGAAGGGGGCGCGGACCGGCATAGCCGAGCTGGCGCCGCACATTTTGGGTGAAAACCCCACACAGCTCGAGCGGCTGAACCGCCTGATGGACGCTGCGCTGCTGGGCCATCCGTACGTCAAGTCGGCGATCGACATGGCCTGCTGGGACATCCTGGGTCAGGTCGCCGGGCTCCCCGTCTGCACGCTGCTGGGCGGCCGTTACGGCGATGACTTCGTGCTCTACCGCGCTATCTCGCAAGAGTCGCCGGACGAGATGGCGGCGAAGGTGGCAGGCTATCGCTCGGAGGGTTACCGGCGCTTTCAGCTGAAGGTGGGGAGCGATCCCGATTCGGACATCGCGCGGATTCGTGCGGTGCGGTCGGTGCTGGAGCCGGGTGATGTACTGGTGGCGGATGCTAACACGGGCTGGCTCAAGCACGAGGCGGCCCGCGTTGTGCGCGGTGTGCGTGACGTCGACGTGTATATCGAGCAGCCGTGCGCCACGTACGAGGAGTGCCTATCGATCCGCAGGCGGACCGACCATCCCTTCGTGCTCGACGAAAACATCGACGGGATCCCCATCCTGCTACGTGGCCACGCCGATCAGGCGATGGACGTGGTCAACATCAAGATCAGCAAGTTCGGCGGCCTGACCCGGGCTCGGCAGGCCCGCGACCTGTGTGTCTCGCTCGGTATCGCGATGACGATCGAGGATAGCTGGGGCGGCGACATCATCACCGCTGCCATCGCCCACCTGGCGCACAGCACGCCGCCGGAATTCGTGTTCACGGCCACCGACTTCAACAGCTACGTCACGGTGAGCATCGCCGAGGGCGCGCCGCAGCGACAACAGGGGCGGATGAGCGCGTCGGGCGCCGCCGGGCTCGGGGTCAGCCCACGCATGGATGTGCTCGGCGAGCCGGAGGTCGACATAGGCTAGCCGCCGCCCACCCGCCGCCACTCCACCTTGTCGAAGCGGAGGTCGCGAACGCGGGCGTTGGTGATGAGGAAACCATTCACGCCGCCCTCGTCATCGCGGATGAATTTGAGATCGCGCAAGAACCTCCACCTGGACGTGAAGTTGTCGATCTCCCCAGGATCGAGGGATATGTCGTCGTAGCGTCGGTGCCGAGCGATGAGCGCCCCGTCGCGGGCGACGATCTCCCACCGAGTGTCGAGCTCGGCGCTGTAGTAGGTACCGGCGAACTCTTCCAGCTCCTCAGGGCGGGGCGTGAAGAGCTCGACCCGCGGAGCCCGGATCCCACGGTAGCCGATGTGCGTGACCTCGCCGGCCGGGTTGCGCGGGAAGAACACCGATGCACCGTAGTCCGCCACCCAGAACCGGTTCTCGGCAACCGCTTTCATCGGGAACTTGTCCTCGTTCGTCGCCTGAGCCATCAGGCGCCCGTCTTCGTGGGTGATGGTGAGCAGCCAACCGGGCCCCAGCCTGTAAGTCCCGACGTAGTCGTCGAGCGTCGTCGGGTCGACCTCGACCTCCGGTGCGTCGGCGTCAGAGCTAGTCCGCTCGGCGACATCGCTTTCCGGGAACAGGTAGATGTCGGCGATGGCATTCGCCATGGTCGAGGCATTGAAGTAGTTGAAGTTGCCGAGCACGATGACAGCAAAGCGCTGGTCGGGGAAGCGAAGCAACTGGGTCCGGAAGCCCGCCCACGAGCCGCCGTGCGACACCGTGCGGGCTCCCCTGTAGCTCCCGACACCCTGCCCGAAGCCGTAGTCGATGATGCGACCGTTGTTGAGAACACCCTGCTGCAGCATCAACTCGAGGACCTCAGGGCCACCGACGTTTCCGTCCTCGAAGTTGAGCACCCACCTGACCAGATCTTCGGCCGTCGTGTAGAGCGAGCTGGACCCGACGGCCGTCAAGTTGTTCGCCACATTTTGGAAGCCAGCCTCAGGGTTCACCCTGTAGGAGTGGACTCTGTTCGCCACGATCTGATCGTGGTCGGCGTGGAAATGGGTGTTCTCCATGCCGAGTGGCCCGAAGACGTTCGACTCCATCCAATCGGCGAACGGTTCGCCGGTCACACGTGCGACGATCTCCGCCAGCAGGTTGTACCCAGTGTTGGTGTACGAGTAGCGGTCACCGGGTGTGTAGTTCAGATCTCGCATGTGCCTGGCCATGCTCAGGATGTCATCGTACGAGATGACGTCCTCGTAACGGACGCCGGCGATCGGCAACGCGTCAGTCCAGTCGCGGATCCCGCTGGTGTGATGGACGAGGTGTCGTACCGTGACCGTGTGCTCGTACTTCGGCATCTCGGGCAGGTATTCGCGGTAGTCGGCGTCGAGATCGACTCGTCCTTCGTTCACGAGCATGGCTACAGCGAAGCCGGCGAACTGCTTCGATACCGAGGCGATGTCGAACACCGTCGACGTGGTGATGGGGATCCCGTGCTCTAGATCCGCAAAGCCGAAGCCGCGCTGATAGACGGCCTCGCCGTCCTTCACCACTGCAACCGCCGCGCCCGGCGAGCCCGGCCGGTCCCAGCGGAAGAACAGCCGGTCGACTTTGCTTTCCGGCGTCGTCGCTGCCGCCTGCAGCCGATCGAGCTCGATCTCGTAGCGGCCGGCCTCGGCGTCTTCATCGAAGGGCCGAACCTCGAGCCGGTACGTACCGGAAGCCTCGGCTTCCACGCCGATGGCCTCTATGCCGTAGGCACGACCTGGGCTGTCGAACCAGCCGAGCTGCTCGCCGTCGGGGCCGTAGACCGTGATGGTCACGTCGATCCCCCGCTGTTCGACAACGGCGAACATGAACTGCCCGGCGTCCAGATCTACCCGGTAGCTGTGGCTCTCGCCGGCGGCCATCCGTCTCTCTATAGGCCGGGCCAGTGCGAGATCGGTGGCCTGGATCTGACCGGGCGCGGTCTGCGGCTGGAGTGCGGCAGTTAGGGCGAGTGTGAAAGCGATCGCGAAGAACGGGAACGGCCTCATGGGTAGCCTCACTTCCGGCTCTCCTCCGATGGTATGGCGGGGCGCGTTCCATTCGTTTAGACGACTACATGGATAGATGGGTTGCGACGCGAGCACAATAGACCTACAACCTTCGCGGGCCGACAGGCATCCAAGAATCTGAGCCCCTAACAACTACTCCGGGAGTCACCATGACAGCGACCCGACAGCACTCGCTCGCGCTGGCCTTCCTGATCAGCGTTCTGGGGATCCAGTCGTGCAGCGCTCAGCCGCCGGATCGCCTGGCCGCTCTCACGCAGGCGGAACGCCTGGCCGAGCTAGAGACCGTCGTCCCAGCGCTCATGGACAGCGGCGCGGTCACCGGACTCTCGATTGCAATAGTAAAGGATAGCGCGATTGTCTGGAGCCGCGGCTTCGGCGTGCAGAGCGTCGAGACCGGCGCGCCGGTGGACGCGAACACGGTCTTCGAAGCCGCATCGCTCAGCAAGCCGGTCTTCGCCCACGGAGTGCTGCAACTGGTCGATCAAGGCCTGATCGACCTCGATACCCCGATTGCCGAATACTACGACTACGAGGATATCGCGTACGACGAGCGGCACAGGCTCATCACGCCGCGGATGGTCCTGACCCACTCGACGGGCTTTCCGAATTGGCGACCGCGTAACGGCCGATTGACAATCGGTCTCGAGCCGGGCTCGGAGTTCAGCTACTCGGGTGAGGGTTTCGGCTATCTGCAGCGGGCCGTCATGCACATCACGGGTGAGCCGCTGCAGGCTCTGATGGAGCGACTGGTATTCGAGCCCCTCGGTATGACCAGTAGCGGCTACATCTGGGACGACCGTTTCGAGGCGAACCTGGCGCTGCCCCACAATTCGGACGGTGAGGTGACGCGGAAGGGAAAACCGGGCCCCGGACGCGGGCACGCCGCCGCCACCCTCCATACCACGGCGCTCGATTTCGCCCGCTTCCTGATCGCGGTGATGAACGGCACCGGGCTCAGCGACAGCATGGCTGTCGCGATGCTGACGCCGCAGATAGAGGTGGACAGCGCCGTGACCTGGGGCCTGGGCATCGGCTTACAGGACAACGAGAGCGGGCGGGCGTTCTGGCATTGGGGCGACAACTCGGGCTACAAGGCCTACACCCTGACTTACCCCGAGCGCGGTGTGGGGGTCATCTGGTTTACCAACAGCCAGAACGGCCATTCCATACTCGAAGCACTGCTCACCGAAACGGTGGGCGGCGATCATCCGGCGGCTGCTTGGCTCGATTACGAAAGCTACGACTCCCCGAGACGGCTCGTGCGAGAGACGGTGTGGCAGACCATCGAGGAGGAGGGGGTCGAGGCTGGCATCGCAGCTTACCGCGAGTTGAAGGCCAGCAGTCCACCGGAAGCCTTCGATGAGTACGTCCTGAACACGCTGGGCTATCGATTGATGCGAAGCGAGCGCGTCGGCGGAGCGATCGAGATCTTCAAGCTGAACGTCGAGGAATATCCAGACGCCTGGAATCCCTACGACAGTCTGGGCGAGGCTTACATGGAGGCGGGTGAGCTGGAGTCAGCGATCGAGAACTACGAGAAATCTCTAGAGCTTAACCCGGACAACACGAACGCTGTCACTATGCTGGAGCGGATTCGAAGCCAAATGGAAGGTGGTGAGTAAACCGAGCACCCTCTATAGCTGAAGCTCCATCTCATACTGGCTGACGTAGCGGCGAAAGCCTAGCCCGGCCAGCAAGCTCTGCGTACCCTGGTCGTCTCGCTGAACGTTCACCACCCTGACATCCGACTCCCGATCGCCGATGCTCTCGATCAGGTGCCCCACCAGCCGTCTTCCGATACCCCGTCTGCGCTCGGATCGTTTGACCAGGAGCGTCATGATCCAGCTCAATCCTGGATAGTAAACAAGTAGACCGGCAGGCCGCCGGTCGCTGACCGCTTCGTAGAGCACCACCCGGTCGGGAATCCGCCGGATCGACTCGAAACTGTTCTCCCAGGACGGCGGCCAGTCCAGCGCGTCAGCGAAACTCGAGAGGCGATCTCTATCGACGGTCCGGATCGCTACACTGCCCTGCGCTGAAGTGGAGACCGCGACGTCACCGAGCTGCAACCGAAAGCAGTCGAACTCACGAACGATCTCGAAGCCCGATTTCTCATACGCCCTTATCGCGGGCTCGTTTTCCTGCAGCACCTCGAGCACGAACCGCTCCACCCCCTTCTCCACCAGCCGAGGTACCGCGAAGTCGAACATCGCCTGCGCTACGCCCATCCCGCGGAACCGTTGGATGACGCCGGTTCCGATATCGAAAGCCGACGGCGCGCCCTTCCACCGATCGACGCCGATCAATGTGAACCCTACCATGCCTTCAGCAGAGTGGGCACCGACAGACGACTCGAAATCGACGCCGTTCTTGATCGCTCGATTGAGCATCCGCTCCTCGGTCATGTAGGTCATGTCGAGGGCGTAATCGGCGAACGCCCGGACGAAAGTGCGGTAGACGGCCGGGAACGAACCTCGGTCAAGAAACCTGTAGCCAACGGACATGGGTCATTCCTGCCGTTTGCAGCATACCGCACACCGAGCGCGTTCACCGCCGCGGGATGACGATCCCTCGCTTCGCGAGGTCCTGCGCCACTTCCATGCTCAGGCGCCCACCCCATTCCTGCCCGGCGAGCATGCTCTCCGCCGCGAGGGTCGGCTGCACCTCTACCAGGCGCCTGCCGAGCGGGCTCTCATAGAAGACGATCAGCTGCCGGATCTCGTCGAGCGTTAGATGCCTGTCGTACAGCGGAATCAGTATCTCGATGAAGCGATCTACGTCCTGTCGCAGCCGGGCGGCGAACTCCTCCCAAAACACGTCCGGAATCTCGGGGTTCGCAGCTCTCTGGACCGGCATCGAGGTCTCGATCGACGTCACCATCAGCTCGGCGGCCTCCGTGACCTGGAGCAGTTGGCGGATCGCTGCAGCTTTCTCGGGCTCGACCTGAGCGGCACCCGCGCCCTGCTGCGCCAAGGCCGGGGTCCCGACGCCCAGTACGGAGGAGAGGGCCCAGGCACCTGATAGGCAGCAGATCATACGCAATAGTGACTGCCGTATGGGCTTCACGTCTTCCTCCTATTCTACCGGGTCAGTCTGAAGATTCAGCTTTGCGTAGACAGCAGATGGCAAACATGTCGTGGGCCCAGACCGGGAATGCCTGGCTGAACCCCGCCGCCCGCCCCTCGTTCAGCGTCTCCTCGATTGTGAGGGGATGATCGTCGCTCGCTTCTTTCTCGAAGTTCTGCTGCACCAGCTCTTCCGGACAGCCGGCTGCGCGGGCGAACATCTTTCTGTACTCGATCAAGTACTCCTGCACCCGCTCGTCGGGATGACGAACATAGTCCCCCCAGATGAAAGTACCCGACGGCTCCAACCAGTCGTGCAGCTTCTCGAGGACGCGCCCCCTGTCGTCCGGCGCGAGGTTGTGCAACACCAGGTTAGTGAAGACGGCGTCGTAGCGCTCCTGCGGCTCGAAATCGACGATGTCGCGATGGACGAGCCGTACTCTGTCGGCGGCGGGCTCTAGGTTCGCCCTCGCTTCGCGAAACATCTCGTCCGAAACCTCCAGAGCCGTAACCCGAGCCGCGGGAATACTCTCGAGTACCGCCGCCGTGACGTTGCCGATCCCGGCACCGATATCGAGCACCCGGCGCGGCGCATGAAGGTGCAGCAGCTGGACGATGTACTCGACCATCTCGTCGTACTTCGGCACTAGCTGTCTGATCTTGACGGAGTAGCCCGTCTTCAAATCCGCGTAGTAGGCACGCGCCGTTCTCTTCATCAGCTAAACGATAATCGAGTTGCCGGGGATACGCAGCCTCGGGCTGCCGCGGTCACTAAAGGGCCCGGCATCGATCGCATCGATGCCGGGCCGTCGCAGTTGCCCTGCCGGTTCGCTTTTCCCCGGCTACTCCTGTCGCAGCACCCGCACCGGATCGACCCTGGTTGCCCGGCGCGCCGGCAGATAGCCGGCCAGCAGCGCAACAGAGGCCAGCGCCACAGGGACGAGCACGAAGGTAAGAGGGTCGGTAGCGCCGACGCCGAAGAGCATCGATCTCAGGAGCCGGCTGAGCAGGAAGGCGCCGGCCAGGCCAAGCAGAATGCCGATGCCGACAATTGCCGACCCCTGACGGAACACGCTTCGCTTCACGTCGTTGCCCGAGGCCCCCAGCGCCAGCCGGATACCGAACTCGCGGGTGCGGCGGCCGACGTTATAAGCCATGACGCCGTAGATGCCTACGGCGGCGAGTGCGAGGGCCACGGCGGCGAAGACCGCAAGCAGGAGAAAGGCGAAGCGCTCCTGCGCGATAGCGCTTCCAGTCACCTCTCGCATCGAGCGCGGGTTATGGATGACCAACTGCGGATCGATCGCACGGAGTTCCTGGCGTGCGATCTCAAGAAGGTCCCTGCGCGGGGTTGTGCCCGAGACTATCTGGGTCAAGGCCCAGTTGCGGTCATCACCGAACTGTGAGTGCGAGAGATAGACTTTGCTGGTCACGTTCCCCCGACCGTCGTGAGCGACATCGTTGACGACGCCGACGATGGTCCAGACGCGCCCCGCCACGGCGAACTGTTGTCCCAGCGGATCGCGGCCCTCGTAGTAGCGGCGCGCCAGCGACTGGTTCACGATCGCGACCAACGGAGCGTCGGCGTGATCGGTTGGCTCGAAGCGCCGGCCGGTCAACAACTCGATGTTCAGGGCCTGGAAGAAGTCTCCCTCGATGACTCTGAAGTCGGCGTAACCACCGTGTCGCATAACCTCGCCGGAGGCCGACAGGTATGTGAAGGTCCAGCTATTGTACACATCTGAGACCGGCAGCTTAGAGACGGCGCCCACCGCCCGAAAGCCCGAATAGGCACGCAGCCGATCCTGGTATTCCCGGTGGAAGGCAATCCGGGCGGCCGGCTCGGCGTAGCGTGGCCCACCGAGATGGATCTCGAAGGTCATCGCGTCGCGCGGGTTGATGCCGAGGTCCATCGCCTGCAGACTCAAAAGGCTTCGCATCAGCAGGCCCGCACCGATCAACAGCAGGATCGCCAGCGCGACCTGGCTGGTCGCCAGCGCATCCCGCAAGCGTCTGCTGCGGGCACCGCCCGTGCCGGTGCGCGAATCTTCTCGCAACGAGCGGTTTAGGTTTGGACTGACGAACTGGAGCGCCGGCCCCAAACCGAAGATCACGACCGTGAACAGCGTTAAGCCCAGCGCGAAGGCGAAGAGCGTCCCATCGAAGGAGACCTCACCGGAACGAGGCACCGCATCAGAACCCAGCGGCAGGAGTACTTCCACACCCCAGTGCGCCAGCGCCAGACCGGCGGCGCCGCCGATGAGCGCGACCACCAAGCTCTCGGTGACGAGCTGCCGGGTGAGTCTGAACCTCCCGGCACCGATGGCCGCCCGCACCGCCAGCTCGCGCTCGCGTGCGATGTTCCGCGAAAGGAACAGGCTGGCCACGTTCACGCAGGCGATGAGGAGGACGAGGCCAGACGCTCCTAGCAGGACAAAGAGCATCGTGCGCGAGCGGCCGACAAGATTGTCCCTTAGCGGGACCATCTGCGCCGACCAATCCTCGTGATCATTGGGATACAGCTCCGCCTGGCTGGCCGCGAGTGCCTGAAGTCGGGAACGCCCCTGCTCGACCGTCACGTCAGAGCTGAGTCGCCCGACGACGCTCAGATAATGATTGCCACGGTTCTCCCGGGCATTCTGATCTTGTAGCTCCAGGGGAACCCAGAGATCGACATCGCCGCCCACCACATCGACGAAGCCGGCCGGCAAGACGCCGATCACTTCGTACGGATCGCCGTCCAGTGCCAGTCGTTGCCCAAGCACTCCTGCGTCCCCTGAGATCGCCTGCCACAGCCGATGACTCAGCACTGCGACACGCGCCGACCCCCGCTCCTCGTCCCGCACAAACCGGCGACCGATGATCGGTTGCACGCGATACACATCGAAATAGTCGGAACTCACCGGCAGCATGGTGACGCGCCGCGCCGACCCGGCCCCCGTCAGCGTGAATCCCATCTCGCGGTAGTTGTACATCGCCGCGACGCTCTCGACACCTTCCAGTTGCTCGCGATAATCGAGGAACGCCGGACCCGAGACCCAGACGCCCGTTCCGAACGTCTCGTGGGTCTGTAAGATACGCACGAGCCTGTCAGACTCATCGTAGCCTAGCGGTGAGAGGAGCACGCTGTGGAGAACGCTGAACACCGCCGTGTTCGCCCCGATACCCAGCGCCAGTGTGAGCACCGCTACCGCCGTGAACGCCGGGTTACGACGAAGCTGGCGAGCCGCGTAGCGAAGGTCCCTCAATGCATCCTCCAACCACCGCACTCCGCTCTCTTCCCGAACCTCCTCCTTCACCTGCTCCACGCCGCCGAACCGAACCCGCGCCACCCGGCGCGCTTCCTCGGGCGTCATCCCCGCCCGCAGGTTCTTCTCGATCTCCCTCTCCAGGTGGAAGCGAACCTCCTCGTCCAGCTCCGCCTCCACCCGGCCGCGCCGAAACAGCGCGTTGAACGCCTCGGCCACATATGCCAAGAATCTCATCGGGAATAGTTCCTCTGATCCGGACCCTTTCAGTAGCCGGCCTGCAGAATCCGCTCGATCGCCGACGACGAGCGCGCCCAGGCCTGCCGCTCCTCCCCAAGCTGCTTGCGCCCCGCCGCCGTCAGCGCATAGTAGCGCGCCCGCCGGTTGTTCTCCGTTACCCGCCACTCGGAACCGATCCACCCCTTGCGCTTCAACCGCCGCAACGCCGGGTAGAGCGACCCCTGATTAACCTGGAAAACCTCGCCCGACATCTGCTGGATGCGCTCAGAGATCCCCCACCCGTGCAGCGGCTCGAGCGAGAGGATCTTCAGAACCAGCATGTCGAGGGTCCCCTGCAGTAACTCGGACCTGACGATCGTCATGGCGTCTCCTCTAGATGTTCGACAGAAGATAGGGCGACTCCTGTAGACGGTCAAGAGGAAGAGTGAAGAGCACGGCCCGGCCCCCGAATCGCTGGGCCGGGCCGGGTCGCGCACTAGTGCCGGAACAGCCTCCGTCCGGTGAAGACCATGGCGAGCTTGTGTTCGTCGGCGGCGGCGATGACCTCTTCATCGCGGATCGATCCGCCGGGCTCGACGATCGCCGTGACGCCTGCCTCGGCGGCGGCGTCGACTCCGTCGCGGAAGGGGAAGAAGGCGTCGGAGGCGAGGACGCAGCCTTTCTCGGGGCTGTGTCCGGCCTCCTGGGCCTTGAAGCCGGCGAGCTTGGAGGCGTCAACGCGGCTCATCTGGCCGGCGCCGATGCCGATGGCCATCTCATCGCGTGCCAGGAGGATCGCGTTCGACTTGACGCCCCAGATGGCCGCCCAGGCGAATCGGAGGTCCCGCATCTCATCCGCCGTCGGCTTGCGTTTGGTCACGACACGCCAGCCCTCGTCTTCACCGGGCCAAGGCGGGTCGCAGCGAGTTTGGAGGAGCGCGGCGCCGGGGACGCCACGCAGCTCGAGGTTGCCCTCGAGGTGTCCGCGGTCGGCGAGGTACGCTGCGACGTCGTCGGGATAACTGAGGATGCGAAGGTTCTTCTTCGCGGTCAGCCGCTCCATCGCGGCATCGCTGAAGCCGGGCGCGACGACACACTCGACGAACAGCTCGGCCAGCGTCTCGGCGGCTTCGCCGTCGACCTCGTGGGTGAAGGCGATTACAGAGCCGAAGGCGCTGGTGGGGTCGGTGGAGAGCGCCCGCTGATACGCCTGGAGCACGGTGTCGCCGACGGCGATGCCGCAGGGCGTGGTATGCTTGATAACGGCACAGGCCGGTCGTTGCGAGCGCGCGAACGGCGCCACCGACATCAGCGCGCCGTCCAAGTCGAGGATGTTGTTGTAAGAGAGTTCCTTGCCGTGATGCTGAACGAGGGAAGCGACGCCCCTGCTTCCCGGCGTGTCGGCGATGCGATAGAACGCTGCCGCCTGGTCCGGGTTCTCGCCGTAGCGCAGGTCCTGGATCTTCTGCAGGCGAACGGAGAAGTCGGGCGGAAACTCGCCGGCGCCCTTCGACAGGTAGTGCGAGATCGCCGAATCGTAGCCGCTGGTGTGGCGGAAGACCTTGACCGCGAGTGCGCGCCGCCACTCGAGATCGACGTCGCCTGCTTTGAGTTTCGCCAGCCCGTCCTCATAGTCGGCGGGATCGCAGATCACGGTGACGTCGGGGTGATTCTTTGCCGCTTCACGCAGCATGGTCGGTCCGCCGATGTCTATCTGCTCGAGCGCATCGCCGAGCGTGACGTCCGGCTTGGCAATCGTCTCCTCGAACGGATAGAGGTTGACGGCGACGACATCGATGGGCTCGATCTTCTGCTTCGCGAGCTCTTTCATGTCGCTCTTGTTGCCGCGGCGCGCCAGAATGCCGCCGGCGATGACCGGGTGCAGCGTCTTCACCCGCCCGTCCATGATCTCGGGAAAGCCGGTTACATCGCTGACCCCCGTGACTTCAACCCCGGCCTCGCGCAGCTTTCGCCTGGTGCCGCCGGTGGAAACGATCTGGTAGCCGAGTTCCGATAGCCCGCGGGCGAACTCGACGATGCCCGTCTTGTCGTAGACACTCAGCACGGCGCGTGGCAAAGGTCCCCTCCTCTTGTTCTAGCGCTTCCAAGCCGGCCCGACGCTGTCGAGACAGGCCCCCTCCTCGGTCAACTGAAATCCGACATCTCCGGTAACGAAGCCGCTCTTTCGCACCCGGCCGTCGGGCAGCTGCTCGACCTCGCCGCGGGCCAGAGCGCCGAGCACGGCGGGATAGAGCCGATGCTCGTACTTGAGGACACGGGCGGCAAGCGAGTCGGCGGTGTCGCCGGGCAGTACGGGCACGGGCCACTGGGCGATAA